>CAZYPN010000062.1:0-8272 GCA_964649085.1 uncultured Burkholderiales bacterium | reverse complement strand
GGAGCCTTGGATGTGGCGCTTTGGTGCCTCATTGTGGCGATTGGAACGCCACAAACTCCAACCCATGCGAAAGCTTTCCTGGCCCCTGGTGGCCGGGGCGCGACTTCTTCGGGTGTGTCCATCTGGGGTGGGTGGCACGGGTTTTCTGACAGGTGGGTCCAAGAGTCTACTTGGACACGGGAGGCACGATGGGTCAGCAAGCGATCGGCAGTTGGAGGGGCTGGCGTTAGACGAGCTTTTCGAGGATCGGGCCAGCGGTAAGGACCTGAAGCGACCGGCCTGGGAAGAGGCCGAGCGCTATCTGCGGCGCGGCGACGTGCTGTTCGTCCACTCGATGGACCGGCTGGCTCGCAACCTGGCCGATCTGCTGGCCGTGGTGGAGGGGCTGAACCGCAAGGGGGTGGAGGTGCGCTTTGTGCGCGAGAACCTGTGCTTTGAAGCCGGTGTTGGAGGCCACCCCCTTGTCGCGCTTGATGCTGTCGCTGCTGGGGGCGGTGGCCGAGTTCGAGCGGTCGCTGATCCTGGAACGCCAGCGAGCCCTGGCCCCGACCAGGTGGTGCGGGTGAGGGAGCGCCTGGCCGAGGGGGCCAGGGTGAGCGAGGTGGCGCGCGAGCTGGGCGTGAGTCGACAGACGGTGTATGCGTCGTTGCGGCCTGAGTAGAGAAAAAGATTCGGCCTTGCAATTGAAAGGTTTCCGGTGCAGGGCCGATGGTCAGTCTTGGTTATAGGCACAGCCTCTACAGGGCCCAGCCCTTTTCTGGCATTGGTGTTGGCCATTCTCAACGACCATGCCCGTCTCCACAGCTTACGCCGTTCTAACCTCGTTGAGCAATTCAGGGTGGCGATCTAGCAGCTTCAATAATTTGACCAAAGCCAGAGGGGGCTTGGTTTTCCCGCTTTCGTAACGGGAAAATGCGTTAATTCCTCCACCGAAAATCTCCGCAGCTTCACGCTGATCTAGCGAGAGTTTCTTGCGAATACTCGCGATCAGGCTCGGGTCGACAATGGTAGCGTTCACTTGCTTATTAAACTCAAGCATGGCGGCACTGACTCTGGACGACTCGGCGGCATCCAGAACCACTTCTTCACAGGCCGGGCAAAAGTCGCCGGTCACGCTCGGAATCAGCGTGGTCTCGCCTTTGTAGGTATAGGTCAGGTCGCGGGTGTCTCGAACAAGCTCCACTGTCGGGACGCATTGAAGGCACTTCATTTCATAGTTCCTTGAAAGACACGATCAGCACTTCGTCCACCACGGTCAGCTTCACGTACACCTCACCTGCCGACGTGGTCGGCCGGTAGACGTCTTGACACATTCGATGATCGGAGTATTGCGGGCTTCGCTTTTCCATGGTGCAGACTAACCTACTTGGTTATATTTGGCGATAAGGTTGAGGACCACCTGCCAGCCTACTTAACCACCAGCCAGGCGCTCAAGCCCTGAGCGAGGCTTGACCGACCTGCTACCTTCCGTTGCGACAGGCGGGCGCAGGGCAGGCCGAGCCCCGGGCTCCGGCAGAGCCCCGGGCTCCGGCAGAGCCCCCTGCGGAGGTTGCGACCGCGACAAATAAGAAAGTTCATGCAATCGCCATGCCCAGTTCACCACCTCGAGAGTCTCCTGGGCTATTGTCCTCGAAACGAGAGGAGATTCCCTTATGCCGGTGTTTTCTGGTTTTTCAAAAGTCCGACAGCTTGCGCTGTACTTTCAGCAGTATAGCGAGCTGCCAGACATCAAGAAGAAGGAGGTGCGTCCCGACAATGCTCTTGAGGATCTGAATCAGCAAAGGTTTGGATCGACGAGTTTCGTAAGAGGGACAATACCCCCGAGGACTATGACCCCCGTAGGGGACACCTTCTGCTGGCAGAAGACCCTTATCCGACGCAAGTCAGCTATGAGGGGAATGTGGACGCCGGGCAAGCCCGGTTGAGCTTCATTTCGCTCCTCGAGCCCGACACATGCTTTGACGAGAGCCACTATCTCCTCGTCAATGATCATTTCCACTCTCTGAGGGTCCACGGAAATCGTCACGGTTACCTGCTCAGAACTCTTCATCTGAACCGCCTGGAGCCCGACAGGGCCTTCTCTCAGGAAAAGCCGAGTGAAACGTCGGCCGGCAGTTGGTCTTCCGTTTCCCCGATGACGAGTTGCTGACCTGGACCCGAAATGGATGGCTGACGGAGTTTGACCCTTCTCTCCCCTTTCTTTTAGCCTGGGCTCCCGGATAGGGCGGCCTGGGGGGTTGGGGTGGGAGCGACCTGGGCCAGCGGGGAGACCCGGAGGAAGCGCTGTTGTTCTTGAGTCCAGTCGCGCAGGATGCGTTGGGCCTGGTTGCTGCCGGTGCGCTCGAGATGCTGGCGCAGGAGCTGTTCAAGGCGTTTGAGGTCGGAGTCGTTGAGGGGTTCGGCCGTGACTGACTCGCTGTTGAGTTTGGCCCGCAGGTCGTCGGCCACGTCGTAGACGTAGGCCAGGCCGCCGGTCATGCCGGCCCCGAAGTTGCGCCCTACCGATCCCAACACCACCACGCTGCCGCCGGTCATGTATTCACAGGCGTGTTCTCCGGTGCCCTCGACCACGGCGGTGGCCCCGGAGTTTCTTACGGCGAAGCGCATGCCCACGCGTCCGGCTGCCCAGAGGGTGCCCCCGGTGGCGCCGTAGAGGGCGGTGTTGCCGGCGATCCAGTTCTGTTCGCTGGGCAGCTGTTGCGAGGCGGCGAAGGGCTTGAGCACGATTTCGCCACCTTGCAGTCCTTTGCCCACGTAGTCGTTGGCCTGACCTTCGAGTTCGAGGTGCAGGGCGGCGGTGCCGAAGGCGCCGAAACTCTGGCCGGCGCTGCCGCGCAGTTTGAGCTTCAGGCTGCCCTCGGGCAGGGCCGAGCCGTGACCGGAAATGCCATATTGGCGCAGCAGGTAGTGGGTCAGGCGTGCCCCCAGGGTGCGGTCGGTGTTGTAGATGTCGAGGGGGCCCAGGGTGCGGGGCAGCTCGGGCTGGCGTTGGAGCTGGTCGATGATGTCCTGGTCGAGGTCGCGACCGCGCTTGCCGGCCTGGTTTCGCTCGCCGCCATGGTGACGATACATGTCATCGCGAGGGCGCCAGAGCAGCCCCGAGAGGTCGAGGAAGTGGGCCTCGGGGCCGGTGACGACCTGCTCGAGGAACTCGCTGCGCCCGATGATCTCTTCGAGGCTGCGCACGCCCAGGCGCGCCAGCCAGTGGCGCACTTCGTGGGCCACTCCCAGCAGGTAGGTGATGACGCCCTCGGGAGTGCCGGGAAATTTGGCCCGCAGCTCGGCGGCCTGGGAGGCGATGCCCACGGGGCATTTGTTGTTGTGGCAGCTGCGAGCCATTAAGCAGCCCTCGGCCAGCAGAGCCGAGGTGCCGAAGGAAAATTCGTCGGCTCCGAGCACGGCGGCCACCAGCACGTCGCGTCCTGATACGAGGCCACCGTCGACGCGCAGGCGCACTTTTTCGCGCAGGCCGTTGGCGATCAGGGTTTGCTGTACCTGAGCCAGCCCCAGCTCCCAGGGCATGCCGGCGAATTTGATGGACGACAGGGGCGAGGCTCCGGTGCCCCCTTCGCAGCCGCTGATCTGGATGATGTCGGCAAAGCCTTTGGCTACGCCGGCTGCTACTGTGCCCACGCCGTCTTCGCTGACCAGCTTGACGCTGATGGCGGCCTCGGGGTGGATGCGCTTGAGGTCGTGAATGAGCTGGGACAGGTCCTCGATCGAGTAGATGTCGTGGTGGGGTGGGGGGCTGATCAGGGTGACCCCAGGGCGGGTGTGGCGGATGCGGGCGATTTCGTCGGTGACTTTGTGGCCGGGAATTTGTCCGCCCTCGCCGGGCTTGGAGCCCTGGGCCATTTTGATTTGCAACTCCTGGGCCGAAAGCAGGTAGCCAGGGGTGACGCCAAATCGGCCCGAGGCCACCTGTTTGATTTTGGAGTTGGCGTGGCCCACAAAACGGCTGGGGTCTTCGCCTCCCTCGCCCGAGTTGGAAGCGGCTCCCAGCTGGTTGAGCGCGCGGGCCAGGGTTTCGTGGGCTTCAAGCGAGAGGCTGCCGTGGCTCATGGCCCCGGTGGAAAAGCGCCGCACGATGCTTTGCAGGCTCTCGACCTGGTCGAGGGCCAGGGGCTGGCGGTGCTGGACGAAGCCCAGCAGGTCGCGCAGGCTGATGGGGCTCAGGGCCAGGCTGGCCAGGTAGGCATCGTAACCGGGCACTTCCTGGGCGAAGACCTCGAAGGGATTGGCCTGGCTTTTCAGGGCCTGGCTGCCGGCCTGGACCATGTGATGCATGGCCTTGACCACGGCCGGGGCGAAGCGATGGGCTTCGCCGTCTTTCTTGTATTTGTAGAAGCCATAGCTGGACAGTTTGGAAGGGCTTTCGCACTCGTAGGCCTGCTGATGCCAGGTGGAGATGTCGCGGGCGATTTCTTCGAGGCGAGCCCCACCGAGCACCGAGGGGGTGTTGGGAAAGTAGCGCTCGACCAGCTGCTGGTCGAGCCCGAGGATTTCAAACACCTGGCCGGCGCGATAGGACGAGAGCAGGCTGATGCCCATTTTGGCCATGATTTTGAGCAGGCCCTTTTCCACGGCTCGAATGAAGTTGAGCTGAGAATCTTCACCGGCTTCGCGAATGTCCTGGATGGTTTCCAGGGCCAGGTAGGGGTAGATGGCGTCGGCGCCATAGCCCAGCAGGCAGGCGAAATGGTGGACTTCGCGGGGTTCGCCGCTGGCTACCACGATGGAAGCCGAGAGGCGCAGCCCCGTGGCCACCAGCCGATGGTGCACGGCGCTGGTGACCAGCAGCGAGGGAATGGGGGCGCGGAAGGGGTTGACGTCGCCATCGTAGAGCACCACGATGTTGGCGCCGTGGCGCACGGCCTGTTCGGCCTCGTCACAGATCAGTTCCAGGCACTGCTCGAGGGCCTGAGAGCCGCTTTGCACGGGCCACACCGGGCGCAAAACGATGTTGGGGAAGTGGCGCGGGTTCTGGTTCAGCAGGTGCTCGAAGGCGCCGCTGCTGAGGATGGGGCCGGGCAGCTCCAGCAGCCGCGTGACTTCGGGGGCCTCGGTGAGCACGTTGGGGCGCCGGCCCAGCAGCGTGCGTACCGACATCACCATCTGCTCGCGCAGGGGATCGATGGCCGGGTTGGTGACCTGGGCGAAGCGCTGGCGGAAGAAGTGAAACAGCGGGCGTTGGATGCGCGACAGCACGGCCGGAGGGGTGTCGTCGCCCATGGAGCCCACCGGCTCCTGGCCGCTGGAAATCATGGGGCGCAAAACGGTGACTTCGTCTTCGTGGGTATAGCCAAAGACGCGCTGGCGGGCCAACAATACCTGGCGCTTGTCCAGCTTGATCGGCCCCTGCAGCGGGTCGAGAGGAGCTTCGACGTTGCGCAGGGCCTCGACGGGCAGCGGCACCACTCGCTGGCGCAGCCAGTCGTGGTAGGGGTGGCGTTGGGAAAGGCGCTCTTTGATGTCGTGGTTGGTGAGCAGCTTTTGCTCCTGGGTGTCGACGAGCAAGATTTCGCCGGGGCCGAGCATGCCACGCTTGACCACCTGGGCGTCGTCGAGCTGCACGCAACCGGCTTCCGAGGCCGCCACCACCAGGCCGTCGCGCATGACGGTGTAGCGCATGGGTCGAAGGCCGTTGCGGTCGAGCAGCGTGCCCACGCGCAGTCCGTCGAAAAAGCACACGGCCGCCGGACCGTCCCAGGGCTCCATCATGCACGAGAGGTAGGAGTAGAGGTCGCGCCAGTGACTGGGGATGTCGCCCTCGGGGACGTTTTCCCATACTTCGGGCACCATCATGGCCAGGCTGGGCAGAAGCTCGCGACCGTTGCGATGGAAGAACTCGAGCACATTGTCGAAGGCGCCCGAGTCGGATACGCCCGGGGCGATGATGGGGATGAGGTCTTCGACGTCGCGGTCGAGGCCACTGATGTGCAGGGCCGTTTCGCGGGCGCGAATCCAGTTCCAGTTTCCCTGCAGGGTGTTGAATTCGCCATTGTGACAGATCATGCGGAAGGGCTGAGCCAGCGCCCAGGCGGGCACGGTGTTGGTGCTGTAGCGCTGGTGGAACAGGGCCACGGCCGTTTCGTAATCGGGCTGCTGCAGGTCGGGATAGAAGCGGCCCAGCTGGTCGGCCATGCACAGGCCCTTGTAAACCAGGGTTTTGCACGAGAGCGAGGCCACGTAGAAGCCCTCGATGGCGGCCTCTCGGGCCTGGCGCTCGGCCCGGCGGCGAGCCCGATAGAGGGTGGCCTCGAAGCGCTCCAGCGGAATGTGGTGACGCTCGACCATCAGTTGCTGGATGTGGGGCCGGGAAGAAAGGGCGCGAGGACCGATGGCCTCGAGGTTGAGGGGCACTTCGCGCCAGCCCAGCGGTCGGGCGCCGTGCTGGCGCAGGCTTTCCTCGAGGATGCGACGGGCGGCCGAGCGCTGGCCCGAGTGCGTCAGTGGCAAAAACACCATGGCCACGGCCAGATCTTCGGCTTTGTCGGGCATGGGAAAGAGCGGGGCGCAGGCCCGGCGCAGGAAGGCGAAGGGGATCTGGGTGGAGACTCCGGCGCCGTCCCCCGTGAGGCGATCGGCCCCTTGGGCTCCGCGATGGGCGTGGTTGGCCAGCGCCTGCAGGGCCATAGTGAGAATGGAGTGATGGGCGCGCCCGTCGAGGCGGGCCACAAAGCCCGTTCCGCAGGCATCTTTCTGGTTGGCGAAATGCATGATGGCGTTCAGTTTCAAGGAGTCGGGCTACAAGCGGGTTGCAATCCTCAGGCGGCCTGCTCGCCCAAGCTTTCCCCATGTTGGGACAGGTCAAGCCCGAGAAGTTCTTCGCTGGCCGGAACGCGCAGCGGCAGAATACGGTCGGTGACCCAGTAGAGGGCAAACGAGCCGCCGAAGGTGTAGAGGCTTACCGCCACCAGGGCCATGAGGTGGGCCAGAAAGGTCTGGCTGTGGCCGGCCAACAGGCCGACCTCCTGGGCACACACGCCCGTGAGGATCATGCCGACGATGCCGCCCAGGCCATGGCAAGGGAAGACGTCGAGGGTGTCGTCGAGGCTGGTTTTGCCTTTGAACGAGCAGGCCAGGTTGCTGAGAATGGAGGCGGTGGCTCCGATGAAGATGCTGGAGCCCACGGTAACAAAACCCGCCGCTGGCGTGATGGCCACCAGGCCCACCACGGCTCCGATACATGCCCCCAGGGCGGTGGGTTTGCGACCCAGGGCCACGTCGAAGAACATCCAGGCCAGCATGGCCGCGGCTGAGGCGGTGTTGGTGGTGAGAAAGGCCAGACTGGCGACGTCGTTGGCGGCCAGGGCAGAACCGGCGTTGAAACCAAACCAGCCAAACCAGAGCATGCCGGTGCCCAGCAGGACAAAGGGAATGTTGGCGGGTTGGTGGGACGGCTGGCGGCGGCGGCCCAGATAGAGAGCGCCCGCCAGAGCGGCGAATCCGGCCGACATGTGGACCACCGTGCCGCCGGCGAAGTCGAGCACGTGCATTTTGCGCAGCCAACCTTCGGGGTGCCAGGTGGCGTGGGCCAGCGGGGGATAGATCAGCAAGGAGAAGAGGATCATGAAGAGGATGTAGCTTGAGAAACGGACGCGTTCGGCAAACGACCCGGTGATCAGGGCCGGAGTGATGATGGCGAATTTGAGTTGGAACAGCGCGAAGAGCACCAGAGGTATGGTGGGAGACAGGTCGGGGTGGGTGTGGCCGCCGACTCCTCGCAACATGAAGAAGGTGAGGGGATTGCCGATGACGCCCCCCAGGCTGTCGCCAAAGCAGAGGCTGAAGCCCACCACCACCCACAGCAAGCTGACCACTCCCATCGCCACGAAGCTTTGCAGCATGGTGGACAGGACATTCTTGCGCGTGACCATGCCCCCGTAGAAGAAGGAGAGCCCGGGGGTCATAAGCAGCACCAGAGCCGTGGCTGTGAGCATCCAGGCGGTGTCGCCAGGGTTGGGGGCGCCTCCGCCAGAGACGGCCGCGTTGGGGAGGAACAGCCCCAGGAGGGCCAGCAGGCCGAGGGCAACCAGTGGGATAGACTTAATCATTTTGGGTTAGTCCTTATTGTGTGTGGTTTTGTGCTTATGCTTTGGTGGATTAGTGTTTTCCTGCTGGTTTTTGTGGTGGAGTGAATTCGGGGGGGGTGGGGGGTGTGCACTTTGTGCCTGCGATCGAGGCTCATGGGGGGGCTGTGGGGAGTGAGAGCGGTGCTTGGTTTGCACTTTTTGCCTGCGATCTAGGCTCATGTGTTGATGGTAGTTGT
>CAZYPN010000061.1:0-36672 GCA_964649085.1 uncultured Burkholderiales bacterium | reverse complement strand
CGCCGCCCATCGAGGCCGTCGTCGCTGAACCCGTGGTGCCCGTGCCGCCGCCCATTGAGGCCGTCGTCGCTGAACCCGTAGTGCCCGTGCCGCCGCCCATTGAGGCCGTCGTCGCTGAACCCGTAGTGCCCACGCCTCCGCCCATTGAGGCCGTCGTCGCTGAACCCGTAGTGCCCGTGCCTCCGCCTGTCGAGGCCGTCGTCGACGAGCCCGTGGTGACTGCGCCCCCACCTCCGCTAGAAGTACCTGCCGCGGTGGCGGTCATTGAAGTTCCCGAGGAAATCGAAGAATACGACAGCTATCATTTCGACCTGAACGCCGGACCTCCGGCCCCCCCCTGGCAACCCTGGAGCACCAGCGAAAGAACGCTTCTCGATCCCATCATTGCGCGCCTGACCGAAATGTCCTCAAAGTTCGATTTCAGCTATGCGCTGGAGCAACTCAAGGGCCTGTTCAATAAGGCACGTGGGGGCTATCTGCTGCTCGAAGGAGAGTCGGGAGTCGGCAAGTCGTTCTTCGGCTCTTTCTGCGAAGGGGCTGCCAGCCAGGTGCACCCGCGCGGCATCAAAGTCGCCTATCTTAAAGTTGTCCGACGTCCCTATGGCGACCACGAAACCTTCATCGAGACCCTGAATGATTCCATCGCAGGAAATCAAGCACCGCGCACCCACCGAGTGCTGCCCCTGGAACGGCCGACGCTGCACGATCTGGCCTCCAAGTTTCCAAACCCGCGACGTCAAGAACGCTTTGCGGCCTACCTGGCAAGCCTATCGGTCCATAACCGGGGCCCAATTCTGCTGTATCTAGATGAGTTGGACCGTCGTCAGTCCTATCAGCCCGGGTTTGTTTCCCCCGCCGATTTTCTGCCTCCCTCGCTGCCAGAGAATTGTTACCTCGTGGTCAGTTACCGTCCCGACGCTAGCGAAGCTTTCCTGAACCAACTCAAAACTCTGGAAGAATCCCAGGTTGTCCGTTCGGTGCTAGAGCCTGCTCTGGCAGAATACCGAACCCGACTCGACCAGGAAATCGCCTCCCTGCCGGCTCTTCAGAACGATCCCAGAACTCGCCAGAAACTCAATCAGGTCAACGAGTTTCGCATGCACTACACACGACTCGCCGCCCAGGCATTCCAGTCGGGCTTGATCGAGGGCGACAACGCGCCCCATCTTCAGAACCTCTATCCCACGCTGTTGGAACAACTCAAGCAGAAGTATCCCCAGCGCCTCGCCACCACCCAGCATTTTCTGATGTGCCTGTGCGCCGCTTTTGAGCCGCTCAACTGGGACGACCTCGACGGCTGGGGGGTCAGCGTCGACACCATCGAATTCGTAGTCCAGCATATGCCCGGCCTGTTGTTGCCCAACCGTTCGGGATTGTTCCAATGTGTCGACCTGGCCCACGAGAGCCTGCGCGACTTTTTCATCAACCACAACCAGGACGCGTTCTCGGCGGTCTGTCGAATTCTTACTGGGTGGGTGGTCCACACTCTGCAACAAGCCGGTGAACTGAAGCTTCAAACCGAGCAAGGCCGAGAGTGGGCTCGCACCCATTTCTACCGCCTCTACCGATGGAGTCTCCTGTGTCAGGACAGCACGGTTCTGGAATGGGTCGTGCGCAATAAGGAGCTTCAAAAGAAGCGCATCGACGTCTGCCAGGCACTTGAAGCCACCTCGCGGCAGCATCAAAAGCTCACCATTCTCGACATGTGGGCTGAATGCCTCAGACTGCTGGTGGAAGAGCATCAGCGTGACGATCTGCGCGATGAGTGGGCCTGGGCGCTCAACAGCAGGGGTCTGACCTACCTGAATCTGCAGCGTCGCGAGCGTGCTTTGACCGATCTGGACAAGGCGGTAACCCTCTTTGACGCCCTCGTCAATCAGGAGCGACAAACTCAGTTCCGCAACGGCCTGGCCGCGGCTCACAATCGACGTAGTGAAATCCGATTTGCCCTCAAGCAAGTCGACGAGGCACTCGTCGACAGTCAAAAGGCCTTGGAGCTTTTCACCGATCTTGTGGAAGACATGGGCCGAGACGACCTTCGTCCCCAACTGGCCCTGGCCCACCGCAACGAAGCCTCTATTCTGGCTGCACTCGAACGGAATGGTGAGGCGGTCCGCAGCCTGGGCCAGGCCCTGAACCTGTTTACCCGACTGGCCGAGGGTGGCGACGACCGATTGGCTCGAGAGCAGGCATGGTGTCACTTGCAGCTGGCTGGCTTGCACCAGTCGGGCTCCTCACACGAAGAGGCCCTGGTCGAAGCCGGAAAAGCGGTTGCCCTGCTGACGGGCCTGCAAGAAAAAGGCAGCGCTGAAGAGATTCGCAGTCCTTTGGAAAAGGCCCACATCTGCCGGGGTAAGAGCTACCTGGGCATCGGCCAGACCGACAAGGCCCAACGCGATTTTGCCAAGGCCATTGCCCTCAGCACCCAGTTGCTGGATGAAGGCCGACTCGACCATCGAGAACACCTGGCTGAAGCTCATCGCCTGCGGGCGCAAACCTACACCGGCAAGGAAGCCATACGAGACCTGGGCAAGGCCATCGACTGGATGGTTCAACTGCTCCAGGAAGGGCGCCAGGATCAGCTGCGGCCGCTGGTCGATGCCTATCTCCAAAGGGCGGAACTGCAACGTGAGGACCGTCAGACCGACGCCTGTCAGCAAGATCTGAGCGCAGCTCAACAGCTGCTCAGCACCCTTCAACAAGCCGGGGAAAAGGTCGACGAGCAACTCCTGAGCATTTACTCCACTCGGGCCGAGTTGGGTGCGCTTCAGGGCTTGTTTGCCGAAGTGGCCGAGGACAGCGCGCGCGCTCTGGAACTGGCCGCAGAGCAGTCGCCCATCGTGCGCGCCCGATTGCATTCGCTGCGAGGACGTGCACGTCTGAAGTTGTTGCGCCCCATGGAGGCTCGGGAAGATTTCGAGCGAGCCTTGAAGATTCACACCGAGGCGCTCTCTTCGAGCGGCGATCAGGAACTGCTCGTCAACGTGGCCGAGGCCTACGGAGATCTGGCCGTCAGTTCGCTGGTGTCGCGCCAGATGGAAAAGGCCCTCAAAGAGGTTACCCGCGCCGCCGAGGCGCTCGAAGTGGGGAGCCAGGGAGACCGGCGTGCGCTGCTGGCTCGGACCTATTCAACCCGGGGCGAAATCCTGGAACGCAGTGCCCAGAGCCAGCTGGCCAAGAACGAGCTTTCCAAGGCGTTGCAGCTACTTGGCACACTGGTTGAAAAAGAAGGTCAGGGCCATCTCCAGGACGAGCTGGCCCTGGCCTATCGTCGTCTGGCCCGAACGTTGCTCAGTCTGCGCGATATTCATTCGGCCCGCGAAGCCTGTAACGAGTCGACCCGACGCTACAAAGAGCTCTGGAGCAAAGACCGCAAAGGACCCTGGCTCGACGAAATCAGCCGAAACCAGCTCGTCAGCAGTGCCATCAGCATTTTGCTCAAGGAATACGGCGCTGCCGAAGAAGAAGTCCAGCGCAGCTCGGAGCATTTCTCCGCTCTGCTGGATCAGGGCAAGGCCGAATACTTTGAAGACGTTTTCCGCACCTCGCTTCAACGCAGCCAGAACCTGCAACAGGTCGGACTGTTGCCCAAGGCCACCGAGGAACTGGGGCGCCTGATCGACCTTATCAAGCGTGTTTCAGCGCAGTTCTCCCAAATGGACTTCCGACTCTACCTCTGCGATGCGTTGCAGGTCCGCGCCCGCGTTGCGGCCGATGGTCAGGGCTTCGAACAGGCCTACAATGACTACGAGCTGGCGATCCAAACGATGCAACCGCTGATCGTGGAAGAGGGCCAGTTGCACCTCGGCAAAGAATTTTCCGAGCTCTATCGCAGCCGCTCCAAAATGTTGCAGGTCGCCGGCCACGTGCAGCCCGCTATCGCCGACCTCTCCCAGGCCTCACAGGTGCTCAGCATTTTGCTGGGGCAGGGTCGGGACGAGCTGCGACGGCCGCTTTCCAAAGTCTTGCAGGAGCGGGCCCAACTCTACGTGGGCCAGGGCGAGCTGGTGGCGGCGGTGGAAGACCTGAACCCGGGCATCGAACTGCTGATGTCACTGGCGGCCAAGGGGGATGATGGCGACCTCTTCCCCCAACTGGCGGCCATGCTGGCCCAGCGTGGTCGCTGCTATCAACAGGCGCAGGAAAACGAACTGGCCTCCCAGGATTTCGAGCGGGCCGTGCAACTCTATTCCAGCTTGGTGGACGGCCAGGGACGCCAGGAATTTTCGGCACCGCTGGCCGAGTGCTTGCTCAGTCATCTCAGCCTTTCCGGCCAGGGGGTCGACGACCCTCAACGACTGGCGGCGCTGGTCAAGGCGGTTCGACTCGTCACGCAACAGTCCAAGGACGGTAAGCCGCCCGAGGAAAACTTCGTGATCGATGCCGTCACCGCGGTGCGCAACAGCCTGAGCTTGCAACCCGCCCATGCCGACTCCGAGCTCACCGAAAGCGTGATCAAACTGGTCGAGACCATTTTGCAGCTGCCTCGAATCAGCTACGACTGGGTTACGCTTACCGAGCTTCTATCGCAAAGCTTTATGGCCCTGGATGCGCGCAAGGGGCCCAAGTATATGGCTCTGCTGTGCCTGAGCTGCGTGAGTTGCGGCCGCGAAGTCCAGTCGCTCGGTGAGGCCTCGCTGGCACGCTTGATCTACTTCATTACTCTGCTGGGGGTTACTTTGGCCAGCGAGCGTCCCGGCGAGCAGCTTTCTCTGGTGGGCAATGCTTTCAGCGCCCTGATCGAGTTCCTTGGACGCCAGCGTTTAGACGGCAACCATGCTGCCAACCTGCGCCAACTCGTCACCACCTGGCAGCAACTGCCGGCGGGCTATCCCGCAGCCGCCAACGTATCGCGCGGGGTCCTGACGGCTCTGCTGCGAGCCACCTGAGGCGAGCAGAAGGAAACGCCGGGCCGGCCGGATAACCTGGGGCTATGCAGCGGCGCAATCTGACCTGTCCAAAATGCTCCTCCCAGATGGAGGTGCTGGCATTTGCCGGCATCGACCTCGATAGCTGCCCGTTCTGCAACGGCTGCTGGCTGGACAATCAGGAAGTCAGTCAGATGACTCGTTCTCGCGGGCGAGAGCGGCTCAAGGTGGAGCTCAATCAGACGAAACCCAGCGAACTGACCTGCCCTCGTTGTCGCAAGACTTCGATGCTGGTCGGCGAGCATGTCCACATCGCCAATCTGATCCTGGACCAGTGTCAGGAATGTCAGGGGGTCTGGCTGGATCGAGGGGAATTGACTTCGCTGCTGTCCTATCGCGGTTCTGCCTCGTAGAACCTGGAAGTCCAGGCCCAAGCCTTGAAGCAAGACAACGTTCGCAACTTCTGTATTATCGCTCATATCGACCATGGGAAGTCCACCCTGGCCGACCGTTTGTTGGAAAAAACGGGAACTCTCAGTCAGAGAGAAATGGCCGAGCAAGTGCTCGACTCCATGGATCTCGAGCGCGAGCGGGGCATTACCATCAAGTCGCATCCGGTGACTCTGCACTATCACGCCCAGGACGGGCAGAAGTACCAGCTCAATCTCATCGACACCCCTGGCCATGTCGACTTTACCTACGAAGTGTCGCGGTCACTGGCCGCCTGTGAGGGCGCCCTGCTGGTAGTCGATGCTGCTCAGGGCGTTGAAGCCCAAACCATGGCCAACTACTACCTGGCCATGGGCCAGAATCTGGCTGTCGTTCCGGTCATCAACAAGATCGATCTGCCGGCCGCCGACCCCGATCGCGTACGTCACGAGATCGAGGAAGTTCTGGCACTACCCGCCGACGAAGCGGTTGCCATCTCGGCCAAGCAGGGTATCGGAATCGATTCCGTGCTGGAAGCGGTGGTGCAGCACATTCCTCCCCCCCGGGGAGATCAGGCACGGCCGTTGAGGGCCCTGATTTTCGACTCTCACTTCGATCAGTACCGAGGGGTGATTCCTTTCTTCCGGGTCGTCGACGGCGAGGTGCGCAAGGGCACCGAGATCCGCATGATGAGCACCCAGAGCACTTTCCTCGTCGACGAAGTCGGCATTTTCCGCCCCCATCAAACTCCGGTGGAGATGCTGAAGGCCGGAGATGTGGGCTACCTGGTTGCGCAAATTCGCCAGATCAGCGATACCCGGGTGGGCGATACCATCACCCTGGCCCAGAACGGTGCCAGCGAAGCCCTTGCCGGTTACCGCGAAGTGCAGCCCATGGTCTACTGTGGCCTGTATCCGATCGATTCGGTCGACTACGTCAACCTGAAAGACGCCCTGGGGAAGCTCAAACTGAATGACGCCGCCCTGATCTGGGAACCGGAAACTTCGGTTGCCCTGGGATTTGGTTTCCGCTGCGGCTTTCTGGGCCTGCTCCACATGGAAATCGTTCAAGAACGGTTAGAGCGCGAGTTTAACCTCAATCTGATCGCCACCTCTCCCAGCGTCGTCTATGACATCTACTGCAAGGACGGATCGGTAAAGCGCATCCAAAACCCCACCGACCTGCCCGGCGTTCAGGACATCGAATTCATTGAAGAACCTGTGGTCAAGGCCACCATCATTACTCCAGAAGAGTATGTGGGTCAGATCATGGATCTGGCCCAGGGGCGGCGCGGCGTCTTTGAAAACATGGAGTATCCCTCCGAGGGGCGCTGCACGCTCTACTACGAGCTGCCTCTGGGCGAGATCATCACCGACTTCTTCGATCAACTCAAGTCTCGAACTCGCGGATATGCTTCGTTGGACTACGAAATCCGCGGGCATCGCCAATCCGATCTGGTAAAACTCGATGTCCTGGTGAATGCCGAGAAGGTCGATGCACTTTCCGTCATCGTGCATCGCGACAAAGCCTACTACGTAGGCCGGGCCCTGGTCGAGAAGCTGAAAGAGGTCATCCCTCGTCAACAGTTCGAAGTTCCGGTTCAGGCCGCCCTGGGGGGCAAAATCATCGCCCGCGAAACGGTCAAGGCACTGCGCAAAAACGTGTTGGCCAAGTGCTACGGTGGCGACATCAGCCGTAAGCGCAAATTGCTGGAGAAGCAAAAAGAGGGGAAACGCCGTATGAAGCGCGTGGGCAATGTAGAGATTCCCCAAGAAGCCTTCCTGGCCGTACTCGATCTCGAAGGGGAAGATTGAATTGGGAACCCGTTTGTCCTAGAGTGGGGTTAATCCGCCTGGAGGTATGAATCATGGTGACCTTAACGACAGCAGCGCAAGCCGAAGTGACGCGACTGATGAAAGAGAACGAACTCGCCGACTCTGTGCTCCGGATGGGAGTCCGTGGCGGAGGGTGCTCAGGGCTCTCCTATACACTTGGCTTCGATAAGGACGTTTCTGAATACGACCATATCTTCGAGTTTCCCGAAGGCGTCAAAGTCGCCGTCGACATGAAGAGCATGCTCTACCTGAAGGGAACCGAAGTCGACTTCACCACCGATCTGCTTGGCGGGGGCTTCAAATTCAACAACCCGAATGCCCGCAAGTCCTGTGGCTGTGGGAGTTCTTTTCAACCCTAAGTGTATTCAGCAGCGCTTTGGGAACACTACCAGTCCCCCAAGCACCGTGGGCGCCCGGAAAATTTTCAGCGATCGGTGCGTCAGTCCAACCCGGTTTGCGGGGACCATCTTGAGCTTTTTCTGGGCTTTGATTCTCGGCAAAACGTCACCCTGAGCTTCGAGGCTTGCGCCTGTCCGCCCGTGGTCGCCGGGGCCAGCATGGTGTGTCAGTGGGCCTGGGGCCGAAGTCGGCAAGAGGTGCTGGCCTTGAAGGCTGAAGAAATCGGCCAGTGGCTGGCCCCCTTACCGCCTCAAAAAAGGCACGCCGTTGCGCTGTTATGGCTGGGGTTGCAAGAGCTGTGTCAGCAAACGGAGAGCGGAATGGACCAGGGACCCCCCAGGTAGGGAGACAAACACGCTGCTACTTGGTATACTCAGAAAAGAGCTTACAATGAAGCGATTATCCTACGTCGTCAGACAAGCGCGTCAAGAAGAGGCGGCCGCTCTTAAGCAAAAGGCCCTTGAGCCTCACTGTCGCTTCTGCTACATCCAGAAGAAAAAGGTCAACATCCTGATCGAGTACTCCGACTACCGCGGTCCCCACAACAAAGGTCCCGAGGGTGCCATCTTTTGCGAGAACATCGTGGAGTGTTATCAGGCCGATGTGAAGTGCCGCTACAGCGGTCTGTCGCCCCTTTACCCCGACCCTTTTCTGCCGCGTGAACTGCCAGGAGAGGAGTCGTCCGAAGAAGCTCCCACCGAATCGGAAGAACCCGGTTAGTACTGTGTTCGCCCGGAACTGCATCAAACCGCGCCCCTAAAGGCTTGAAAAAAATTCGAGTGTTCGCTTGTTGAACTTTTTTCTTGCGTGCTATAATGACCCGTCATCCGGCACCTAAGAGGAGTAAGAGCTTGAATTTTTTTCTAGTAAGCGTTCAATACAAGCGCCGCTCCTCTCACGCCGCGGCACGACTGAAGAAACTGATCGACCAATTCTGTAAGCGTCACCCGGGCCTGCTGGGGCGTATCACCGCGGTGCCGTTCTTCTCCCCCCCCCAAGAGGGTCTGCTGGTCTGCCCCCCAGGGGAACTGGGCTGGGGACAAGAGGAAATTCGCCAGGCTTTCCACGAACTGGGCCATCAGGTCAGCGTGTTTCACTTATCCTCAAACTCCGAAGATGCTCCTGTAGATCGGGTCGAACCCGAGTCGTTGAGGCTATTGGAGAGTGGCAAAAGTTTCTGTCGCCTGGGTCTGGTTGAAGAGGCTCGCATCCAGCTCCAACAAGCCATCCAGCGCGACCCGGGCTGCGTTGAGGCCTACCACTACCTGGCCGCGGTCTTGCGTCGTCAGGGCCGAGCCTCCGAAGCGCTGGAGTGGCTCAAGCGAGCGCTGCAGTCGGTGCCGGCGGAAGCCAGCATCCAGTTCCTCAATGCGGATGTCCTCTGCGAACTGGGCCGAAGCGACGAAGCCGTCGACCATCTGAAAGAGGCCATCCGCCTCAAGCCTGAAGCCAGCTCGCCCTACGTCAAACTGGGCGAGGTCTTTCAAAAGCTGGGACAGTCCGACCAGGCCCGTCTGGCTTTCGAAGAAGGACTTGCCCGCAATCCCAACTCGGCCGACGCTGCTGCCGGACTGGGCTCGTTGTTTCTTGGAGAGGGTCGCCTGAGCCAGGCTATCGATTATTTGCAAAAGGCACTTCAGGAAAACGACCAGTTGCCCGAGGCCCGGCTGCAGCTGGGTTGGTGCTGGTTTCACACGGGCCGCCCCCACCAGGCCGAGGTCGAATTTCTAAGGGTCTTGCGCGAAGCCGAAGCGGGATATCAACTCCCGGCCAAGTTCAGTTTGGGCAGGCTCTACTCGCACCTCGGCGACCACGAATCGGCCGCGCGGTTGCTGAAGGAAGTGGTTCAAGCCCAACCCGAGTTCGCCGAAGCTCACCACCTTCTGGCTCAATCCTTGTCACAGCTAGAACTCTATGAAGAGGCTCTGGAACACTGGGCTCGCTGCATTGAACTCCAGCCCCAGCGAGAAACTCAACTCAACCCCCAGCTGGCGTTGTGCCTCAGCCGCATCGGCGAGCAGGAACAGGCCGAGCAACTGGCTTTGAGGTCATTGCAAGAGCTGGGACCCCGAGCCAACCTGTATGAGCTGCTGGCCAGCATCTACATGGCCCAGGACCATTGGGAGAAGGCCCTGTTGACGCTGAAAAAGGGAGAGGTCCTGGAGCCCAATTCCGGTCTGGTGGCCTTTCAAATGGGCTGGTGTTACGAGAACCTGCAACAGGCCGATCTGGCCGAGCGATACTACAGCCGTGCTCTGCGCCTCGAACCCTCGATGGTCGAAGCCTATTCCGGGTTGGGCTGGCTCTATTATCAGAAGAATCAGTACGATGTCGCTCTGGTCCTTTTTGAAAAGGCCCTGGAGCTTGACCCGGAAAATCCCGAGATGGCCGACCACGTGGGCTGGGTGCACCTGCTGATGAAGCAGCCCGGGCTGGCGCTGGGATATTTTCGCCAGGCACTTCAGCAAGAGCCCTACAGTGACTTTTACCGAGCCCATCTGGCCGCCGCTCAGCTGCATTTACAGCAGTGGGAAGATTGCCGCCTGACGCTGGAGTTGCTGCTGTCCGAGCCGCTCGACGAATTTCTACGCACCTTCAGCGAATATCTCATGGGCGAGCTGAAGCGCCAGCTGGGCGAGCCTTCCAAGGCGCTCTCGTCAAAGAAATTGAAGCTGCTGCCTCAAGAGTTCGTCGCGATGTCCAGTTCTGGACGAGAGCTCTCTCGCAGTTCCAAATGGAAGCAGATACGCTCCAACAAGCGCGAGCGAGACACCCGCAAGCAAAACCTGCAGTGAACCTCTCAAAGGTGTAGCAGGCCACGCTCAGAAAATGGCAAGGCCGAAGTATACCCAGGAGTTTCAGCCATGTCCAAGTTGGAATATCTGGTTCTCGAGCCGTTGCGCAATCGACCCTGGCTGCGCGACTGTCAGGCTCTGATCCGCCAGCGACTCCACGAAATTCCCCTTCAGCGCTTACTGAACACCCTGCGAATGCATCGCCGTCGATTGCTGGTCGTCGCCCACGAAGAAGGCAAACTGGTGGGCTTCAAGCTCGGCTATGCAGACAAGCCCCGCCGATTTTACAGCTGGCTGGGAGCGGTCGATCAGGCTTGGGAGGGGCGAGGCATCGGTCGTCGGCTCATGGAAATCCAGCACCAGGAACTTCGTGAGCGCGGGTATCACAGCGTGCGCACTCATACTCGCAACGAGTTTCGCCGAATGCTGTTGCTCAATATCCTCTCAGGCTTTGATGTGATTGGGGTTCGCGCGCGACGCAGCGGCTCGCCTCACATTCTGTTAGAGAAGCGCTTCCTTACCGCTGTGGACCCACATAGCGGCCCATGAAGACGATTTTCTGCTCCGAGTCGAGCACAAAGTACAGAAAGGGGCGGTCGAAACTGATCGTTTCTGGCATCCCGCGCGTCATGACCGCCACTGTTGCCGCCGCCGCGGTGGTGCCGCTTTCGTCGACTTCCAGGTCGACATCCTGAAACATGGCACTGATGTAGAGTCCGGCTGCGCCGCTGGAAATCTTCCCCAGGTTTACTCCGGGCTTGAAGTAACTTTCCAGCGGCCCAGATTTGAGAACGGTCGTCAAATCCAGTCGGGAGGAGGTGCGGTAGCGAGGCAAACGGCACCTGAGTTGAGTGGCCTCGGCCGAAGCCAACCAGGCTTGCAGCTGAGCCCATTCGAGTTGGGACTCGAGTTGCTCCAACGAGCGGCCTGTGGACGGTTTCAGGGCCAGATAGCTCCAGCCCAAATCGGCCGAATAGTCGAGCAAAAGCCCCTCGACCTCTGAGGAGCTCACCCGCCGAAACAAGCCTTCTTGAAACATCATCGGCACGCGTACTACCGTGCCGTCGGCCCGCCAGAACTCGCCTTCGTTCGTGCGAGCGCGATCGAAGGGGTGTTGCCACTTTGCCTTCAGCAACACCGCATTGATCAGCAGTGCCTCGGCCCCGACCAGATCGCCAGGAACCAGAAGCTCGGGGATTTTTCCCTCGGTGGCCTGATTGGCCCACTGGTTGACGCTGGCGCAGACCCGAACCGGTTGAGAGAAATCCACCCTCTGGTGGCGATCCAGCAGAGCCTGAAAGTCGCCCTGGAGCGGAGCCGTCAGGGCATGCCAGAAAGAACTGGAGGAACGAAACCCTTTGCCAGAACGCAAACCCAACTCCCAGCGTCGAAGCTGGGGTTGGACGGGAGAGGGCAAATTCAGAAACCTTCCCAGAGTAGCATCGTCCGGTGGGCCGGATCCCACCTCTAAGGCGGCCAGCAAGAACCACAAACTGGCCGGGCAAAAGCTGCTACTCTGCTGAGGACTGCCCAACTGGCGGAAGATCTCAATCGCCCTTTGATTGAGTGCTGAAGTCAGGTGGGAAGAGGGCTCCGACCCGGCCACCAGCAACACCAGCAACCACAGAGCCAACACCTGACGCAGCCGGCTCATCGCGCCGACTCGCTGGCGACCATCTGCTCGGTGGCCAGGGTGACCAACGCACTGCAGACCTCGAGAGCCTGCTCCATATCTTGCAGGCTGACCCACTCCAGGGGACCGTGAAAATTCTGCATGCCGGTGAACAGATTGGGGGTAGGCAGCCCTTTTTCCGTCAGCCACGAGCCGTCGGTTCCGCCCCGCAGCACCGTGAGCTGGGGTTCAATGCCGCAGCGACGATAGGCCTCCGCAGCCAGATCGACCGGGGCCCGGTTCTTCTCCAACCAGTAGCGCATGTTGCGATACTGACTGATGAACTCTACCTTGATCTGAGCCCGCGGCTCGGCCTGTTGAAGGGCGTCACAAATCGATTGAATGAGCTGACGGTGGGAGGTCAGCCCGTCCAGCTCAAAATCGCGCAGGATGAGCTGCAAGGTGGCTTCTGACGAGGTTCCTTGCAAGCTGCCAACGTGGATAAATCCTTCTCGACCCGCACTGGTCTCAGGCGTGCGCTGCTGCTTGGGCAGCATCATGACGAGCTGACTGGCCAGGTAGAGTGCGTTGACCAGCTTGTCTTTGGCATAGCCGGGGTGAATAGAAACACCGGTGATCGTCACCACCGCCTTGTCGGCCGAAAACGTCTCGTAACAGAGTTCGCCCACCTCCCCACCGTCGAGGGTATAAGCAAAATCGGCACCCAGTCGTTGTAAGTCAAGATGCCGAATGCCCCTGCCGATCTCCTCATCGGGAGTAAAGCACAATCGGGTGCGGGGGCGTTTGATCGAGGCATCACCAAGCAGGCGCTGGGCCAGCGTCATCACAATGGCCACCCCGGCTTTGTCATCGGCGCCCAACAGGCTCTTGCCACTGGCCGAAACGATATCGTGACCAAGCCGGGTGCCCAGATAGGGGCAATCCTGAGGGCGGATAACCTGGCTGGGGTCGTCAGGCAGCACCAGATCCTGCCCCTGGTAGTTGCGATGCACCAGAGGCTTGACGTCCATAGGGTTGAACTGGGGGCTGGTATCCACGTGGGCCATCCAGGCGATCACCGGCCCCTCGGCATTTCCCGGTATGGTGGCCATGAGATGCCCGTAGCTACCCAGCTCGACCTCTTGGGCACCCAATTCCTTCAATTCTTGCTCCAGCAAGCGCAACAATTCCCATTGATACTCTGTGCTGGGGGCCGTGGTCGACTCGGGATCGCTCGGGGTGGCGATGGCGCAGTAGCGAATCAGCCGCTGCTCAAGATGTTCTCTCCAGTTCATGCTCTAAGGTTCTCAGAGCATCCCCTGCATTCCTGGACGGCCTTGCGGTGGCCAAGTATAGTAGCCAGATGCTGAGTGAGACCGATGGGCGTGTGGTCCTCCGCGAAGCCTTCGAGGCCCAGGGCTATACCATTTTGGAAGACTACTGGCTGGAACTGGCGGGGCTTCGGGTGCAGCTTGATGGATACGATCCCCAGGCGCGCATCGGCTACGAATATGTGACCCGGGAAGACGGCGTCAGCGCCGACGAACTGGAACACCTGATGGAGCAGCGCCACTGTCTGTTGTTTCTCATCGATGAAAATCGAGTTCCCGACGCCAGCACGTTGCTGGAGGCGGTGTTCGAGTTTTTCCGCCAGGCGGAGCAGCGTGAATAAAGCCTTGCTGGATCTGCGCCAACGTATCGAAAAGTTGGAAGATCGGTTGCGTAGCCAGGCTCGGACTCTGGCCAGCCAGTTGCTGCCCGATCTCAGCGACGAGGCCTTGAGCCGGGCCCAGCGCTGGACGGGCCTGGATTTTCTCGGACCAGCCTTCCGTCAGCACGTCGAGAGAGACCGCCAGGACATCCTGAACCGTCGTCGGGAACTGGAGTCTCACCCCGATTTCAGCAAGTCGGCCGAAGAGCAAATCGAGAGCATCGAAACCGAGCGTCAGCGACTCGAGGGACACAAAGAGGCACTTCTGCCCTTGTTGCGGGCCTGTGAAGCTCACCCCCGCTTCGGCGAGCTGCTCAAAAAGGGGTATGGCACTCAACGCTATCGCACCGCATTCTGGCGACTGTCTTTTTATCGCGACCGTAGCGTAGCCCGCGAGCTGTGCAGACGAACCGGGAAAAAGACGTTCCAGGAGTTGATCGACGACTATCGGCAGGCGGTAGAGTCATTCGAGGTTCTGCAGCAACGTCTCCAGGAGCTGAAAAGCGCCTATCAGAAGTCACCCCGTAAACAATGGGAACTCTTGGGGCAGAGGCTGGAGTCGCTCGATTCGGTGCACCTCAACACCGCCCAATCGCGTATCCAACTGGCGCTGCTGAAGGGAGGTCAGGTGTACCGATGTCTGGAGCAAAGTAGCGAAATGCCTCGCGACCTGCGCCTGGCCCTGGAGGAAAGCCGTTTATTGCACGATCAGCTGGACGAACTACGCCGACAAAGGAGCCTGCTACGGTGATCAATCTACACGACGTCGAAACTGCGGCCGCAGCCCGACTGACTCGACCCGCCTACGACTACTATCGAGGCGGGGCGCGCGACGAGCGAGCACTGCGTCGCAACTGCAGGGCCTATGAAGAATACGTCCTGCACTATCGGGTGCTGGCTGGAATCGAGAAAGTCGACCTCTCCACCCGCGTGCTGGGACACCCGGTGTCCATGCCTTTGGCGGCTGCCCCTACCGCCTTTCACTGCATGGCCCATCCCGAGGGCGAAGTGGCCAGCGCCAGAGCTCTGGGCAGCCTGGACGCGCTATTCATTCTCAGCACCCTCTCCAACAAGCCCATGGAAGAGGTGGTGGCGGCCAGCCCGGCGCCGGTGTTCTTTCAGCTCTATGTCTACAAAGACCGCGGCGTAACCCGCCAACTGGTGCAGCGGGCCGAGGCCGCCGGGGCCCGAGCCCTGGTCGTCACCGTCGACCTGCCCGTGCACGGCGGCCGCGAGCGCGACCTGCGCAATCGCTTTACCTTGCCCCAAGGACTTACGCTGGCCAATGTCCAGGGCGAATCGCGCAGCTCTCTGGGCGACGGGGGTCTGGTCGACTACGTGGGGGCTCAACTGGACCCGACCTTTTCCTGGAAGGATCTGGCCTGGCTCCAGCAACAAACCCGCCTGCCCGTGGTCGTCAAAGGGGTGGTGCGTCCCGACGACGCTCGCCGAGCCGCCGACCAGGGAGTAGCCGCCGTGGTGGTCTCAAATCATGGAGGCCGCCAACTCGATCAGAGCCCTGCCACCCTGCATTGCGTGGCTCCCATTCGGGAAGCCTTGCCCGAATCGGTGGAGGTCTGGATGGACGGAGGGATTCGTCGCGGCGGTGATGTCCTGACGGCCCTGTGCCTGGGAGCTCAGCTGGTGCTGGTGGGTCGCCCCCTGCTGTGGGGGTTGGCGGCCGCCGGCGAGCAAGGCGTTGTGGACGTATTCCAGCAGCTGCGCCACGAGCTTGAAGAAGCCATGCATCTGGTGGGCTGTGCCAACCTGGCGGACATCGACCGTTCCCTGGTGGAACGTGTGGGGCCCCTGTGCGACTGCCCCGCCTAGAGCCGGATCAACTTTCCGAGCTTCTGCACGACTACGCTGCAGATCCCCAGCGTCGGGCCGTGGTTTTGGGGCTGGGACACTGCCCGGAAATCCTCAAAGCCTGGCTCGATCTGTACTATCAGGTGACGCGCCAACCGGGCCGACTGGGGGTCGTGCGCAAGGAGATGGTACGCCACCTGCTGGCTCAACTGAGTGGCTGCGAGGTGTGTCAGGCTCAAATCAGCACCGAGGCTTTGGAACAAGGCCTGACACTCGACAAAATCTCGCAGCTGAGCCAACCCGACGAGCGTTTTCCCGCGGCCGAACAGGTCATGCTGCAATTCGCTCGCCGCTTGTTTGGCGGCCACGAACAGGTCAGCAGCGATGACTTCGCCCGGCTGCAGTTGCACTTCAGTGCCGAGGAAATCACCGAACTCGGTTTTGTGGTCAGCTTCTTTGCCGCCTCGGCGCGGCTCAATTTTGGCTTTGGGGTTTTCGAGCCGGACTAGCGGAAACCACCCTCGTCCAGTCGCCATCCCGCCGATCCCAGCACGGCCACATAGGACCCCTGAAGTCGTTCTGGCTTGCCTTTAGCATTGACCACCTCGAGGGTCACGTCGACCTGATAGCGCCCCCCCGGCAGCGAGCGCACGTCTTTGACATCACAGCGAGCCTTCTTGGTATCCCGATAGCCCTTGGCAAAGGCGTCGTAGGAAAGCTCTTTTCGCCACTCGTTGCTCAAACAACCATAGGCTTTTTTGTAGTCGGCACTGTCAATGGCGGCATAAAAATCCTCCACCAACTGGCGCACCGAGGCCCGAGCGTCCTTGGGGCTGGTGCCCACCGTGCGAGTGGGTGGAATCACCGGGGCGTCGACCGGCTGGCCCCACAGCTTGGGGCCGTAAACCCGCCCGAACCAGGTGCCCAGGTAGA
Organism: uncultured Burkholderiales bacterium; assembly: GCA_964649085.1. Classification (GTDB taxonomy): domain Bacteria; phylum Vulcanimicrobiota; class Xenobia; order Xenobiales; family JADMJV01; genus JADMJV01. The sequence goes on along the minus strand of CAZYPN010000061.1, from coordinate 20,281 downwards.
GGCAGCCGGCCGCCAGAGCCAGCACCAAAAGACCCCGAAGAGCCAGCTGCAGCCCGGAAACCACCGAAGAACCGACAAACCCGAGGGTGTTCTTACAGCCCCGAACCACCCACTCGGAAAAGTCCTCCAGGGCGCCCCAGGCCCGGCCTAAACCTCCACCTGAACCACTCTGCTCGGGCTCCCATCCCATGGGACCCAGTTCGGAGGGCAGTACGGCCTGGGTAGCATCCGGATCGACCGGCATCAGAGCCGGCTGCTCGGTTTCTAGAAACGTGCTGGGAGCTTCGACCTGAGCGGCCTGAGCCTGTTGCTGTTGGGCCTGACGACGCACCGAACTGAGCGTGCGCACGGGCCGCCCCTCAGCGGCTTCGGCCGGCGGAGCTGGCGCCGGGGCCTCGGCGGGCTCAGCCGAGGGGGCCGCGGCCACGGGCTCGGCACTCGGTGCCGGGGGGGGTTCGCCGCCCCCCGCCTCTTCCTCAGCGGCCGGCGCATCGGCGTTCTGGTGGGTGAGTTCGTGGCGACGCAGGCTCTCTTCATCGACGAATACCTCGTCGCAAACCGGGCAGGAAAAGATTTTCCGGCGGGTTCTGGTGCCTGTTCGGGTGGTCTTGGGTGAATCCAAGAACTCTCAGCCTTTCCTCGACGGTGCCCGTCCTGATCGGGGGCGTCCCCTGAGTTGTATTTATGTACCCCGAGGGAGAGTCCTGGTTTCGAGAGGAAAAGCCCCGGGTAAGCGCCCCGAATGCATCAGGTTTTGGTCGATATCGGCGGTTTCAAGCTCTATACCTATGGGGCCCTGCTGGCCACGGCCTTTTTCCTGGCCAATCAGTTCGCCCTCTATCTGAGCCGCCGCTTTGGCTACAAGGAATCGGCTGTAGAAGAGCGGGTCATGACCGCAATTTTACTGGGAGTAGCAGGCTCTCGGCTGGGCTACATCCTGCAACATCCGGGCGAGTATCTGGCCAATCCGCTGCGCATTCTGAACCTTCGCGAGGGCGGGCTGACCATTATGGGCGGCGTGCTGTTTACGGCTGGTTACCTCTACTTGAGGTATCGCCGCGACGGCGTGCCCGTGGTGAATCTCTTCGATTTTCTGGCCGGTCCCCTGCTTGTGGGCATGGCTTTCGGTCGGCTGGGCTGCTTTGCCCACGGATGCTGTCACGGCGCCATCTGCGACCTGCCCTGGGCGGTCACTTTTCCCGAAGGCGTGCTGGGACCCGGGGTGCCCGGCGGCCCCCGACATCCCTCGCAGATTTACGAAATGCTGGCCGACCTTGGCCTGCTGGCGCTGGTCACCTATCAACTGCCCCGGCTCCGCTTCGCCGGTCAAAATTTCTACACGTTCCTGGCGGGATACGGAGTGATCCGCTTTCTCGATGAACTGACCCGAGAGAACCATGTTTTCTACGGGCCCTTCACCGTCTACCAATGGGCCTGCCTGGGCATGATCGTTTTCGGCACAGCCGGCCTGCTGGGGCTTTGGGGAAAAGGCCCGGTTAACCGCGAGATTTTCCCGCGCGCTCATAGCGATGCTGAGTCGAGCTGACGAGTTCTTGATAAGAGCCAAAGCGGGCATCGGCATCGCTGACCCGATCCAGCGGAGAGTCGGGCCGTTGGCCGGGGGCATAGTCCCGAAGAATCTCGTATTTGGTGTTGCGCTCGGCAGCACGTCGACCTGCTCCTTCGATCAGCTCGTGCAACTGGGCCGGCGTCATCCGCTGCCCGTGACCCGAGCCGGCGGCCGTCGAAATACTCTCGTTGAGCAACGTGCCGCCCAGATCGTTCACCCCCGCCATCAGTAGAGCCTGGGCCAGCTTCACCCCTTCTTTCACCCAGGAGACCTGCAGATTGGGGATGGCCGTGCCCAGAAAAATTCGTGCCAGCGCGTGCACCCGTAGCACCTCAGCCCCACCGGGACCGGGTCGCACACCCGGCTGACGGCCATACATCGGGGCTTCGTGGTGCACGAATCCCAGCGGAACGAACTCGGTGAAGCCTTTTGTTTCACGTTGAACCTGGCGCAGCAGCTGCATATGCTCCAGCCAGTGGCGAGGCTCTTCCACAAAGCCGAACATCATCGTCGAAGTGGTCGTCAGCCCCAGCTGGTGAGCGCCCCGGATCACCTCCAGCCATTGCTCCACACTGATACGGCCCGGGGCCACCCGGTCGCGAATCTCGGGCACGAGCAATTCGGCCGACGTGCCCGGCAGGCTGTCGAGCCCGGCCCGCTTGAGTTCTTGGAGATACTCGCCAATGCTGCAGCGCGACCTTATGGCGCCGTACAGCACCTCCTCGGGTGAAAAGGCATGCATCAGCAGCCCCGGAAAGCGAGCCTTGATCTTGCGAGTCAGTTGGATATACAGGTCGCCCGGCATCTTGGGGGGCAGCCCGGCCTGGATACACACCTCGGTGGCCCCGAGGTCAACCGCCTCGGCCACGCGGCGCAAAATTTCCTCGTCGGAGAGCATGTAGCCCTCCTCGGTGCGAAAATCGCGGCTGAAGGCGCAAAAACCACAGTGCTTGATGCACACATTGGTGAAGTTGATGTTGCGGTTGATCACGTAGGTCACACGCTCGCCCACCTGGCGCTCACGGAGCCTATCGGCCACGGCCTGCATGGCCCAAAGGTCGGAGCCTACCGCGCCGGTCAGCGGCAGGGCCTCGGGCAACGAAAGCTCGTAACCGTCCAAAGCCCGACTCAGAGCTTGATACACTTCGGGGGAAAGGGCTTCACGCTGCAACAAGGCCGATACGCTCCGCAACCTGCTGCAGCGGCTCGCGAAGAGCCGGATGCACCCAGGAAAGATATTCTCCATAGACGGGAAGACGGGGTTTGAGCTGATAGCCCTCCTCTTCACACACCCGTGCCAGTGCCTCGATATGGGGCCAGGGAGCCTCGGGATTGATAAAATCCTGGGTGAGCGGGCTGATCCCCCCCCAATCGTCAAGCCCGGCGCGAATCAGCATGCGGTGAGCCAGCGGCGTAAGATTGGGAGGCGCTTGCAGGTGCATGCGGGGCAACATCAGACGGGCCACGGCCAACAGGCGCACCAGCTCCCAATCCTCCATCTCCAGATGGTCGCGCATCACAATGTTGGGCTTGCTGCGAAAGGTCTGCACAATGACTTCCTGCAGGTGCCCGTAGCTACGATGAATGCGGTCGATTTCGATCAGCGTGTCAACCTGCTCTTCGATGGTCTCGCCAATTCCGGCCAGCAGCCCGGTGGTAAACGGGATGCGCAATTCACCCGCCTGCTCAAGCATGGCGATTCGCAGCGCCGGTTCTTTGTCGGGGGCGGCGGCGTGGGCTTCCCCTTTGTGACGAAGGCGGGGGCTGATGTTTTCAAGCATCAGCCCCAGGCTGACATTGACGGGCTGCAGTCGGGCCATTTCCTGGCGGGTAAGCAAGCCGGCGTTGGTATGGGGCAATAACCCGGCCTGCAAAGCGCGTTCACAGGCCTGATAGACATAATCGGCGGTGGTATCAGCCCCCACCCGGCGCAAGAAATCCTGATAGCTGGGGTATACGGCCTCGGGGCGGTCGCCGAGGCACATCAAAGCCTCGGCGCATCCACGGGCCACGCCCTGACGCGACACCTGCTCGATTTCCTCGAGGGTCATGGTGTGGGCGCCGGCGTCCTTGGGACTTTTGCGGAAGGTGCAGTAAGCACACCGATCGCGACACAGATTGGTAACCGGCAAAAATACCTTGGGTGAGTAGGTCAACACCCGACCACTAAACTCGTCACGCAGCGCCGAGGCGCGCTGAAGCAGCGGCTCCAACCGGTCCCAGGGAGTCTGCAGCAAGGCGATGGCCTCGGCGCGATCTAACAATTTGCCTCCCACTCTCGCCAGGCGGAATCCAGTTCGCCGTCCAGCATCCAGTCGTCGCCGAGCACGCTCCAGGAGCAGCGCTGCAGGCGAACTGCGTCTTTCATCAGAGAAACTCCCCGCCCTTCCAGGGCCGGGCGACCCTGGCCTCCGATCAGCACCGGAGCGACGAAGACCAGCACCCGCTGCACCAGGCCGGCCTCGAGAAAAGCCCCGGCCAGGGTCGGACCGCCCTCCAGAAAGAGGCTGCGCAGGCCCTGCGAATGCAGATGCGCCAGCAGTTCCTCGGGATGTTCTGCGCTAAAAAGTTCGCCCCCGGCCTGGCGCACAGAAGCCTTCCACGACTCCTCGGCCAGGGCACCATGGGCCAGCCAGATCGGTCCACCGGGCGAGTTAAACAGGCGAGCCTCAGGGGAGGTGCGGCCCCGGCGGTCGGCCACCACCCGGATGGGCTGCTGGGCTCCGGCCAGGCCGCGAACGTTGAGGTGGGGGTCATCACGCAGCACGGTGCCACTTCCCACCAGCATGGCCGCATGCAGGGCCCGCTCTTCGTGAACCCGCTGACGAGCCGGCGCACCGGTGATCCAGCGCGCCTCGCCCGCCTGGGTAGCCACAAATCCGTCGAGCGTCATGGCATATTTCAGGGTGACAAACGGCCGCTGGAAAAGCACCGAATGAACAAAGCTCCGATTGAGTTCGAGGCAACGCTGGACCCACTCTCCGGGCCCGGACTGCACCACCACTCCGGCCTGTCGCAGGGCCTCAACCCCTCCTCCCCGCACCCGTGGGTCAGGGTCGCGCAGGCCCACCACCACCCGTTCCACGCCCGCCGCCAGCAACTCGGGAACGCACGGCGGCGTTCGCCCCTGATGGCAACAGGGTTCAAGATTGATGTACAGGGTCGAGCCGCGGGCCCGATCTCCAGCCTGTTGCAGGGCCAGCACCTCGGCGTGAGGCTCACCCGCCGCACGATGAAAAGCCTGGCCGACGACCTCATCTTCGCGCACCAACACAGCCCCCACCAGCGGGTTGGGTGCAACCCTGGCCCCGCCCTGGCAGGCCAGCTGCAGTACCAGCTCCAGAGCATCCCAATCCAGTGCCGACCAGTTCACCCCCGCAGGGTTCGCAGGTCGAGTTCCAACCCCTGGCAAATTCCGGGTTCAGAACGAGGAACCAGGCCACCGGCTAAGAAGTTAGAAGATCCAGGTTGGTCAAAGGAGGAGCTATGTATAACCCCCGAGAGCTTGACGAGCGTCACACGTCGTCTCAGTACGTAGAACAGGCGGTTGACCCGCGTCAGGTCTTCGTCCCCAATACCCACGTTCGGGTGATCGGTGTTTCCGAGCGCGCCGAAGCCATTCGCGAAACCTACCGGTTGCTGGCCATCGCCGTATTTGCCGCAATGGCCTCCGGCTGGATGTGCAGCCGCAACCTCGAAGTGATTCGCTTTATGGCTGGCCCGATGGGCTGGATTCTGGCCATGGTGGGGCTCAACGTGATTCCCACGATGCTTATGGGAGCCGCCCGCCGATCCTCCAAAAATGCTGCCCTGCTGCTGGCTGGCCACGGCGCCTTTGCCGGCGTTGCCCTGAGCCCGCTGGTGTTCGTGGCGCTGGTAAAATCGGGTCTGGGCTCCGATGCGCCCAACCTCGTGCAATCAGCACTGGTGATCACGGCCGCGGTGTTTCTGGGTATCTCGGGCTATGTCTACCAGAGCGGTGCTCAGTTCAACATGCTGAAGGGTATGGGCTCCGGTATGGCCTGGGCCCTGCTGGCCATCATCCCGATCCAGGCATTCTGGATCCAGAACGCCACGCTGTCGCTGGTTATCTTCGGCGCCATCGGCATCCTGGGTTCGCTGCAACTGCTGTGGGCAACCTCAACGGTGCTGCGCGACCCGGAATTCAACGAACCGGCCTACGGTGCTCTGGCCCTGTTTGCTGGCCTGTTCAACCTGTTCCAATCCATTCTGGCTCTGCTTACCAGCCGGAAGTAACCTGCTCGAAAGAGGTAGCAGCCGGCTTCGGTCGGCTGTTTTTGTTTCACAAGGAGATGATATGAAGCGTGTGGTGGTAGCCATGAGTGGGGGAGTCGATTCGTCCGTTGCGGCGGCATTGATGCATCGACAGGGATACGAAGTGATCGGCGTCACCATGACGCTTTCCCCCAACGAAACCCAGGCCGCGCCGGCCGGCAGAGGCTGTTGCTCGGTGTGGGACGTCACCGATGCCGAAAAAGTAGCCTGGAAGCTGGGCATTCCTCACTATGCCTTTAACCTGCGCGATGAGTTTCGCAAGCACGTCATCGACGATTTTCTCGAGGAATACGCGCGCGGGCGGACGCCCAACCCCTGTCGACGTTGCAACCAGCACATCAAGTTCGACCACCTCATGCAGCGTGCCCAAGAATTGGGCGCCGATAAGGTGGTCACCGGTCACTACGCTCGGATCCGTGAAGAGGGCGGCCGCTTTCACCTGCTCAAGGGGCTCGACGCCAGCAAGGACCAATCCTATGTGCTGGCATCGCTGACACAGGCTCAGCTCTCGCGCTCGCTGTTTCCCATCGGTGAACTGGCCAAAAGCCAGGTGAGAGACCTGGCCCGAGAACTGGGCCTGGATTCGGTGGCCAACAAGCCCGAGAGCATGGACCTGTGCTTCATTCCCGACGGCGACACGGCCGGCTTCCTTCGCAAAGAACTGGGAGAAATGCGCTCCGGCGAGATCTTGGAAAAGGATGGCACCGTTCTCGGTCGTCACGAAGGGGTCGAGCTATACACCGTAGGACAGCGCAAAGGGCTGGGAATCGCCACCGGCAAGCCGCGCTACGTGATGGAGCTGCGGGTGGCCAGCGGTCAGGTAGTGGTGGGAGACGTCGACGATCTGATGGCTTCATCCATGGAGGTCGAAGAGCTGAGTTGGATTCAGCCCGTACCCGAGCGCGCCTGGGTGAAATATCGTCACGCCACCCCGGGGGCTGAGGCCCGCCTGGAAAGTATAGAACCCCACCGCCTTCGAGTTCACTTCGACCAGCCTCAACGGGCGCTTACTCCCGGTCAGGCGGCGGTGTTCTATCAGGGCGATGAGGTTCTGGGGGGCGGAACGATTGCCAGCGTGAGCCGAACTAGCTGATTTTTCCGAAGGGACTGCTCAGATCGGCCAACACCTTGCCACCGAGGCCTTCCAATCGCGTGGAGCCCAGTCCGTTGGTGAAGGCTTTGTCGCTAACTCCACTGGCAGCCGACGGACCACCGATGGAACTGATCCCCGAAAGGCTACCCATGCCGGGCCCCACCAGGAAGGCTCCGTCGAACTCGGCGGGAATCCGCGGAGTCGCAGGTGTTTCGAAGCGAGTCTGCACGGTGGACTGGCCCGGAGCGGGAACTTCGGCAGGCGACCGATGAGCCACCTCGGCCGGAATCTCGACGCGAGTGTCCATTCCCGGCCCACGAGTGGGAAACTCGGCCGGCGTAAAGACGGCACTGTCGCTGGGAAGGCTCTGAGCACCTTCCTCGGCGGCTGGCTTACCGGCGGGAGCCCGTCCGGCCTTGTTGAGGGGGTTGTTGGAAAAACTTCCGGGACCTTGAATCATTGCCATCGGGGCTGACCTCCATCTTGGATTCGACTGTATTTACAGTATTGCCAAAATGTCGTCGAATTGTTACAGGATTGTTAACGGCTCGACAACCCCGCCAGCCAGGTGGTCAATAGCAGCCGTTCGGGGCTGTTGTCCTGGGAGACGGACGAAGCAGGAAAGGCGACCTCGCAGCTGGTGCTGCCAGGGTTTGGGGAAAGCCGAAAGACCATGTCCATACGCTTATGTCACTCCTGGGGCTCTTCCGGTCTAGGGCCTTCGGTCGACGGAACGATGTGAAGAGTGCGGTGAGGGAAGGGAATCTCAATGTTGGCGGCCCCCAACCCGTCGGAAATACTCTTGAGCATCTCACTGCGGGTGACGACCCAACGGTCATACTGGTCGGTCCAGCAGTTGAGCAGAAAGTTCAGCGAACTTTCACCAAAGTCGGTAAACAAGGCCGCCGGCGGAGGCGCTTTGAGGATCGCTGGATGTTCCTCAGCCACCTTCAACAAGATGCCCTGCACCTGGTCGACCGAGCTGCCATAGGCAACCCCAACGGGAATGCGAATCATGCGCCGCTGGTCAGAAAGCGTCCAGTTGATCACCCGGGTCGAAAGCAGTTCCCCATTGGGCACAATCACCTCCGACCCGTCGGGGGTGCGTAGAATGCTGGCTCTCAACCCGATGCGCTGAAGCACACCGGTCTGCCCACCCACCTCGATCACGTGGCCTACTTCGATGGGGCGCTCGAATAGCAGGATGAGCCCCGAGACAAAGTTGTTGACGATATTCTGCAGGCCCAAACCGATGCCCACGCCCAGTGCGCCGATCACGATGGTGAATTTGGTGGTATCGATGCCCAGCGCCCCCATCGCCAGCATGATGCTGAACAACAGAAAGGCATAGTGAACCAGGGTCGACAGGGTATAGGCAGCCCCGCGACTGAGCTCCAGTCGGGGGGCGACATCCTCGTCCAGAATAAAGCGCGCGAAGCGACTCAGTTGATAAGGCACCCATAGAGCCAGCAACAGCGCTACCAGACCCTTCAGTCTCAGGTCCACGCTGCCCAGCGTGAAACCCAACTGCAGCAACCAGGTCAGAGCCGAGAGCAAGCCTGGCAAAAGTCCCAAAAAGTCCAGCGTCGTCAGACCCCAGGCAAGCGTACCCAAAAAGCGCAACATCCAGCGCACTCGAGCCTGGTACAACGCGCCGTAGTTGCGCACCGAGCTCAACAACGAGAGCGGCGGAACGCGCAAGGAAAACATGGTGAAACTTTCCAAAATGCGCACCAACGGATACAGGAGCAGCGCCAGATAGGCGCTCGACAGCAACGCGTCGCCCACCAGATAGGCCAGACTGAGATACCCCAGATTGGCCGCCACAAAAGCCAGCGACGAGGCCATCAGCGAGGACCAGCGCACGAATTGCTGACCGGGATACGTCAGAGGTACTCGTTGACGAATTCTCCACAGGCCGGCCAGAAAAATCACCGCCATCTCACTGGTGAACAGCACTCGAACCAGCAGACTTTGCGAGGCCAACAGTGCTCGCGCCTGATCGACCACAAACAGAGCCAGCAAACTGTAAAGAATCACGTGAAAGCTGGGTTCTAAAATGCGCCGCAATACCAGCACGGCCGGAACCAGCGCTACCCCCCCCAACAAGGCTTCGAAGATGGCCGGGGGATTTGGATAAATCACCTGTTCGGCCAGCAGAGTCAACAACAGGCCCGTGGCCAGGGGCGTGGTAAAGGCCTGGGCCGTGCGCTGCAGGCTCTCCTCGTGCTCCACCCAGAAGCAAACGCGCTGGGCCGCCCAGCGCAGCCCCAGATAGAGGAGCCCGAGCAGCATGAAGTGCAGCAAGAATCGGTCGCCGTGCTTGGCGGTATAGTCGAGCAGGGTTGCGGACTGGCTGTGCAGAGAATCCGCAATGGCGGGTAATAGAGTGGACAGCTGAAGTTCTTCCAGGCGCAGGTTCCACACCGGCACTCCGTCGTGTACCAGCACCATCTCGACACGCTGTTTCTTGGCATCTTCGAGCCGTTCGGCCAGAGCCTGAATGCGTGATTCTTCCTGGGTTGCTCGAGTGATGGTGACCAGTGTCTGGGAACGAATGTCGGCCAGTCGCCGGCGTGTATTGCCCAGGTCGGTGAGCAAAAGCTGGATCTGCTGACGGATCTCCAGAGGCAGGGGTTCGCTCGATGCCGTACTGAGCGTGGCGATCCAGCGAGACTCCAACTCGGCGATTCGATCGCGATTGTCTCCCAGATTGGCTGCCAGACTGTTCAGGTTCTGCTTCAGCGTACTCAAGGGTCGACCCGTGTTCTGCCAGCGAATGCTCAGGTCTCGCAGTTCCGAAAGTGAAGGGTTTTGGGCCAGGCGCAGACTCAGTTCGCGGTTGCCCTCTTCGATTTGTAGAGTCAAAGTGGCCAGTTCGGTTTCCAGGTTCTCGATGCGCGCTCCTGACTCAAGCCCCTGAAGCACAGCCTCCAACTCGCGCCGGGTGTCTTCCAAGGCAGCCGGAATGTCGGTCAGCAGATAGGTGGCCCCAGGTGTGGGGGCGGGAGTCTCGGTAGCTATGACGGGCGACGGCGTAGGATCGTCTTGAGCCCAGGCCAGGCTGCCGCACAGCAGCATCATCAAAAAGCATACTTTCCATCGCATCCAATCGACTTATTGCTCGGTCCAGGATGTTCCTGGAAGGAGAATTACTCGGGACTGCGAGTGGCCTCGGCAAGGGGAGTTCGAATCAGGTCGCGCATGGCGCTTGCCGAAGCCAACATGGTGACCCCAAAACCCGCAGCCAGCGTGCCCCCCACTGCCAGCGGACCCAACTTCAAACGCAGGGCCAGCAGGTCGGGCTGATAGTGCCCCAGCAACCAATCACCAGCGGCAAAGCCACAGACGATTCCCAACCCGGCCGAAATCAACCAGAGCAGCAGCGTCTCGCGAAACAGTAACGCAAACACCTGACTTGTTCGCACGCCCTGCACCAAGAGCGAAGCCACCTCTCGGCGGCGCTCGTTGAAGCTCATGGTCACGCAGGCCTGAATCAGCGCCAGAGAAATCAGCGCGGCACACGACAGCATCAGGCCGATATACACCAGAGCCAGGCTCAGCAACTCCTGCACGTCGCTTCGCAGGTCCTGCAGGGTGGAGATACTTTCCACCAGGGGCTCCTGCAGCAGCTTGCGCCGCAGCTCGGATAGCCGGCCTGGATCGCAGGTCAGCAGCAGCGAATTGAACACGGGGGGGCTAAAGCGCACCTTGGCCGCCAGCCGATGCAGGTGGCGAACGTCGATTTTTAGCGGTCCTTGAACCGGTTCATATACGGTGGGCCCTACCCGTATGGGAATCCGTATCGACTGCCCCGTCCAGTTGGGAATCTCCAGCTGGATCGTGTCCCCCTCGCGCACGCCCAGCTGCCTTTGCTGCACTCGAGACAGGCACAGGGCATCGTCGGGCAATTCCAGATGTTGAAGTTCTTCATCAAAGAGCCTCAGCAAATTCGACCCTTGCTCCAGCCCCCAGATCCCTCGTTCCAAATGCCTGCTCCCCGCATACAGCGTGGCTCCTTCACGGCGAATCCGCTCCACTTTGTAGACGCCGGGCCAGTGCTCGATGGGGGGAATCTGAGCTCTGGGACTGGCAAACAAATCAACCTGAACGTCGTAGCGATGCATTCGGCCCAGCAAAAACTCGGTGCTCGAACGCTGGCTTTCATACAGGGCCAGGGTCATCAGCAGGAGGCTCAGCGACACCAAACTTCCGCCGACCATCACAAAGCTTCTTCCAGGCTGACGAACCAGGTTGCGCAAGGGATACATCCACACCAGGTGCAGTCGTAAAGGAAGCCTGCCCAGCCAGCCTCCGGCCTCAGCCGCAAACTCCTGATGGAGCAACTCCAGGGGGGTTTTAGAAAACAGCCTGCGCAGCGAGGCCAACGCGGCCAACACCGATAAGATCAGGGCCACGCCCCAACCCAACCAGAGAACCCCCCAGGGTGTGCTCTCCACCACAAAGGGCAGAGACAGCGTGGCCACATAGCGCTGGGTGGCCAGATGGGCCAGGCCAGGTCCCAGTAGAGTTCCGCTGAGGGCACTGATCAGCCCTACCAGCAGGGCCAGCACCAGATAACTGGCACCGATCTGACCCCACGAGAGTCCCTGACAGAGCAGCAGGCCGATTTGCTTGCGCTGACTGTGGATCAGTTGCCAGAGGTTCAGAAACAGCATGATACCGCTCAGAAGCAGCAAGGTTACCGGAAACACCGAGGCCACCCCGGCCAGACCCTTACGATCGCGCTCGAGCAGAGCATAGGAGGGTTGGTCCTCGCGCCCCAGCACCGGACCCTGTCGCTGACCCTCGAGCAGGCGGCTCACCTGCGAGAGTGTGGAAATGGGATCGGCGCCGCTCTGCAGGCGAAGCTGAACTTCATTGACAAGCGAGGTGCCGGTCAGGCTGGCCATGTCCTGATGGCTGAGGAATACAACCCCGAAGCGTCGCACGGCCGGGCGCGGGTCGAGTCGGTCGGGCGTCACCCACAGCCACTCCGGACTGACCACCAGTCCCACCAGGGTGAACTGGCGCTCTACCCGAGTATTGCCCACGCGTTTCTGAATGCGAATTCGATCGCCCACGCGAAAACCGTGCAGGTCGGCGTAGCGTTTCTCCAACAGGGCCTCGCCGCGGGGCAGGCGCAGGGCGCTACCGCTGAGGACGTGCAGTTGATTGACCGTCAGGGGCCGCAGCGCCGGTACACCCAAGGCAACGCCCTGGGTATAGTCCAGCTGGTTGGGAAGCACAATGCGAATCTTCTGACGGTAGCGAGCCTCCACCGCGGCCACCCCGGGAACCTGGGCTACCGTGTCGGCGATGGTGGGGGGACTGTCTTTCAAGTTGACGCTGGCATCGAGAAACAAGAAACGCCGATAGGCATAGTCGGTGGAATTGCCCAGGTTGGCATAGGTCGCGGTCAGCCCGATCAGCAGGGCGATGGCCAGCGCCATGATCAGAATGCAGGCGAGAAAGGCCCCGAAGTTTTGCCGTAGATCTCGCCAGGCTTTCAGCCACAACAGTCGGTTCATAGGGGTGGCAGTTCCAGGGCGAGCAACTGTTTGCTGGTCCAGTTGATGCGAGCCAGCGAGGTTGGCGGCACGAACTGGTCGGCTTGCACCGGACGCAGCAAGGCCCGAATCACCCCCGCGTGGACGAAGAGCAGGTGGCGCCCCGGCTTCAATCCCTGCAGAAAATCAAAGACCCGGGCCTGCAGTTGAGAAATCGTTTCCCCTCCCTCGGTGCAGTGCTCGTCGAAGGCTCGTACAGCGGCCTGGCGCAGGGGACACAGAGTGGTCCAATCCAGCCCTTCGAGCGGCCCGAAGTCCAGCTCGCGCAGCCTGCGATCGGGCTCGGGCAGGGCATAGGCCAGGCGACCGGTTTCAAGCGCGCGACTCAGGTCCGAGCTCCACACCCCGGAAAAGCTGCAGCCCTGAAGTCGCGGTCGCAGAGCGCGAGCCATGGCCTCGCCCAGGGGGGTAAGCGGGGCGTCGAACCAGCCGCAAATTTTGTGCTCGGCGTTCCAGGTGGTCTCTCCGTGACGCACCAGCCATAATTCAAGCTCCTGCATCGTCCTCCAGGTGGGAGCAGTCGTTGATCCGTTCCAACGATATGCGCCTGGCGTAGCGAATTCGACTGATCGAGGTGTTCTCGATCTGCACCGTCCAACGGTTCTCCTGAGGGGGTCCGACAATTTGCCAGATCTCGCTGCGAATCACACCGCCATGGGTAAATACGGCGATCCGCCCCCGGGAAGGCAGTTGCCCGAACCACTGTCCCACGCGAATGCGCACGTCGCCCATGCTTTCGCCGCCCGGCAATCGCAGGCCGAAAGGATCTCTTAACCACTGCTGCAGTTGCTCACGAGCCTCGTGGTCGAATTCGTCGACCGAGCGGCCTTCAAAGGTTCCGAAGTGCACCTCTCTCAGCCGTGGATCGGCCTCGGGCGGACGAGAGGGAAGGGCCAGTTCGGCCGTGCGGCGGGCTCGGCTGAGGTCGGAGCAGTAGACCCGATCGAAAGCGATGCTCTCCAACCGTTTGGACAATTTGCGCGCCTGCTCTTCGCCCAGGGGGCTCAGATCGATATCGCTGTGACCCTGCCAACGTCCCTGGCGGTTCCACAGAGACTCGCCGTGACGGATCCACCAGATCTCCAATCCCTCGCTCACCTGGGCCTCATCGACTCGGGTATATCGGCGTCGGACCGACCTTCCACCCGGCTTTTCTGAATGTCCAACCGAGCCAATCGACTGTGCCCCCAGGCCAACTTGCGGTTTTGCACCAGTTGCAGGCCTTCGGCCCGGGCAGAACTGTCGTCGAAGACCCCCAATCCCAGCTCGTTTTGCTGGCAGAGATCGGCCTGCAGCACGGCTTCACTGGCGTCGAGGAGAAGAATGCCAAAAGGATTGTTCAAGCAGCGATTGTTGCTCAGCTCGGCCCGACCCTGGCCGATCAGGGCAATTCCACCCTGGCCATTGTGATGACAGTGATTGTTGACAATCTCGGCCTGGCTGTTTTCGCTAACCTGAATGCCGTTCTTCTGATTGCCTGTCGCCTCGCATTGCTCGACGCGAACCTGGCTGGCTCCAGAAATGCGCAGGCCGCTACCCCCGCGAGCCTTCTGCGTATCGCGAACCGCCCCCGAGAAACGGCAGTTTCGCACGTTGCCCTGACAGCTGTTGAGGGTCACCGTGTAGCCGAAAGCAGAACCCTGGTGCACAAAGTCGATGCCGCTGAGTTCCAGTTGACGCACGTTGTTGGCGGTCAGCACGCCCCCGCCAAAGTCACAAATGAGCCGGGTGCGCTCGGGCCCCTGTCCGCTCAGGCGCAGACGTCCTTGGACCTGTAAGCGCCCACCCAACTTGTAATTGCCGGCCTGAAGCACCACCGACTCTCCACGATGCAGCCGTTGCTGCAGAGTTTCTTTGCCCGAGGGGGCCCGCGCAGGCCTGGGCGTAGGAGAGGCCTGAACCTGACCACGCGAGGCCAGGTAGCTGCCCCCGCCAAAGCCCACCAGGCCAACGCCCAGCACCACCGCCAGCAAACCCCGATTGCGCAGGGGCTTGGGCTGGATTTCGAGGGTAGGGGGGTCGACCGCAGAATCGTACAGTTCGGCCGTCGAATCGAGATGGGAATCGTCACCCGCCCGCTCCAGGGACCCGAGGACTTCCTGAGCACTGATCGGTCGATGCTCGCGCCGCAGCGACAGCAGTCGCAAAATCAGACGATTGAGCCAGGCGGGAACCTGAGAGTTGAGTTGCGGCAGTGGCACCAACACTTCGTCGCCGGCCACCAGCCCCAGGGGGGAAGCCGGGTTCTGGTTGGATAGCAGAAAATACATGGTCGCACCCAGCGAGTAGAGGTCGCTGCGCTGATCGGTTCCGGCGTGGGTATACTGCTCCAGCGGGGCAAAACCCGGCGAGCCCAGGCCCCGCAGATAGCTCTGGGTTTGAGTCTCATCTTCAATGATGCGAGAAATGCCGAAATCGACCAGCACCACGCGCCCTTCGGGGGTCAGCATAATGTTGCGAGGCTTCAGATCGCGAAAGATGATCGGAGGCACCTGAGTATGCAGGTAGTCGAGGGCCTTCAGTAACTGTCGGGAGATGTTCAGCACCTCGGCCAGTTCCATCGAGCGCCCCCGCTGCTCCATGACCGTGGCCAGATCCTTGCCATCCACGTAGGACATCACGATGTAGGCTTCATCCTCAACCTCGAAAGCGTCCAGAGCCCTCACCAGATTGGGATGGTCCAGTTTGGCCAGCATGCGTCCCTCGTGGGCGAACTGAGCCCGGGCCCGGGGCTGCTGGGCCGGATCGAGTTGCTGGAAGCTGAGCGATTTGATCGCCACCCGTCGATCGGACGCCGAAGAAGCGTCATCCTGGCACAGATACACACTGCCCATGCCCCCACGACCCAGCAGGCGGAGAACTCGGTAGCGATTTTTCAGCAGCGTATCAGGCTTCAACATCGATGGCTGCAGGTTCGCCCCACCCTGAGTTCAGCCTCCCAAAATGTAGCCCATCCCCCGTACCGTGCGAATGAGCTTGCGTTCGGGATCGCCGAGCTTGGCCCTGAGCGAACTCAAGTGAACCTCGACCACATTGGCATTGCCCTCGTAGTCCCAACCCCACAAGCGCGTGAGCAGTTGCTCTTTGGTCACCAGCTGGTGAGGATGGCGCATCAGGTATTCCAGCAGTTCAAACTCCCTCAGCGTCAGTTCAACCGGCTGCTGGGCCCTCAATACACTGTGATTGGAACAATTGAGCACCACGTCGCCGAAGGTAAGAACATTGCCCAGGGCCTGGCCACTACGCCGCAACAGGGCCCGAATTCGAGCCAACAACTCCTGATATTTGAAGGGCTTGGGCAGGTAATCGTCGGCCCCGGCGTCCAGGCCCTTCACGCGGTCCTCCCACTCGCCTCGGGCCGTCAGCATCAGGATGGGCACCTGTGAAGTCTGACGCAGGCGCTGGCACACCTCCAGCCCATCGAGGTCGGGCAGCATCCAATCCAGCACGACCAGCTGGGGCTTTTCCTGCTGAAACACCTCCAGTGCACGTGTGCCGGAAGCCGCCGAGCAGGTGACATATCCCTCGTGCTCGAGAGCCATGGTGACGAAGTCGACGATCGACTCTTCATCGTCCACGACCAGAATGCGGGTTGGGCCGTTAATCACGGCTCAACGGCAGCAGCACCCGAAAGCAGGTGCCCTCTCCTGGTCGACTTTCCACCTGAACCTGCCCCCGATGTCGTTGCGCGATAGAACGCACAATGGCCAACCCCAGACCGCTGCCACCGCTACTGCGGGCCCGGGAAGCGTCGGGTCGGTAGAAACGGTCGAAGATTTTCGGCACATCGGCCGCCTCAATTCCTGGCCCCTGATCGGACACATCCAGAACGGCGCGATCGGGTGCTTGAGGGCGACCCTCGACTCGAACCGAGGAGTCGGTGTGTTGCAGTGCATTCTCAATCAGGTTGCGGAGCAGTCGGGACAATTCCTCCGAACTGCCCATCACCCAGAGCGGCTCGGCGAATTGAAGGTGAACCTCGCGCCCTGGATACAGCGCCTGCAAGGTCTCGACCACCTGGCGCGCGAGTTGCCCGAGGTCAACCCGGGTGAGCTCGCGACCCTCGGGCGCCTGATCGGCCTTCGAAAGGGTCAGAAGATCCTGAACCAGCGAAGACATGCGCTCGCTCTCGCGCTCGATGATGCGGGCTGCCCGGGCCAGTTTCTCGGGCTCGTGGGTCAGCGGCAACATTTGCGACATACCCATGATGGCGGTCAGGGGGGTTTTGAGCTCGTGAGAAGCATCGGCGATAAAGCGGCGCTGGGTTTCCAGGTTGCCCTGGATCTGCTCGGCCATCTGGTCGAAAGCCGCCGACATTCGATACACTTCATTGCGACTATCCACCGTGCCCAAACCGGTTCGGGCGTTCCAATCTCCGCGCATGAAGGCTTCAGCAGCCCGTTGCAACCGCTCCATCGGAATGGCCAGCCAGCGCGCCACGATCAGCGCGGCCAACGAGGTGACCACGGTGGCCAGACCGGCCACCACCAGGACGTAGCCCAGCATGGTGCGGGTTACCTCGCGCGGTTGACGTCGTTGTGAGGCGAACTGCAATACGCCCACATCGCGTTGATGCTGGCGAATGGGAATCAGCACCACCATCCACTCACGCTCGCCCCGAAAGACATAGGCCTGATGACGCTGGGCATTCTCGGCGGTCTGCCCGGCCAGCATGCGAATCTCGCCCAGGGCTGGAGGGGGGACCTCCTGGCCAGCGGGCGACTGGGCCAGCACCCGACCACTGAGGTCTAAAATGCGAGCCGAGGTGCCCGGGGTGTCGAGGAGTTGCACCCTGTCGGCAGCGTCTTGGGGGTAGGTATCCAACGCAGGAAGCCCTTTGCGGAAGCCCACCCAGCCCGTATCATCGCCGGTCCACACCATGCGCACCTGGTGCAACATGCGGAACACCTGAGAATACCAGAGGAAATTCTGTCCAAGAAAATACACACCCACAGACCACACCAGCGTTGAGAATGCCAGTGAAGCCAACATGGCTCCGAGAATGAGCCAGCGAATCGGCAGCCGTTGGGGTTGCAGTAAGGTCATACCTCTCTTCCTGGCAGTGAGTTGCATCGAGGGTTCTCGCTTCTGGCTGATCAGCCTGGGTGATAAAAAAAAAGGGGAGGCCGGTTGCGCCGACCCCCCCGACCGTTGGAGGAGATGGGTATTGGACTGGACTGATTACAGGTTGTTGAAGATGCCGTTAAGGATTCCGCTGTTCAGCAAGCCGCTGAGCACCGTCATGCCCATTCCCGGGCCCTGGTTGTAGAAGGGCTGATTGCTGTAGTAGGGCTGATCAACCCAGGCGCCGTTGTTCTGCACCGGGTAGTAAGCCTGGTTCCCCGAGGGGCAGGCTCCTGGGTTGTTGGCCACTGCGGGGTAGAAGACCCCATTAACCCAACTGCCCTGCTGTTGGCCGTGGTTAACGTTGAAGAACGGAGAGTTGTTGGCGTTCATCGGCACATAGGCGGTGCGGCCGTTGTTGGCGCACTGATTTCCCTGGTTGCCCATCCATCGCTGGTTGTTGCGAACCCTTTGTGAGCGACGTTGCCCCTGATTCTGCCAGTTGCAGAGCTGGGAAACCTGTTGGGGGGTCAGCACCCCGTAAATCTGCTGCTGCACCTGGGGATTTTGCAACCCGCCGGAGCGAACAATGCGACGCAGCTGCTGGCGCTGTTGGGGAGTGAATCTCAAATCGTCGGCGCTGCAAGGGTCGGCCGCTGCCCCGAGCGACATCGTGGCCATCAGGCCGATTCCCAGGACCGGTTTCATCATCTTGGAGAGCATTGTGGTTTTCCTTTCGGGGGTGCGTGTCAACCGGACTGGTTGCACACTCAATGTAGCCCTCGACCCTGAACCCCGTTCCCGACTTTTCTGAAGATTGCCTGAAGAGGGATGAGCAGCGCGTCCCTGTCATTTGGGCGGCAAGGCCACGACCGACAGCGCAAAGAGGAAGTCCCGACCGCAGCCGGACATAAGTTCGGCGGTGCCTGAGGACACTCGATGCCAAGGACCTCTGATGAAGTTGCTATCCTTGGGCGCTTGAGAAAAAGGAGCGTAACCAAAACTCAAACACAGGGAATAAATTAACCGGACTATCTTCGGGTGTCGGAGTTGTAAGCGTTACCACGAGAACTTCGCTGGCTTCGGCCGAGAAAGGTTTGGCGATGAAAGCCCATTCGCAGATTTGCCCCTCGGGCTGTAGATGGATCACTCGCCCTTCGATTTTGGGCACATGGATCTCAGGTCCCTCGACATACTGGATATTGCCTTGTTCCAGCTTGCTGACAGTAATCTTTCCCAGCCGCCTGTCAGGCGGGAACATTTCAAAGCATCCTGGCCTGGGCGATTGGATCTCCCAGCCAAATAGACCAAACAACTGTCGACCCAGGATCGTGATGGACGTCCTTGCGTCCAGCTCGTAAGGGATCGCAGTCCAGATGGTCTCGTCGGTGTCTGTTCCTTGGAATGTCCAGAGGTCAACCTCGCTCCCCTTGGACCACTTTTCGACAAGCAGTTTATTGCTTAGTCTGGCTGGGAGGTAAAACCCAACGTTGTTGCCGCTGGAATCGGTGCAGACGATTTGTTCTTGGCTCCCAAAGCAAAACGTGACGCGTCTATGCAATACTTGCGCAGGCGGCGATACTAGGTAGGGCCGATGGGGAAGGTATTGCAGCGCTTCCTGGTCTGGTGCTTGATGTGCTGAGATGTGTTCAAGGCAGCATTCTTTACAAGGAACATGTCCGGCATTCATTGCATCTTGCGCAGTCCCGTAATACTCGGCGTTCCTCGGAGAGATGTTGTCGGCCCACTTGCAATCAATAACGTGAAAAGGCAGTTCTTTCCGACTGGCCACGAAAGCTCTTCCGTCCGCTAACAGCGACAGCGTCATTGCGAGGGTGATGAATAGAATGGTCCGTATCAAGCTAGCTCATATTCTCCGTTCTGCAGGCGGTTGACTGCGCGGCTCGTTTGCCCAAGTCGTGCAGTTCGCCAGCACAGCCAGCGCTTCGTGAAGGTGCCGCTCCAAAGCGTGAATCGCCTCCGAACTTGTAGGTTAGGTTTCGGCAAAGCCTTCATAGCTCTTCTGAACGACGGGGTCTCGACTACGGGCTCGCTGTAAAGGCTCGATCTCTGTGGCCGTTTTCTGACCCATCAGCGAGCTAGCGACCCCCGAGCAAAAGGCAAGGGCGCGTGCCGTGGCTGGATTGAAGCTACAGCCGCGCCGTGACCGCGAGGAATGCAGCACACCAGGAGCTGATCCAGGGCGTCGTATTCCATAATCTGGCGCTGCATGACCTGGTCTTCCCGGTCTGGATGTTCACCTGACGGCAGAGGGTACCGTAGGCAGAGCGTCGGCGAATGCCCCGCGGTCCAGCAAGTCGCTGCTGGAAGTAAGTCGACCCAGCCGGTCGAGGGCGTCGGTGTCCTGCCTACGCGGCGCGGGCGCGGTGGGAGTCGTCCTGGTCGCCGGGCCAGCCGAGGAACCAATCGAGCCATTCGGCCACCTCCAGCCTGGCTTGCCGCCCCAGATTGCGGCCCTGCCGGTCAAGAAACGTAAGTTTGTCGGGTGCAACCCCCTCGATGCGCAGATGTCCGTTGTGCAGATTGCGGTGGCAACTGGCACACAGGGTGATCAGGTTTTCGGGCGTGGTGGTGCCGTTCTGGCAATAGTAGGTCAGATGGTGCACGTGCAGATAGAGCTGGTTGGGGCAGCCGGGGCACTGGCAGCGGTAGCCGTCGCGCCGCAGG
>CAZYPN010000060.1:0-37723 GCA_964649085.1 uncultured Burkholderiales bacterium | reverse complement strand
GGGTTTCTTTCCACGCGTACCCAGAGGGACCCGACCCGGCGAGTTTTCAGGCTAGTTTCAACTGGTTAGCCCCCTTCGTCGAGCAGCTCGGCCGCCAAGGTAATGGTCGTGCCTGTCAGGGCTCGGGATACGGGGCAGTTCTTCTTGGCGTTCTCGGCGTGCTCGAGGAACGTCTGCCGGCCGACACCCGGAACCCGGGCGCGGGTGCTCAGTTCGATCTTGGTGATCAGGAACTCTCCGTTGACAACGTCCTGGGTGACTTTGGCCACCGTCTCGATGCTTTCGGGTGGGGTGCCGGCATTGCTCAGCAGCGCGCTGAGCATCATGCTGTAGCAGCCCGCGTGGGCGGCGCCGATCAGCTCTTCAGGATTGGTGTTGCTGGTGTTCTCGGCGCGCGACTTCAGCGAAAAGCTCACGTCGATGGCTCCGGTTCGACCCACGATGTGACCCTGGCCGTGCAGCAGGTCGCCTTTCCAGGTTGCGGTGGCTTGATTGACGGGCACGTTGTATTCCTCCTCAGCGTCGATGAACGCCGCCTTCGCAGCCCCGCCTCAGCCTCCCCCCGACGATGGTCGCTGGCGATCGATGGCCTGGCGATACAGCTCGACCAGCTTCTGACCATAGGTTTCCATGCCGTATTGTCGGGCCGTTTGCAGCGCGCCTTCGGACAAGCGCTGAACCAGGGCCGGCTCTTCCACCAGGCGGAGCCAGCCGGCCGCAAAGGGCTCGAGTTGGTGGGGGGTCAGTAGACCGTCGAAGCCGTCGCTGAGCGTATCCTGGGTTCCGCACGCCGAAACGGCCACCACCGGCAATCCGGCGGCAAGCGCCTCGAGCACCACCAGTGGCTTCACTTCGGTGGTGGAGCTGATGGTGAAGAAATCGGCCGCCCCAAAATAACGCGGCACGTCGGCGTAGCTGCAGGGGCCCAGCAAGTGCACCCCGGGCAACCCCAGACGCTGCAGCCGCTGACGCTCGGGCCCGTCGCCCAAGATCATCAACAGTGCCCGCCTGTCCTGGGCATGCACCCGCTGGTGAGCCTGGAGCAGAAAATCGAGGTTCTTTTCCTTACCCAGCCTTCCGGCATACAGCGCCACTCGAGCCTGCTGAGGCCAGCCAAGCTGCTGCCGCAGCTCCGGCCTGGCGGCAAGTTGCTCAAAGCGCCCAAGATCGATAGCGTTCTGCAGCGTTACCGTCCAGGTAGAAATCCCGTACTGGTCGAGCAAATCTCGAATGCTGGGGCTGGGGGCGATGATCAGATCGCAACGCCGGGCATACTGACGCACCGCCAGCCGACACAGCCACTTGAGCGGACCCTGGGGCAAGGGCACGTAGTGAGTGTACTGCTCATATTGGGTGTGAAAGGTGTAGACCAGCGGAATCCTTCGCCGCCGAGCCCAATACCAGGCGTAGTCGCCCAGCAGAAAGGGGTGGTGGCTGTGCACCACCTGCAGACGGCTGTGTCCGATGAGCCGGTGCAGCGGGGGCCAACCGGGCACGGGCAAGGGGTATTGCACATTGCGGGTCAGCTCCAGCGAGGGAAAGCGCCATACGCCGGCGTGCTGCTCGGCATAGCCCCGCACCCGAGGGGCGAACACCAGGGGAACGTGCCCCTGGCTCAAGAGCTGTTTGCGGGTCAATTCGATCGAGTTGACCACGCCACTGATCAGGGGACGGTAGGCATTGCTGAAAATTCCGATGCGCAGGCGCTCAGGCGAGTCGGCCACGGCGGCGAGCTTCCTCGATCATCTCGCACCAGATATGGCCCAGCGTGATGTGCACCTCCTGCACCCGGCAGGTGCGCGCGCTGGGCACGCGCACGCAGCAGTGGCAATGAGGCTCGAGCGCTCCGCCGCTCTGACCCACCAGCCCCACACACTTCATGTCCAGAGCGCGGGCTGCCTCGGCCGCCAGCACCACGTTGGGCGAGTTGCCCGAAGTGCTGATGGCCACCAGGCAGTCACCGGCCCGTCCCAGAGCGCGAATCTGGCGCACGAAAACCTGATCGAAGCCAAAATCGTTACCCACTGCGGTCAGCAAGGACGTATCGGTGGTTAAAGCCAGCGCGTTAAGCTGATTGTCCATCTCGAAGCGCCCCACCAGCTCGGTGGCCAGATGCTGACAGTCGGCCGCGCTGCCGCCGTTGCCGCAAAAGAACACCCGCCCGCCGCGGCTCAGACAGTCGATCAACAGCTCGCCCGCGGCCTCGATCTGGGCCACTCGCGAGAGCATCGCCTGGCGCAGCTGCAGTCCCTCGTCCAACGAGGCGCGAATCATCGACTCATAGTGCGACACAATTTCTCCCAACAAAGAAAAAACCACCCGGAGGTGGTTCTTCGCAGACCAGCTACGATTACCAGCTGGCTTTTTTGAGACCCGGGATCAGACCCTGGTGGGCCATCTCTCGAAGCACGATACGGGAAAGCATGAACTTGCGGTAGACAGCTTTGGGTCGACCCGAAATCTGGCAACGGCTGACCACGCGGGTCAAGGAGCCGCTGCGGGGCATGGCCTGGAGCTTCATGCGGGCGGTGTCTCGCTCTTCCGGGCTCAGATTGGGGTCAATGGCCTTCTTCCGAAGATCGTCGCGCTTGGCCTTGTGGCGCAAAGCCTTCTCCCGACGTCGATTGTTCTTCACTACTGCGCTGACCTTAGCCATTGAAACCGTCCTTGGGCATAATGTTTGCGGATTATAGAATCAGTACCGCGGCCTGTCAACCCATGCAATAAAGCCGACCCCCTGGCGACAGGGCACCTCGTGATGTTAAAGCCAGGAGCCCAAGTCGATGGCCGAGAACCTTTCCAGGATAAGGGGGTAGCGTGAAAGTCTGCCTGGTTCTCACCCATCAGTGCAATCTCGGCTGCAGCTACTGCTACGCTGGCGAAAAATTCCGCAGCCAGATGAGCTACGAAACCGGGCTGCGCAGCCTCAACCTGGCTTTCCAGAAACCCGGTCCTCTGGAAATCTCGTTCTTTGGCGGCGAGCCAATGATCGCTTTCGAGTCGCTGGCCCGGCTGACTCGGGTGGCTCACCGTTGGGCCCAACGGCAACGGCGCCCCCTGCGTTTCGCCATTACCACCAACGCCACCATCCTCAAAGAAAAGCACCTGCACTTTCTGCGCCACTACAATTTCTTCGTCGGCATCTCGCTCGACGGCGTCGAGGAAGTACACGATCGCCATCGTCCTTTCGTCGGAGGTCGGGGATCGGGCGAACTGGTGTGGCGCAACCTGGAACAGGCCTGTCAGGTGCTCGATGATTTCCGCGTGCTGATGGTCGTCCGCCCCGACACCGTGGCGGCTCTTCCCCAGGCCATCGAGCGGATGTATCGGCTGGGGGTCAGCAAAGTCTCGCTGCTTCCCGAAGTCGAATCCGACTGGTCTCATTCCCACGAGGAACTGCGCGAGGTCTACACGAGATTGGCCCGCATTTGTTTTCTGAGCATGCTCACCGACGAGCCCATGTGGATCAGCCCCTTCGTAGAACTGCACCCGGCCCAGCGTCAGGAAAGCCCGGCATTGGAACCGGCCCATCAGGTGCCGGTGCAGCGAGGCTGCGGTTTTGGCAGCGACGAGGTGGCCATCTCGCCGCGCGGAAATTTCTATCCCTGTGCCCGCCTGGTTGGGCCAGACGTGCGCAACGAGGTACGCATCGGCACCCTGGACGCCGGTTTTGACCTGGAGAAAATTGAGCGCCTGCAACACATGGCCAGTGAACAGTTGTCGCATTGCGGGTCGGGGGGCTGCCAATGTCTGGCGCTGATGCCCGGCGACACCCGTGCCCAACTGGAAAACGTGGCCATGTTTACCCGCATCACCGGCGAGGCTTGCCGGGCTGCCGAGCTGGAACTGGCCGGAGAGGTGGTAGCGGCATGATTTTTTTCACAAAACCAACTCAAGGAGCCCCCTCGTGAGCCAGGAGAAAATGAACCGACGCCGCTTCCTCGCCGACCTGCTCTTCGCCGGCGGCGCCATTTCTGCGGCCGCCCTGCTGGCCCAAAGCAGCCAGAAACAGGCAGGTGAGGCTGCGCCCACTCCGCCCACGCCTGCCCCCCCACCGCAACGAGTGCCCGAGGATGTGCAACTGGGAGGGGCCGTGTGCCCGCCCCAAGACCAGCCCCCGCCCCCTCCGCCGCCGCCCCAGCCCCACCCGGCCGGGGCACCCATGCCTCCGCGCTTGAAGGGTGAGGTTGCCGTGCCGGCCCCCTCCCCGACCCCTGGCCGTCGCAAGGCTGAGCCATGAGTCAGGAAAAGATCCGCCGCCGCCGCTTTCTCGCCGACCTGTTGTTTGCCGGCGGTGCCCTCTCGGCCGCGGCCCTGCTGGCTCAATCGACACGCCATCAGGCCGCGCCAGCCGCTACTCCCTCACCCGCCAGCACGCCGGAGGCCCTGGCCACGCCGGCGGCCTCGCCGTCGGACTGCCCGCTGCCGGGCGAACCGATGCCTCCTGAGCCCCATGTGGAAGGCGACGTTGCCGCGCCTCGCGAGCCCGTGCTGGGAGGCAAGCCGGCCATGCCCCAACCCGAGCCCCATACCAAAGGTAAAGTCGCCCTTCCCAATAAAAAAAGACCCTGAAGATTCAGGGTCTTTTTGGCGGGAGCGACGGGATTCGAACCCGCGATCTCCGGCGTGACAGGCCGGCGCCTTAAGCCTCTAGGCCACGCCCCCGCGAGCCAATTGGCAGGGCAGCAGCGTAGCAGCCCGGGGTGGGTTCCGTCAAGATGGAGCGACGTCGAGAAAATTCCTCAGCAAACGGGCTCCCTCGGGTGTCAGGATCGATTCGGGATGAAACTGCACGCCAAAATAGGGGCGCGAAGTATGTTCCAACCCCATGATTTCACCTTCCGATGTCCAGGCCGTCACTCGAAGATCGTCGGACAGGGTTTCTTCGCGCACAATCAGGCTGTGATAGCGCGTGGCCTCAAACGGATTGGAAACCCCCTGGAAGAGCCGGCTCTGGTCGTGGTACACCTTGCTGACCTTACCGTGAAGCCGTCGCTCGGCCTGCACCACCTCGCCGCCCCAGGCGGCCGCCAGGGCCTGGTGCCCCAGGCACACTCCAAGAATAGGCAAATGAGGGGGAAGCTCACGCAGCAACTGCATCGACAGGCCGGCCGACTCGGGTCGGCCCGGACCCGGCGAAATCAACACCCGCTGTGGAGCAAGCTGTAACACCTGGGGCAGCGTGATCTGGTCGTTGCGGTGCACCTCAATGGGCCCCGACTGACATTGCCCCAGAAGCTGAACCAGGTTGTAGGTGAAGGAATCGTAGTTGTCGATCACCAGAATCATGGCTCGCCTCCGTGCAGCCAGCCGCTCTCGGCCAGTTCAACCGCCGCCCTGAGGCCTGCGAGCTTGTCCAGCGTTTCCTGATACTCACGCTCGGGCTGAGAATCGGCCACGATGCCGGCGCCGGCCTGCAGGTGCAGCGTGTCACCACGCTTGACCATGGTGCGAATCCCAATGCAGGTATTAACGTCGCCAGTGAAGCTTAAAACGCCCACCGCACCCGCATACATACCCCGTCGGGTAGGCTCGAGCTCGTCTAGGATCTGCATCGCCCTCACCTTGGGCGCCCCGCTGACGGTGCCGGCCGGAAAGGCCGAGCGCAACAGGTCGAAGCCATCGCGCTCGGGGGCCAGTTCACTTTCAACCCGAGACACAATGTGCATCACGTGACTGAACAGCTCGACCTGCATAAACTGCGGAACTTCAACGCTGCCAAAGCGACTGACCCGCCCCAGGTCGTTGCGGCCCAAATCGACCAGCATAATGTGCTCGGCTCGCTCTTTGGGATCGGCCAGCAACTCCTTCTGTAGCTGCTCGTCCTCGCGGCTGTCGCGTCCGCGTGGGCGGGTGCCCGCAATGGGACGATTGGTAGCTTTGTTGCCCTCGAGCCGCACCAGCATTTCGGGAGAGGCACCGATCAACTGGTACTCTCCAAAATCCAGAAAGACCATGTAGGGGCTGGGATTTTTCAGGCGCAGAGCGCGATACAGGCTGATCGCGTCGCAGTGGGTGGTGCGATCGAGGCGCTGGCTGAGGACAATCTGGAAGATCTCGCCCTGAGCGATGTAGTCCTGAGCCTTGCGCACGGCGGCCTCATAATCTTCGCGACTGCGGTTGAAACGCTCCTGAGGTGGGCTGGTCGCCACCGGGGCTGTGGGCGGGTCGAGCGGCTGCCGCAGGCGTTGCCGCATCCGTTCAAGAGCCACCTGTGCAGCCTCGTAGCTAGCCTGCCGGTCGGCCCCAGGATAGGTTGCCACGTAGAGCACCATGCGCTGGCGCACGTGGTCGAACACCACGCCTTCGCCCGACAGCAGAAAATGGGCCTCGGGAAGGTTCAGGTCGTCAGGAGGACCGTCCCCCAAGCGCTCCCACTGACGAATACAGTCGTAGCTGAGGTAGCCCACGGCCCCACCCCAAAAGCTCGGCAACTGGCTAAGGGTGTTGTGCTGCAGCGGCCGCATCAGGTCCTGAAGGCAACCGAGAACATCGCGGTCGCCCCGGCTCTGGCGGCGCACCTCGCCAAGCAAAGGGTCGTGAATCTCGAGCTCGTCCCCCTGGGCGCGCAACAGCGGGCGGGGAGAGGTGCCCAAAATGGAGTAACGACCGACGACTTCGCCACGCTCGACACTCTCCAGCAAATAGGCAGGCCCGGGCTGACGAAGCTTGAGAAACACCGAAAGCGGTGTCTCCAGATCGGCCGGCAACTCATACCAGCACGGCACCACGGGCTGCTGGTCGGCCAGCTCACAATAGGTTTTCAGGCTAGGAATCATCACACTTCTACTGCAGCGCCAACACGGCCCCAACCAGCGCGGCGGTCTCCACTCTTAAGTTTCGCGGCCCCAACGAAAGACAACTCCAACCCCGATCCTGGGCCAAAGTCACTTCGGACTCGCTAAATCCACCCTCGGGACCGATGGCCAGAAAAGAGAACCCCAGGGGAGTACTGGCCACGGTATGGGAGGCCTGATGCAGCAAACACCCACCGGACTGGGATTGAAGGAACTGAAAAGTGCGCTGAGCCGGCAAAACCCTCAGCGGTGAACCCCGCCCGGCCAGCTGGCTGGCCTCGGTGGCCACTCGACGCCAGCGTTGCAACTTGGGTTCGGAGATCTGCTTGGTGTTGGTGCGCTCGGTCAGCAAGGGCGTCAGGGATACCACCCCCAACTCGGCCAGTTGCTCGATCATGCGTTCAAAGCGTTCTCCTGAAATCGGAGCCACCCCCAGATGAATGGCCCTTGGAGCCTCGGCCTGGTTGGGTTGACAGCTGCCCAACTCGACCAGCGCCTGCTGGCTGCGCCCGTGACCTCGGGGCGGCAGCAGCGTGGCTCGGTAGTCGTTGCCCTGTCCGTCGCACACGATGATCAGCTGGCCCACCTGAAGGCGCAGCACTCGCAGCAAATGGTGCGAAGTCGAAGCGTCGAGCAGGATTTGCTGACCTTCCTGCAGCGGCGGATCGACGTAGACGCGCGGCTGCTTCACGGTCGCTCCAGCAACAGGCTGACCCAGTCGTCCTGGCTGCGTTCCTGCAGCAGCCGAAGTCCGCACTGCTGCATGGCCTGCTTCACCAGTTCGGCGCGCTCGCGGATGATGCCACCGCAAATCAGGCGCCCCCCCGGGGCCAGGGCCTCGGCCAGCCCAGCCGCCAGCTCCGTGAGCAAAGCCGCCACCAGATTGGCCGTAATCAGCGCGAAAGGCCCGCCCCTGGGTCGATCGGCCAGGGCCACCTCGACTCCCGTGATCTGGTTGATGGCCAGGTTCTCTCGCGCGACCTTCACCGCCACCGGGTCATTGTCGACGGCCAATAACTTTCTTACCCCCAGGCGGTGAGCAGCGATGGCCAGAATGCCCGATCCTGTCCCCATGTCGAGCATCGGCTCGAGCAGGCGAGACTCCAGAGTATCTTCGAGCAACTCGAGGCACAGCCGGGTGGTGGCGTGATAGCCCGTGCCGAAGGCACTGCCGGGGTCGAGAGTGACCATTCGGTGATGAGGCTGAACCGCAAAAGTCTCCCAGGACGGGCAGATCACCAGCGTGCGACCGACCTCTAAAGGATGGTAAAATCGCTTCCAGTTCTCGGCCCAATCTTCGTCGCGTACCTGGTCGTGGGTGGTGACGTCGACCTGCCAACTCGCAAGGTCGGCCTGCAAAGCGGCCAGACGCTCTTGCCAGCCGGGCTCTTGGGCCAGATAGACGAGATAAGCGAAACCCTGGGGACCTTCCGACTCTTCGACCCAACCCGAAAAACCGTGCTGCTGCAGCAGCACCTGACAGTAGGAAGCCTTATCCTCGGAGCCTCGAACGCGAACTTCGAGCCATTCGACCGAAGTCAATGACCACCCCAGAGGGCGTCTTTGATCTTATCGAACAGGCTGTGCGGCTCGGCTTCTTCCGAGCCCGCTTCGGCGAACTCTTTGAGCAGCTTTTTCTGCTTGGAGTTGAGTTTGGTGGGAACCATCACCTCGACCACCACATGCAGGTCGCCTCGGCTGTTGCGGTTCAACTTCGGCATGCCCTTGCCCCGAAAGCGGAAGACGGTGCCGCTCTGGGTTCCCGCCGGAACCTTCAACGTTTCTTTCTCGCCCAACAGCACCTCAACTTCAACCGTAGCTCCCAGAGCCGCCTCGGTGAACTTGATCGACCGCTTGGTCACCAGGTCATCGCCTCGCCGTTCCACCGTTTTGTGAGGCTCGACTTCGATGGCCAGATACAGATCGCCCGGAGGACCCCCCAGTTGCCCCGGCGCGCCCTCGGAAGGCATGCGAATCAGCTTGCCGGTGTCGATCCCGGCGGGCACTTTGACCTGCAAGGTGCGCTTCTTCAGCACCGCACCCTTACCCGAACACTCGGGGCAGGGCTTACGCAACGTGCGACCACGACCCTGACAGGCACCGCAAGGCACCACCTGGGTCAGCTGGCCGAAGGGTGTGCGCACCTGGTGGTGCAACTGGCCCGTTCCGTGACAGGTGGAGCAATTTTGGAAGCCGTCGGCCTCCAGCGTCTGCCGGCCTTCACACTTGGGGCAGTTGACCTCCGAGGATACTTCCACGTCCTTCGTGGCGCCTTGATAGGCCTCTTCGAGGGTGAGACGCAATCCCATGCGATAGTCGGCACCCCGGCTGGGGCGGGCTTGCTGCTGGCGTCGACCGCCTCCACCGAGATCGAAGATCGAATCGAACAGGTCCTGAAACGGGAATCCACCGCCCCCAAAGCCGCCACCAAATCCGGCATCCATGTCGGGTTGATTGGTGCCCGGCGCGTGTCCATAGCGATCGTAATAGGCCCGTTTCTCATCGTCGCTGAGCACGGAGTAGGCCTCGTTGATCTCACCAAACTTCTGTTCGGCCGTCGATTTGTCTTCAGCGACGTCGGGATGATACTCCCGAGCCAGCCTTTTGAAGGCTTTCTTGATTTCACTCTTGTCGGCATCTCGACTGAGACCGAGGATCTGATAATAGTCTTTTTGGCTCATGTGTCCGCCTCAGGCAGCTACTGTTGGAACCACCCGAAAAGGTCTTGTTCGCTGGGCTCGTCCACCGCAGCGGTCGTTTCGCCTCCACCGCTGGCTTGAGTTGGAGCGTAACCAGAACGCTGCGCAGCCTGAGCGGCTTTTTCACCGCCCACCGACATATAAGCTTCGGTGGAGACGGCATACATTGCGTCCTGAAGAACCTTGGTGTCTTCCTTGATTTTGTCGGTATCGTAGGTTTGCAGCGAACTGCGCAGGCGCTCGATGGCGTCGCGCAAACGCTTCTGCTGATCGAAACTCATCTGTTCGCCGAGTTCACGCAGGGTGCGCTCGGCGGTGTCGAGTTCGATATTGGCCTTGTTGCGGGCCTGAGATTCCTGACGACGCTTGGCGTCTTCTTCAGCATAGATCGCAGCGTCTTTGACCATCGCATTGATCTCTTCCTGAGTCAGATTGGTCGGAGACTGGATCACGATTTTCTGCTTGTTGTTGGTGGCCAGGTCTTTGGCAGACACGTTGACGATACCGTTAGCATCGATATCGAAGGTGACCTCGATCTGGGGTACACCGCGTGGCGCCGGGGGGATGTTGCGCAACTCAAACCGCCCCAACGATTTATTGTGCGCCGCCAGTTCGCGCTCGCCCTGAAGGACGTGCACTTCGACCGTCGTCTGACCATCGGCAGCGGTGGTAAATACGCGCGTCTTGGCCACCGGAATCTGGGTGTTGCGCTCGATCAACTTGGTAAACACGCCGCCGACGGTCTCAATGCCCAGCGACAGCGAGGTGACGTCGAGAAGAACCATGTCCTTCACCTCGCCCGAGAGCACCGCGCCCTGCACAGCCGCGCCCAGCGCCACCACCTTATCCGGGTCGATCTCTTTGGAAGGCTCGATTCCGAAGAGGCTGCGCACCTTGTCCTGAATTGCCGGCATGCGGGTTGAACCACCGACAAGCAGCACCTTATCGATTTCCGACTTGGACATGCCAGCATCTTCGAGAGCCTGTAGCGCAGGCTCTACGGTCTTCTCGACGAGATCGTGGGTCAGCTCCTGGAACTTGGAGCGAGACAACTCGACGTCGAGATGCTTGGGACCCGAAGCATCGGCTGCGATGAAGGGCAGCTTGATGTGGGTTGTCGTCTCAGAGGAAAGGCGAATCTTGGCCTGCTCCGAGGCTTCTTTGAGGCGCTGCATGGCGACGCGGTCGGTGCGCAGGTCGATCTGGAACTGCTTCTTAAACTCTTCCACCAGCCAGTCCATGATGCGCTGGTCCCAGTCGTCGCCGCCCAGGCGATTGTTGCCCGAGGTGGACTTGACCTGAAAGACGCCGCCGCCCAGGTCGAGAATCGAAACGTCGAACGTACCACCGCCGAGGTCCCACACCAGGACGGTTTCTTGCTTCTCGGTTTTGTCCAACCCGTAGGCCAGACACGAAGCCGTAGGTTCGTTGATGATTCGAACCACTTCCAGACCGGCAATCGCGCCAGCGTCTTTGGTAGCCTGGCGCTCCGAGTCGTTAAAGTAGGCGGGGACGGTAATCACGGCTTTCTCCACCGGAAAACCCAGATAGGCCTCGGCGTCAGCTTTGACCTTTTGCAAAATCATGGCCGAGATTTCCTGGGGCGAATACGATTTGTCGTCGCAGGAGAAGCGGAAGTCGGTGCCCATGTGGCGCTTTACCGAGATGATCGTGCGCTCGGGGTTGGAGATCGCCTGACGCTTGGCAACGGAACCCACCAGTCGCTCACCAGAGCGCGAAAAACCAACGACCGAGGGGAATAGATAATCCCCCTCCGCGCTGGGAATAGCGATGGGTTGGCCACCTTCGACAATCGAAATGAGACTGTTGGTGGTTCCCAAATCGATTCCGACGATTTTACTGCTGCTCACGACTTGTGCTTCCTCCTCGCACGAGACACCGCACCCAAGGGTCGGGTATCACCTGCGCTGCCCGAGGCAATGTTTGTTCGACAGGAAGTTCATCCCTGCCGAGTTTTGTAACAATCCTTGACACTGTCAGGACGTTGTTCAGGTTATACCCTTCCCCCACGGTTCGGGGTCACAGATCCCATTCCTCGTGAGACCCTCCCCTCCTAGGCGGGTTCTCCCTCCTCTTCATCTGACATCGGCCGAGGGAGTACCCCCTTCGGATTTCGCGAAATGCGAACCATTGCCGGACGAATCAAACGTTCACCCAGGCGATACCCACGCGCCAGTTCATCGAAAACGTACTCATCGGGGCGGGTTTCGTTTTGAACTTCGCCGACCGCCTCGTGAAACCGCGGATCGAAGACTCCCGAGGTATCGACCGCCTCAAGCCCTTCCCCTTGCAAAGCCTCCATCAGCATGGTGCCGGTCAGACGGAAGCCCTCGAGCAAGGCGGTCACACTGCTGGACTCGTTCAGCGAAAGCTGAGCTCGCTCAAAGGCATCCAACACCGGCAGGAAGCTCTTGAAGAACTTCTCTTTCTCGCGAAAGATGCGGATATCCAGATCCTTCTGCACCCGTTCGCGCATGTTCTTGAAATCGACCAGCAGCTTCTCGCGCTGCTCATTGGCCTGGGCCAGTTCATGCTCGAGCTGGCCCACCTTCTCGCGGGCTTCGTCGGAAATCCCGCTGGAAGCCTGGGCCGGAGCACCTCCCGAAGCACTGTTCAGCGAGCCCTGAGCCAGAGCCGTAGCCAGTTCCAACTCCAGTTTGCTGGCTTTGCTGCGCATGATCTCGAAGTCTCGCCGCGCCTGCTCGGTGCCTTCTCCCAGCGAACGCACCACCAGACGATAGAAGCTCACCAGACTCAGCGGATCGATACCTTCATCTACGGCGCGTTGCACACGAGCGCGCAAATACTGCAGACACTCGGTACCGTTGACGATATCCTGGAGCTCGCGAACCTCGGCCGCCAGCCGGTCGCCGGAGATTTTTACGTCCTCAGGGCCAGAGGACGACGCCCCGGCCTCAGCCACGGGCTCGGACACAACGGCCGCAGGAGCAACCTCGGGTGATTCCGCAGACGGTTCCGGGACAGAAAACAGATCCTGGTCGGGAACCTCCTCGACCGAGGGCGGACCCAGCAGGCCTTCACCAGAGGGCTCAGCCACCGCATCCGACTGCGGCGCGGGCGATGACCCGACGGCTGGCATCTCTTTGCTCTTCAAAAAAGAAGCGGAGGGCGGCTTTATCTTCCGCGCCGGCTTTGCCTCTTCGCTCAACCCAGCCTCCCTCGTGCCGTCGTCACAGTGTCCCCTACCCGTGGCATAGGGGCGCGTACTTTCCGGTGACGGGGTCCTCATCCTGCTTTGAGAGGAAAACTTTGGGGCAGAACAAAAGGGGCTGGCCCTATGCCCCCAAAAATCCTGATGTCAGGCTACTTCGGCCTGGACAACCTCGGCGATGAAGCCATCTTCGAAGCCATGGTGCACAACTTTCGCCAGCACTGCCCCGATGTCGATGTGACCGCCCTGGTTGCCGATCCTCAGCGGGCCCAGCGTCTGGGTATCCGTTGGGCGCCTCGCAAGCACCTGCCTTCGCTGATGCGCGAACTTCGCCGCTGCGATCTGCTGGTCTCGGGCGGGGGAGGCCTGATTCAGGATTCCACCGGCGTGGGCAGCGTGGCCTATTATCTGGGTCTCATCCGCCTGGCCGCCTGGCTGGGCAAGCCCACTTTTCTATATGCCCAGGGGTTCGGCCCGGTGAAAACCGACTGTGGGCAGCGTCTTTGTCGCTGGATGTCACCGGCCATCTCGCTGGCCACCTTCCGCGACCAGGAGAGCCTGAACGATTTTCGCCAGCTTTGTGGCCAACGCACGCCCGCCTATATCACGGCCGACCCCGCCCTGTTGCTTCCCCCCTGCCCTCCCAAAGAACTGGCCGAATTATTGCAGCGCGAAGGGCTGAGCGGGGAACTTTCGCGCCTGGACGGACCCACCGGACCCCATAGTGAAGGAACCCCGCTGGTGGCGGTTACGCTGCGCCCCTGGCCCGGCTTCTCGATAGATCCCGTGGCCGAAGCCCTGCAGCAGTTCCACGAACAGCACCGGGCCCGTTACCTGCTGCTGGCTTTCCACCCCCAGCACGACCTGGAAGTGTGCAAGCAGCTGCAGCAGGCTCTGCAAGCCCCCACTCACGTGCTCGACCCCAACTGGCAACCGGCCCAGGTGGCCGGCTTGTTGCGCTGCTGCGACCTGATCCTGGGCATGCGCCTGCACACGCTGATTCTGGCAGCCGGAGCCCA
This sequence comes from uncultured Burkholderiales bacterium, assembly GCA_964649085.1. Taxonomy (GTDB): domain Bacteria; phylum Vulcanimicrobiota; class Xenobia; order Xenobiales; family JADMJV01; genus JADMJV01. The sequence goes on along the minus strand of CAZYPN010000060.1, from coordinate 24,015 downwards.
GGTTCCCTGCCTGGGTTTGAGCTATGACCCCAAGGTGGAACGATTTGCCCAGCGTGCAGGGGCACTCCCCCTCCGACTTGAAGAACTTTCCAGCCAGTCTCTCTTCAAAGCCCTCCAACACTTGCTTCAAGCTCGCCATCAGGCGCGCCAGCAAGCGCGGCCGAAGGTCGAGGCGATGGAAGCCGCAGCTCAGCGCACGACCCGAGCGGCACTGGCGCTGGCAGGCACCGGGGGTCTGGCGGAGGCGATTCAGCAACTCGAGGAGACATGATCGATCTAGCCAGCAGCGCCGAAGAGGTCCGGGACGAGTGGGAAGGTGACGAACCCGACCTGCCTTCGCTGCTAGATCCACGTCCCATCTTGGGCCTCAGCGAAGAACCTCCCTTGGAAATCAACGCCGCGCCGCCCGCTCCCACTGCCAGCAACGGCCAACCCCCCATGGTTGAGTTTCTCAGCGTGAACCTGATCTACCCCAACGGGGTCAAAGCACTGAAAGACGTCAATCTGGTGATCCACCGCGGAGAGTTTGCTTTTCTGGTCGGGTCTACCGGTTCCGGCAAGTCGAGCTTGCTCAAGATGCTGCATCGCGAGCTCGAGCCCACCACCGGAGCCGTCTACGTCGATCGCCAGGACATCGGGGAGCTGCGCAAATCGCAAATCCCCTATCTGCGGCGTAAGCTGGGCGTCATTTTTCAAGACTTCCGCATTTTGCCCCACAAGACGGCCTACGAAAATGTGGCCTTCGCCCTGGAAGTCACGGGCACTCCGCCTCGCAGCATCCGACGCAAGGTGCTGCGGGCGCTGGAGCTGGTCAACCTGGCCGAAAAAGCCCATCGCCGACCCGGAGAAATGTCCGGCGGCGAGCAGCAGCGGGTTGCCATCGCCCGGGCCCTGGTCAATGAGCCGATTTTGCTGATCGGCGATGAACCTACGGGAAACCTCGATCCCGACTCGTCCTGGGACATCATGCAAACGCTTTCTCAAATCAACGCCGCCGGAACCACCGTGCTGGTGGCGACTCACAACCAGCAGATCGTCGACGTCATGCGCAAACGAGTGCTGGTGATGCAACGCGGCGAACTGCTGCGCGATGAGGAACGTGGCACCTATTCCGTAGGCGCCGGCGAGGCCAAGTTCTAAGTGGGCACATTGCTCTACTTCCTGCGCGAGGTGGTGACCAACCTGCGCCGCAGCCCGCTGATGACGCTTTCGGCCATCAGCACCGTCACCGTACTGCAACTGATCCTGGGCAGTTTCGCCCTGCTCTGGCTGCACCTGGACTTTTGGACCCAGAATTTCACCCATCAGGTTCAGGTGGTGGCTTTTCTCGACGAAACGGTGGGCGCCGAGCAGCAAGACACGCTGCAGCGCAAAATTGAATCCATCGGCCATGTGACCCAGGTGCGCTTCGTGGACCGGGACGAGGCCTTCAAGCAACTCCAGAAAGAGATGAGCGGCAAGGTTCAACTCGAAGACGTGGGCGAGAACCCGCTCCCCGACCGCTTCGACGTTACCGTCGACGAAGCTCGCTGGCTGGCCCCGGTGGCTGACAAGATTCGCAATCTCAAAGGAGTCTACAAGGTGAAATACGGAGGCGACATCGCCAAGCGATTGATCCGCCTTTCTTATACGGTAACCTGGGTAGGAGGCGTCCTCAGCGCCTTTCTGGTGCTGGCCACGATCACCGTGGTGGGCAACACCATTCGACTGACCGTTTTCGCCCGCCGACTGGAAATCGACATCATGCAAATGGTCGGCGCGGCCCGCTGGTTCATTCAGGTGCCCTTTATGCTGGAGGGGGTCATTCAAGGCCTGTGCGGCTCGGTGGTGGCCATTGCCGTGCTTCATCCGACCTTCCAAAACAGCTCCTTGTGGTTTGCCGAAACCCTGCCCTTCCTGCCCTCTCTCCCGGCCGATCAGGTAGAGGTCTGGCTGTTTCCCGCCATGCTGGGATTGGGCTGCGCGGTCGGCGCTCTGGGCAGCTTCATCTCGGTGAATCGGTATCTCAGGGTATGAGGCGGCCCCTGCTGGCGGCCTGCCTGGGGCTGGCCCTGTTGGCGCCGGCCCCAGGCCGACCCGGCGACCCCGAGGACGTGCGTAGCGAGCTCAACCAGGTTCGCAAGAAGTTGAAGATGTCCAAAGCCCGCCTGCAACAGGCCAATCAACAGGAGCAGGGGCTCTCTCAAGAGCTGGGCGTGACCCAGGAACTGCTCGAGGAGTTTTCCGAGCGATTGCGCGTCGTGCGCACCGAGCTCTCGATAGCCCGAAGCCGCCACGAAATTCTGCGTCAAAAAGTGGCCGAAAGCCGGGACAAGCTGCGCCGTAAGCGGCGCGCCCTGGGGCAGCGGCTGCGCGAAATGGAAATCGAAGGCAGCGCCAGCTACCTGCAGGTGCTGTTGCAGGCTCGCTCCTTCACCCAGTTCCTCACCTATGGGGAGTACATGCAGCGCGTGGTGGGGAGTCAGAAGCAACTGATCGAGGCCGTGCAAAGCGAGCGCAAAATTCTGGAGCAGCGCCGCGAAGCCGCCCAGCGTACCGTCAATGAGATCCGAGGGCTGGAGACCGACTATCGCGAGCGGGTGCTCAACCTCGATGACGTGCGCAAACAGCAAAATGCTCTGCTGACCCGCCTGCAAACCCATCGACGCAAGCTGGAAGCGTATGTCGACGGCCTCGAGCACAGCAGCGCCGAGCTGGAGAAGCGCCTGCAGAGCATCATTTCTCAAAAGGGCACCGTGCTGGGGCCGATCATGAGTTCAGGGCAATTCATCTATCCCGTCGGAGGACCCATCACCTCGCCGTTCGGCTATCGAACGCACCCGATTCTGGGCACCACCCGATTCCACGCCGGCCTGGATTTCGGCGTCGGCGAGGGAACCCCCATTCGCGCCGCCGACCACGGGGTGGTGATTCACGCCGACTGGTGTGGTGGCTACGGAAATGCCGTCATCATCCAGCACGGCCACGACATCAGCACGCTCTACGGACACTGCTCCCGGCTGCTGGTGCACCACGGCCAGGCGGTGCGTCAGGGCGATGTGGTAGGCGAGGTGGGCAGCACCGGCATGTCTACCGGCCCCCACCTGCATTTCGAAGTGCGCCAGGGGGGAACCCCGGTCGACCCTCGAGGCTACCTCTAGCCTACCTGGCCATGACCACGATGGGACTGCCCCCCACCGGTTCATCTTCTCGGTAGACCAGTTTCATACCAAGCTCTTCGAGCCACTTCTCGATCTGGTCGAGCGCAATGCTGCGCAGCGCATCGGTCGAATGAAACATTTGATAGAAGAAGCGCTCGCCCATGCGAATGCGCATGCGCGAAGGACTGCCGCCATTGTCGACGCCCGGAAGCTCACTCTCGGAAACCACCACCAGCAACCCACCCTTGCGCAAGCCCTCTACGGCCCGGGCCAGGGCCCCACGCGGGTCCTGACACAGCGAAAGAGCCCGATGGAACAGAGCCATGTCGAAGCGGTTGCGATAGGTCGACATCTCGGGCAAACCCACCACAACCACGGCACGGGTCGCTCGTTCGGCCTCGCGAGCGCAGTCGTAATCCCACTCCATACCGGTCAACTCGAGATGGGGCTGGGCCTGGCGCAACACCTCCAGGCCCAGACCGAAGCCGCAACCGTATTCAATCAACCTCTTGCTGCGCTGCAGTCGCTCGCGAAGCACCTCATGTTCGGAGAACAGTTCGTGCCACAGCCAGTGATAGGAAGCCCGCATGCCTTCCGACAGGTGCAGGCGCAGGTTCAGGCTGGACTCGGGCAGGGCCCGCCCGCGAAAAACGGCCTCGAGGCTTTCATAGACGCGATTGGAGAGCTGTGCATAAGTGCTGGCCCAGGCGCCCAGGGCGTCCAGCAGCGACTCCCAGCCCTCGGCCACGTTCCAACCCTGGGAATCGCCCTCGAGATAGTCGTAGCTGTGAGCCGCCCGACACCATACCTCAACATACTCGGACTCGTAACCCAGATGTTCCGCCAGTTGCTGGGAACTGCGTCCCGGTTGTTGCAAGAGAGCACGGAACAGGCCCAGTTCGCGACCGACGTGCAACAGCCAGGTTCCCCAGAAACCCTCGTAGTACTGCCGTAGTTGCTGCCAGCGCGACAGCGAACGCGGATTCAACTACAAACCCAGAGCGACCTTGACGGGAACGCTCTCCTCTCCTTTTTCAATGGCCCGCAGGAAAGCCTCGACCACATTGGGGTCGAGCTGGGTTCCGGCGTTCTTGCGCAGTTCGGCGATGGCGGTTTCCCGCGGCAAAGCTTTGCGGTAGGGGCGATCGCTGGTCATGGCATCCCAGGTGTCGGCCACCGAGATGATACGGGCGAAGAGGTGAATGCTCTCGCCCTTGAGCCCGTCGGGATAGCCCAACCCGTCCCAGCGCTCCTGGTGCTGGCGAATGGACAGCTTGACCCGTTCGGGCACGTCGATGGGCTTGACCAGATGCTCACCCATTTCGGCGTGACGCTCCATTTTTGTGCGCTCGTCGTCGTCGAGCCGACCCGGCTTCTGCAGCACTGCGTCGGGCACCGTGATCTTGCCTACATCGTGAAGAAAGCTGCACACTTCCAGGTCGCGCACGTCGTCGGGAGGCAGGTTCAGTTCTCGAGCAATGGCCAGACAGAAGCTACACACCCGCTCAACATGTCCGCGCGTATATTCATCTTTGGCTTCGATGGCGTTGGCCAGAACCAGAATAATCTCTTTCTTCATATTGTAGAGGCGGGCGTTCTCGATGGCACCTGCGGCTTGATTGGCGATCAACGAGAGCAGGTGCAGATTTTCTTCGCCAAAAATGCCGCTGCGAAAGCGGTTGTCGACGTAGATCAGGCCGCGCACCTCGTCACGATAGAGAATGGGCACCACCATGATCGACCGAATGGCATTGAGGGCTACGCTTTTGAAGGGGGTAAAGCGATCGTCCTCCATAGCGTTCGAGGCCAGCAGTGGTTCACGGGTGAGGATGACCTTTTTCACCAGGTTGCGCGACACCCCGAAATCATCGGCCTCGATCTCGGTACGATTCAGACCCCGAGCCAACACCACTTTGGGCTCCTGTTGCTCCGTGAGCAGGAACAGCGCTCCGCGTTCGGCCTTAAAAACCTCGATCACCTTATCCATCACCATCGTGACGACGTCGGTAAACTCGAGCGAAGAATTGAAGAAACGACCGATATCGATCAATAAGCGCAGAATTTGAGAGTCGGCCGATACCAGATCGCCGGCGTTGTTCTCAGACATGGATAGTTCTCCCTGAAATCACCGAGGGGCGTTCGACGGCTAAGGATCCACGCCCTCCACAAGGGAGGAGGGGCCCCTGCCCTGGCCTCGTAGTAGGCGGCATGCAAACCGAGACCGTCGCACCCACTAACTTCATCCGCCAAATCGTCGCCGATGACCTGCAGAATGGCAAGCATCAGGTTGTTGTCACTCGCTTCCCTCCAGAGCCCAATGGTTATCTGCACGTGGGTCACGTCAAGTCGATCTGCCTGAACTTCGGGCTGGCCCGCGAGTTCGGCGGGCGCTGCCACCTGCGCATGGATGACACCAATCCACTGAAAGAAGACACCGAATACGTCGAGGCCATCAAGCGAGACATCCGCTGGCTCGGGTTCGACTGGGGGGAACACGAGTATCACGCCGCCGACTACTTCCCCAAGCTCTATGAGTATGCGGTGCAGTTGGTAAAGATGGGCAAGGCCTACGTTTGCGACCTTACCGCTGACGAGGTGCGCGACTATCGCGGAACCCTGACCGAACCCGGTCGCAACAGCCCCTTCCGCGAACGCAGCGTGGAAGAAAACCTGGACCTGCTCTCTCGCATGAAAGCCGGCGAGTTCGCCGATGGTTCGCGCACTCTACGTGCCAAAATCGACATGGCATCGCCCAATATCAACCTGCGCGACCCGGCCATCTACCGCATCCGCAAGGCCCACCATCATCGTGCTGGCGACGAGTGGTGCATCTACCCGATGTACGACTATGCCCACTGCATCAGCGATTCGATCGAAGGCATCACCCACTCGATCTGCACCCTGGAATTCGAGAATCATCGCCCTCTGTACGATTGGTTTATCGAAACCCTGGGGCTGGCCTGTCATCCCCAACAAATCGAGTTTTCCAAGCTGCGCCTGTACTACACTCTGATGGGCAAACGCAAACTGGTCGAAATGGTGCAGCTCGGCTTGGTATCGGGCTGGGACGATCCCCGTATGCCCACGGTGGCCGGCATGCGCCGGCGCGGCTACACCCCCGAAGCCCTGCGGGATTTTTCCGAGAAGGTGGGCGTTACCAAAAGCGAGGTGTGGAGCGAACTGAGTTATTTGGAGGAATGCCTGCGCAGCGATCTCAACGCCAAGGCACCTCGAGTCATGGGCGTATTGCACCCGCTGAAAGTCACCCTGACCAACTATCCGGAAGGACAGGTTGAAGAGCTGGAGGCCCCCTATTTCCCAGAAGACATTGGCAAGCCCGGCTCACGCCTGGTGCCTTTCAGCCGCACGCTGTACATCGAGCGCGACGATTTCATGGAGGACCCCCCAAAGAAGTTCTTCCGTCTGCGCCCGGGTGGCGAAGTGCGACTGCGCCGGGCCTACATCATTCGCTGCGACGAGGTGGTGAAGAACGCGCAGGGCGAAGTGGTGGAACTGCTCTGCAGCTACGACGAGAGCACTCGCAGCGGGGGCGGCGGAGAGCAGCGCAAGGTGAAGGGCACCATTCACTGGGTCAGTGCTGAGCACAGCCTTGCGGCCGAGGTACGGCTGTATGACCGGCTGTTTACCGAGGAACAACCGGACCTCGTCAAGGATCGAGACTACAAAGAGCTGATCAACCCCGACTCTCTGGTGGTGGTGAAGTCTCGCGTTGAGCGCAGCCTGTCCGACCTGGAGGTGGGCGAACGCGTGCAGTTCGAGCGTCAGGGCTTTTTCATCAAAGACTCCGACTCCACCGCCGAGTTGCCAGTCTTCAATCGAATTGTCTCACTGAAAGATGGTTGGGCCAAGCTGCAAAAAAAGCCTGAGTAATGGTTGCCCTCTCCAGGAGAGCGTGATATACTCCGTCAGCTTTTAGCCCAACGTCGAGCTGTGACTCGGCGACCCCAAGGAGGAACACCCGTGGCCAACACATCCAGTGCCAAGAAAGCAGTTCGGACGATCGCCCGTCGCACCGAGGAGAACCGTCCCATGCGTACGGCCGTCAAAACGGCTGTGAAGAAAACGCTGCAGGCCAGCCCCGAGCAAGCGCCCGAAGCCTTGAAGCACGCCATGAAGACGCTCGACCAGGCCGCTGCCAAGAACATCATCCACAAGAATAAGGCTGCTCGCAAGAAGTCGCGCCTGGCCAAGAAAGTCAACGCTGCGGCGAAATAGCCTTCGCCTTGCTTCCCCGTCGCCAAGATGCTAAGGTGAACGGGAGCAGGTTCCCTGCGGTGTAGGTGTTGTTCGGGCATACAAATCCTGGGCCAACACTTATACCTCGGAAGCATCGTTTCGTCCCTGTGTTGAGTGCCGATTGTTCGGAGTCCTGACGGGGCGTTTCTTGTCGCTTCCACCTGCGTTACGCAGGTCCAGGGGTACTCGCTCGCCACCACACAGGTGGGGAGCCTACTCACCAAAAAGGGTGTCACCAGACACCCTTTTTTGTTTGGAGATCATCGTGCAAGCCGAAATGGAAAAGCTCAGCCAAGTCGTCCATCCAGAGTTTCAACAAAACCTGGTCGAACTGGATATGATTAAAGAGGTTCGCCGTCAGGACCAGGCCGTCCGAGTGAAGATTGACTTCCTGACCTGGGGCTCCCCCGTACGTCAGCAACTGATTCAGGCCATGGAACAGGCCCTGGCAGCCCCGGTGGAAGTCGAGGACGCCACCGACCAGCGCTCGACCCAACCGGCGCTCGGCGGCGGACTGCTGAGCGGCGTGAAAAACGTCGTGGCGGTCGCCAGCGGCAAGGGCGGGGTGGGCAAATCGACCGTCGCCCTGAACCTGGCGGCCTCGATGGCCCTGGAAGGGGCCCGCGTAGGATTGCTCGATGCCGACATTTACGGTCCCAGCATCCCGGCCCTGGCCGGCATTGAACAGTCGAGCGTGGCCATCAAGGACAAACAGTTGCAACCCGTGGAAAAATTCGGTCTGCGCATGATGTCGATGGGGTTGCTGATGAAGCCCGGCGAGTCGGTGATCTGGCGGGGCCCCATGCTGCACGGCGTGGTGCAACAATTCTGTCGCGACGTTGACTGGGGCCAACTCGACTTTCTCTTTGTCGACCTTCCTCCGGGCACCGGAGATGTCTCCCTGTCGCTTTCGCAACTGGTTCCTCTGGGCGGGGCCGTACTCGTATCCACGCCCCAACACGTAGCCGTGGGAGTGGCCAGCAAAGCCATCAGCATGTTCAACAAGCTCAACGTGCCCTTGCTGGGCATGTTGGAAAATATGAGCTATTACGCCTGCCCCAAGTGCGACCATCGAGATGACCTCTTTGGTCACGGGGGAGCCCGAGCCACGGCCGAGCAAGCCTCGCTGCCCTTCCTGGGAGAAATTCCCTTGAACAGCGCTCTGCGAGATGCCAGCGATCGCGGCGAGCCCGTAGTATGCAGCCACCCCGATTCGGCTCCGGCCAAGGCCCTGCGACGCGCTGCCCAGCTGTTGGCAGGACGCCTGTCGGTAGCGGCCGTAGCCGGCTATGAAGCTCTCTACGAGAACCTTATTCCGGCTTGAGCTGCGCCCAAAGCAAGGTGCCGAACTTCTCCAGGCGCCAGGCTTCCAGGCCTGGCACCTGGGCAAGGTCCTCAGGGTTTCCCGGTCGGGCCAGCACCACCGCCTTCAGTTGTCGGTTGCTCAGTACGCGTTCGGTGTCAAATCCCAGTTCTTGGGCCAGTTGATTGCGCCACTTGCGCAGCCTTTCGTAGCGCTCAAAATCGGCTCCGCGAAGCGGTGGCAAAGTGGGTTCCACCACCGGCGCCACAAAGGGCACGGCCTCGGCCCGATGCAGCACCTGGCAGAGGGCTTCGGCGTGGCGCTGAACCGTGGGGTGACGAAACTGCTTGCGCAACTCGTCAGCCCCGCCCTCAAACTGGGCCAGGGGCACCAACAGGCTCTCGGGCATCACTCGGAAGACCGCTTCGTCCAGGCGCCGCGACAGTTCTTCTCGCCAGCGGTAGAGGTCGCGCAGGCGGGCCTTATGCTGCCGCGAGAGCTTGCGGGCTTCGCGAATACTAAGGTAGCCGTGTTCATTGAACTTTCGCGGCGAAGGCGGAAGCTGGGACACGCGCTGGAAGGCCGATTCAGCCTCCTCGCGCAGTTCTCTCTCCTCCAGCTGGTCAAAAAGCTGCTTCCAAAGGCGAATCAGGAAGTGAGTGTCATCGCGCGCGTACTGCAGCATATCGGGAGGCAGCGGTCGCTTGCGCCAATCCGCTCGCTGGTGGGATTTGTCGACCTCCTTACCCAGCATATCAGCCACCAAGCCTCCCAGTCCGTTGCGCGGCATTCCCAGCAAACGAGCCGCCACGTGGGTATCAAAGAGAGGTCCGACCCGCCCCCCCACTCGCTGCACAAGGTAGGGAACGTCGTTGTCGGCGGCGTGCAGTACTTTGAGAATCTTGGGGCTCTCGAACACTTCACGCAGGGGAGACAGGTCCTCGGCGTGCAGCGGGTCGACCAGAAAATCCTCGTCGTTGGTTGAGATCTGGATGAGACACAGCTTGGTTTGATAGCTGTAAAAAGAGTCCATCTCTGCATCGACCGCAATCACTTCCGAGCGAAGCAGGCGGTCGACCAGTTCCTGGATCTCGTCCCCCCTCGAGAGCAGTCCGTGGAGACGATTCGAGGCTTTCATCCTGGCCGCTAGACTTCTCCCCCGACCGCCTCAGACCCTGTGTTGACAAGGCAAAGGGGTCTGTTATAATGCAGTGGCTTCGCGGAGGTGGCGGAATTGGTAGACGCGCACGTTTGAGGGGCGTGTGAGGCAACTCGTGAGGGTTCGAGTCCCTCCCCCCGCACCAGAGCAAGAAAGACGGCTTCGGCGGTCTTTTTTCTTTTATCGGCGCAGCAACACGGCCGTCTGATCGTCAGCCCCCGAGGCCGTGCCGCGTCGCCGCAAGAATTCGACACAGCCGCGCAAGGCACAGACGATTTCCTGGTCGTGCACCCGACCCAGGTGGGCCAGTAGTTCCGGGGGTGCCTCTTCCTCTTCCATCAGTCCATCGCTGGTAATCAAAATCTGATCACCCTCGTGCTGCTGCCAGACCACTTCCTGCAACTGGGGCTTGAAGGGCAGTCCCAGCATCATGCCGGGGTCGGAACCCTGCAGGGCCTGTCCGTTGGCTCGTCTCAGGAACACGTTGGGAAAACCGGCCCGGCACACCACCCAGCGCCCCTCGCCGTCGACCTCGATGCAGACCGCCGTAAGAAACGAATCCACCGAGGTTCGTTGGACCAGATGGGCGTGTAGCCGCAGCAACAGGTCGGCAGGCCCCACACACTGACGAGCGATCTCGTCAAACAAACCTTTCACGTAGGCCGCGGTCAGGGCGGCCTGAACCCCCTTGCCCATAATGTCACCCACCAGCACGTAGGCGCCGCTCTCGTCAGCCTTGCGCTGCCAGCACACCAGGTCGCCGCCCAGTTCGCCAAAGTGCTCAATGCTGCTGGCCATCTGCAAGGAGCCGCAATGCACGCAGTCGGCCGGTTGAAGCGAAAGCTGCACCTGACGCGCCAGCTCGAGCGAAGACAGCATTTGCAGTTCGTGGCTGCGAGCCTGGCGGAACTTCTGGGTGGTAACCCCGGCGATCAGAATGCCGTAAATGCACAGACCGGCAAAGAATCCCGCTTCTTGCCAGTTGTTGCACAGCTTGGCATAGCAGGCCCAGGTGGGAAGGGACCAGAGCAATCCCGCGCGTGGGCCGCGAAAGAACGCCACCAAAGCCAGTTGAACAAAGAGAAACTGGTCACTGGCGCCTGGAAACAAGACCGCCAGAGCGAAAGAAGCCACCACGATCAGTACCAGCAGACCACTCAGTCCCAGCTTTTCGGCAGCCGACTGATGACGAAGCACGGCCCGCTCTACCGCCTGGTCCAGCCACCCCCAAAGTCGAAGCAGCCCTTCTGGCACCTGCGAACTACAGCGAGTTCAGCCGATTTCCCACCGCTTCGGCAAGCTCGCTGAGCCAGGGCAGGTCCGACTGTTTGAAGGCTGCCGTTTGAATCCGGCTATCGATGTAGATCAGCCCCTCGATATCGCCCGTTTTGCCGGCGATAGGACCGCTCATCACCGAGCGAATTCCTGAGAGCACGGCTGAAGTGCGCTCGCCAAATCGAGGGTCCTGCATGGCGTCGACCAGCATCTTGGCTTCTCCTGATTCAAGCGCATCCTGAAGAATGCCCAGAGAAACTTCGCCCAACAGCAACACGGTTTTGGGGTCAAGATTGTGACCCAATTGCGGAAGCAGCTGATCGGACTCATCGTAGCCGTGCAAAATCAGCGCACGCTCGGGCTTGAGTCGCTCGACGACGAGGTCGAGAGCGGCCTGATAGACCTCCTGAGCGGTGTTGGCAGAGCTGATTCGATCCATGGCTCCTCCTCGGTTTCGTCAATAGATTTGGGGGAGAATTATCCTCAAGCTGCAAAAGCCCTTTCAGGCTCGTTGACAACGTGGGCACCAACTGGATGTGCGCTGGGCCACCGTCGATTTCTCCACGGTCGTGCCACAGCGTCGACAGGGCTGGCCATAGCGACCGTAGGCCCAAAGCTGCTCCTGATTCGAACCCGGATTGCCTTCGGCGTCGAGGTAGTCGCTGAGAGTGGTTCCCCCATAGTGAATGCCTTGTTGCAGCACCTGAGGCACGGCCTCAAACAGCTTCTTCAGGCGGGCCGCGCTGAGGCGATGGGCCCGGCTGGAAGGGCGAATGCCGGCCAGAAACAGGGCCTCGTCGGCATAGATGTTGCCCACGCCCGCGGCCACGGCCTGGTCGAGCAGCACGGCCTTGATGGGGCGATGGCTCTTTTTTACCTGGCCCAGAAAACGCTCCCATTGCCAGGCGTCGGTCAGGGGGTCGGGCCCCATGCGGGCCAGCTGAGCCAGTCGCTGGGCGCTATCGGCCAGGCGCAGCTTGCCGAACTTGCGAATATCGCGGTAGTGCAGCGCCCCTCCCCCGTCCAACTCGAGCGATACGTGGGTGTGAGCGTCGACCTCGTGCTGCAGGCTGCGCTGCAGACCCGTGGTGGGATGGCGCTGAAAGGGCCGATCTTCGCGCTGGGGGTCGCGATAGGTGAGCTGGCCGGTCATGCCCAGGTGCACCAACAGCGTGCGACCCGACTCCAGACCCAGCATCAACAACTTGCCGTGACGATCCAGCCGGGAAAAGCGGTCGCCCTCCAGGGGCAAGGGGGTGAGAACCACCTTGGGATGACGGACGATGACCTGCTGGACCCGCGCCCCCGGCAAGTAAGGAAGCAACGAGCGGCGCACGGTTTCGACCTCGGGCAGCTCGGGCATCAGCCGTCCTTACGAGGGTCGAGCACCACCACCCGCAATGCGTCGAGGTCGACCTTGGCCTCGCGCAGGCAGCGCGCGGTTTCGCTGAGTTTGTCGGCGTGGGCCTTCAATTCGGTGGCCGACACGTTGTTGTGCAGGGCCAGATACTCCAGCCGGCGTTGCTCGTGGCTCAGTGAGGCGGTGGCTCTTTCAAGGGCGGCCTCCACCAGCGGGTGCAGGTGTTGTTGGGCCTGCTCGCTGGCGATGTGCTCGAGGTCGGGCAGCTTTTGCAGCATCGGCTTGGCCAGCCGCGTCCACAGCGCCGGGCCCAGCGTGCTGAGGCGCGGCGGCACCAGGTCGGGGCGAACCTTGCCGCGCATGTCGACCTGCACCACCAGGGGCGTGGGCGGCAGATATTTCTGCAGCTCCAGCCGGGCGGGACCCACCGCCTGCAACAAATAGAGAAACTGGATCATCACCGTCTGCTCGGGGGCGCCTTCCCACAGGCCCAGGCAGGCCTTGCCCTCGGCCTGGTCGAGCAGCAGGCCCAGGGTGCCCTCGACCAGCGGATGATCGATGCTTAAAAACTGCACTTCTTCGCGCGCCAGCGCCATGGAACGGTCGTAGGTGGCCAGATAGCCGCCCTCGCGCAGGCCGGGGTAGGGTTCGACCTTCATCAGGTTGCCCGAGCGGATCTTGAGCAACCCGGGAGTGGCCAGCTCTTCCTCCAGCACCCCAAAGTGTTCCAGCATCTGACTGATGGTGGCCTGCAGACCCTCGACGGGTGCGGCCAGGATCTCGTCGGCCAGCGACTGCCCCAAGGGCTGGTCGCAGGAATTCTGGTCGACCAGGAAGTCGACACTTTGCTGCACCCGCTGCAAGTGCTCTTCCAGCTCTTTGCGGCTGTCCTCGAGAAACTTCTCCAGCGCCAGCTGGCGCTGCTTATTGCGCGGCACATAGGCCTGCAGCGCCTGCAGCAGGCCGTCTTGCAGACACTCCATCAGCGGGTCGCCGCTGGGCAAGGGATGTTCGAAAATGCCCAGTTGGCGATACCACTCGAAGAGCACTTTGCCGGGTGTGTCTTCGACGTAAGGCACGGCCACCTGAATGGTCTGGGTCTGGCCGATACGGTCGAGGCGCCCGATGCGCTGCTCGAGCGCGTCGGGATGCCAGGGCAGGTCGAACAGCACCAGATGATGGCAGAACTGGAAGTTGCGACCCTCGCCGCCGATTTCGCTGCACAGCAGCACCTGGGCCCCATCGTCTTCGGCAAAGTAAGCCGCCTGGCGATCGCGCTCGATCAAACTGAGCTCTTCGTGGAACACGCTCACCTTGAGCCCGGTGTTCTGGCGGAAGTGCCTCTCGAGGCGCAGCACGGTTTTAACCTTGGACGCCATGACCACCACTTTGGTGCCGGCGGGCAGGGCCCGAATCCACTCGACCACCCAGTTCCAGCGAGGGTCATCCTTCAGATTGGGCTTTTTGCGCTCGCCCCCCCCTACGGTGACGGGGGCCTTCTGCAGGGCCTTCTCCAACTGGGTGATCTCGGTGAAAGTCTCGGCATTGCGCCAGGCCTCGGGGCAGGGCAGCGGAAACGCCAGCAGCTGACGACCCGGAAAGCCGCTGAGCCGCTCGCGGCGGTTGCGCACCAGCACCCGGCCCGTGCCGTGGCGATCGACCAGCAACGGCAAAGCCCGGGCGGGGTCGTCGAGGCACTGCAGCAATTCGGTATCGTCGGGAAACCACTGGCGCAGCTGCTCGGCCGCTTCGGGGCGGCCCTGCTGCAGATCGCGGGCCACCTGTCCCAGCTCCATCCAGTGGCTGTGCTCTTCGAGAAAATCTTCCAGACGCGAGAAGCGCTCGGGGTCGACCAGGTGCAACAGGGCGAACTCGGTTTCCAGGCCCTGGCGCATGGGCGTGGCCGTCAGCAGCAGCAGCCCTCGCGAACGCTCGGCCAGCTTCTGCACGCAGCGATATTGAGGGCTGACCGACTGTTGCGACCAGCGCAAGTGGTGGGCCTCGTCGACGATCAGCAAATCCCAGGGGGTTTCCAGGGCCTGGGCCAGGTGCACCGGGTTGCGCAGCAGTTCGATGGGGGCGATAATGCGACTGGCGTCCTCAAAGGGGTTTTCCTCTTCTTCCATGGGCCCGCCCAGCACCATGCCCTCTTCCAGCAGCGGCTCGAGTTCGCTGTGGGCCACCTTGAAGAGTTCGTTGAAGCGACGATAGAGCTCGGTGAGCCACTGGTGCACCAGCGAGGCGGGGGTCAAAATCAGCACCCGATCGGCCCGCCCCAGAGCTCGCAGCATGGAATAAATCATGCAGGCCTCGATGGTTTTGCCCAGCCCCACTTCGTCGGCCAGCAGTACGCGAGGATACTCGCGCGAGGCCACTTTGTGGGCAATGGCCAGCTGGTGGGGCATCAGGGCCACCCGGGCGCCGGTAAGGCCGCGGTAGCGCTTGCTGAGAATCTCGCCGCGCTGCTGCCAGCCCTGCACCCGCAGGTCAAAGGTGGCCACATGCGAGAGCTCGCCCTCTGACAGGCGCTCGGTGGGCCCCGACGAGGAACTGCTGTCGGCCAGTTCGGTCTCGCACACCACCTTGCCCTCGCCCGAATAGTAGAGCAGGCCGTCTTTCTGGGCCAGCTTCTCCACCCGGAAGCTGCCCCCCGACATCAGCGTGGCAATTTGCCCCGGGGCCAAATGAAAGCGGCGCAGCGGAGCGCTGGAAAGGCTATAGCAACGGGTTTCCTGCACGGCCGGAAAGAACACCACCACGGTGCGCTGACCGTTTTGCTGGGTGACAATCCCCAGACCCAGATTGGGTTCTCCCTCGTTTCGAACCCGTTGGCCGGGTAACCAGAGCGCTTCAGTCACAGTTCAACCTTTCTGTCTCGCAGCAAAGCCAATCGCGCGAGCGATAGCGGTCCCAAGAATCGGTGACCAGTGCCACCACGGGCCCACCGGTGGAGGGTTGCGAGGCCAGCCGCAAAGCGGCGGCCACCACCGTGCCCGACGAGCCTCCTACCCACAGTCCTTCGTTCTGAATCAACTCTCGGGCCACCCGAAAGCTTTCCGGGTCGGAAATCACCTCCACCGCATCCAGCACCTCGCGATGCAGGTTCTCGGGAGGGCGGCTGGAGCCGATGCCTTCCACCTGATAGGCGGCGTCTTCCACGGCCCGTCCCAGCACCAACGAGGCCAGTTGGGAGCCCTGGGGGTCGGCCAGCACCACCTTCACCCGGGGGTTCTGCTGCTTGAGATAGCGCCCCACGCCGCTGAGGCTGCCCCCTGTGCCCACCCCGGCCACAAAGGCCGCCAGCTGACCCCCCGACTGCTGCCAGATTTCGGGGCCGGTAGTCTGAAAGTGAATCTCGGGGTTGGCCGGGTGGGTGAACTGGCGGGTGAGATACCAACCGTTCTCCTCGGCCAGGCGAGCGGCCACCGTGCGAAAATACTCGGGGTGATCGGGGCCCACATTGGGCGTGATCACCACCCGCGCCCCCAGGATGCGCAGGGCTTCGCGCTTGTCGGAGGACATTTTCTCGGGCATGACACACACCAATCGGTAGCCCCGACTGCGCCCCACCAGGGCCAGACCCATGCCGGTGTTGCCGGCGGTGGCTTCGACCAGCGTATCGCCGGGGGCGATTTCGCCGGCCGCCTCGGCGGCGTTGACAATGGCCAACGCCAGGCGGTCTTTGACGCTGCCTCCGGGGTTGAGATGCTCGCACTTGACCCACACCGGCCAGGCCAGTCCCCGGTCCAGATGGCGCAAGCGCACCAGAGGCGTGCGGCCGATGACCTGATCGATGGTTGGCAGTTCCACGGCAGGAGCTTCTCCAGCCCGGACGCG
Organism: uncultured Burkholderiales bacterium; assembly: GCA_964649085.1. Lineage (GTDB taxonomy): Bacteria > Vulcanimicrobiota > Xenobia > Xenobiales > JADMJV01 > JADMJV01. Next base: position 7,684 of record CAZYPN010000060.1, on the reverse strand, counting down.
GTTCAAACGGTTTCCACCTTGACTACGACTGCAAGACCTGGCTAAGTTCGTCATCAGGAGGCAAGATGCAAATCTTCACGGTCCACGCCGCCAAAACCCACCTCTCAAAACTCATTGACGCGGCTCTAGCCGGCGAAGAAATCGTCATCGCCCGAGGTAACAAGCCTGCTGTGCGACTTGTCGCTGTCCCGCAAGGCAACTTCCGAATCGGAATTCTCCAGGACGTCCTGAAGGGACCCGTCCCAGACTTCCAAGCTCTTGAGGAAGACGACTTGCAACTCTGGGAAGGCGACGGCCAGGCTTGAAGGCTGTGCTGCTCGATACCCACGCCTGGGTCTGGAGTCTAATCGGCGATAAAGGCGCCAAGTGCGGGCTGACAACTGCAGCAACTCAATGGGCAAGGGCCATTGCCGAAGCATTGCCGGTCGAAAGCGCCAGAGGCAAATTCAAGCGATATTGACATAGGGTGTGGCTAAACTCAGTATGGATGGTATGACTCAGCGGACCTCCATCGTCCTTGACCAGCAAAGCCTTGAAGCGGCTCATCAACTCGCCTCTCACTATCGTGTCTCAACTTCCGAGGCGATTCGCCGAGCCGTCGTTGCCCATCGCGACCAGATACGGGGACTGCAGCCCAATGTTCGAAGTGAAAAGAGGCGACTCTTCGAGAGTATGATTCAGGCCTTCGAAGGTCACGACCCGGCCGAGGAAGTACAACGCCTCAAAGAGGAAGACCAAGGCTTTTGAGTCTGTATCATCTCGATACCGACTTCTTGATTTACGCTGTCGAGGCCAGCGGCGCTGAACGTCATAAGGTCTTCTGGGATCGCCGCGAAGACGCGCTGCTGACATCGCCATTGGAGTTACCGCGACGCTCTGTCAGGCCATCCTGCTCACTCGCAACTCGCGAGACTTTCAGGGAATCCCCGAACTCAAGACGGAGACTTAAATTCCAAGGGGCTTCCAGATGTCGAACTGAGCCGGAACCAGTTTGCGCGTCAGCCCCAGCCAGGCCGCCGGCGCCAGGGCGCGGCGCAAGACCTTGAGAAACAGCGGAGCCGGGCGCCCCGAGTAGCGCGGCATCACCTCTTCGGCGAACCACAGGGTGGCGGCGATCGGGTCGGGGCTGGCATTGTGCACATTGAAATGGGTGACGCCGGCCTCCACGTGTTTGCGGACCACCTCCTGAAGGTAGTCGCGATCGCCGGCATAGACGAATTCGGCCAGCAGCTCGTCGGGAATCCACTCGGCGTACTCGCGAAAGAGTTGCACCGAGGTGGGGTCGCTGGGGTCGACGGTGTGAAAGCTGACGTCTTTCAGGTGCTCGGGCGGATTCCACTCCAGCCCCAACTGGCGCACCACGGTGGGCCACACCAGCACCCCGGCAAAGGGGCGCACGGCCCGTCCGATCTGGGCTTTGGTCAGGGACTTCTTGCCCTCGATCAGGGCGAAGGCCAGGGGCACGCAGCGCTCGATGGCCGCCGGGTCGCGCCCGCGGGCTCGGGCCGAGCGGGCGATGGGCTCAAAGTAGCCGGCGTAGAACTGTTGGGGAATGGCCACCGGCATCCAGCCATCGGCCCATTGGCCGGCCAGTTCCATCATTTGCGGACCCAGGCTGGCCAGATATAGCGGAATCTTACGTCCCTGGTAGGGCTGCACCGACAGGGCGGCGTTCTTCAGGCGATACAGGCGCCCCTCGTGGCTCAGAGGTGCGGTACTGTCGAGCAGTCCGCGCAGTACCTGGATAAACTCGCGCATCCGCCCCACCCTGCGGTCCTGCCAGGGCAGGCCAAAGGGCTCCAGGTTCATGGCCTCTCCTGAACCCAGTCCGACGATCACTCGACCCCGACTCAGCTGGTCGAGCGTGGCGGCCCGCTGGGCAAAGAGAGCGGGATGGAAACGATGGGGGTCGCTCACGGCCGTGCCCAGGCGAATGCGCCGGGTTTTCACGGCGGCCGCGGCCATCAGCGTCCAACAATCCCAGCCCGGGGCCTCGTCCATAAAGAGCAGGTGATCGGGCCACCAGGCCGTGTCGAAGCCGAGCTGCTCAACCAGCCACACCCAGGACAACTGCTGGTCGGGGGGGATATGCGGGGGGACGATGGTGCCAAAGTGGATGGACATGCCTTCCCCTTGCCCACCGGCGGCTGCTCCCCTCTGGCAGGCTGCCAGGACCCAGCCCGGGCCCCGAGAATCTATCCTGATGCGTTCGGCTCATCCCGCCCCCGTCCGTTGGACCCGCGAGCAGTACTATGCCATGGGCGAAGCCGGCATTTTGCCCGAGCGTCCGCGTGTGGAGTTGATCGAGGGGGAGATTCTGCTGATGAGTCCGCAAAACCATCGCCACCGTCATGTCATCGCCTTTTCCAACACGGTGCTGGTCCGGCTCTTTGGCGACACCCACGTGGTGCAGGTGCAACTGCCGCTGGACCTGGGCACCTATTCCCAGCCCGAGCCCGATTTTTCGCTGGTGCCCATCCAACAGGCCCGAACGGTCACCCTGCACCCAACCCGTCCCGACCTGGTCATTGAAGTCAGCGACACCACGCTGGCCTACGATCGGCGCAAAGGCCGCGTCTACGCCAGCGCGGGCATTCCGGAATTCTGGCTCATCAACCTGCGCAAGAAAGTGCTGGAGGTTCATCGGGGCCCTTCGGACGGCGGCTATACCTCGACCACCCTGCACCGCCCCGACCAGCCCGTGGCAGCGGCCTTCCGGCCGGAGCTGCCCATTCCGTTAGAGAGCTTTTTCCCAGCCTGAACCAGCGCGCCCAGGGGCGCCTATCGGAGGGGTTCTCTGGCCTCCGCGGAAGGGAGTGCCCCAGCAAAACGCGGAAGGACCGAGTTCAGTGCCGATCACATTTCTCTGCCTGGCCAGCTACTTCAAAGGGGCCGATTTCATGGAGGAAGCCAAAGCTCAGGGCTGCCGCGTGTTCCTGCTGACCTGTGAAAAGCTCAAGAATGAACCCTGGCCCCACCACGTGCTCGATGACATCTTCTACATGCCCGAGCTGAACCGCTTTCCTGACATCACCCGGGCCGTGAGCTACCTGGCCCGCGAGCGCCAGATCGACCGCATTGTGGCCCTCGACGACTACGACGTGGAAACGGCCGCCCGGTTGCGTGAACATCTGCGCGTGCCCGGCATGGGCGACACTACCGCCCGCTACTTCCGTGACAAACTGGCCATGCGGGTGCAGGCGCGCGACTGCGGGGTGCGCGTCCCCGATTTCGTGCACGTCCTGAACCACCGCCAGATTCACGATTTCATTCATCGCTGTCCGGCGCCCTGGGTACTCAAGCCCCGGTCTGAGGCCGGTTCCGTAGGCATCAAAAAGCTCCACCAATCCTCGGAGGTCTGGGAGACCATCGAACGCCTCGCCGACATCCAGTCCTATTACCTGATGGAGCAGTTCGTCAGCGGCGCCGTCTATCACGTGGACTCCATCGTATACGACAGCAAGGTGCTTTTCTCTCAGGCCCATCGCTACGGAGTTCCGCCCTTTGCCGTTTGGAACCATGGCGGGGTCTTCTCGTCCACCAGCCTGGCCAAGGACGACCCCGACATGCCTGAACTGCTGCAACTCAATGCCGACGTCATTCGGGCCATGAAACTGCCGCGCGGCGTCACTCATGCCGAATTTATCAAAAGCGACCGCGATGGCAAGTTTTACTACCTGGAAATGGCCGCCCGGGTGGGCGGAGCCAGTATCGACAAGCTCATCGAGCACACCACCGGCATCAATCAGTGGCGCGAATGGGTCAAGCTGGAACTGGCCCACGTTCAAAAGCAAGGCTACAAAGTGCCCAAGCGTCGCTTCGACCACGGCGGCTTGCTGGTGTGTCTTTCCAAACAGGCCGAACCCGACCTGAACGGCTACAACGCCCCCGAGGTAGCCTGGAAGATGAACAAGCTGCACCACGCCGGCATGGTGGTGGTGGCCCACAACGCCGAGCGCCGCGATGAGCTGATCAAGGATTACAAACGACGGATGGAGCTGGACTTCCTGGCCGTACAGCCCCCCAGCGAAACCGCCGTCTAGTGCTGTAACGGCGGCAGCGGCGCGCTCTTTAGATACTCGCCCGGCACCGTCCACGCCCCGGAGGTTTCCCCGAACCAGATAGCCTCGTGGTCGTCGGGACGGTCGGCACTGCGCAGAATCACACCGGTCTGTCCGTTCAAGCTGACCAACTCACCAGGGCGCCAGCTTCGCTGCACCTGCAAGGGAGGGTGCTCCAGGCGATGCTGGCCCAGTTCCAATTGCAGGGGCGAAGCCTGAGCAGCCAGGTTTTCGGTGGGATACCAGATGCGGCCCGACTTCACCAAAATCAGCAGACCCCGGTCATCACCCAGGGCGCAAAATGAGGGGTTGTCCTTGCCATCGAAGACGGGCACCCCCAGCGTTCGTTGCAAAGAATCCGCCGCAGCCAGCACATCCTCGACCACCAGACCCACTTCACTGACGCACTGCCAGCTGGAAACCCCGAATGGCAGCCGGCTCTGCAGCTCCAGGTTGGAGCGCACAATGCATTCCAGCAGATTGCCGGCGGGGTCGTAGAAATAGCAACTGCGAGCACGCCAGCTTGGAAACTCGGCCACAACCTTTCCTTCCGCCAGGGGAAGCAGGGTAACCCGAGGCTCCAGCCAGGCCAGAGCCTGCTCGAAATGGTTCTCGGGCATATTGAAGGCCAGGTGATAGGGCGAACTCGAGCCCAACCGCCAGTGCAATCGGGTGCTGCCTATCTGAACCGAAAGCCCCGAATCACGCCGAACGGGTAACCCCAGCGTCAGGCCATAGAACTGCTCCAGGGCATCCAGGTCGGCGGCATGCACGACGACTTCACGAAACTCCATAGCTTGATGTCTTTACCGGTCAGTGCCCCACTCCTGGGTGCCGTTCGGCTGTGCGACCTGATGGCGATCATACACCGACCCGCGCCTGCGGCTCACAATGGGAGAACAACATCCCGTGAGATGGAGCACAATGAGTTCACAGCGTTACCGAATTTTCTTGGTAGAAGACGCCGCCGGAGCTCTGGTTCCGGCGCGTGGCCGTCGTCGAAGTCGTCACACCAGCCCCCCCAACGATTCAGAATTTCAAGAGAGCTTGCTGGCGCTGAACGCGCTGCTCAGTGCCCTGCGGCGAGTGAACCGCAGGGGCAGCGGGCCGGCCGCCTGGGCGCCAGTAGCACACGATCCGCTGACCTTTCTGCTCGATACGATGAGCGACGCACTGTTGGTGCGTGGCCTCCACGGTGAGATTGTCTATGCCAACTCGTGGGCCCAACGCCTGCAGCTTGAACGTCGCGACTTCACCAACTTTGAAGAGTTCGAACAGGATGGTGAGAGCTACCATAGCCGTGGTCTGCTCATCCAGCTGCCCCAAGGTCAGCTGACGTTTACTCTGGTAACCCGAGCGAGGAGATAGCCGAGATGGATCTCAGTAAACTGACCACCAAATCCCGTGAAGCCCTGAGTTCAGCCGAAGCCATTGCGCGCCGACTGGAGCACCAGGAGGTACACAGCCTGCATTTGCTCTCGGCCCTGATGGAGCAGGAGGCGGGCATCGTTCCCGCGGTGCTGGAGAAGGCCGGTCTGTCGTCTCAGGGCGTGCGCAACCTCCTGCAGCGCAAGCTGAACGCTGCGCCCAAGGTGCACGGCGCCGACAACTATCTGGGCCGCGACTTCAAGAATGTGCTTGATGCCGCCTTCGAACAGAAAGCCCGGATGGGAGACGATTTCGTTTCCACGGAACACCTGCTGCTCGCGATGGTGGTGTCGAAAACGCAAGCCGGCAATATGCTCAAGGAGATGGGTCTTAAGGACGAGAGTCTGCGCCAGGCTGTGGCCGATCTGAGAGGTGGACAGCACGTGACCACCATGGAACCCGAAAGCAAAATGCAGGCCCTGGAGCGCTACACCACCGATTTGACGGCGTTGGCTCGGGCCGGCAAGCTGGACCCGGTGGTGGGCCGCGATGAAGAGATCCGCCGTGCGATGCAAGTGCTGTCACGACGCACCAAGAACAATCCCGTGCTGATCGGTGAGCCCGGGGTAGGAAAGACCGCCATCGTGGAGGGCATTGCGCTGCGCATCCACGGCGAAGACGTACCTGAAAGCCTGCGACGCAAGAAAGTGCTTTCGTTGGATCTGGGGGCTTTGGTAGCAGGAGCCAAGTATCGTGGCGAGTTTGAAGAACGACTGAAGGCCGTGTTGCAGGAAATCGAAAAATCCGAAGGCTCAATCATCCTCTTTATCGATGAACTGCACACCCTGGTCGGAGCCGGAGCTGCCGAAGGAGCTCAGGATGCGGCCAACATGCTCAAGCCTGCTTTAGCCCGTGGCCAGCTACGCTGTGTCGGTGCCACGACTCTCGACGAATATCGCAAACACATCGAGAAAGACAAAGCCCTGGAGAGGCGTTTTCAGCCCGTATTGGTGGGTGAGCCCAGCGTTGAGGACACCATTGCCATTCTGCGCGGCATCAAAGAAAAATACGAAGTCCACCATGGGATTCGCATTGAAGACGGCGCAACCGTGGCGGCGGCCCGACTCTCCGACCGCTACATCTCCGACCGCTTTTTGCCCGACAAGGCCATCGACTTGCTCGATGAAGCCGCCAGCCAGATCAAGATGGAACTGGAAAGCGTGCCTGCCGTCATCGACCTGGCCCAGCGCGAAATCACCCGCTTGCAAATCGAGGAGCAAGCCCTGCAGCTCGAGGAGAGCAAATCCGTCGAAAAGCGCCTGGTCGAACTGCGCGAAGAACTGGCGGGCAAAGTCGAGCGTCTGACGGGCCTGAAGGCGAAGTGGCAGAGGCAACGAGAACTGGTGGTCGAGGTACGCAGCTGTAAAGAACGCATCGACGGCCTCAAGACCCAGGCCGAGCAAGCTCAACAGCGGGGCGACTTGCAGCGCACGGCCGAGATCACCTACGGGGAAATTCCGGCCCTGGAGAAAAAAATCGCCGCGATCCACCAGCAACTCGCTGAGGCACAGAGCGAGGGGAGCTTCGTACGCGAGGTTGTAACGCCTCGTGACATCGCCGGGGTGGTGTCTCGTTGGACCGGCATCCCGGTGGACAAGATGCTGGAGGGCGACAGTGAGCGTCTGCTCAAAATGGAAGAGCGCCTGCGCCAGCGGGTGGTCGGCCAGGAAGAGGCGGTGGTCAAGGTTTCCAAGGCCATCCGCCTGTCTCGTGCTGGATTGCAAGACCCCAATCGTCCCATCGGATCCTTTCTGTTCCTTGGGCCCACCGGGGTGGGCAAGACCGAACTGGCCAAAGCACTGGCCGAATTCCTCTTCGACGACGAGCGCAGCATGGTGCGCATCGACATGTCGGAGTATATGGAAAAGCATTCGGTTTCCCGCCTCATCGGTGCGCCTCCCGGATATGTCGGTTACGACGAAGGCGGACAACTCACCGAAGCCGTGCGACGCCGCCCCTATTCGGTGGTGCTGCTGGATGAAGTTGAAAAGGCCCACCACGATGTGTTCAACGTGCTGTTGCAGGTGATGGATGACGGTCGACTGACCGACGGCCAGGGTCGAACCGTAGACTTCCGGAACGTGATTCTCATCATGACGAGCAATTTGGGTTCGCAGTTCATCCTCGAAGAGAGTGACCCGTGTAGGGGGCCGATCTCTGTGGCCGTTTTCTGACCCATTCTGACCAAGATCCCT
>CAZYPN010000059.1:35464-38006 GCA_964649085.1 uncultured Burkholderiales bacterium | reverse complement strand
ACTACAGCGCCAGCCACAAACCGGGCCTCGGGCCCCTGTGGGTCGGCATTCACGCCCATCCCGACTATCCCGGCAACGCCGTGGCCCTGGGCCTGCATGCCGACTGGAATCGGGACGCAGGGGCGCCGGGGACGATTGGCTGCGTCGGCATCGACTCGGTGCCCGGCGACGTGGCCGATCTGAAAACGGTGGCCGCGTGGTTTGCGGAGCATGACATCGCTCACCTGGTGGTCGACTATGGGCGGGGCACGGTGCCCCGCCCAGCGACGGCCGAGCCCGAGCCGAAGCCGGCCCCGATCCGCACGGCTTGGACCAAATTTTACGCCAACTCCGGGCGGCTGCAGGCCTTCCGCGGGAATGAGCCCCAGGCCGCCCTGGCCCTGCGCCTGGACTATCACAGCAACCGGCTGGGGCTCGCGATCAACGGCAGCCAGATACCGCCCGAGCATATTGAGAGCGTTCGGATCGAAATCGCAGTGAAAGGCGGACAGTGAAAATGGACATCAAATCGGAAGCACAGAAAGTCCTGAAATCGCACAAGTTCAAGGGGATCGACTTCTCCGGCGGCATCTCGCTGGCCGAGGACAACACCCTCGATTACCACGTCAGCGCGACTGCCCGGGGCAACATCGACACCCCCGGCGACTCGGAGCGGGTGCTGGTGCGCGTGGCGGAGCTGTTCGGCCTGGGAAACTCCCAGCCGCCCTCGCCCGGACCGTCGGATTCGTCGCAGAGCTGACTCAACTCGGCAGTGTCCCGCGCCCGATTGGCTGGGACACTGCTCGGGACCAGCTGGCCGCGCACTACGAGCGCCTGCATGACCGCGGCGATCACGACGACCCTCCTTTGCCTCCTGAGCTGGTGCGCGGGGCTCCCGGTAGCCTCCTGGCTCCCGTGGCTGCTGAGCCTGCTCGGATTGTAGAGTCGGCGGTCGAGGCGGGGCGGGAGCAGGTGGAGCGCCTGGTCGAGCGATTGGACGAGCAGCTGCTGGCGGAGGCGCCGGAGATTGAGCCGCTCCCCGACCGGATTCCCGGCCTGGAGTGGATGCGGGACTGGCGGCCAGAACGTGGGTTGTGATAGACTGAGCGAGGCCGCTCGAACCCGGGGTTGATCGCCCGGCAGCAGCCCAAGCCCCCTGGGATTCGTCCCGGGGGGCTTTTTGCTTTTCTCTCAAAACCTGTTGACAGATTAAACCGGATACGGTAATATTATCTCAAGGGCGCGGAGGACGCGAAGAGCCTCGGCCCGGAGGTAGTTCAAATGTTTACCGAAATTTTTAAGCCTATCGCATTCGCCTACAAAGGCTGGAAAGCTGGCCTTTGCACCGTCGAGAGTCGAACCAAGTTTATTGCCCCGGACGGAGTTCTGGTTTCGTGGGAAGATTGCCCAGAAGATGTTGTCGCAGCATACTGGCATCAGGCGGAGATGCGAAATCGTAACGAAGTTGACGGACATCAGTGATGCAAATCGCCGCCCGGAAACCCGGGCGGCTCCTCTGGCAGTCCCAGGACGCCGAGGGCCGCCCCACCTACGAGTGGCGGGCAACCGCCCCAGACGGCAGCGCCATTGAGCCCGCCGCCTGCGCCTACACCAGCCGCCGCCAGGCCGACCTCGCCTGGCGCGACGAGCACCCAGGTCGAGCTGGCCGCCCACGGGTCGACCGGCGCCCGAGCGACGGCAACCCGAAGATCCAGGTCCGGCTTGACCGGGACGTATACGCCCGGGCCGAGGCACGGGCCCGCCAGCTCGGCCACGAAAGCCCGAACGCCTGGGCGCGAGAAATCTTGCTCCAGGCATTGGGCGGCGAGCAGTGAGCAACCCCCTCGACGACCCCGAAACGCTAGAAAACTTCGCCGAACTGGTCGTCCTGGTGCTTTCCATCCAACAAAGCCACGGCCTGGCCCTGCGCAAGTTGCGCCGAGGCTGGACCTCGGCGCTGTGCCCGCCGGATGAGCGGGCCATGCGATACCGCAACACCCCGGCAACAATCCCGGCCCCCGGTAGCAATCCGGTAGTACCCGGCCAGCTACCCTGACAGCAGTTCCTCCAGTGCCCCGGCGAGTCCGGGGCTTTTTTTATGCCCGCGCCAGGGCCATCGCCGCCGGCCAGAGCGCCCCCTCGTCCCAGTGCATATAGCGCTCGGTCATGGTGATCGACTGGTGGCCGAGCAGGCGCTGGATTTGCTCCGGTCTGGCGCCGCGCTGCAGAGCCCGGCTCGCGCAGGTGTGGCGGAGGTCATGCCAGCGCAGGCCCTCGATTCCGGCCCGGGCGCAGGCTGGCAAAAATCGAGCGTTGCAAAACCACTGAGCTGCCGCCAGGCGGTTGTCCGCCCCGGGCAGTAGCCATCCCGTGCGACTGCGCTGCACCCAGGCCGAGGCAATCATCGCGGCCACGGGGTTGAGCGGACACACACGGCCACGCCCGGTTTTGCTCGTGCGAATCCGGGCAATGCCCACCTGGACATGGATTGGGCCGTTGGGGCCGGGCACGGTGCTGTGGGAGCGGAGTTGGATGTCCTCGACGCGCAGGCGCCACTGCTCGA
>CAZYPN010000059.1:0-35364 GCA_964649085.1 uncultured Burkholderiales bacterium | reverse complement strand
ACGGTGCTGTGGGAGCGGAGTTGGATGTCCTCGACGCGCAGGCGCCACTGCTCGAGTCGCCGCATGCCGGTGTGGATCGCGAATTTGACGACCGCGTAGTGGTCGAGAGTCAGCTCGGCTGCCAGCCTCGCCTCCTCGTCCTCGGTCAGGATCCTCTCTCTGCGGTTGTTGACGCGAGGAAGCCGCAGGCTAGAGGTCGGAGGCGATACGTCGGCGCCCGCATCCCAGGCGAGCCGGTAGCAGCGCACAAACGACGAGAGCAAATGCCGCACGGTGGCCGGGCTGACCTCCCGCGCCAGCGTATCAACCCACTGCTGCACCTGGCGGCGCGTGATGGTGGCCAGCTCGGTGCCGGGCCCCCAATGTGCGATCAGGCGGCGAGAATGGCTGAGGTAGGTAGGTTGCGAGGTTGGAGAGTTGCGCAGCCTCGAGTCGGCAATGAGTAGTGCGCAGGCGTCGGCCATGGTCATAAATCTAGTCCCCTGTTCGATTTTTTCAGCCGGAACATGCCATGGAAAAATCAGCGAAAACTCAACAGTGGGCTGTTTTTGCGGCCTGCGGGCGTTGATCCAAAACTGTTACACTGTTCGATTTATGCCGTCAGCGCCAGTTGCGCGAACTGTGCCAGGGCAACCATATCCAAGGCGGCCCCGTTGGTTAAACCTTGTGCTCGGGGGGTTGAGCAATCTGTTAATGCCAGTGGCAAGCGGGGCGCCTGGGGATTGATTTTGGCGTATGCCTGGTAGAGGGTTGCGCAAACGCGCCAAATATCTCGATCCACGGCAACCACAGAATCTGGATCCAGTCCCATCTCCTGGCGAGTCGCGCCATACATCCAGTGCCAGTCGAGATTTAAGGCATTGCAGAGCTTCAGTAGGCTCTCGTTGTCTATGCGCCGGCGACAGCTTTCCCAGTTGCGCACAGTGTCAGGATCGACCCCAACGCGGGAAGCCAGCTCAAACTGGCTGATGCCTGCCAAGTTCCTGGCCTCGCGAATTTTTTTTGCAACGTGCTCAGTGATCTCGTCAGAGTGCTTCGGCATTGGATTTACCCTTTCTGTGCGTGCCTAATTGATACGGTAAAACTGTAACGAATTGATACTACACGAACACGGCTTCGGGTGCAAGGGGGACAATTTGTCACGAAGTGGGGTTGACAAACTTTCAGTTCGTCACGCATAATCCGTGACACAACGTCACGGTAAAGCTGTGACGCAAAGACCATTTGGAGGTCTATTTTGTCTGATTCTTCCGGCCTATCTGGCCTATCCAAAATCCGAACAGCCCTGGAAATGTCCCAGTCTGAGGCGGCCGAGGTTGTGCGCCTGAGCACCGACTTCCTGCGGCACTTGGAAACCGGGCACAGGGATTGCAGCCTATCAACCCTGCGCCAAATCGCCAGGGGACTACACTGCAAACCGTCCGACCTGCTCGAACCCCCGTCCGAGCAGCGGCTCGCAGAAATCTGCGCCGACTACCTGCAGGCGAAAGCCGACGCCTATAAAGAGAAGGCAAAGGGGGCGGCATGAGACTGATGGACTTGCTGCGCCATAAGCGCAAAGAGGTGGAGGCCCAAATCCCGGCGGACCTGGACATCCTGGAGGCAACCATCCCCCAGGCTATGGCTGCCGGCCGCGTCCAGGGCCTAAACGACGCTGCCGAGGTGCTACTGCCCGCCGGTCCCTGGATCCAGGCTCATCACGTCGAGGCTCTCAGCGCCACCCTACTGGCCAACGCCAGGGGCGCCCTCGAGCGCAGCCGCCACGAGGCATACCCAAAAACCGCAAGCGAGGTCGAGGGCTATGCTCGCGGCCTGCAGGAGGCTGGGGAGCGCCTGCAGTACCTGCTCACCGATCTGCGAGGTGGCCAATGAGCGAGGCAGCAGACCTTGTTTTCCCCCGGGTGATCTCTGATCCAGTTAGGCGAGTCTTGGGCCTCAGGGCTGGGAAAGTCCACCGGATAGCCTGTCGGCTGCGCAAGCTGGGCAAGCAAGTCCCCTGCGAAGTCGAGGAAGAGCAGGCTTATGTCTTGCACTGGCTCCTCGCTTTAGCTCTGGAGTATGGCGACAGGTGGCTCGATGTCGCCTGGAATCAGCACTTGTATCCCGGAGGTGGGCAATGATCACCTTCGAGTGTCGTCTACCTTACTGGGCTGCCGACCGTCCCTGTGTCGAGGTCGACGCAGACAACGCGGAGCAGGCTGCCCAGTGGTTTGCACAGGACCAGCAGATCGCGGGCACGGTTCAGATCGTCTCGCCCAGACCGTTTGCCGGTATGTATCCGGTAGACGACCGACTGGTGCGCCTACAAAATAACTGTAGACTCGATGCCCTGGAGCAGCGCCTGCAGGCCCTCGAGGCCCGCATCACAATGCCCAACGTGTATCGCTGCACCGACGGCGCCCTGGAGCCCTGGGATGTAGAGGCAACCAGCCCGCAGCAGGCCGCCGAGATTTTTGCCGGCTCGTTTGATGCCGGCCGGCATCCAAACCAGGTCATCGTCACCGACGAGGCCGGCAAAAAGCACCACTATCTGATCAACCTTCGCTACTCGGCCGCGCTGGTGTAGCTCAATCGGGAGAGCAGCCGTTTCGTAAACGGCAGGTTGGCGGTTCGATTCCGCCCGCCAGCTCCAGGGGCAAAGCCCCGCAGATCATCATCGTAACAGGGTCTGGAGGAACCGGACCGGGGAGCGGGCCCCGTCAGGCGTGAGCCACCCGCGCAACGTCAAGGAGGATTTATGCTCGAACCATGCCCAGTGTGCGGTGAAACCCGCACCAAACTTGAGACCTTTATCCGCGGCGGAGGTGACTGGTGATGTCATTGCGAGACTTTTGTTCCGGCTGGGCACACGGCTGGATTTGCTTTGGGCCCGTTCTGGCCTACGAGCTGGCTCGCGCCTGGGGGTGGCTGTGAAAACCCGACTTTTGAAGTGCATACCTGCCAACAGAACCACGCTCAAAGACTTTGTTTGGCCGAAACGCGGAACTGTCGAGTGCCCCGACTGGGACCCTTCTCTTCAGTGTGGTAGAGGGCTGCATGCCTGGAGGTGGGTTCCTAGCGATGACCCGCACTGTGTATATTACAGCCAATCAGATGGCTGCATCTGGTTGGTCATTGAGGCGCTTGAATCAGACATCGTCGACCTGGACGGCAAGTGCAAGTTCCGCTGCGGGCGAGTGGTGTTCTCAGGCAGCTTTGCCGATGCCATCAATCGCCTAAAGTGCCAACCAGGCCGGGCAGGTTTTTACGGCACGGCTAAAGTTGGCGATTACAGCACAGCTTTCGCCGGAAAATACGGAACGGCAAAGGCCGGCCGCTACGGAACAGCGATAACCGGCTATGGAGGGATGGCGATAGTTGGGGACGGCGGCACTGCAATATCCGGGGTTCGAGGGATATCATCCGCCGGGCTTCGCGGCACTGCGATATCCGGAAGCAGAGGTGCCGCCTCTACTGGAGAACGCGGCGTTATAATCCTGGACTTCTGGGACAAAGCGAGCGAGCGCCTAGTTAGCCGTGTTGCAGCGGTTGGCCAGGATGGCATCGAGGCCGGAAAGCGCTATCGGCTCGACGATGACGGTCAGTTTGTAGAGGTGCAGCCATGACCTGGGCCGAGCAACGACTGGCCGAGATCGCCAGGGGTGCCCTGCGGCACCACACCGCGAAGGCACTGTTCCAACTGAGCAGGGCGAAGCTGCACTGCTCCATGAGCTACCTCTCTGATCTCTACGACATGGGCGAGGCCGGCCTGCTCTGGCGTGGCATCCTCGAGGCCGACGCCTCGCTGCGGGCCGAGCGCGAGGGGCGCGGCAGCAACCTGATCGGCATGGCCGCGCTGCGGCACGAGGCCATTGAAAGGCGGCGCCGTGAGCGAACTTGAGCGGCAGGCCCGAGAGATGATGGCGCATCGCCGCCGGATGGACATCGCAAAGCGTCTCGTCAGGAGCCTGCTGAGAAGGCGCGGCGAGACCTATTATACCGAGACTGGCACCGAGTTAATCGTCGTGCGCGGTCGCAAACGCTAAACCGGCTTCGGCCAATCAGTAAATCAGTCACCTATGCCCAGCTACTGCATTGTCTGCTGTGGCCCATTCTACGAAAACCAGAGGAACGAAACGTGAGCCTTGTCCCTGTTAACCAATCGCCAGCCTTGGCAATGACTCTGCCCGAAAAAATGCGCTACTGCGAGGTCCTCAGCGCGGCCAATATGCTGCCGGAATCCTACTCTGGCAATCCTGGAAACGTCCTGGTGGCGCTGGAGCTTGGAAACGCCTTGGGACTGCAGCCAGTCGTCGCAATGATGGAGCTTTATGTCGTGAAGGGCCGCCCTTGCATGAGCGCCAAACTCATGAATGCGCTCATCCGTAAGGCCGGACACCGGGTTGCTATCAGTTCCGACGCCAACCGCGCGACCGTGACAATCTTTCGCCGTGATGACCCGGAAAACCCGGTGACAGCTTCCTTCACCACAGATCAAGCCCAAAAGGCCGGACTTATGGGCAAGGATACCTGGAAGTATTACACGACGACGATGCTCATCAATAGAGCACTGAGCGCCTGTGCTCGACTGGCTGTCCCTGAACTGCTGCTTGGTATTGGGCACACGCCAGACGAGCTGGGCGACGACGGAACTATAGAGGCCGTTATCGTGGCGGATACGCCACCCCCAAAGCAGGAATCTGGATACAGCCTGATCTCAGCTCCTGCCCCAGTGAAGCGCACCAAAAAGGCGGAAAAGGAAAAGTCGGAGTCTCAGGTTTTGGCGCCGCCAGCGGAGCAACCGCAGCAAACCCTCGCTTTTGTGCAACAGCCAGCCGAGAGCCAAAAGCAGACCTTGTGGCGGGAAATGAAAAAGGTTTTCGGCCAAAACGTTCAGACGGAGGGCCTGGAGTGGCTGCGTTCAGCCTGCGAGTCGCTTGGCATGTCCCAGGATGTGGATGTTGATTCTGTCGCTCCTGACGTGTTCGACGAGCTTATGTTCAGCCTGATCGACCACGGCGAGAACCTCAAATCTTCGACGGTGGCGGGCTAAACCATGCCGCACAACTGGATTCCAGGGCTCCGGCAGGCGGACTGTATCGGGGTGGAGTTGCGATCTAAAAACGCCTACTCAGAAAAGTACGCGGCCATTATGGCCGATGGCTCTGAGTACTGGCTCGACCGCGTGACCAGCGTCATTAAGGAGGGCATTCGAGTTGGCGATGGCCTTCTTTGGTGGCGCGGCGACCAAACGCTTATTGGGGCTTATGAGCACCTTCTCAGACATGTGACCTCTATCCAGCAGTGTCAACCGGGCGGGCTGGAAAGCAAGATTCTGGAATGGGCCAACGAGCAGCTGAACCCTGAATCTGATTCACTCGACGAGCGAATCAGGGGCCTTCAAAACGCGAAGCTGACTATCGAGATCAGTCATCACGATCTGATAGAGGGCCTGCATCGATCCAGGATGCGGCACAAAAAAGAATCAGACCGCGCCTGCCAGCTCGGAACCAGGGCTCACTATCTTGTAGAGCTTTGGATTAAAAACAACGGCGACCTTTCGTATCACCACCCAGAAACTGGAGAGGTCCTGGAATACGATCTCTCTCGTGAAGAGCCAGAGGTTCAGAACGCCCTGGCCGCTTTTAAAAAGTTCTGGGACGCGAACCGCATGACGCACATCGGGAGCGAGTTACTGGTTTACGACCTGGATATAGGCGTAGCCGGCAGGCTCGATCATGTTCAGCAGAACGAGCACGGCCAGAAGATAATCTGGGACCTGAAAACCTCGAAAGACTTCTACGAGGACATGCTTTTGCAGGTGGCCGGCTACGCCGGGATGGCCCAAAAGTGCGGGCACGGCATGGCCAAGGCGGCCTACATTGTCCGTGTTGACAAGCAGACGGCCCAGGTCTCTGTGATGCCGGTATACGAAACGTTCGATCAGTTCCGCGACCTTTACCAGCAGTTCCGAGCGGTAGTGCGCCAAGCCAGGTTCTTCAAGTGGGCTGACGCCTACATGAAACCCTACCGCAAGCCGCCCAAATCGAAGGCAAAGAGGGCCGAGCAGAAAGAGGTGCCGCTTTGAGGTGGCAGCTGATCCTGGGCGACGTGCGCAAGCAACTGGACGAACTGCCAGCCCGCTCTGTCCACTGCATCGTCACATCCCCGCCGTACCTGGGGCTGCGAGACTATGGCGTGGATGGCCAGATTGGCCTGGAGTCGAGCTGGAGAGAGCATCTGGACGT
This sequence comes from uncultured Burkholderiales bacterium, assembly GCA_964649085.1. GTDB lineage: Bacteria > Vulcanimicrobiota > Xenobia > Xenobiales > JADMJV01 > JADMJV01. Next base: position 29,137 of record CAZYPN010000059.1, on the reverse strand, counting down.
GCTGGTCGATGTGGGGCGGGCCATGCGCCGGGTGCTCCGCCCGGACGGGACGCTGTGGCTCAACTACGGGGACATGTATGCGCAGGCCGGGAAGGCTGCGGACAGGGCCGAGCTAGAGGCAGATGCCGAGCGGGCTGTCAGGAATGGGCACCACACCGATGCCTTTGCCGGATATTCTGGCTGGAATCGAGCCGCAGGCACAGCCACAGGCGGACTTAAGCCGAAAGACTTGGTGGGTATGCCGTGGCGCCTGGCTCTGGCCCTACAGGATGACGGCTGGTGGCTCAGGTCTGACTGCTTGTGGGCAAAGTGTAATCCAATGCCATCCAGCGTGATGGATCGCCCTACGTTGTCTCACGAGTACGTGTTTCTGCTGGCCCGGTCGGCTCGCTATTTCTACGACCGCGAGGCCGTCCGGGTTCCGCTGGCCACCGTCGAGAAGCGCACCGAGCGGGTCCGCTACGACGGCAAAAGCGAGCGCACGAGCACATTCATGCCGCCCAACCCGAACGGCCGCAACCTCTGGACTGTGTGGCAGGACGCCGGGCTGTCGGAATCAGATGCGGCCACCCTGTGGGCCCATTTTGTGGAGGCTTTCGCGCGGTGTCCTGGCGACCTGAACACCGTCTGGCAGATCGCCTGCAATGCCTTCCGTGAGGCTCACTTTGCGACGTTCCCGGAGGCGCTGGCGGAGACTTGCATCAAGGCCGGCACATCGGAACACGGGGCCTGTGCGGCCTGCGGGACGCCCTGGGAGAGGTTGACCGAGCCAACCCCTGAGTATGCGGCAAGACTGGGCAAGTCCTTCCACGACCATTCTGACGACCTCGGCCGAGGACATCGCAACGGCAAAGTTCTGGCCCGAGGCCAGGCCACCTATGTAACAGTGGACTGGAGGCCCGGCTGCCAGTGTGGCACCCAGGAGGTGGTTCCCTGCACCGTCCTGGACCCCTTCGCCGGCTCTGGCACCACCGGAGTTGTGGCGCTAAGGCTCGGGCGTCAATTCGTCGGCATCGAGCTAAACCCTGATTACCACAAACTGGCCAGCGAGCGGCTGGAGGCGGCACGGCTGGGGTTGACCCTGGGCGAGTTTCGGTCCAACCAGCTGGCACTATTCGAGGAGGCACCATGAGCGAGCAGCGCCACTATCTCTGCGTCCACTGCCAGACTCCGCACCCAGGCCGACGCCATCCCTTCCTGTGCGAGTCCTGCGCCGACCGGGAGTGGCCGCGGCCAGGCCCGCCGCCGAAGCCCAGGCCCAAGCGGCCGGGGGAGCGGTGATCGACGGCAGCTGGCCCTCGCCAGCCAGGCCAGGATACTCAGGGCTCAAGCGCGACGGCGCGGCCCGTGAGCGCAAGCCGAGGACAGATATTGACCTCCCCTACCGACCTTGCCCCGTCTGTGGGGCCGACGCCTACACCGAGCAGTATCGCTCGGAGCGCCCAGATGGGGTCTACACCGTGACCGTCTGGCGCTGCCCCAACAACGCCAGGAAGCTGACCCGCCGGGAGTTGCTGGCCGACAAAAAGCCGCGCCCCAACACGCACCCGGCCCACCGAACGGAAGAGAGGACCCACGAAGTGCCAAAACTGGACACCGCACCCAGACGGTGCGAGAAAGCGTTTTCCACGCGCCCGAGCCGCCCCAAGGCCGAGCCCAAACCCAGGCCAGAGCCCAAGCCTAACCCGATGGCCGTCAGGGGCCATCGCCGCCGGAAAGAGATCCTCGAGTTCATTGAGAGCTACCAGCGCCAGCACGGTTTCGGTCCGTCTATTCGCGAGATTGGCGAGGCGGTTGGCCTGTCGTCGAGCTGCACGGTCTGGGTCCACCTGCGGGCGATGGAGCAGGCTGGCCAAATCCAGCGGGCCAACGGGCGGGCGCGCTGCCTGTCGATTCCTGACACCGAGGTTATGCGTTTTCGCGCTGCCCTGTTGTTGCTGCGTGACCTGGTGGGCGAGCGAGCCCCCTGGGAGCAGCTCGAGCAAGTGATTTTGGAGGCTGGACTGTGAGACACTTTAACCCAATCGACCACGACCGATGGACTGGATGGGAGGTAGTAGCCTACCATGGCCACTGCGCTGACGGCTTAGCGGCGGCTGCCACCGTGTTGGAATTCCTGGAAAAATGGCTGTTCCGTTTTCCCAAGTTTGTCCCCATATCCTACGGAAAAGGCCTTCCTCCTGAGATTCTGGCTGGCGGACAAAGCCTGCTCTTCGTGGACTTTTGCCTCGAGCGCGAGGAAATACAGGCGATCGAAGAGCTATGGGGAGACTGGTTTGTAATTGATCACCACAAGAGCCGCGACTGGATTGTGTCGGAACGGCCGAATAACTGCGTTTTCGACATGGACAAAAGCGGGGCAACATTGGCTAGAGAGTGGCTCTTCGGAGACACAAATAGCATCCTTGGTCAGCCGGTAAGAGAGAGTAATATTCTCCAATACGTCCAGGACCGCGACCTGTGGCAATGGCGACTGCCATGCAGCCGAGAGGTTTCGGCAGCGCTGAAAGACTGGGAGCCCGATGTCGAGACTTGGCACCGCAACATCTACGAAGAGCCGATATCCATCAACGACCTGGTGTCTGTCGGCAGTGTCATCCTCCGGCAGGTAGAGCGATACGCCAAGTCCCGCGCCAAGAAGTGTTATCCGGTCGAGATTGGCGAGATGCCTGTGCTGCTGTGCAATGCGACCCAGCACATGTCTGAGGTGGCCGAGCAAATCCTCGAATCCAACCCAGAGGCTGTTGCCGCCGTGTTCTGGCAGGATTCCCCTGACCAGATTTCCTTGTCGTTTCGGTCTCGGGATGGAGCTGACATAACAGCCCTGGACGTGGCTCGTAGCCTGGGCGGTGGCGGACACCAAAACGCAGCCGGGGCAAGAATTCCGACCTACATGCGAGGTGAGTGGTGAATAGCTACAAAGTGACCATCCCCGTCACCTTCGCTCTGGCTGCGCCCAGCCCGCGCGAGGCATCCATCAAGTGCCTGGAAATCCTGATGCAACTCAGCTCTGAGCTGTTTGAGCACGACATCCTCCTGGACTGGGGCGAGACAGACGCGCAGGAGGACGACGAGGAGGCGAGCGACGATGAGTGACCGCTCCACCATGACCCCCGAGGAACTCTTCGCCGACTACGCGCGGACCAGGGCGAAGAACGCCGACAAGCCCGACCGAGGGCACCACTGGATGAACAGCAAGTTGTCCGACTTCAGAGGCGACACTTATCAGGTCTGCGTGCTTTGCGGAGCGTTCCGGCGCCGTGACGACAACAACAAGCCATGCGTTGGCCGAGTGCCAGTGCGACTGCGCACCAAGGAGGAACGATGAACCTTGTTCTCACCCCTCAGATGATGGAAAACGTCCATTTCAAGCTAGGCAATCACGGACTCTGCCTGTCAGAGCGATCCCTCAGTGGACGGCTCACCCTGTTTCGCCAGAGCCATCAGCGCCTACCCAACGTAGTCCCATCGCGGACCATCCTCGAATTGTCCCCGGAAGATGCCGTGATGCTGGGTCTTTTCATCATGCTCAAGTTCGGCCAGCGTTGCCCGGACTTCATGCGTGAGCATTTTCAACTTGAGATTCAGCCCGAAAGCGAGGTGCCCCAGTGACCCCCGTTCGACAAGCATTCATCACCGACAGCCCCGAGGTCATCGCCGGCTATCGGGACAGCAAAGACAAAGTTGGCAAATGGGCGGACCAACTGAAGGCGGACTTCGGCGACCACGAGATCTACACGGCCTGGGGCTTCTGCGGCTTCGGGTTTCGAGGGGCTCCGCCTCTTCCGGGATGGAAACGCAATCGACACTGGAAGCGCCAGGAAATCTATTATCCAGACAAGCGCACCAAAGCGGGAAAAGAGGCATACGCCAAGCTCCAAGCCAACAAATTTCCGGGCTGGGCTGAGTGGAAAATCCCTGGGATGCCTCCCGAAGTTCATTCTCCACACCCCGATAAGGCAGCCCACAAGATTCACTGGGCTACCGCGCACGACCTCGGCGACCGCCTGCTCTGCGCTTGGAACACTGATGCCAAAGTAAAGCACGACGAGCGATGGAGGCCGCTGAAGCTGTCCGAATATTACGCCCTGATTGAGGCCCTGGACGCCGAGCCGGCGGCAGTTGGAGGTGAGCGATGAGACTGTTCTGGTGTTTCGACCCGCTTGGGTCATACGTCAAACTCACTGCTGAGTCTGCGGAGGCTGCAGCCGTTGCCTACGCCAAGATGATGCTGAAGTACTATGAGTGCTACATCGCCGAGGCGAGAATATTCCCGTGTCGGGGAGAGGCGTGGCCGGAAGAGCCCGACAATTTTGAGACCTATCGCATCACCTGGCAGCCGCTGGCTGTGCTGGCTGACTCAACTGGGGGTGGCCGATGACTCCAAGGCTTGCTTTTCTTCTTGTGTGCCTGCCCAGTTGGCTCTGTTCGATTGCGAACGCTTACCTGATCGCGACCATGGCCTACTCTGCCCACCCCCTGGCGGTGACCGTTTACCTGCTGCTGCTGTTTCTGAGCATCCTCTTCCAACTGCTGCTGTTCGTTGGAGGTGAGTAGTGAGTGATCAGAACGAAGCCGAGATTCGGCTCGAGAAGTTACGCAACAGCCTGCGCTGGGCCCTGATGGAACTGGGCGAGATTGGCGGAGGCGGTGGCTACACGACCGCCTCTGACTACGCCAGCGGGGACGGCTCGGCGGCCAGTATCTACGTCCACGAGGGAGAGTTGTATCTGGAGACCTACACCGGGAAGCGCGGATGGGTCTCCGATATTCACCACCTAGCCTTGGACCCGGAGAAGGCCGCTCGCTGGCTGGTGGGCGCCCTGCGGGTGGTGCATTCGCACCTGGTGGGTGGGCAATGAGCGAGGCGACTGCCAGATTCACAGATGCCCAGGCCTATCCGCACCCTATCGGGCCCCGCCCGGATTGGGCTGGAGAGCCCGGAGTCTGGACCGACTCGAAAGGGGTGCCGATCTATCCCGGCGACCTGCTGCGCGACCTCCATTTTATCGGGCCTGGCAGAAAGCGAAACTATCTCTATCACGTAGTGACAGAACATGGCTTGGGGTGCAAATGGCAACTGTGGGCCATCCCTATACACGCCCTCGCCCAACTGCCGATAATCCATCCGTACGGCATCGATGGAGCCCTCAGGCTCCATACCTACCTTCGCCACCAGGACGCATGCGAGGTGATCGACGGATTTGGCCCGGAGCGTCTGCCGCACTACGAGCGCGAGCGAGTTCCGGTCAATATGCCCCGACCGATTGGGGGCTGGTGATGAGGAGGCAGGCCGTGAATTACATTGAGACTTGCTGGCAGGAAATTGAGCCCGACAAAATTCGGTTCGGCGACCTGGGCCGAATGCCGATCTGGAGACTGCGCCATGAAATTACTGGCCAGCAGCGCCACCACTCGGAACCTTTGCGTAGTGTGATTGTCAGACACGAGGCCTGGCGTGGATTCCGGCTGGCGATATTGTTGCAGCCGTGGAGCTATCCTTGTCGGTGCGTGACGGTGGGCCAGGGACCAGCGTGGCCTGGAATTCTGCAGGCAAGAGTTGAGATTGAGCGATTGATTGCGGGAGGTGGCAGATGACAGCCATTGACCTATTCGCCGGCCTGGGTGGATTCACGCAGGGCGCCCTGCAGGCTGGCGTCCGTGTCGTGTTCGCCGCCAACCATAGCCCGACCGCTGTCGAGTATCATCGGCGCAATCACCCCGAGGTGACTCACGCCTGCCAAGACCTGCAGCAGTTCCCGTTTGAGCAACTTCCCAAGCACGACATCCTGCTGGGCAGCCCCTGCTGCCAGGGTCACTCCCGGGGGCGGTGGCGGGACCGCAGCTATGACGCGAGCCGGTCGACCGCCTGGGCCATTGTGTCCGCTCTGGAGGTCGCCAGGCCGGGCCTCGCCATTGTCGAGAATGTCCCGGAGATACGACGCTGGGAGTTGTTTGATGTCTGGCTGTCCGCTATCCGGCGCCTGGGCTATTCAGTGGCCGCCCACAACTACGACGCCGCAGTGATGCGGATGGTGCAGCCGAGCGAGGCACGGGCCGCAATGTCGTTCCCGCCCCACTACCTCCTGCCCAGCAATAAGGCCGAGGCTAATCACCTGCTAGGCAACGCGGTCCCGCCACTGATGGCAGAGGCCGTCATTCGAGCCGTTCTGGAGGCTGCATGAATAAGTGTCAAGTTTGCAAGGAATACATTTTTTCCAGTTCACATACTTGCTTGCCCCTGTGGGAGGTCTGCGATCCAGGCATAGATTTAGATCACTGGGTGGAGGTGCGGGCGGCCGACGAGGAGGACGCTGCAGCAGAGTTCTGCGAGCGTGAAGATGTCAGCAGCGCCGATTACATCTATGCCAAAAACGGAGGGGCCGACCGAATTCTGGTCCGATCGCCAGGGGAGTCGACTTATGTCGAAGTCTGCGTGACGGTCGAAACCAGCCCGACTTACAGCGGGAGAAGGCCATGAGCAACCTCAGGGCGCTGTGCCAGCGATGCCACAACAAGCACGATGCCCAACACCGGCAGGCCGGTAGAAGGGCCCGACGCCAATGATCTACGAGGGCTCAGACAGCGCCATCGCTGGCGAGGAGTTGGAGGGTAGCATCGTCGCCAGTGCCATCGACGACGAGGAGAACGCCAAGTGGATTCTCACCCAACTGACCGATCTTGACTTCGTTTCGTTGCGGGCTCGGGAGATGTTCCGGGCCCTGAAAAAGGCTTGGCAGGAGCACCAGAGCTGCGCCGTTTTCGTCGTGCGGAGGATGGCTATCGACTCGGGTCTGGGTGACGAGTTTTCCTGGATCTGGGGCCTGAAAAACGTGTTCGGAGTACTGGGTCCGACCGAACTGCAGACCAGCGCCCGGCTCCTGCGCGACAACACGACCCGACACCGCCTACTGAGGGCCCTGGAGCACGGGAGGGGTCTCGTTGCCGACCCGGAGCGGTCCGTCGAGGCCGTGCAGGCCGAGATAGCCCGACTGCTGTCCGAGGTGTCTGTGAGCAGGCGCCAACCGGCACAGCACTGGTCCGAGGGCCTGGGCGAGCTGTCCGAGGCCCTGCGGCGCCAGGCGGAGGATGATGCCCTGGCGCGGTCCCAGAGCATCGACCTGGGGGTGCCAGGGCTGAGCGAGATGCTGGGCGGGGCGGGAGAGTCCGAGTTGATTATCCTCGGGGCCCGGCCTGGGGTTGGCAAGACCGCGCTGGGAATCCAGATTGCCCGGCACGTTGCTCTGACCTGTGGGCCTGTGCTGTTTTTTTCGCTCGAGCTGTCCCGTGCCAAATTCTGGCGCCGGGTGGCCTGTCAGCAGTTGGGAGTCCGGTTGGAGGATCTGACCGAGGAGAACGTGGCCCGGTGCCGCGACCTCAACGCCCAACTCTGGATCGAGGACCAGCGGATGCGGCCCGAAGAGTTGCTGCGCCGGGTCGAGCTGTTCCGACTGGAGCACCCGGACCTGTGCATGGTTGTGCTCGACCACCTAGGCATTCTGGCCGGGAGTGGGGCCGAGACGAAGCAAATGTCCCTGGCCAGCAACTGCTGCCGGGAGGCAATGCGGGCGACGGGACTGCCGTTTATTGTCCTCGCTCAAATCCGCAGGGCGGCCGAGTTCAAAGCTGAGGCCAAGCCGACGCTTTCTGACCTGAAGGGCAGCGGCTGCATCGAGGAGGACGCGCGGAAAGTCGTGCTGCTGCACCGCCCGCCGCTGCAGCAAAAGCCCGGCACCTGCGACCCTCAGAGCGCGGTGGCCATCGTGGCAAAAAACGGCGAGGGGCGGCTGGGCGAGGTGCCCCTGCGCTACCACGGGGAGCTGTTCACTTTTTTCCCGGGGCGCGGGTCGGGCGAACTGCGCGATCCCGAGTATTTGCGGGAGCGGCTGCCGGGGCGCGACTTTCCGGCGGAAGAGATCAATATGGCAGATTGGGAGCTTTGAAAATTGCTTTACGCGACGCTCGACATCGACTGGATGGACGATCCAACCTATTACGCCCTGCACGACGTTGACCCAGCCCACGTCCTGCGCTTCCTGCGCTGCATCGTCTGGGCCAAGCGAGCCAACTGCAAGGGACGCATCATCCGTGTGGACGGGGCGCCCATCCAAATACGGGAAATGGCCAGACTTCACGACGGACCAGGGGCGGAATACATTTCCAGGTGGGAAAATTTCATTTCCATAGCCCTCGATGTTGGGCTGCTTGCGACAGACCTTGACTATGAGTGCTACTGCATCGCCGACTGGAGGCGCTGGCACCGATCTCCGAGCGATGAGCCCGAAGCCATCCGCGAAAGAGTCGCCAAACACCGACAACGAAAGGCTTCTCTCGGTTGTAACGAGAGTGTAACGACCTGTAACGGATGTAACGACACAGAGCAGAGCAGAGCAGAGCAGAGTAAAGCAGAGCAGATCCCCCCTAACCCCCCAGGGGAAAATGGGGGGGCTTTTGGATCTAGATCTGAAAATAAGAATGAAAGCAATTCCTCTCCCTCCGAGCCACCGTTTGCAACTCGAGTCCAGGAAATCATTGGAGTCAAACCGACGAAGCGCGAACTGAAGCAGGCCAGAGAGCTGCTTAAAACCGCCTTGCCTGCAGGATGGACAGAGCCAGGCTGGCGCCGAGCGATCATCGACGAGCTAAAACGGCAAGTCCAGGCCGTAGCTGACGACCTGAGTGCCGGGAAACCCATAGCAGCACCCACGGCGATCGCCATCGCCAGAGCAAAAGTCCAACTACAACGGGCAGCGAGATGCCCAGAAGAGAGAGCGTCATGAGCGATTCACAGAAAAACCGCATAATCGGCACCAAGGAGGCCCTCGGAGAGGCCGGGGTATCCCAGACTACCACCCAGGACCTCGGAAGCGATTCTAGGGGCAAACGTGTGGTTCAGCAACTCAAGGCAAAAGATGTCCAACTGCGAGCCAGGGAGGCCAGAGAGATTGCACGAGCAGAAACACGACAGACCCTCCCCGACGAGAACCCCGACCTGGTGAAATACTGCACTGGATTCAACTGCCCGCTCTGGAAGCTGCGCTTTGGCAAAGCACCTGCAACCGTTGAGCGCAAGAATCCAGAATTGCTGAATGTGGAATTTGTCCGCGAGAAAGCGATGGCGAAAAAGTGAACATTCTTGCAATCGACCCAAGCCTACGACGCACGGCTATCTGCATCGCGGGGGAGACACTGAGCCTGGACTGCAAGCTGACAGGCATGATGCGACTGGAGGCCATACGAGAGCAGCTTGTCAACAGGATCGAGATCGAGCGGATTGACCTGGCGGTTATTGAGGGCTACTCCATGGGTTCCAGCCTGGCCCACAGCCACGAACTCGGGGAGTTGGGTGGAATCATTCGATGGACGCTCTGGGGCAATGGCATACCGTTCGTCGAGGTCCCGCCCAGCAGCCTGAAAAAATACCTCACCGGCAAGGGCAACGCGGACAAAGACCTTATGCTCTCGACGGCCAGCCGGCGCTTTGACCGGACGCTCAACAACGACGAGGCGGACGCTCTGGCGCTGTGGGCGATGGCCATGGACGCCTACGGCCAGTCTGTGCTGAGCGTCCCCGAGAGCCACCGGGAGGCCCTGACGGCGATAGAGTGGCCGGTTGTGCTACGGGACGGCGTGGAGTTTGCGCCAGTGGTCGAATATCGAGAGAAGAAGGCGAGGAAGCGATGAGCGATATAAACCTACGCCATCTTTACGCCAACCTGTGCGACCTGAGGCGCTTTGCGAAGCTGAGGGCCCGACGTGAAGCGCAGTGGAGGCGATTGCATCCGTTCAAGGCGGAACACCCTACCATCCTCGGGTTGGCAGCGATCCGTCGGATTATCGGCCGCGGCTATCTGGCGCAAAGAGTGCTGGAGATGCACCGTGAGCGCCGACGCTGGCAGGGGCGCCGATGACGAGGCGCAATCGCTTTGAGCGCGAGGCAGACCGAGTCCTGAAGCAATACGGATGCTTCGATTTGCCGATTGAAGCGACTCACGTTGCCGAAATGCTCGGGGTCAGGGTTGTCCCTTGGTTTGAAGCACTCAAGGTGACCGCTATCCTCTACCACCCGGGCGGGCAGCCTACGATCGTCTACAATCGGGCCCACCCGTCTGGCCGCATCAACTGCGCTGTGGCTCACGAGCTGGGGCATTGGGTGCTACACAACCGCCACGAACACGCCCTTCGGGCCCCGAATTTCCTGGCTCGACGTGGACTGACTACCAATGGAGTGAGACAGGAAATGGCCGAGGCGAGCCAATTTGCCGCCGCCCTACTGATGCCGCGAAACCTTTTGGACAAGGAGACCGAAAAGTATGACTACATCGACGAGGACGACATAAACACGCTGGCGCAAAGGTTTTGCGTTACGCCAGTGGCCATGGCTCTGCGTCTGACACAACTGAAGCTATATCTGGAGGACAAACAGTGACACCATGCCCCCGTTGCGACCAGGCCGAGTTGGAGCCCAGCTGGCAGCTCTGGACGGCCGAGCTGCTCACCACAGGCGCACCCCAGGAGTGGCTCCGGTGTCCGTCCTGCGGCTACCTCTGCACGACTGACAGCCACCCCGGGGCAGACCAACGACATTGGGACCGGGACCTTGAGCGGCAAGTGGCCGAATGCCTGGCTGAGGACCGCCGTAAAGCCCTCGGGAAGCGTCGGTCGGAGAAAGGGCCCTCCCGGGAGGACAGGCTCAGGACGACCCGTCTCAGGCCGTCTCAGGACGATGCCGTAACCTGGGGTCAGTCGTTCGCCATTGCACCCCTGACGCAGGTTGTCAGTGTGCGATGGGAGGGGCCTGTGCCCACGGCAGACCAGGCGAGAGAGAGACTGTTTCGATTTTTGGGATGGCCGGGTGTTGACGGGTGACCAAAAATGTCCTACACTGGGCCTGTTGAATTGTGCCCAGATGTAGGGCGCAGATATGAAGGGCCCGCCGTAGCGAGCCCTTCGTCGTTTCGGAGGGCCCATGTCCAAGCTGCAGCTACGCCTCACGCCCGCAGAGCACAGGCTCCTGCGCGAGGAGGCGTCCAGCAGGGGACTGACGGTCAGCGCCCTGGTGCGCGAGGCCTGCAGGGGGTAATGGGTCGATCTGGCAGGGGGTAGGGGGGGGTCGAGCTTCCTTTGCTCTGACCAAAGGGCCCGGGGTGCCTACTCACCCCACGGGTGATTTTCACTAAAGCACTAAAAGGACGTTTGACGCCGTGGAAGCCAGGATGACGATACGGGTCAGCCAGGAGCTGAAGGACTGGCTGTCCACCTGGTCCACCAAATCCGGCCTCAAGCTCAACGAGGGTCTCCGTCAGGCCATCGTGGCCTTCCGGGAGATGCAGAATCGCGACTCCGTTGCTCTGGAGCCCGAGGACTTGCAGGGCAAATTCCTGGCTCGGGTGCGAGAGGTTCACGGACCACACAAAGCCGCTGCAGACGTTGGTGTTTCAGCGGCCACCCTGGAAGCCTGGGCTGAGGACCCGGAATTCTGCCGGAACCTGAGAGCGGCGAAGCAGTGCTATCTCGAGGATCTCCAGTGGGAGATGCACCAGATCGCCATCGGCAACAAGCGGGGTGATGCTCAGGCCGCTGGTTGGATCCAGAACGCCCATAATCCGGCCTATGGTCGAGGCAAGAAAGAACTGATTCTGAGCATCCTCAACCCGATGGTGAAAAAGCTCATCGCGTTTCTCGAGGAGGAGCTGGGCGCCGAGGTGCGGCCCGCGCTTCACAAGGCGGTCGAGCGGTTCCAGGTTGAGTTGAGAAAGAAGCTGGTTGGAGTGACGTGATAGACCTGGGCTACGGGTCAATGTTTGACAGTGACCCGTTCCTGGGCTCTTTTGAGGATGACCTGGCCGAGCTGTTTACACTGGCGACAAAGGTCACGAAAAACACAGACCTCCTGCTCCTCGAATACGTCAACGACTTTGAGGGCTTCTGCCGGGACATCCTGGGGGTGATGTTTTGGGATGGGCAGCGCAAAATGGCGCGGCTCATCCAGGAAAACCCTCGGGTGGCTATCGCTGCCTGTTACGGCTCTGGCAAAACTTTCTGGGCAGCCTGCCTGGTAATCTGGTGGCTCTGGACCCGGCGCCCGTGTCTCGTGGTCACCACGGCCCCCACCGGCCGTCAGGTGCGCGAGTTGCTCTGGTCGGACATCCGCAAGATTCACCTGGCCAGCAAGAAGGCGCTGGGCGGCAAAATCCTGGTCCGAGAGGCCAGAATCAGCCCGGACCGGCGAGGCCTGGGATTCAGTGGCGATAAGCCGAACTCGGTAGCAGGCTACCACGAGCGAGAGAACGTCCTCTTTATCGAGGACGAGTCCGCCGGCATGAAGCGGGACGTAGTGGAAGGCTTTGAGGGCCTGACCATCACCCCGGGCTCGAAGCACGTTAAGATCGGCAACCCGGTTGCCGACGACGGGCCCTTCTGGGACTGCTTCAACGACCCCCGAGTAAAACGCCAGTGGGCTACCTACAGCATAGGCGCCTACGAGACGCCCAACGTCAAGGGCAAAACGGTCCTCATAGCTGGCCTGGTCAACTCCGGTCTCGCCGCGTTTGCGGCATGGCGGACGATTCGGGCCTCGGTCCATACCCACGGGCTGGTCAGCTATGAATGGGTCGAGGAAAGGCACGAGCGATGGGGGCCAGAGCACCCTCTCTATATCGTCCGAGTCCTGGGGCGCTGGTATCTCCAGAGCGGCGGGAAGCTGGTCGTTCCGGTCGAGTGGGTGCAGGCTGCGGTGGCCAGACACGCCGAGCACCTGGAAGGCGGGCTAAAGATCCCTACCTTGGGCGTGGATGTTGGTGGCGGCGTCGGACAGGATTTCACGGTCTGCTACAAGCGCCATGGCCGCCGTGCGAAATTTGCCGGAGCCTGGAACGAGGGCGAGATGCCCGACCAGGCAGCACGGGTCGGAAAGCTGGCTGCAAAGCTCGGGTGCAAGCGAATCTGCGTGGACGGGACAGGCCTGGGCAAGGGCCTCTATGACAACCTTCGGCACCTGAAACGCAAGGGCGACATACCCTCCGACATCGAGATTCACCTTGTCAAACTGGGCAACAAGGCCACAAAGCCGGATGAGTTTGATCTGATAGTTGACCAGGTGTGGTGGGAGATGCGCCGGGCCTTCGACCCAGAGGGCAAAGAGCCGATTGCCATCGACCCCAAAGACCGGGACCTTATTGAGCAGCTACCCCACCGAACATGGTCAATCCTCAAAGACGGAACCGGGGCGATTAAGGTCGAGCGCAAGATCGAAATGAAGGCGCGTGGTTGTCCCCACCCGGACTGGCCGGACGCTTTGGCCATGACATTCTACGAGCCACCACCAGGAAGGGCCTTTGCGGCGTGAGCATTTGGAGACAACTGACCCGCTTCTTTCGCAAGCGGCCCGCCGCCGCAGTGGAGAAGGCTGGCTCCTCGGTGCAGATGCTCGAGGCTGGCTATCAGGGCGGCGACCAGGGCCGGTTTAATCGCTCCTGGATGGATCAGTTCCGCGAAAATGACTCCCTCCGAGCCCCGGAGCACCGTGTTGCCGAGGACTCGGCCATGGTGCCCTGGAGCCTGTATCGGGTCAACCGAGACGGCACCCGGCGGAAGGTCGAGAATGAACTCTCGACCTGGTGGGAGATGCCAAGCCCAGGGGAGCTGGGGCTCTACTTCCGTTACAGCTCGCTGGTCCAACTCGACATGGCCGGAAACAGCTTCTGGCACTTTATGGACCCCACGGACATCACCGCCGGAGCGGTCCTGCTCCGAGTCCAGGACCTGATCTCGCTTCCAACCAGGAAAAAACCCTATTACGAGTTCCGCGTGAACGGGGTAACCGAGAACTTCAACCCCCGCGAAATTGTGTGGCTAAAGCGCCCGGACCCTGGCAACCCTATGGGCCTGGGCAGCGGTTTTGGGGACGCTCTGGGGCCCAACCTGCAGCAGCTCGAGCACATGAACCGGTTCAACAACCAGTTCTTCCGTCAGGGCGCCCACCTCGGAACCGTGATGGGCGTCGAGGGCCTGTCTGACGACGGCTGGGACCGCCTGGAAGAGCTATGGAAACAGGACCGAGAGGGCATCGCGAACGCCTTCAAGTCGTTCTTTGTGTCAGGCAAGGTCACCGGCCTGCAGCTGGCCGCCAAGCACCGCGATCTTGATTTTGTTGAGGGCTACGAGCAAAAGCGGGCCTCTGTGCGACAAACGGTCGGCACCCCTGCTGAGATCATTGGCGACAATAAAAACAGCAACAAGGCGACCTCTTATGAAGCCGGCAACCTGCACCAAACCTACGGCATTTTCCCCCGCCTGCAACACCTGAAGCTGGTGCTGAATCTCATCGTTTTGCCAAAGTTTGGCTACAGCCAGTTCCAGTTCGACTTTGAGAACCCGATTCGCGAAAAAGACGAGCTTCAGGCCGACAAATTCGAGGCTGGCATGGTGCGCGGAGCAGTCACGATCAACGAATACCGGCGCTATTTGGACCTGGACCCGATTCAAGGCGGAGACCACCTGATGGTTCCTCTTAATACGGCGCCAACGATGAGCACCGAGCTGGACCAGTTGCGAGCCCAGGTTCTCAACAGAAGCGGCAGCCGCAACCCTTCCGACCCTCCCAATACCGGAGCAAACAAATCCATCCTCGACAAATTCTATTCGGAGGCAGTCAATGGGCATCATCGTTAAAGAGTTTGTCGGAATTCGGAAGGCCATCGACGAGAAGAAAAAGACGATCACCTCGCTGGTGTCCGATGACAGCATCGACCATGACGGAGAGATCGTCGCACTTGAGGCCTGGGACTCCCGGCTTCCCGAGTATCGCAAAAACCCGCTCTTTTGCTGGGGTCACCCGCTGGGCAAGCGTGAATGCAGACCCGAGGATATCCTCGGCAAGACCGTCCTGGTTGAGCGCACGTCCGAGGGCCTCGTGGCCACCATGGAATATGCCGTAGACGTGAACCCCGTGGCCAAAATGGCATGGGAGATGGCTCTGGCCGATATACTAAAGGCCTACTCGGTTGGCGGCGATCCCTTTGCTGCTGTCGGCTGGTGGGATAGCCCAGAGAAAATCGCCACCCTGAACCCCAAATATCAGGAAGCCATCAAGCAGGGCAAGGCCTCGCTGGTGATGACCGATATCGAACTCTGGGAGATCAGTCAGGTGCCCAAAGGCGCCAACCGGAACGCCATTTTTCGGGCCGTTCGAGAAGGCATCATCTCAAAATCAGCTATCGCCCCGCTCTTGGGCAAAGAATACCCGGTTTTCGTGCCTGTTTTGGCTGATTTTAGCCAAAAATCGGCTACTTCCGAGGCTCAAAACGAGTCAAAACAGGAGCCCGAAGCGCCAAAACCTGAGCCGGCACCGTCCGCAAAAGCAGAGCCTGACAGCCAGTCGACCCCACAACTGGACCTCGATGAGGCCGAATTGGCCGCACTCCTGGCCGAGGATCCGGGCCTTGCCGACACCCTGGCAGACCTTCTGTCTGAACTGATCTGACAAAACTCGACACCGTTCATCCGGGCGTCCCATGGGGCGCCCTTTTTCATGCCAAAAGTTAGGCCGCGCTAGCGGTAATTGAAAGGAGCAAGCAAGATGAGTGCTGTTCAAGAGCTAATCAAGCTGGCGCAGGACAAGAAGATGAAGCGCCTCAAAGCTCGCCGCAAGCGGGCGCAAATGGAGGCCCAGCAGCAGGCACAAAAAGCCGCTGATCGCGCCGAGAAATTTGGCCACCTGCAGGATGCTGCGGCCGAAGGTCAGGGACAAGGGCAGGTTTCCCCGGACAATCCCCTGCCCCCCTACTGGGCCGCCGCCGAGGCGAAGCACCCTGGAGTGTTGTTTGGTCGCATTCTGCGGGCAACCGCTGCGGCCAAAAAGCTGAAGAAGGACGGCACCCAGCTGGGTTGCGTTCGCGCCGTCAATGACATCCACGGCGACAAGTTACTCTCGAAGTGGCTCGAAACCGAACTGGAAAAGGCCCTGAGTGCAGGCGTCCCCTCGGAGGGCGGCTACCTCGTTGCCGAAACCCTGGCCGCCGGCATCGTGGATATCGTCACCAACCGCATGATCGCAATGCGCCTGGGGGCAACTTCGCTGGATATGCCCACCGGAAACGTCCGCGTAGCTCGGGCAACCAGCGGAGCCACCAGCTACTATGGGCAGGAAAACGTTGGCGAAAACGCCAGCGAGCCCTCGTTCGGCGATCTGAAGCTGGCCGCAAAGAAGCTCTATACCTTCGTGCCCATTTCCAACGACCTGCTCAAATCGGCCAGCCTCAGTGTTGATCTGTTTGTGCGCCGAGATGCGGCTCGATCCAGCACCCTCCGCAAGGAACAAGCGTTCTGGACCGGCAACGGGTCCGAGGACAGCCCGCGGGGCATCAAATACTACACCGGCAACAGCAACAGCTATGAAAACCTTACCGATGTAGCCATCGGCGGGGCTCTGACCGCTGACAACTTGCTGAACTTCATGGTCAACCTGATTAACAACAAGATCGAGGTTGACGACATGGGCAGCTTCGGCTGGGCCATGGCCGCCCAACTCTGGCGCGACCTGATGAACGCCAAAGCGACGACCAATGAATACCTGCTGCGCGAAGAGATGATGGCCGGGACGCTCATGGGCTTCCCGTTCCACTACACGCAGTTTCTCCGACCCAACACCACCAGCGGCACCCAGACCTTCGATATGTATTTCGGAGACTGGTCGCAGGTGATCATGGGCACCCACGGACTGCCCGAGGTAGATGCTTCGACCGAAGCCGCCTACCTCAACAGCTCTGGCACCCTGACCAGCGCTTACAGCAACGATCAGACCGTTGTGCGCGTGATTGACCGTCATGATTTTGGCATCCGGCTCCCCAACGCCATCGCCATCTCTGACGACGTGACCAGCAACAACGGCTAATAGCCAGAACGGAGAAAGAACAATGAAAATCCTTCGACTCCTTGACCTCATCCTGCAAAAGGTCGGACTGGCCTCCAAGGCCTCTTCCTCGAGCGGGACCGAGGATGTTGGATCCGCCATCGACATCGCCGGGCAGGCCGAGTTCTTTTCGGGCATGGTGGTGGTGGACGTGGGGGCCGCAACTGGGGAGCCCAGCAGTTTTTCGATCGTATACCGCCTTCTGGAGTGCGACACTTCCGGCGGCACCTATACGGCCGTGAGTGGCGCAACAGTAACGGTGACTGCTGCCGGCGTGGCCGCTTTCGGATTCAACCCCGGCAGCGTTAAGCGCTACATCAAGGTGGGCCGCACCGTGACGATCACCGGAGGCTCGAGCCCCACTGTTCCCAATGCGGCGGTGGTGCTGTTCGGCGATCCGAAGTACGGGCCCCAGTAGTGCCTCGGGTGTTGGCCAAAGCCTTACACCCGTTCTTCGCTCACCCTGACTGGCCAGACCACCCCCAGGACGCCCGAGGGTTATCCCTGGCGGGTGGCTGGGTCCAGCCTGGGGCTGTCGTCTCCGTGGACGACAGCCCCGAGGCCTGGCGCGACTGCTATGGAGCCTATTTGGAGCCGTTACAAAGCGCCAAGCCGGACGAAGAACCTCAACAGCTCGAGCTTGAGCCCGAACCGGAGCTCGAGCCCGAGATCGACCAGAAACCCAAGCGCAAACGATAGGAGGCAGCCGCGATGGCTCTTGCAGAGAACGCTCTGACGACCGTCGCGGCCGTCTCTGCGCTCGGCGCAACGCAGGGTAATTCCGCAATCGAGACGGCCATCAATCAGGTAAGCCAGGAGATTGAGGATTTACTGGGGCGACAACTCCAGCGGGTTACCTATACCTCCGAGGCGCCCGACTACTACCAGGGGAGCGGCAGGCCCTGGCTCCTGGTGAATCACTATCCAATCGTCAGCGTCTCCCAGGCCCTGGTGAATGGATCTGCGGTGACCGATTACGTCCTGATTCCTCGCAAGGCGAGACTCGGGATGATCTGGCGAAACGTAGGCTGGCCTAAATCGTGCGCTGGATACGGCGACCTGACAAGAGATGTCAACCACCAATGGGCTGACTTCAATATCCAACTTGCCTACACCGCTGGCTACATCACGCCGGGACAGGCTGACGAGGAGACTCCAACTAACCTGCCAGAGAGCATCCAGAAGGCCTGCGGACTTGCTGTCATTGAGTGGCTGGAGAGGGGCCTGGACGGCAACCTCGTCCGCGAGCGCACCCCAGGAGGATGGGAAAGGCAGTGGTCTGAGCGGTCCGCCTCCTCGTCTTTGAGCGCCGTAGTCCAGTCGCTGCTGGCCCCGTATCGACTGAGGCAGCTATGAGCCGCCGCCGCTTTATTCACACCGTATCCGTCCAGCGGGAGTCCCGCTCGGTGTCTGCCGCCGCTACCTCGTTTTCCGGCTATACCACCGTCCATGCCAGCGTCGCCTGCCTGATCGAGCCCATGGGCACCGTCCGGCAGGCCACCATCCTGGGCGACCTCGCCCAGAGCCGATTCCATTTCACCTGGGGCACTGAGGCACTTCGGGAGGGCGATCTCATCGACTGGAACGGCACCAAATACATTTTGCACCTCGGCTCAGACGACCGCTATCGAGGGTCGGCCAGCAACGTCATGGCCTACCAGACCGGCTGGATCGAGCTGGCCATGACCTACCGGGACTGATGTATGCGCTGGAAACGTGGACCAAAACTGACGCAGGACCGCCTGCAAAAGATCCGCCGTCAGGTGGCCCGCGAGACTGCGGGCGTGACAGGCACCGTCACCCGATCGCTCGACAGCGGTTTGCGCGGTCGCGTCTACCCGGCAGCCAGAGTTAGCAAGCAGGACAGCCCCAGCGGCCGAGACGAGCGCCAAGCCCGCAACCGGACCGGCCTCGTGCAAACTGACTGGACTGCCTCGGCTGAGGGAATCCGAGTCAAGGCCATCGTCGCTGGCCACTGGACCGGAGCCCGGACACCCTCCATACGGGGCGTCATGGTCTACCTCGGCCGCCAGCGCGAGCTGCACCGGACAAGCCTGCTGGTCATCCCGGGCCCCCGTGGCATGAGAGCCCGCGAAAAGGCTGCCAGAGGCCGCAGAGCCCACCGCGTAGAGTTTGCCCAAGCGAGCAGGCTGGCCGTGTGGGCGGAGCGCCAAAATAAGGGCTTACAGGCGCTGAGACACGTCGTTCAACTTGACCGCCAGATGCTCGAAGCCATGATTATGGGCCCGGAACTCAGAAAAAAGAAAAAATCCTTCATTTCCGCCTGGAAACGCGGACTGAAACAGGGGTTTGTGTAGTGAGCCGCTCACGAAAAAAGCAAAAGCCTCCGGGCTGGGAGTGGTGGTCTCGACGCCCTATGGCTGGACATGCTCCATCCCAAAGGCGTGGCTCATCATCGCCAACTACAAAGCAACTGTGCCGACGCATAGAGCGGGCCCGACTGAAATCTGACACCCGCGAGGCTGCTTCCGATGCGAAAAATCCCGATTGACACTATCGCCACGGCTCTCCGCGACCGGATTCGGGCCAATGCAGCTGGATTCAATCCCGACATCGCCTTCGCCGACCTCGACGAATTCTGGAATTTGGAGACTGTGGGCTCCAACCTGCAACTGCCCTGCGTGGTCGTGGAGTTCGTCGGCGCCGAGATGGAGCCGGTGTCCAGAGATGTCCTCGAGATCACTGCTACCTACCGGCTCAACTATCTCTGCCGCGTCCCCGACGCCGGCGGCAAACGCTCAACCCTGCTGGCCGGCACCCGCTACCTCGCTGAGCTATTCTCCGGCGGCCCGACCGTCCACGACGGCGGCAACGGCTACGACGGAGGCCTGAGCCTGAGCGAGGCCGGCATCGATCAGGCGCGGGTGATACCCCTGGCCGTGACCCTCAACAACAGCCTGGCGGAGCGCAACATCGGCTGGGGAGCGGTGACCGTTTCCGTCGTTCTACAGAGTTACCCTGGGGCCTGATAGCCCCTGAAATAGCAGCACAGAAGGCGTCCTACGGGGCGCCTTCTTCATTTTAGGAGGCAAAATGCAGAAGGTCTACAAATACGAGATTGTTGAGGCCGTAGCCCAATACATGTCGAGCGACAGCTCGGCTAGCAACTCCGGCCCCACCTATGCCACCAGACAGGTGCGCGCTCCCGGCATTCAGTCGGTGAGCATCAATGTGCAGCGAGAAAAGCAAACCTTGCGCGGCGATGGCGTTATCAAGGGCACCGAATCAAGCCTCGACGAGATTCCCGTGACTCTCGAAATCGCCCAAAAAGATCCAGATTTCGAAGCTCTGATTTTTGGCAAAGCGGCCTGGGCGACGCCCGACGGCTACAAAATCGCGCTGACCGATCAGAGTGAGCCGAACTATGTGGGCTTGTGGCTACGCACCAACAAGGTTGGAGCCAATGGAAAAGATTTGGTCCTTTACCTCCCCAAGTTCAAGGCCGATGCTCAGCAAGAAGGCCTGCAACAGCGGGCCTTCGGAACCAATCAAATCACGGGATCGGCCGTATTCACGGACTCCAAATTCGAGGTTTTTGAGGAAGGCGTCCAGGCCTTCCGCGGAATGGCCCACCTGGAGCATTTCCGCGACACCGCCGCCAGTCTCTACACCAGCACCGACTCCACTGCCCCGACCATCACTACGAGCAACATCACCAACCACCCGGTCGGTAGCAACATCGAAGTTGACGTGTCTGAAGCTCTCAACAAAAACACCGTGAACGCGTACACGGTGAAGCTGAGAACCGGCTCGACCATTGGCGGCGGAACCGTCGTCGACGCCGACATCACGACCAACGCCGCCGGAACCAAGATCATCATTGACCCCGATTCCAATCTTACCGGCTCGGCCACTGTATACCACGTCCACGTTACCGAAAAGGTCGAGGACATCAACGGCAACGCCTTTGCCGCCGCCTCTGGCATCACCGTAACCACAACCGCTTAATCTCACCCGGCCCGGTGACCCCGGGCCGGGCCCTGGAGGCCCATGCAAATCCGCAAAGAGATCGCCCTGGCCCCTGACAAAAGCGGTCCTCGGCAGTGGTTCTTCTGTTTCAACCACGCGGCCCTGTTGGCCCTGGAGCGCCTGTCTGGGCGCCCAGCCTGGGCTGTGCTGGTTGAGGAGCAGGAGACGGTGACGAGACTCGTCCAGCTCGCTTACGCGGCGAGCGAGAGCCACCGTCACCATACCCGCACCGAAGTTTCGTTTGAGCGATTCCAGGAGGGCTGGCTTCCCGCCTACCTCTCCGACGAGTGGTTCGCGTTTCAGGACGCCATCAATGCCCTGATCGCCGAAACTTTTCCCAGGGCCGCAGGGACACGAATGGAGCTGCAGACTCTGACGGCCGCAATGATGATGAGCAGCCTCGCCAATACCGCCGAGTTGATTGGCACGAACGGGTCTACTGCGCCAAACGATGGCTCGGAATGAGCAGTGCCGAGTTCTGGCACGAGTGGGACTGGATCAATTTCAACGAGCTGCTGACGATTCACGTCAACACGGAAAGGAGAAGGCATGGCCGAGCGGATTGAAGCGGAAATCACCCTCGGCTATCGCGAGTTTTCGGCCGGGGTTGACGCCGTTGTTCGCGAAACGCAAAAGCTCGGCCAGGGCGTAGAGCGCGGGCTCTCCCAAGTCGAGCAGCGGGCCCGGGCAGCCTTCTCCCAGTTCGCAAAAGAGGCCCGAGCCGCGACCACGGAATACCAGCAGTTTGCCGCCAAGGTGACCCAGACCGCGAGCCAGATCAGCCTGGGCGAATTGGAAAACAAGCTGAAGGGCATCGCTCAGTCGGGTGCCCAGGCCTTCGGCTCCGTGCTGACCTCCGGCGCAAATTTTGAGGAGGGCCTGCTCCGCATCAACACCATTGCCGGCCTGAGCCAGGACGAACTGGCGGGCCTCGGCGAGCAACTCAAAAACGTGGGCCGGGAAATCGGGGTGAGCGCCAGCCCGACTCAGACCCTGGCCAGCTACTACGACGTGTTGAGCAGCGGCTTCACGAAAACCGCCGACGCCACCAAAGTTCTGAACGCGAGCCTAAAGTTGGCAGCGGGCGGACAGGCCGAGGCCAGTGACACCACCCGCACCCTGACCGGCATCCTCAACGCCTACGGGGACACCAGCGAGAAGGCTCAACTGCGGGCCGATCAGCTGTTTCAGACCGTCAACCTGGGCGTTACCACCGTCCCCGAGTTGAGCAAATCCCTGGGCCTCGTGACCAGCACGGCCGCCAGTGCCGGGGTGTCGTTTGAGGAGCTATCGGCCGCCATCGCCACGGCCACCCTGCGAGGACAAACCACGTCATCGGCCATTGAGGGGATCCGTGGCGTGATCGGCTCCCTCATCTCGCCCACGGCGGGCGCCCAGAAAGAGTTCGCGCGGCTCGGAATCACCGTCAACGCCACCACCCTGGCTCAAGACGGCCTCCTGAAAACCCTGCAAAAAATCCAAACCGCCAACGGCGGACAGGTGGACTCGCTCAACAAGATCATCGAGGGGCAGGTGGGCCTCGCCACGGCCCTGGCGCTGACGAAAGATGGCGGCGATGCTTTTGCCGCAAACCTGGATAAAATCGGTCAGTCCGCCGGGGCAAACCAGCAGGCCCTCGATCAGGTGAACAAGGGCGTCAACGAGTCCGCAAAGGCGTTTGGATCCTCCGTAGAGCGCCTGAAAATCACGGCCTCCGACGCCGCCCTGCCCATTCAAAGCGGGCTTCTGAAGGCCCTCACCGGGATTGTCGACCGCATCGCCTTGATCCCCAAGCCCGTCCTCACCGCCACCCTGGCCCTGAGCGGCTTCACGTTTGCCGTTGCCGGTCTGGCCGGGACTGCCGCCGGGCTTGCCTTTGTGCTGCCTACCATCACCGGTCAACTGACGACTCTGGGGGCCCGCGTGGTGCCGTTGGCGACGGCATCCTTCCGGGCCCTCAACGTGCCGGTGGGCTTCGCCGCTCGCAACCTCCTGGCCGCAACCGCCGCCATGATTCGCACCAACCTGACCGCTGCTGTCACCACCGCTTCAACGCTGACCCTACGAGGAGCGTATGACGCCCTGAACGCTTCTCTGGTCACCAGCACCGCCCTGATCAGCGGGGTAGGCCTGGGCATCGGTGCCCTGGTCATCGGCCTGGGAGTCCTGGCCAACGCCTATATCAATCTCCAAAACGAGGTCAACGAGGCCAACGAGGCCATGTTGAAAAGCGAGGATTTGAGCAACTTTGGCCGCAAAGTCAACCGAAAAATCAAAACAAACGACGTGCTGGGGCTTACCGGCGAAGAGGCCCGTCAGCGGGGGGTAACGTCAGATGATGTCACCCAGCTGATCAAGGACAACATCCTCGCTGCCGAGCAGGCCCGCGAGGCCGGGGACAAAGAGCGCGAGCGCAAAACAGTCGAGCGCGTCCGCCGCCTCAAAGAGCTGCGGTCCGAACTCGCAGAGGCGAACGCCAGAGTCGAGCAGGAGGCCGCCAAATCGCCCGCCGGGCAGGCTGCTACCCCTGCCGAGACAGACAAAGAGCGCCGTGCCCGCGAGGCCCAGGAGCGCAGAGAGCGCCGTGCCCGCGAGGCCCAGGAGCGCAGAGAGGCCCAGGCCCGAGAGCGCGACCGCCGGGCCCGCCGCGAGGGCGCTGAGTTTGTGGCCCAGGGCGTGGCCGAGGCTGCCGTGGCTGCCGAAAAGGAAGCGGAGAAGGCGCACAAGCAAAAGCTGCGCGAAGAAGCTCGGCGAGCAAAAGAACTCAAGGCCGCCCAGGCCAAGGCCAAGAAGGAAGCCGAAAAGGCTTTTGACGAGGCCAGTCAGCGCGACGACGAGATCACGGATCAGGGCGCCATCCGCAACCGCACGGCGGCGGCAGACGCTGCCCGCTCTGAGCGCGAGCTGGCCCAGGAACGCCAGAGCATCTATGCCGAGCTAGCCAAGGCCGGAGCGGCCAGCCAGAGCCAGCTACGGGCTGCCATCGAGGATACTCTGCGCCTTCGGCTACAGGAGATTGAGGCCGAGCGCCAACTCGCCCTGCAGCAGGCCGCCAGCGCTGAGGAGGTAGCGGCCGCCGAGCGCAAGGCCGGCATTGCGAAAGTCCGGGCCCAGAACGACTACGAAAAGGCTATCAAGGACGCGAGCAAGGCTCTGGACCGACAGAAGGCCCAAAGCAGCGCCGCCACCAACCTCAACCTTGGCGGCGGCCCCTACAGCCTGGACCAGTTTATCCAGGGGCAACAAGGCTTCCTTGATCTGACCAAATCTGGCACCGGCCCCGGAGGCAACCCGCGCGAGGTAGCCCGGCAGAGGCGACTGTTGGACGCCCTGGGCCCCAACCCGACCGCCAGGGACGTGCAGGCTGCCGCTGACATCGGGGCCGCCGCGGCTTCCCAGGGGGCGACCAAACTCGCCCTCGAGGCCCTGCGGGTCGAGGTCGTGCTCTACGATCAGGCCGGCAACACCATCCCGAGCACCGTCCGCAAGGCTACGGTCAACGGCAAGAACTCTGACATCGCACAGCAACTGAGGGGCCTATGAGCTGGGACTGTTGGATCGGCGACGAGAGCGGCGGCAACAAAGTAGAGCTTGACGGGATCTGGCAACCCAAACCCAGACCCTGGCCGCAGCCTGTCCTGGTGGGCTCTGAGCACGTCATGCTCGACGGCACCCTGGTTGCCCAGCGCAGAGCCTACCGGCGTACCCTCGAGGTCAACCTCCCCCGCACGACGCCCGAGATCCGCGCGGGCATTGAGGCCCTGTTTTACGCGTTCACTTCCGGCGCCCAGGACAAAGTTCAGTTCGACAACGGGAACGCCACGTATCTCTGTAGCTGGGCCGAGGCCCCGACCTGGGTTCCCGTCAACGACCGCCTGCCCGAGCGGTGGGATGTGCGATTCAAACTGCTGATCGAGTCCGAGGTCGAGGAAGAGTAATGCCCGCAACCTGGGTTTTTCACCGTGGCGAAACGACTCACACCCTGTCTGTGGTGTCGTGGTCTGTCACCCGTTCCCGGCAGGACGGCCTGCGATGGAGCGTGACCCTGGCGAAGCCGGAATACTGGCCGAGTGGGGCGCATGGCCAGTATTTCGAGCCCTGGGAAAACACCGACCGGGTGCTGGATAGCTGGGTTACCTGCACCCTCACCAGCGGCGCCAACTCCTGGAGCAGCCCCAAGCTCGCCATCCTCGACGCAAGCTGGGACCTGACGCCGGAGGGCCTGCAGTGTGAGCTGTCCGGCACCGACGAATGGACCGAGTTGCTGCAATATGAGGGCGTCCTCCTGGGCGACCGGCGCAGCACGAGCAGCACGGTCTACACCGCGAACGGGGTCCTGAGCGAGATTGCGACGGCCTGCGGATTTGCGAGCGGCAAGCTCGACGTAACCGGCCTGACCAACTACAACCTACCAGTATTCCGCGCCATCGGACAGGGTTTGTCACTGCTCCGATCCCTGCTCGAGGTCACGGCCGGGTGGGCCCTGGCCGAGTCGGACAAATACTATCTCAAAAACGGCGGTATCGACCCGACTTCCGGTAGTGCCGATCTGACTCTCAACACCGGCAACTGCAAAGCGGTCCAGTATCGCAAATCTTCAGCACCCATCTACAACCAGGCGACGTTCGAGCGCATCTCTGAGAGCAAACAGGGCTATGGCCCGGAAATCCTATACGGCTACGGCAACCAGACGATCAACCTGCCCAGCGGGCTCAACGAGGCCATTCTGCGCGTTCGGCCGTTCGGTCCCGGGACGCCGGAAAACATGACCTGGGACGACGAGAGCGGCAACCCGCTGACCGTCAGCCCAACCTACATCTACCGTGGATCCACCCTGACTCACCGTGTCAGATTTAGTCTCACCCCCTCTCTGGCCTGGGGTGAGAACCCGATGCCGTTTGAGGTTGAGGTCATTGGCAGCGCGGCCACGGACGAAGTGGCGGCGTTTGACGAGGATTATACCAGCACCTATAACGACACGGCCGACCAGGCAATTCGAGGCGTGGTGCCGTTTCCAGATGTTTTCACCAGCGAGCAGGTGCCCGACCAGGCCACCGGGCTTTTGGCGGCCACCAACAAAGTCAAGGAGTCGCTGCTGCTTTACAGCGCCCTGAACGTGGACCTGCTCATGGATGTGACCCACGACCCGGGACAAAAGGCGGCAGTCACCATTGCCGACCTGGGCCTGAGCAGTGCCCGGTTCCTGGTCGAGAGCGTGGCCTGGAGCGGGGACGCCAATCAGGAGATCGAGAGCCTGGAGTTAGCGAGGGGGCCGGCATGAGAGCGCGAGAGGTAGCCCAGGCCATTGACGCGGCCATGAGCAAAAAGGCTGTGTCCACCAGGGCCCTGGAGAAGGGTAAGGTGATCGAAATTGACGCTGACGGAAACGCCGTCGTGGATTACCGGGGCGCCAGCATCACCCTGCCGCGTGGGCCCGGCCTGGGCGTGACCGAGGGGCAGTGGGTAATCGTTGAGCGCACCAACTCGGGCTGGCAAATCGGAGGCCCCAGTGCTTATGGAGCCGGATGAGGGCCCGCGACGTTGCTCGAGCTGTGGCCGACCGGGCCGCACAGATGCGCCAGCGGTTCCCGGACCTGGAGGGATTTATCTCGACCGGGACTGAGAATGGCCTGATCGTCTGTCGCAAATCCCACTGGCCCGAGGGCGTGACGATCTCCGTCCCGCCAACCCGTGGCGCCAATCTGGCGGCCGCCGGAGCAAACGTGGTGCTGGGATTCCACAACGCCAACCGGCAAATGCCCTTTGTCAAAACCATTCGCGGCATGGCCAGGGGCGCGGCTGCATCCTCCGGGCCATCCCTGATTGTCGTTGGCCTGTGGGCAATCCCCGAGGGTCATCCGCGCATCACCTACGGGATCAGCGACGCCCAGCCACCCATTTCTTTTGGCGGCAGCGAAGTGATCAGCGAGTCCCTGGAGCGCATCCAATCGGGCGGTGGCAGTGCCGCCTACGCCGACCAGCGAGCCTTTACGGACCCAGGCGGACTGGTGCGCTACACAGTCGGCGAGGACGAGTTCTTGTTGGTGCTCTGGATGCGGTGGAATAGCGCCAGTTCCAAGATTGGACGGATGGGCCACAGACTCTACAACCTGAGCAGCGGCTGGGAATATTCGCCCTTTTTTCTCTCCGGGTCCCCGGCTGCACGATTGCGAGTTGATCCCAGCGACCCGTTCTGGCCGAGCCGCCGCCAGGGGCACCTGTTCCAAATTTCCGACAACCCGGCCAACCCGCTGCTAGTGATGGTGCGCCCTGGCAATAGCCAGAGCACCGAGACAGATACAGTCACCGGAGGATTTTGGCTTCAGCGACATTCCGACCTGGGAATATTCACTCCGACCTTCCAGGCCTGGGCTTCTGACGCGATCCTGGACCGCACAGACCCGGGCCCGGATGACACCGGCAAGCTGTTCTTGCCGATCGAGCGATCGGGCTCGGTGGCGGCCGCGGACAACATGGTGCTGGAGTGCTACTGGAGCGGCTGGCGATCAGAGGGTGCTGGCGGCACAACTGACGAGCAGAGTAGCGACCGGAGCAAGCTGCATTGTTACCGGATTGCCACGGACACCCTGACGGTGACATCTACCACCCTGGCCCTCAAGACGGTGCTACAGGGCGCATTTGGCGGCAATGTGGCCGAGATCCTCGCCATGGGAATCCTTGACCCTCACCCCGTGCGCTATATGCCAGAGGGCTGGGAGGAGATGGAAGAACCCGAACCGGAGACACGGGAAATCGGATACCGGCTGCAGTTGGCCAGCACCCGCTTTCCGTTCCAGTTGGCCCCCCGCAAATTCTGGCTGCAAATCCCGATCCTCATGGATCAGAGCAGCAACCCAAACCCGCGCATCGTCAACGCTCGGCTTGCGGCCCAGACGGCCGAACTGGAGCTGGCTGGATACCGTGACCCTGCCACTGCGATCGATGAGCCATATCCAGGCTTTATTGCAGAGCAGATCGCGGCAATCCAGGCGGCTATCCCCGAATATTCGGCTACGTTCCCCGACGACTACCTAGAGCAAACGGCCATATCGGGAATCGTTCGCAGATTTTATTCCGATCCAGAGGGCGACCCCCCGGGCGACGGACTCTGCCACTACTACCCTGGATTT
This sequence comes from uncultured Burkholderiales bacterium, assembly GCA_964649085.1. Taxonomy (GTDB): domain Bacteria; phylum Vulcanimicrobiota; class Xenobia; order Xenobiales; family JADMJV01; genus JADMJV01. The sequence goes on along the minus strand of CAZYPN010000059.1, from coordinate 1,105 downwards.
GGTGATCCAGAGATTCCGCAAGAGGGCTTTTACTACGCTTACAACACCTGGATCAGCACCATCACAGAGCAGTTCTGGGCGGGAATCAACGATGACCTGGTGGCCCAATTTGTAGCCGAACCCGTGGGCGGTCTGATCGTGCCGATGCCGCTACCGGCCGGGGTGACGCATTTTGACGAGGAGTCCTGGATTGAAGACAACCAGGGTCGCAACCATGGCTGTGTCCCGTCTGGTGCCTGTGACTCCAGTGACAACGTTTACAACATAGAATGCCGGCCCAAGCGCGTGTTGACCGCACTCAGCCAGTATCCAAATTCAGAATACGCGGGGGAATACCCTGATACCGTCGAGGAAAGCACTACTTTTGCGACCGCCGAGTCTATGGGTGGACCAGCAATCGAGGAGCCGTGCTTTGCCGGGCCAGTCACCCTCCCGACGCGCTATCACCCAGCCTTGGCAATCCAGGCCCAGTATGAGACTGCGCAACGCTACTACCGGACCCACTTGGTGGTGTCCAACAGCGCCGGATCTGAGGTGTCGGATATCGACATCAGCTGCCTGTTCACGCTGACAGACACCACCCCGCGCCTGGAGTTGACCAGCGCGGCTTTCAACGTATTCCAATGGGGTTGCAGTGGCGACGTGTTGTGGATCGTGCGCCTGTGGCCGCGGGGATGGACGAGCAGCGCCCAGAGCTATGGCGACCTGGGCGACGTGTTGGAACTACTGGAGCCGGTGCTGGAGATTCGCTCACGGACGGCCCCGGGGACGGTGCTCGACCGGGTGAGCCTGCGTCCGAGCGCCAACACGGGCGACCCCTGGGAGCCGGATCTCAATTACCCGCCATACATGGTGATGGGAGTTGACTCAGAGGGCAACCCGCAGGCGCACGTCTGGACTGCGTGGCGAGCCAGCGGCGACACGGAGCCGCGTCACGCGAATGCTCAGGTAATCTGGAGCGGGTCGGCCACTGTGACCGAGGATGTCACAGTCTCGACTGCCAAGCCCAGCGGGCGCCCGTCTGCGGTCGAGGCTACGGTGGCAGTAGCCACCGACAGCCGACTTTACTGGATTGATGACTGCCAAAATCTCAAAGCGAAATCGC
>CAZYPN010000058.1:0-38094 GCA_964649085.1 uncultured Burkholderiales bacterium | reverse complement strand
CGACAGCAAGAACCCCCTCCGCCAGGCCCCGAAGTTTGGCAGGCAACCCTGAAAGAAGCTCCCCTTCTTCGGGGGAATTCCACCATTTGGGGCAGCGCTTCACGCCTATGGCAAGTGTAGGGGCCGGCAAGGGCGTCAGTCGGACCAGACTCTGAGAATCGAGTAGGCGTCAAACTGGCTGTCGGCCGACAACAGCGCCATGCCTTCGCAAAGGGCCTGGGCGATCAGCAAACGGTCGAAGGGGTCACGGTGATGGAACGGCAACGGAGCCAGCGCTCGGCAGTGCTCCAGGGAGATGTCCAACCAGTGAACTTGATGCCGCACCCTTTGCTCTCGCAAGACTTCATCCAGGGAATACTGGAGGACGAGTTTGCCCAAACTCACCTTGATGGTGAGCTCCCAGGCCGTAGCGGCACTTAAATAGAGACCCGAGTCTGGCTGGGAGAGCACCCTGGCGGCACGATTGCCGAGGCGCGGATCGCCGGCCAACCACCACAGCCAGGTGTGTGAATCAAGCAGGTAATTCAAGACATATACTCGTTAAAGTCTTCCAAGGGGGCGTCGAAATCGTCAGCCATCTGCAGAATCAAGCCGGGGAGGCTGCCTGCAACGCGGGCAGGTTTGGCCGATTCCAAAGGGGTGAGCCGGATCAACGACTGATTGCCCCTGGCGATGACAATTTCCTCGCCCCGCAGAGCCTCTTGGATGAGACGAGAAAGGTGGGTTTTGGCCTGGTGGATGGTCACAATCTTCATAAAGCCATATTAGCTAAGTCCGTAAACCAGATCAATCTGGATACGTGGTTGAAATCGTTGCGTGGAGGGCTCCAAGATGCTGTCCTTGGAGGCTCAGAAACTGCTGGGTCGGAGAGATCCTGGCGGCTGCTGGTGGGGTCCAGCCAGAGCTTTGCACAGAACAACACGGTCATTTTCGCCCATCACTAGAAGCATACTCCGGCTCTCAGTAAGATTTTTCCTCAGGGGGTAAGCCTATCATCTGGGGCAAGAAACAAACCTTTTCCAGGCTATGAAGGTGGTTTTTCCCGGGCGACCTCTGCAGCGCCCAACTGGCGGGCCGTCAGGTTGCGCAACATTCCCGCCAGGGTCTCCACCGGCTGTTCCCCCAACTCGGCCCGGTCGCCGAACAGCTTGCGCTGCAGCCAGCCGGGGGACTGGGGCCCGTTCTCCCGAGCCCATTCCTCGGCACAGCCGGTGTCGAGGCCGGCCCGGCGAGCTTGCTCTTCATCGCCCAGCACCACCACCGGGCCGGCTTGCTTTTGCAGGTCAAGCCCAACAACCAGGCGCTCGCCACCCGGACGCGAGGACAGGAACCGCCTCAAGGCCGAGCCGTTGCGAGTATAGAAACTCTCGATGGCGGGTTGGCAGCTACTGGCCTCGCCCGGATCGAACCCCAGCGTAGAGAGATCCTCGTAGGGCGTGGGCAGCACCAGCTTGCAGCTCGACTCGTCGCGATCTCCTGCCAGGTCGAGCGGGAAATTGTTGACCACTCCCCCGTCGGTGACCTGCAACCAGAATTGTTCCAGCTGGCCCTCGGGCGAGACCCGGGTCAACTCGAGCATGGGGGGCTGAAAGTTGAACGGGAAGGCCCCCGAAGCAGCGGCCGCGGCGGCCACGTCCATCAGAGGCGTCGTCTCCTGACTGAAGACTACCTGTCCGGTGGCCGGTTCATAACGCAGTTGCTCGAGCAGATCGGGAGGTACGTCGCCAGCCAGCACCGTCGAGGGCATCTTGAGCCCGAACGGCAGGTCCTGAAAGGTGACCGGACGGTCGAAGATCTGCAGCTTTTCCTGCAGCAACTGGCGCAGGCTCTCCTCCATTTTTCGAGTGGTAAACAGGCTGATGCGACTGGCGGCACCTGCTGCCGCATCGTCTCCCGTGGCCAGGCCGTGAGCGTCGCTGAAGAACTCTCGAAAGGGCAAGCTGGACATAATGCCCTCGAGTTCTTGCGGCGAATAGCCCGCCGCCAGCAGGGTGGCGGTGATGGCCCCGGCCGAGGTGCCGCAAAAGCTGTCCAGACGGTAACTGCCGTCCGCCTGCGAGAGTTGCTCCATCAACCCTCGCAACATCGGAGCAAAGGCGAACCCCTTGCCGCCGCCGCCTTCGAGAACCACTGTGAGGGGAACCGCTTGGCTGCAGTTGGCATAAGCGGGTGACAAGGCCCAATCGCCGCTGCGCTGGCCCAAGGCCAGCCCCTCTCGGGGTCGGGGGCGCACCTCGCTGAGGGCCTGAGGCAGGCTTCGCGAAGGCCAGTAGGGGCCCAGAATCACGGTCTGCTGGCTGCCGGCCAACCAGGCTTCCAAGCCCTCAGCCGACCTCCATCCCAGCTCGTCGAGCTGTGACCTCAGGGCCGGCGGGGCGCTCGACCGCAGACGTTCGACGTAGGGTTGACGCTCGGCCTGATTCAATGCCCGCAGACTCCCCAAAAGGACCTCCCCCAGGCGCGGCTGCCGCCCACTTTCCCAGAGCTCGAGGAGAGGCTCCAGGGCGGCCCTCCGCTGCTCGGGGCTACCCTCCTCGAGAAACTTGAGCCAGTAGGACTTCTCTAGAGACAAAATCTGACGATCCAGGGCCAGAGCAAAGTGAAGTTTTTCCTCGCCTGTCAACCTCTCATAGGCTTGATAGACCGGCCCTGCCTTAACCCGCCAGCCCAGCCAATCGTCGTTGCCGTGCCTCGTCCAGGAAGGCGTTAGCCGAACCACAGACTGTTCCACCGCCTCGGCCACCCGGGGATGGTGGTGCTCTAACCAGGGACGCCCCTGCTCCAGGTACTCGACCATCGCCTGATAGCGACGGCGACCTCTTTCCAGCGAGCCTGCAGGGGAGTCCAGCGAGCGTAATTTTTGCTCAAAAAGCACCAGTGTGCGCTGGCGACCCTCGGCGCTGGTGTGAGGGCGTTGGGGACCTTTGTGGAAATCGCGAAATGACAGATGACGGGAAATCTCTTCCTGACGGGCTGCTTTCCAACAATGCATCAAGGCCGCCTGGGCCAGCGGACCGTGAGGGCTCTGAGCCGCAATACCCATCCACTCGCTGGCACGCGAGGTTCCCACCGCAGAGGGCAGTTGGCCGGTGGACCCCTGCGGGCCGAAGAGATCGGCCAGATACGAAGGCGGACCCACGATTCTTCCGCGCTCGTCGAACTGCGAACTGGTGGCCTGGTAGGTCAGGCGCTCCAGTTCGAGCAGGTGATAGGGAGAAAGGCCCACCCCCTGGACGCTGGCCTCGGTGACCCTTTGCAGCCCACGCTGCACAAGTCGGCCGGGCAGCCTCTGGACGGCGTCCACCACTTTGTCCAGATGTTCAATTGCCGTATTGCGTTCGGGACCTCGGGGGGCCGCCGGGGCCCACACTCGCGTTAAAGGACCGATCATCATCAAAGTGTAGAGTCTCGAACGTCCCGGCGGTAGCGGCAGCAGATGCCCCAAGAAACTCGGGAGGGGCCTCTGTACGCTCAAAATTGACCCCATCTGATCCCAAGGCCGCCCAGCGTCAACTGAGAATCCATTCGGATGGACGAAAATCACCCGCTGCTGCCAGGAGAGGGTTCGCTCTATCAACGCCTGGCGCGGGGGCTGCGCGCTGCCCTGGAATCGGGGCAGATTGCCCGGGGCCAGCGCCTGCCTTCCACCCGTCGGCTGCAGCGCGAATTGGGCCTGTCACTCAACACGATTCATCAGGCTTTGCAGCTGTTGGAAGCCGAGGGCTGGGTGGAGTTTCGCGCCCGAGCCGGCACTTTTGCTCGCTGTCCGTTGCCTCGGTCGCTGGCCGAACCCGCCCCACCACTGCTGCTCGAGCGTCACGACCTGGTGCGTGAAATCTTGCGCGAAACCAACGACACCGAACGGGTGCTGCTAGGAGCCACCCGACCCAACCAGGATCTGCTGGCCAGCCCTGAGATTCGGCGCCGGGCCGCCCGGCTGGCCCGGCAGGGCTGTGCCGACCAGTATGACTTCCCCTGGGGTTCGCCCGCGCTGCGCCAACAAATCTCCCGGCTCTGCCTGGCGGCTGGACTGGTGGTGGAACCCGAGCGCGTCCTTCTGAGCCAGGGCTGCCAGCAGGCGGTGGTGTGCCTGCTCCAGGTGCTGTGCCAACCCGGCGATGTGGTGGCGGTGGAGTCGCCGACCTTCTTTGGCTACCTCGAAGCCTTTCAGCTGTTGCGCCTGAAAGTGGTCGAGATTCCTTCGAGTCCCGAGCAGGGGCTGTCGTTGCTGGCCCTGGGCGTTTGCCTGCAGAGGCACCGCCCCCGCTGCCTGCTGGTGACCCCCAATTTTTCCAACCCTCAAGGCAGCCTGATGAGCGACTTTTCCAAGCGACAACTGATGAAGATGTGCGAAGAAAGCGATCTGGCCGTGATCGAAAATGACATTCAGGGAGAGCTGGCTTTTCAAGAACGCCGCCCGTTGGCGCTGAAGGCTTTCGACCGACACAACCGGGTCTACTACTGCAGCTCCTTTTCCAAGACCCTGGGTCCGGAAAATCAGCTGGGCTGGATCGTGCCCGGCAAGTTGCGAAGCGAAGTGGAACGAGCCTTGACCTTCAGTTCCTTTGCTTCCAGCCTGCTGTGGCGAACCGCCCTGGCCGACTACCTGGCCAGCGGCGAATACTCTCGCCTGATCCAGCGGGCCCGTCGCACCTACGCGAAACAGGCCCGGCAACTCTACGAAAAACTTCGCTCACGGCTACCAGCGGGCAGCAGCTGCTACCTGCCCCAAGGAGGCAAGATGCTGTGGGTCGAGTTGCCCGCCCACCAGGATACCCTGGAGCTCTACCATCGCTGTCGCGATCTGGGCCTGTCCTTCAGTCCTGGCTGCCTCTACTCGGCTCTGGGCAACTACAGTCACTGTTTCCGCCTGAACTACTCGCACTGGAACGAGCAGGTCGAAGCTGGCCTGGAGCAGTTGCTGGATTTCATCCATCTTTCAGCTCCAGGCCCTAGACTGGAAACATGAGCAGCATTCAACACCTCAACTCAGCTTTCAAACAGGTTCGTTCTCACTTTGCCGCCCCTCATCAGCGATTGATCGACCAGCGCAGCCAGTGCCAGGCAGAGCATCGCGAGACCTACGAACGAGCCAGCGAGCTGAGCATGAGGGCCGACGGCCTCAAGAGCGCCAGCGCAGCCGTGCACACGCTGGCCTCGCTGATGGCCAGTGGCCAGTTGGCCGCGCTTCAACAACTGGCCGCCGAACAAGCCGCGGCTCAAGCAGGCAACCCTTTCGCCTTCCTCGGACTGCATACTCGCCAGGGCCTGGTTGGCGTATTTGGCGGTCAACAGAACGAAGAAGACCAGCGGACCTGGCAGGTGGCAGGAGCCGCCAACGTTGCCGGGGCCCTGGCCAGCGACCAGCCCACCGAAAAGGCGGTTGCTCAACTGTCACACGACTATGGCCTGAAAGGCCCGATCCCCCAGCTCGAAGGAACCGGCGAAGAGCAGGTGGCTCAGTGGGCTGGTGAGCTCGAAAGGCTGGCCGAGGATACCGCCCAACAGGCTTCGTTGGCCGAGCAGCAGGCATCGCAGAGCTGGGATGCCGTCAGTAAGGCCCAACAAGAACTCGACAGCCACTGGAAAACCCGTCACAGCAACAAGGGACAGCGCATCGCCGATGCCCGAGCATTCATGCTGGAACTGGAAAAGGCCGACCAGGCAGCTCCTGGCATTCTCAAAGAATTGCGCCAGCAGGCACCCCCTGAGACCAAGCCCTGGCTGAACAACGGATTGCTCGAAAGCTTTCGGGCTCAGCTCAAGCGCACTGACGGCAACCCCGAGGCCGTCGATTGGAACAAAGTGCTGGGACAACTCGAGCGCACCTCGCTGAGCTGATCGGTCAACCCAAAGGGCTCAACCCTCGGGCGACCGGGTGTCGTAGCAGACTGCGCCACGCTCGGTAAAGAACCGTCTGAACATGTCGAAGCTAATGCTTTCCAACCCATCTTCTTCGACGCGCCGCTCCGGGTCGGAAAGCACGGTGCCAGGCGGATGATCGGCCTCCCGATAGGGGTTGAAGAAGACCACTCGCTGCTCAGGCGTGAGCTGATGAAGAACCAGTTGATGCTGGGGCATTTCCTCGCCAAAGTTGAGGATGAGCAGCAGGTCCTGGGGACCCTCCTTGAGCCGCTGCAGGACTTGCGGCGGGGTGAGCGGGGTGAGTCCGTGCCCAAAGAGCTTCTCGAAAAGGGGCCGAAGTTCATCCGCCATGTTCGGTCTCCAATTGCTGAATCTGGGCCAGAGCGTCTTCGATCAGGGTGCAGCCCATCTGCAAACGACTGGCCTGACTCGACTGTTCTACGCTGGACAGAATGTCCAGCCCGCCCTGCAGTTTTCCCAGCGCCTCTACGAAGGCAGCCTCGGCGGGGTGCTGGGCCGCCTGAATGCGGGAGCGCTTGCGACTCTCTACCAGGCTCTGGCTCAACTCGTGAAGGCCAGCCTGAAAAGCCTCGGTGGAAAGATGCCCGGCCTCGAAGTCGTCGCACAGGCTGCGAACTCGATGGGTGGGCCCGGTGGCTTGCTGCTGGCGAGGCACCAGTGCGTCCAGGTCGACCAGCACGGGGGAAAGCACCTGCGACCATCCAGCGGGCACGCGCCCGCCTTCGAGCACGGCTCTCAGCTGGTCGCTGAGTTCGAAGTATTCCTCGGCCAGCTCACCGGCCTCGGGCAGGGCGCCGGCCACCTCTTCGACCTCCAGATCGACCTGCTCGAGGGCCTGACGCACCTGAGAGGCATCACTGCTTTGCTCGAGCATCAACAGCCAGGAGTTCCAACGCTGAGAGCCTGTGGGACCAGAAAGGGCAGCGTCTTGCGAGCGACGAGACTGGTCTTGCTCGAACTGCTGCCACAGTGCGGCCAGTTCCAGCCGCAGTTGGTCGGCCGTTCGGGTCGCCCCGCGTAGAAGCTCAAGCGCCAGGTCCTCCACCCAGGTTCTCAGTCGCTCGCAAGCCTCGCCATGAATCTGATGAAGGGCCGCCCAGTTTTCAAAGCGAGCGGCCTCGTCGAACACGGCGGCCCCCGTTTGTGCTCTGTCGTAAAGATTCTCAAACAAAAGGGGAACGGCATTGAGGCAGGCCAGCGGGGTGGGCCCGTGGTTCAGCAAATAAGCTTCCTTCAACTCGTGACCCTGGCGCTGTAACTCAGCCAAATGCACTGCCAGGTCAGGCCAATCAGCAATCTGAGCCCGAGGATCGACGCTTGCCAGGGCCCGCTTGAGCGCTTGGGCTTCTTCAGCCCATTCCGGCGCTTGCTCGGCCCACAGCATGAGCTGCTCCGCGTAGCGGTCGAGCCAGAGTTGAACGGCAGCAACCAGAGGCTCCCACTGGCCCGCGCGGGCCATCGAGTCCCAAAGGGGGTTCGTTTCGGGCTGTCCCACGGTTGAGCGGGCTAGCGCACTCGACCCATCTCGGCCTCGCGAGCCAGTCGCGATAGGCTCTGCAGGTCGGCGATCTGGGTTGGCGGCCCCTGGGGGTCCGCCTGATAGTAAATGCGCTGCCCCTCAGACAGTGCCTCCAGGGCGGTTCGAACATTGCAACGGGTAACCTCGCCAGCCTCCAGATTGAACGACTGAAGCTGTCCGGCCAGCTGGAGGATCTCCAGGTCGGCGATACAGTGGTCTCGCTGCTGGGAAGTCCAGGGGGCAGGTTCTGAATCAAGCATTTCAGCTATCCTTCCTGGGGCAGGCAGTGCCGCCAACGCCGTGTTCAGCCCCATTTGCAGCAGGGGGGCGCCGCTATACGCCGGCAATTGTGGACTCTCCACGGCGACGCCAGGATTGGCGTTGAGGGTCAGTCCGTCGCCCACCGTCACGGCGGCCTCGGCTGCGGCCGGAGTAGACGAGCGAGAGCCGTGCATCGGGAGCGCACGTGAAATCGAGGGCGAGCTCAGGCCAGGATTCCAGGAAATCATGGCTGTGGGCTTCTCCTCACGGAAGTCAAATCCCTCATCTCAGCAGATCCCGGGCCACGTTGATAGCCTGCATATTGCGGGTGGCCTGCTCAGTGTTGTCGGGAAACTTATCCGGGTGATTGGCAATGGACAGACGGCGGTAGGCTTTGACCATCTCTTCCTTGCTGGCCCCTTCGCTCAGTCCCAAGATCTTCAGTGCTTCCTGACGGGTGCTTGGCACCTGATAGTTTTGCAGCACCGGCCTGGGGGGCGGCGGCGGAGGGGGAGGCGGCGGGGGCGGCTTGGGAGCCGACTTGTCGACGCCGTGAATATTCGACCCCCCCTCGGTGCGGTTGATGAACTGCTCGCTTCGCCCGTGGCGATCTCCCATCTGGTAATAGTCGGTCAGATTATACTTCTCGGCGACGTCACGCACGTTGCCACCGGCCTCCAGGTCGTCAAGAATACTCTTGGCCCGATCATGCAGCTTGCTGCGATGAAGCTCACGCTGTTCAGGCGTCCACTTCTCCCAGATGTAATCCGGTGTAGAATCCATCCAGCGATTGTCGGAATACTCTTGCATCTGATTGCGGAACTTCTGAGTCATATCGTCTTTGATCTGGCCCAGATCGACCTTGCGAGACTGGGTGCTGGTTTGCACATCATAGTCGAGCAGCCGATCGTAGAAATCGGACTTCTTCATGCGAATATTACCCTCGCGGTCGAGCACCTCGCGCGGCGGCCCGTTCTTGCCACCGGTTTCGCCCTTGCCCCAAGGATTTCGCAGGTAGACATACTCGTCGTCGGTTTTATATACCGACAGCATGTGACCGGCGTGCTTATCGTTCGGATCGTCGGCGAAGCGCATGGCAATCGGCACCTGATCGCCGTCGGCAGCGACTTTTGCCACCTGAGCCTCGAAGGCTTCACGAGCCTGGGGCGTGGAGTTGTCAAAGTCGATATTCCTCCAACGACCCCCAAGGACGCCTTCCTCTACCCGGTTGTAGCCTTGGTAGCCGAGTCCACTGTTGCCAGCTTTGCCATCCAGTTGCACGTGGCCATCGACGACATTGTCGTAGTGACCGCCGCCACCATAGTCCATCATGGTGGACTGGTAAATGCGGTCGATGCTGCTGCGAGTGCTATCATCCGCAGCCAGCCCGGTAGGATTGCGCAGTACACGCTCGCCGTTCTTCAAAGTGGTTTCGCCGCCCTGACTGGTAAGATCGCCCACCACCCGCACGTAATCGGCCGGGTCCTTCCTGACGTGCAGATACTCCAGGGTGGTTACGGTGCAGCTGCCGCGGTTGTTCTGATGGATCACCCCGGGCCGGTTGACGGTCTCGAGCACTTCATTCATCACGCCTCGATTGGTAAGCCCCTGAGCCATCTGCTGGTTGTCCAGCCGATGCAAGTTGTCGACCATCGTGGCGCCGGTGTGGTCCATCTTGTCTACCGTGCCGTCGCGCAACATGGAGATCAGGCGAGAGTCGACGTTCTGGCTGGGCCCACCATCGAGAAAAGCCGGACCCTGGCTGTGGTTCTGGGCCAGGTCGGCGAAGCGAGCTTTCTGGGTGTCGTCGAACAGGTTGAAGTTGGCGCGATTGCGATAGAGTTCGACTTCGCTGCTCCATTCTTTGGCAGCCCCGAAACGCGACATGCCGCCTCCGGCCACACCGCCTGCCGCCCCACCCAGAGCGGCTCCGGTGGCTACCCGGGTAAGTCCGTGGGTAAGGCCGTTCTCCCAAGTATCGTCGCGGACGAGTTCCGCGCCACCCCCGCCGACCACACCACCCACAGCGCCATCTTTCGCGCCCTGCACCACGCGCTGGCGCACGAACTGGCCGGATTGACCCTCCATCAGGTCACCGGCGGTTTGAATCACGAGGCGCTCGTCGGCCTTATTGACGACCACTTTGGCCACCGTCTCGGCGCCCTCCTGACCGGTGGTAATCAGGGCACGAGCACTGCTGGTCACGGCCTGCTCGCCAACCTCTTGCCCGCTGGTCAGCAGTGCCCGAGTGCCACTGTTGACCAGCACTTCGCCGCCTTCCTGACCGGCTTTGGCAGCGATGCGACCGCCGGCCACCAGAGTCTCTCGGGCGGCCAGTTCGGCGCCCTCCTGACCGGCTTTGACCGCGGCTCGGGCCGTGGTGGCGCCACCCATACCGATAATGGCGGTGCCGCCGTCGATGGCACCCATCGCTCCGTCGGTCAGGCCAGCCTCGAGCCCGTAGCCCTGACCCTGAATCAGACCTGAGGTAACCACCCGAGCCCCGGCCCCCGCGCCCGCGGCCATGGCGGCAGTAGCCACCAGAGGCGTGGCCGTGCCCGCCGTGGCCACGACGACCGCCACTCCGGCCGCGGTGGCCGCGATTGTGCCAGCGGTGTCGGCGGCGCTATCCTTGGCCTCGCGGTAGTTCTCAACGTCGGAGGTCTGGAAACCAGTGAGCTCCTGCAGTCGTTGCTTTTCCGCCTGGGCCTCGTCAAGCCGACCCTGAGCCACCAGGCTCTCGAAGCGCTGCTTGCTGGCATTGATGCGGTCGGTGTTACGGTCGAGAATCTCACCCTTTTCAGAGAAGAGATCCATGACGCCCCGTGAGATTTCATTGCCATCGCCCCCTCGCTCGAAGGCACGCACTTCGTTGGCTCGTTGAACCGCTTCGTCAATGGTTTCGGCTCGACCCTTGAGGGCCTGTTGCGCGTCGAAGAGGTCGCGGCCATCCATGTCGCCGGACAGGTCGCTGTCCAGACTGCGGTTGGTGAGCCCTTGATACTCCTGGCGAATTCTCGCCACTTCCTCCTTGGACTTGCCCTGTAGAGCTTGTTTGACGGCTTCTTCGTCGGTGCCAGCACCTTCCAGGGCGAACTTGAGCTGCTCGGCCTCCGTGAGTTTCCCTCGATTCAACAGGGCGTCGGCCTTTTGCAGGTCATTGCCCGAGAGATCGCCCTTGAGATCGGCGCGCAAATCGCCGTACTTGCCGTAAGCGGCCAGAATGTCTTTGCGCTCCTGCTCGGATTTGCCAGCCAGAGCCTTCTCGATGGCGTCCTTGTCGGTACCCAATCCGGTCAGGCCACCGTGCATCGCGTGTTTGAGGGCCGCCGCATCGGCGGCCGCGTTGTTGCCGGCCAGCAGGGCCTTGGCTTGATCCAGTTCGGCTCCGCTCAAATCCCCGGCCAGACGGGTGTTGAGATCGACCTTGTTGTTTCCGTAGCTCTGCTTGAAAGCGGCGTTGATGGCCTCGCGTTCTTGCTGGCTCTTGCCCTTGAGGGTTTCCATGATGGCGGCTTCGTCGGTGCCCGCGCCCTTCATGGCCCGCTGCAACCGGGCCGCATCGGCCTGGGCCTGATTACCGTCGAGAAGGGCCGTGGCCTGATCGCGATGGGTTCCCGACATCTCGCGGGTCAAATCGGTGCGAAGTTCTTTGCCGGTTTGCTTCTTATACTCCGCGGCCAGGGCCGCGCGTTCTTCCTGGGACTTGCCTGCCAGCGCCTGATGAATCTGGGCATTGTCGTTCCAGAGCACACCTATGCCCTGACGCACCGCTGTTGCATCGGCGGCAGCTTGATTGCTGCTCATCAGGGCCTGAGCCCGCTGATAGTCGCTACCCGAAAGTTCCGACTGAAGGTCCTTGGAAAGGTCGCGGCCGTAGTGATCCTTGTAGTTGGCTTTGAGCTTATCGATTTCGGCCTGGCTCTTGCCCTGAAGGGCCTTGAAGATAGCATCTTCGTCGGTTCCCAGACCGGTCAATCCTCCGTGCATGGCCTTGTAGAGTGCGTTGGCATCCTTATTCGGATCGTAGGCGCGGGGTTGGGGGCTGGCCGGCTGGCCCGAGGCGGGCCGGCCCGGAGCCGGTTGAGTGGCCTGGGGCCCGGGGGCGTCGAGCTTGCGAATCTCTTGCTGTTGGGCTGGAGTGGGAGCAGGCCGAGGGCTGGCCAGTTGAGGCCGGGGCTGGGGTGGCGCCTGGGGTGCGTTTTGCGATGGCCGGGCCGGAGCCTGAGGGGCAGGTCGCGCCGGTGGGTTCTCGCGCTGAGGATGAAAGGGAGACTGCTGATAAGCCTGGCGTGATGGCCCAGGCTGCGGAGGGGCACCGTACTTGAGGTCCTGGTTGGCCTGAGAGCGGTCCCAGGCCTCGAGCAGCTCGAGATACTCGCGGTTGGCCTGACCAATGCCCTGGCCTACCTGGCCCTCCTGAAAGAGTACCTCGACGCCCTCGGCCCGCATACGGCGTACCTCGGTGGGATTGAACATCTGACCCTGCTCGGCCTGTTGCCGAAGGTAGTTCTGCAACTGGCCCTCGTTACGCTGCAGAGCATTAAACTCGCGCGGATGGGCCTGACGAGCCTCGTCGTGCACGCGACCCTCGGCCCGCTGGGCCAGTCGTTGGAGTGCTGCGGTGTGGAAACGATCTTCGGCGAAGCTGCTGCGCGGGGTAACCGGAGTGCCATCGAGCGTGCCGTTCTCGCGAGCCCGCTCTTGCAACATGCCATATTCCGGATAACGGTAGGAGGCCCCGTAGTTGGGAACCGAGGGTTGGTAGCCACCGAAACCAGGTTGACACGGACAGGGGGGTTGGAAGGCAGTGGGGGGGGCCATAGCCTGAAAAGGATTGAAGAAGGGAAAGGGGCACCCCCAGCCGGGGTTGGGCATCGGGAACGAACCCATCTGCGGGCCCATCGGGCAGAAGAAGGGCGGCGCCTGCATGTAGCCAGGCATTGCCGCGCCGGGGCCCATCATCCAGCTTTGTATGACGTGCTGGCAGGCCGAGAACACGCAGGGGTTGCAGGCGGCCGCTGCGGGGGCTCCAAAGTTGACGGCGCCTCCCCCGAAGCGCAGGCCTATCGTGAAACTATCCAATCAGTCCTCCGGCCCCCGAATGAGTATCCCTCATCGCGCGTGTGTTGGAAAGACATGTTGCGAAATTGTAACCGATTCATTGCCAACCCCGTGCCGGCGGGGAATGCGGCGCCCAGGCGCGAAGCGATGCCCATGAGCCAGACCGCCAGTCAACAGCAGCCCCACGTCCACGGACCCGATTGCCATCATTCCGGCTGTGGCCACTCGAAAACCATTCGACGTAGCGAGCCCAAGATCGGGCGTAACGACCCCTGTCCCTGCGGCAGCGGCAAGAAATACAAGAAGTGCTGCGGCGCCGCGGTGAACTCCTGAGCCGCCTGCGGCCAATTCAGAAAAGTTTCCGTGCCGCACTCTAACCTGTGGCTGTAGAACATACCACAGGGGGCCGACCATGAACGTACAATCACTTCCAACCGTCCGCAACAGCGGTTTCTTGCCGAAATTCGCGAAAGTCAGCTACCAACGGCCGGTCATGGAGCGTGAAGAGCTGGGCCGCATCCCCTATGCGCCGCCCGGTAGTGCACTGCTCGAAGAGGGGTTTGTGCCCTCGAGCAAAGACCAGCCGGCAATTCCGCCGGGCATGGCCAGCCACCGGATCGAACGCGACAACCCGAAGCTGGACGCCCAGGGACGCCCCGTGATGGAGACCGTTTGCGAAACCGTGGTCGTGCCCGGTCCTAAGGCCCAGGGCCTGGCCGACGCTGCAATGGGCGGCGTGCTGGGCGCCGCGCTGCTGGCGGCGCCCGGAGTGATGATGATGGGTCTGGGAATTTTTGGCGCCCTCTTCGGAGGCCCGGCCGCTGGCGACCTGATCGATTTTGGCGGTCGTTGGCTGGTGCGAGGTGGCGCAATCGGAGGGGGCCTGGGTGCGGTTCTGGGAGCCCTCGATTCCTCCGAGCGGTTCTCGGCCACCAACACTCTGGAGTGGACCGATAAAAACATCACTCACGCAGTCCTGAGCGGCTACGAAAAGAAAAATCCTCAGCAGCCGGGCCAGCCAACCCGGTTCGAGCCGGTCTTCGACACGCAGGACTTCGGACAGTGGAAGGCTCCCGTGAAGAACTGGTAGTTCTCAGCGTTTGCCGGTGGGCGTCAGCAACATCAGCGCCAGGCAAGGCAGGCCGAAATAGTAGAGATAGCGGGGATCGCGACTCAGGAAAGTCAGCACGAAACCGAGCAAAACTCCGTTTTCGTGCACAGCCAGATGGATGAGCATGTCGGCCGGGCCGTAGGGTCGTTTCCTGGCCGCCGCCCGCGTATACAGCGGCAGGAAAATCAGTTCGGCGAGCCCCTGGTAGACGGCAAAGGTGAGTGCCATGATGGTGACATCGGGCCGGTTCCCAGGCTGCAGCGTAGCCTGCCAACCCAACCCCATGAAGACCACAGATGCGATGATAAAGCCGAACTTGATCACCGTTGGATTACCACGAGTGCCCGCCATCTTTCGGACTTCGACACATCGCGAGAAAAGTCTTACCGGGTCAGGTCATGGAAAGGGAGTCTGGCAACTGAATTGCAACAACTCGTTTACATCCTGTTCACAAATCCTTCCTACTGAACAGTTTCCCACAACCTCGACCGGCTACAGTCTGAACGAAGACTACACAAGCTGAGGGCAACCCATGAACGCAAAGACCGTCAAACTCCACGGACGTGACCTGCTGTGGTATGAACTGCGCGAGAATCCAGTGGCCGCCAAGAAGACGGCTGCCTGGAGGCGGCATCTGATGGTGGTGATAAGCCTGCTTTTGTTGAAGCTGGTGGCCATCGCCAGCAGCGACGGAGTGGAACTGTTGATTCCCTGGATTGCCGACAGTCAGGGACTGCTCGGCTGCCCCTGACCCCTAAGCCAGTTCGCGATAGAGCTCGCCCAGGGCGCGCGCCTCGCGCTCCCAATGATAGTGCTGCTCGGCCAGTTGACGACAGCTCTGCGCCATCTGGCCAAGGGGTGCGTCGGCCAACTCGACCAGGCAACGGGCAATGTCCTCGGGGCTCTGGGGGTCAAATAAGGCACCCACCGGGTACTGCTCTAGCAGCCGGTGCAACTCGGGCACATCGGCGCCGGCGATGGGCACACCGGCCATCAAGGACTCGAAGAGCTTGTTGGGTGTGGCCAGGTAATTGTTCATGCAGGTCGGCGGATAGGGGATCAGGCTGATATCGGCCTCGGCCAGGGCCTCGACCAGACGGTCGGCAGGCGCGGGCGGCAAGAACTCGACGGGCGCAGCGACCTCCTGTGCCAGCGCCTGCAACGAAGCTTCATAGCCACCCATGCCCCTGAGGGCAACATGCACCCGTGACTGGAGCGTTGCGGACACGATGAGTTCTTCCAATCCTCGCTCGTGAAAATAGCCTCCCTGAAATAGCGCCACAGGCTTGCCCCGGGTTTCTCGCAAGGGAGTTGCCACCGGTAGGGGTTGCAGACGAGGGGTATTGTAGAGCCGCAGGACCCTGGGGTGTTGATAGCGCTGGCGAAAATGCTCCACGATGGAATCGTTGACCGTGATCACGGCCCGTGCCTCGCCGATCAGGCTCCTCTCCAGCGCATACCAGTAGTCGGCCTCTTCCTGAGAGCGGATAAACTGCTGCTCGGGCCAGATTTCGTGACTGTCATAGATCAGCGCGGCACCACAGGCTCGAGCGGCCCAGGCGGCGGCTTCGAGGGTGTCCAAATCGTGAGCATGGCAAATATCGGGCTTCCAGCTTTCCGCTTGCCGGGCCCAGATGCGATTGATGCGGCGCACATACTGGCGATGTTTGCGTTCCTCGGGGCTGGACGCAGCTGGCAACTGACGCTGGGGGGGCTGGCAGGGGCGGGTGGCGGGCCGCAGCGGCGGAGGCTGTAGCCGCGGTGGAGCCTGGGTTTCAGCAGCTTTCTTTTTCTTGCGCTTGAACGGCTTGAGCAGATGCTCATCGACGGTGCGACGCCATTCGGGGCGCTGGTCAAAACGTAAAATCTGATAGCCATCCCGCTGCTCACTGGCCGGCAAGGTAGCCTCCCAGAAAGCATAAACCCGAACCTCATGGCCCTCAGCAGCCAGAAAACTGGCCTCGCGCTGCACGCGCGGATCGCGGTGGGCCGGGTTGAAAACGAACATTGCGACTTTCACGACGAGTAGGCCTTGCCCTCGATGAACTGACGTTTCCACACCAACACGTGCAGCACGCGCCACAGGTCCCAGGACATATCCTGGCCGGACTGATGCTGGTCGAAAAGGCGCTGCAGTCGCGAGCGCTGGAACCACTCCTCAGCCTCGGGGCTGAACAGGTGCTCGGCCAACCACTCTTTGAGAGGCCCGCGGAACCAGTGGGAGGCCGGGGTAGGATAGCCCTTCTTATCGCGCCGACCCACCACCTGGGGCGGCAAATGTCCCTGTAGCGCCCTGCGCAGCACGAACTTGGTCCAGCCGCGCTGCAGCTTGAAATGATTGGGCAGGCTGAAAGCAAACTCGACCACCCGGTAGTCGAGAAAGGGCGTGCGCGCCTCCAGTGAAAAGGCCATGCTGTTGCGATCTTCGTAGCGCAGCAGTTGGGGAATGGAAAGATGGGCCAGATCGTGGGCCAGGCGGCGCGACAGTCGGCCCGGCCAGGCCGGGTCACGCGGGGTGCGGCTGCGGTCGAGCCCGAGCATGCTTTGACGCAATTCTTCGCGCAGCAGGTGCGGTGGCGTATAAGGGTCGGGCTTGAACTTCTCGCGCTTGCGAAGAAATCGGGGCAGGCGGCGCTGCCAGCGAGCCTTGGCGACCCAACGTGAGAAGTTGCGCTGACACACTTCTTGAGCCGGACCGATTTCTTCATTCTCCCGGGACGCCATCACCTGGTCCCAGAGAAAGTCCTCGAAATAGGGCAAATAGCCAGCAAAGAGCTCGTCTCCCCCCTGGCCGTCGAGCAACACGGTAACCGAGCCGTGGGCCGACTGCATGACTTTCCACTGGGTGAAGAGAGCGGCGCTGGCGGCGGGTTCGTCCTGATGCCATACCAGCCGCTCCATGATGCCCGGCAACTCTTCAGGCCTCGGAATCAGACGGGTGGCCTGGGTGCCGCAGCCTTCGACCACAGCCTGAATGAAGGCCGACTCGCTGCAGTCGGCCTCCTGGTAATCGCTGGAAAAGGTGCGAATCGGCTGGCTGCGTTGGGCAGCCGCAAAGGCTACCAGGGCGCTGCTGTCGGTACCGCCGGAAAGGCAGGTTCCCACCGGCACGTCGGAACGCAAACGCAGGCGAACGGCGTCTTGTAGCAGGTGGCGCAGCACTTCGGCGGCCTCCTCGCAGGCCGGGTCGAGCGGTTCGGGCAGTTGGGCCGGCTCGAAGGAAAGGCTGGCTGGCGGCTGCAGGCCTTCCAGGCGGCTCCGAGCGATCGCCATTCCGGCCTCGGCCGAGAGCCCGGGCGTGAGTTGCCAGTAGCGGCGAAACTGCAGTTCCTGACCTGGGCGCAGCCACAGGTCGTGGGCCGCTGGCAGGGGACGCACATCGGCAAAGCAGGTCTCCGGCTCGTCGTCGGTGATGCCCTCGACCAGGTAGCGCCCCAGCGCCCGCCAGTTGACCCGGCGCAGCCCGGGATCGTCGCCGAGCAGAGCCTTGGGTTCACTGGCAAAGCGGAACTCCTGGTCGCGCAGAACGTAGTAGAAGGGCTTGACACCAAAGCGGTCGCGGGCGCACCACAGAGCCTGTTGATGCTCGTCCCACAGGGCGAAGGCCCACATGCCGTTGAATCGGTTCAGACACTCCCTGCCCCACTGGAGGTAGGCGCGAATCAGCACTTCGCTATCGCTTTCCGTGCTAAAGCTGTGACCCAATGTTTCCAGTTCGGCGCGCAGTTCGGGGTAGTTAAAAATCTCGCCGTTGTAGATCAGCCAGCAATGCTCGATGTGCATAGGCTGATGGGAACGAGGATCGAGGTCGATGATGGAAAGACGCCGGTGCACCAGCCCCAGACCCTGCTGAAGATGGACGCCCTGAGCGTCGGGGCCACGGTGCTGCAGCCAGAGCCCCATGCGCTCCAGGCGAGAGCGCTCGACGCTGCCGCCATGAAGGTGGAAGATTCCGGCAATGCCACACATACAGGGGCGGGCGCTTTTCCAACTCAGAGGTGGGTCCCTCCCGGGCAGGGTAGGTCTCAGGCCTGCTCGTTGAATTGCTCCCACAAACTGAGCTCCAGGTCGGAGGTCAGGGCTACCATGGTCACATCATCCCCCAGAGCTGTGGGCAGCAGCCGCTCCAGTTGCTGCAGCAACTCATCGGGCTCGAGTCCTTCACGCTCGAGCCAGCTGGTCACCCGATCGGTACCGAGCCGCTGCCCGCCACCCACGGGCGCTTCTGGCAGTCCGTCGGAAAAGACCAGCAGGGTGCTGCCCGGCGGGAAGTCGATCGCGTGCTCCAGGAAATTCTGCGGAGCAAAGGGCCCGATGGGCAGGTCCTGTCCTGCCAGTTCCAAGGTTTCGCCTCCCCGGCGCAACCAGGCCGGCTCGTGACCGGCACAAGCATACAGCAGACGCTGCTTTGACGGCTCAAACCTCCCTACCCAAAAGGTGATGAACATCTCGTCGGGCAGCAAACCGCTCAGCCTCGCCTCAAGACGAGAGAGGATTTGACCGGGAGACACGGGCTTGCGCAGAATCTCTTGACAAATACCGCGGGCCACAGCCGCCACCAGAGCCGCCTGAGGCCCCTTGCCCGACACGTCAGCCACCCCCAGCGTCGTCCCGTGGACGTCTTCGCAGATGAGCAGAAAGTCTCCACCCAACGCCTGGGCAACCAGGCATCGACTGGCCAGACAGGCACCCTCGACGCGCCGGGGCTGCGGCCCTTGCAAGGCCATTTGCACACGGCGGGCGCTCTCGAGTTGTTGGCTGAGGTCCTCGAGCATCTGCAGTGAATGGCTCTGACTCTGGGACAACCGGTCGGACTGAACAGCCAACAAGCACAGAATCAGGCATTCGCTGACTTCTTCCAGAACGACCTCGGCCGTGTGCAGCTGACCATCGTAGAAGTAGTTCCCAAGACCGTGGAGCAGCGACACCAGCAGGGCCAGCATCAGCCCGGAGCGACGACCGAAATGGCCTGAAAACCACCAGACCAGTACCCCGAACAACAAGGTGCTGGTCAGGTCGCGCTGATGGCTCAGGTCGAAGCTCCACAGACCCAGAAAACAGAGTCCGAGAAGCACCAGACGGAGCCCCTGGGGATCGCTCCGACGTGTAAACACCTTGGAACAGCAACCCACACGAGCCACGGAGCGTTCCCGCTCCGATGGTTATCACAGGCGATCCGAACCTGGTGGCGAACCTACCCCCTATGCGGGGATACAGCCTGGGAGAAGTGGTCATCGCCCTGGCCCTGATGGCCATCTTGCTGGTCTTTGTCAGCGGACTTTTCCTCAAGCTCTTCCAATCATCCACCAAAGGGTTGGATGCCTCGATTGCGCTACAGATGGCCGAGTCGACCATGATTCAGGCCAAGGACGCCGATCCGGCCAGCTGGCCCGGCCTGTCAGGTTCACGCCAGGTGATCAACCGGGACACCCAGGTGACCAGCGAGTTCGTCACCGAGGTTGTCGCCAGCAACCCTCCGATCAGCAGCAATGAAATGGGCGAAGTCTACGAACTTACCGTAGCGGTATACTGGATGGACCAATCCAAAGACCCGGCCTCGCGTCGAGGCTACGGGCGGCAAAGCGTTCGGCTATCCCGATTGGTGTATGTGAGCAACATGAAATGAACGGCCGGGGCTTCGGGCTTCTGGAACTGATGGTGTCGATGACGCTGATGATGCTGATCTCGGGGGGCCTTTTCCTGATCTTCCGCTCCTCCAGTTCTACTTTTCAAATCGGCATGACCCGACAGTCGCTGCAGAGCCAGTTGCTTAGAATTTCAGCCCGGCTCAGCCTCGATCTGCGGCAAACCAGTTTTTATACGGTGTCGACTGCCCCGGCCTCGGTGAATGTCGATATGGAACCGGGCATCTTTCCTTTTCGACGCGATTCTGTTTGCTTCGCGCATCCGGGAGGATTTGAGGCCGCTACCGGACTGACCCTTTGGGACAGCTATATCGTGTATGTGGCAACCCCCGAGGTTCCGCGGGGCCGACTGGTGACCTATCGGGTAGGAGCCTCGGCCGGGGTGACCCCCGGAACACTCCAGGATACCTGGAGCAATTTCACGGATAGTCTGGTATTATATACTACGATTCCCAGTTTCAAAGCCGAGGGCGGTAGCCAGCGGACGTTGACGAGGGAACTTCATCAGTTTTCGGTCGACCGAGACCTCGCGAATCAACTGGTTGTGATGAAAGTGGCCATTCGTGGAGACCGAGGTCGAACGATGGAAGGCAAGCGGAGTACGGCCGAGGTGGCCGAGGTCGAGTTGCGTTTCCGACCTGAAAACACCTGGCCTCGGCTGTAAGGAGGGCGCGTGCACAAAAAACGACGGGGACTGGCCCTGATTCTGGTGATGATGTGCACCGGCATGCTGGCCATGTTGGTAGGAGCTTTCTTTCAAGCCAACCGCGATAGCCTGACCCTGGGGTCAGCCGGCATCCGGCGGGCCGAGGCTCAGATGGCTGCCGATTCGGGCCTGACCTACGCGCGCTTCAAGCTAGAACGCGACCAGTCGTGGGGCAAATCGGGTTTCACCGGCTACCCAGAAGTGCTGGGGCCGCTGCGCGTCGAGGTCGACGGCACCGGGCTCAAAGGCACGCTGGCCGACGGGCGCAGTTTTCATCTGGAAGTCACCAATCTACTGGACCTGGCAGCCACGGCCACCCAGCCCAAAGATTCGGTGCTGGTGCGCGTCCACGGAACCAGTGGAGGCTTTCGGGTGGGCATGGAAGAGCTGCTGGTGGGCGAGCCGCTCTACGACTCGGCGGTGTCCAGCAACGGCATTCTCAACATGCGCGGCAACAAGAGCTGGGAAATTCATAGCCGTGACCAGATCCGCAATTGGGTACGGTCGAATGAAGCCATCTACGCAAATGACGTTTTTTCGCCCACCAACACCACGCGCTTCATCAGCGATGTGGGCAGCCGAGTTCCCGGTGTGATGTGGTCAAAGAAGGACGTCTATGCCGAAAACGCTCTGGTGGACGCCAGCAACATCGCCGCTTTCAACCAGCAGGTGGCCGGGGTAGCGGCCCCCCGCTCCACGATGAACAATAACATTTACGACCTGAAAATCACCGACTTGAAAGTTCCCACCAGCACGGTCGCCAGTATGCCCCCCGGACGCTATGTGCTGACCGAGGCCGAGGCCATTCCCGTCAACGAGGAGACCCGTGGGATCTGGCCTTTCCGACACACCGTCCAGGTCGATCAACCGCCCCAGGCCATCAAGGCGGTCGCCTTTTACCCCGACGGCGGGGGCTCACCGCAAATGTTCTACCCCCAGTCGGAACTGGACCGAGTGGGGGGGTCGGGCTCTCCGCCCGTTCATCCGCCGGCTTCTGGAACGCTGGCAACGGGAAGCGTTGTCCAGTTTCATCCCGGAATCCCGTTCACTTTCGATTTCTCAACCAACGACTTTTCCATCTCGGGTGACCAGCAGTTTCAGGTCAACGGCAATTTCGCCATCGGCTACGAGCCTCCACCGAACGGCCCCAAGTTGCCCATCCAGATGGCCGACATCGTGTTCAGTTCTGCTACGGATACCACGTTTATGAACGTTACCGGCAGTTTCACCGTGGACGGCAGGGTCAAGGGCCGGGGGGCCGTGGCTGCCGGCGGCGAGGTGATGATGAAAGCCGACGCCGACCTGACGGCGTCTACCACCGACCCCCTGGTGTTCTGGAGCGGGGGCAATGTGACCATCGACGCCAGCGGCAAAAGCGACGTGAAATTCACGGGCCTGGTGTACGCAAAGAACGACTTCATCGTGCAGTCATCGACTCCGGTAAACGAAGTTCGCCTGACAGGAGCACTGGTGGCGCGTAACGGCAAGGTGTCCATCACGGCCGCCGACAAGGTCAACATGACCTACGACCCGGCCTACCTGCAGGCACTGACCCACGGCCTACCCAACAACCGACGCCGCCTGAAGTCGATCAACTGGCGTCAGATTTGAAACTTTGGCCTACCAGGAGCGCAGCAGGTTCCAGCTCTCTTTGGGACGACGAATGACATCGCCCAAACTGACAAAAGGATAGCCCTGATGATCATCGGGTTCGAAAGGCTTGTCGGCCACCCTCTGTAGCCAGGCTTTGCTCGAATCGGCCTGGCTTTCCCATTGTTGCACCCTGTCTCTGGCGACGTCTGCCGCTCCGCCAGCATCGGGGGCCTGCGCCCCCTGGCGCGCACCCTCGACAAACGCCATCAAGGGAACGAGCACTGGGGCAAAGGGCAGGGTGTGGGCCAGAGTGGCCAGCTGAACCACCTTCAGGCCGGGAGAAAGGCTGAGAGACTTCCAGGTGGTCCGCAGGCTATGACCCACCAACGCCGGGCCTTGAGTCACCAGCAGCCGGCTGGCCCCCGCAGCCGCCACAGCGCCGCCAACGATAGCGCCGCTGAGAGAAAACCCGTCCTGGGGAGGACTGGGGTCGGGATTGGAGGGAGTGTACCTGGGTGTCGAGGTCTGGGGCTGCTTGGGAGCGCCCGGTAAAATCATCAAGCGAGAAGCCTAGCAGAGAGACATTGCCAAAAGTTTACCGAGGGTTAATATTTAGACCGCCACGGCTGCCTTCCGCAGGCTATTCAGTTGCCCAGGCCAGCAACCCCAACAGCGGCAGAGTTGCGCCGGCCATCACCACAGAGTTCCAACCACCGTGTGCAAATAAAGGTCCGGCAAGTCCCGAACCCACGGCCCCCCCAAGAAAGAAGATGGCGATATACAGGGTATTCAGTCGGCTGCGCTGTTCGGGACGCAAACTGTAAATCTGTTGTTGTCCGAGGATCAGAGTGGCCTGGACGGCCACGTCCACAACAATGGCCCCCAGTGCCAGGGCCCACAGCTGCGACTGCCATCCAGTGCATAGAAAGCCGAAGGTTCCCAACAGAAAGGCTACGCCGGTGGTGATGCGACCCTTTCCGCGGTCGCCCAACTGGCCCACCCAAGGGGCCACCAGGGCTCCGGCGGCCCCTACCAGAGCGAACATCCCGATGCCCGTTTGCGAAAACCCTAAGGGAGGAGCCGAGAGATGAAAGGTGATGCCTGTCCAGAACAAGCTGAAGCTGCCAAACATCAAGCACTGATAGAAAGCGCGGCGGCGCAACACGGGCTCGGCCCGGAAAATAACCGCCAGCGAACCGAGCAACTGCAGGTAACCGAACTGATTGTCGGGGCGGCGTTGGGGCAGGCAGACGCGCAAGGCCAGGGTCATGGCAGCCATAAGCCCGGCCGAGAGGGCGTAAACCCCGCGCCACCCGAGGTGCTGCGAAAGCACGCCCGCAGCAGCTCGAGCCAGGAGAATTCCCAGCAACAAACCGCTCATCACCTGACCCACCACCTTGCCCCGAGAATCCTCGGGGGCCAGATGAGCGGCCAGGGGAACCAGCACCTGAGCCACCACCGAAGTAACTCCGACCAGCATGGAAGCCGCCCCGAAACACATCAGGTTGGGAGCCAGAGCCATGGCCAGTAGAGAAAATACGCAGGCCAGCATGAGGACCACGATAAGCCGGCGATTCTCGAAGCGGTCGCCCAGCGGAACGACCAGCAGCAATCCCAGGGCGTAACCCAATTGGGTACAGGTGACCACAAGGGCCGTTTGCGACGCGGCCACTCCAAAAGATTGAGCCAATAAACCCAGCAAAGGTTGAGCGTAATACAGGTTGGCCACAGCCAGGCCGCAGGCCACGGAGAACAGACGGATGAACCCTACAGACATCGCCCCAGATTACAATGACTCTGGGCAATTGTAAAAAGGGCGCAAGTTGGTTACATCGGCAACACTTTGGTCAGGAACAGTCGCTGGCCTGGGTGTCCAACGTGTGGCACACTCCAGGCATGAAGATCACCGCCCGTCCTCCCCAGACGTTGCTACAGCGACGCCCCCCCAAGCCCGACGGGCCCCGCGAAAGCGTTGACCAGGCCTTCAGCCATCCTGCCGACGCCTTTCAGGCCCGAGCCCATCGCTGCATCGACAAGACCTTCGATGCCCTGGGGCTGGGCCTGAGCACGCTGGGAAGCGGCATCGCCGGCGGACTGGCCGGGGCTCTGGCTGGCAGCCTGCTGGGACCCACCGGGACGGTTGTGGGGCTGGCGGGCGGCGCGCTGGCCGGCGGCGCGGCCGGAGGTGCTGCCTACGCCAGCGGCCATGGGGACACCCTGGGGCGTACCGCCATGGGGTTGGCTGCACTGGCGACCGGAGCTCTGGTTGGCTCTCTGGCAGGGCCCACAGGCACTCTGGTTGGAGCCGGACTGGGCGCGCTCTACGCTGGCGCGGGGCTGTATTTCTCGAGAGACTGATCTCCGGGCCGCGCAGGGAATCCAGATTCCTGGGCTGCCATCCAGGCGGTCACATTTTTGCAATGACCTGAGCGGGTGCCTGCTCATACATTACGGTCATGGATACCCTCATCCGCCCCAAACAAGAAAAGCCCTGGTCCCCCTTGCAACGCGGAGCCACCGACCTGGGCAGGACCCAGGATGGTCAGCATCGAGTGGGTGGAGTGCGCTGGGACATCCTGGAGGGTCCGGATGGCAAGCTGATCGAGGAAGGCGACTTTCGCGAAACCTTCATTCCTACCGACGCGGTGGAAGATGTCTATCTGGCCATCAAGCCCTTCACCGACAAGCCCGGTGGCTATCCCGGTCACGCTCAGCTCCACTTTTCTTTCCCCAAGGACCGTCCCATCACCGACTCTCAAGGCAACCGAGATCAGGGCCTGGTGCTGTCGGTGGAAGTACACTTCAAACAGGGCAGCGAGGACTATGAGCCCGGGTCGCAGACGCCCATTCTATACCAACTGTGCACCTGGACCGACTCCATCGAGAAATCGGTAGACTATCACCGCTATCCGCTGCAGCTCTACAAGCTACAGTTGAACCAGGAGCAAAAAGTGGCCCTCTTACAAGAGCGTATTGAAGCTTCGACCCGGGACCACACCAGCGACATTTACGATCCGGTGCTCAACTCGTGTCTCTCTACCCTGATTGACGGTGTCAACAAGGTGCTGCCCGAATCGCAGCAGATCAACAAGAACGAGCCCAATGCCAAGATTCCGGTGTGGTGCCCCAAATCGTTTAAGAAATACCGGGTCATCGCCAGCACCCAGCCCGACATGACCTACGAAGTGCCCCCACCGCCTTCGGCCTCGGTGGGCAGCTGACGCTCGATCCAGCCTTCCAGACCGCCCAGCAGAGGGCGCACCCGTTGGATGCCCAGTCTTTGTAGTTTCAGCGCCACACGGGCGCTGGTGGCCTCGTTGGGTCAACTACAGTAAACGACGATGTCACGGTCGCGGGGGAGTTCGTGAGCACGCTGGGCGAGCTCTTCCACGGCCAGACGATGGGCGCCCGGCAGAAACACACCGTGCGCAGCCTGTTGGAGCCGGTTGCGCAGGTCGACGATATAGGGGACTTCGGGCCCGGCCAGCATCTCGTGAAGCTCCTCCGGAGTAACTCGAGCGATACGCAGACTTCGCAGAAAACGATAGCGGTGCCAGGCCTTCAACCCGAGGTAGACAGCCAACCCCCCCGCCAGCAGTTGGCCCAGGGTGGCTCCCCATTGTTGGGCCTGCATCAGCATCCACTCGATATGTCCGGCAAAGAGCCACCCCAGGCCCCCGAAGAAACCCGCCCAGAGCACCACTCCCAGCCCGTCCAGCAAGGCGAAGCGGCGCAGGGGCAGGCCGATCATTCCCGCCACCGGAGGGGTTACGGTGCTCAGGCCAGGGATGAACTTGGCAAACAGCAGACAGCGGTCGCCATATCGGTCGAAAACGCCTTCGGTTTGCTGCACGCAGCTGTCGGGCTCGAGAGAAATCTTGCAGAGGGTGCCCAGGATGGCCGCCCCTCTGCGCCGACCCAATTCATACCAGGCCAGATCGGCCAGGAGCGCTCCTAACACCACGGCCAGCAAGGCGGGGACCGGATGAAGATAGCCCAGGCCCACCAGGGCACCGGCTCCCATCAGCAGCGGCAACGAGGGCATGGGAATGCCCATCTGATCGATAAGGAGAACGCAAAACAAGGCCAGATAACCGTGCTGGCGCAAAAGTTCCAGGGCGGATTGCATGGCCAGAGCTTCGACTCGCAGCCTCCGGATACTGCTTGCCGCTCGCAGCCCGGCCGAAAACCCTTTGTTCCAGCCGCGATCCTAGAAGCTGGAAACGCGGAAAAGGTGAGGCTGACCATTGACAGCCCGACCTCCACCCACGAACCCCGCCACCGTTTGGGCCGGGGTATCATCATCGACCTCGGTACCGTCGTAAAGAAAGTGATGCGAGGGGACGCGAGCGAGTTCGATGGCTTCATTGCCTTGAATTCTGTAGAGGGCGTCGGGACCGCCCGGGTCGGGATACTTCACGAGCAAGTTGCCGGCCGCGTCGACGTCGAGGGCATTGGGAGCTCGATCATCGCGGGGCGGGCGAACGGCGCTCCAAACTCCTCCGGCATACTTCAAAATCTGCCCATTGCCCGGGGTGGGAAACCACAGCCCATAGAGCTCTCCTCCCGGCGAGGAACGGAGATAGCAAAAGTTGTCGGCCGCGCCGTCTTCGGGACCCCCTTCGATCAATTCGCCCTGGGGCGAGTAATAGCTGCGCGGCGGGCAGGGCAACCGCTGCCAGTCACCCTCGGGATCGGTGATATCCCGCATGAATACCGCCTGCCGCTTGATGTTGTCGCGGTAGTCACCGTAGTGAGCGAAAACATGGCCCTGCTCGTCCTGGGTAACGGCTCCCAGGTAGGGCGCGGGTCCGTCGGGAGCGCCCTGCACCAGCTGACCCGACGACTCATAAAGCTGCCCGTAGGGGGGAGGCGCCAGCACCTGCCAGCCTCCACCGCCGAGGTCGCACCAGTAGATAAGGTCGGCCCCAGCCTGAAGATTGGTAAGAAAAAGGCGCTGGCCGTCGCAAGAGGCCTGGGTGATCAGACCCCGTAGTTGATAAGGCATGATCGGGACAAAATCGACCACCCGCCCGTTGTCGTAGCGCTTGCCGGGCAAGGGCGGAAGGGCCTGACAGGCACCCTCGGGCGTGACCTTCATCACCACCGGTTGGGGTCCGGCCAGCGGCAAAGAAAAGTTGGCAAAGGCGTGAATGAACTCAAAGAGTTCCCATAGGCCCGCCTCGCCCTCAGCGCCGATGTCCATCAGCAAACGAGCCAGCTGACCCAGCGGTCCTTGCAAATTCATAAGAAAGTCCCAGGTGGGCAACACCACCAGATACAGGTTTCCGTGCTGGTCGGCACAGCCAAAGGGCACATTGCGGGGCGGACCGCCGGGGACACTCAACTGGCCCGCCACGTTGTACGACATCAGCTGGGCCTGTGGCTGGCGCTTCCACTCGCCCACCTGCTCGTCGAAGCGCAAAATGGTGTCGATGGCGTCGCCCCCAAACTGGCTGCCCGGCAGCTGGGCATAGGCCAGGCCGCGGGTATTAGTGCCCTTGCGCACGGTGCATGTGGCCGAGGCCTGGACCCCGCCCCCGGGGCGGCTGACCTTCGCCTCGAGGCGAAAGACGTTGCCCTGCAAGGGACTGAGCTGGGTGACGATGCGGAGGTTTCCGATGGGAGGATGGTCGGGATGCTCGGATTCGTCGATCCATTGGCCCCGATTGAACTTCTCCAGGTGGTATTCCACAGCGCCGCGAGCCACTGCCTGCAACTCGAGCTTGTGGGCTTGCAAACTCGACCAGCGCAACTGAGAGAGGGCCTCGGTGGCGATCAAGCTGGTGAGGCAAAAAATCAGCCCCACAAAGAAAAGCGCAAATGGTAGTGCCAGGCCCCGCCGCATGCTGGCATGCTAGCAGCTGGAACCAGACTCGACAATGCAACGATCAGAATTCTTTCAGTTCCGGCTCTTACACTATGGAGGTGAAGATCGCCGCTCCCTCCATCTCGACCCGCTTCAAGCCCTTGGTGCTCAGCCAGGTTCGCCAGCCCGTAGAGCCCCAAGATCGGGTGGAACTGGGGAGCTCCTCGCTAGCCCCGCTGGTCAGCGTTGAAATTCCCCCGCGTTTTGCCATGTTTGAGCAACTGGACGCCTCCAAGGGCACGCTACGCTGCAAAGATGTGGCACCGCTGCGGGCTCGTGCGCAATCCCTGGCAGCACAGGGCACGGCGCTGGTGGCCATTCGTCACGGCGAATCCGAAGCCAACGCCGCCGGCGGCGGGGCACTGCTCAGCGGGCGGGGCGACTCGCCCTTGACCGAACTGGGGCGCCAACAGGCCCGACAAGCAGCAGAAGAGCTTTGGGCCCAATTCGGACAGGCCTGGAGCGAGGGCCAGCGCACTCCCGTGCTCTATTCCAGCCCCCTGTCTCGAGCCTTCGAAACCGCTCAGGCCCTCCAGCAGTTGCTGGAGGCCCGAGGTGTCCAGGCCCAACTGATCGCCGAACCCGACTTGCAAGAGATCGACTTTGGCCATTGCGAGGGACGCAATGCGATGGAAGTCAGTGCAGAGTATCCCAATTTCGGCCGCGGCACCGACTTCACCCACCGCTTTCCGGGCGGTGAATCGGGGCTCGACGTCATGGCGCGAGTGGACCGCTTTCTCGGGCGGGCCGCCAACCACGCCGGGCAGGACGTCCTCTTTTTCGGCCACACGATGACGGTTGGGCTGACACGCATGCTGCTGGGTGAAGTCGAGCATAACGAACAGGGTCAGTTGCGCATCGACCGGAAGAAAATTGCCAATGCTCGTCCGATGCTGCTGGTCACTCCGACCCCTGAACCCCAAGGCTACATTCTTCGCTGACAATTTTCACAGGGGAAACCTGCCCTGAACAGAAGCCATCTGCGTGTTGGCTTCGGGGCACATTGTGCAAGGGCGGTATCGCATCCAACGAATTTTGGGCGAAGGCGGCATGGGCTCGGTGTATCTGGCCCAGGACACCCGCCTGCCCCGCGAGTGGGCGCTCAAGGAGATGTCCGACAGCTTTCAGGACCCCCAGGAGCGCAAAGCCGCCGAAGAATCGTTTGTGGCCGAGGCCCAAATTCTGGCCGCGCTGAACCATCCCAACCTGCCCCGCATCGTGGATTTCTTTCAAGAGCAGGGCAAGCATTATCTGGTGATGGACTTCATCGCCGGCACCACCCTGGAAAAGCGCCTGCAACAGGGCCCGTTGAGCGTCTCAGAAAGCCTTAAAATCGGCATTCAGATCGCTCAGGTGCTCGAATATCTGCACCATCAGGTGCCCCCGGTCATTTTTCGCGACCTGAAGCCCGCCAACGTCATTTTGACGCCCGAGGGCCGTCCCATGCTGGTAGACTTTGGCATTGCCCGTCTCTTCCGCCAGGGCGCAGGCAAGGACACGCGAGCCCTCGGCACGCCCGGCTATGCCGCCCCAGAACAGTATGGTAGGGGACAATCGGACCATCGGACCGATCTCTATGCGCTGGGCGCCACCCTGCATCATTGCCTGAGTGGAGTCGACCCTGCCGAGCATCCCTTCCAGTTCGAGTCGCTGCGGACGGGCCGAGAGGACGTCTCGCCAGAACTCGACCGAGTGGTGATGAGGGCCGTTTCCCTCAAGCCCGAGGACCGCTTTCAGAACGCCACCGACGTGCGCCAGGCCCTGGAAGGAGTCGAGCGGGAACTGAGCCGCTCGGGGGTGCTGCCCAGTTCCTCCAAGACGGCCGAACTATCGCCCCAGGCCGTGCCCCCCCCCGCAGCCGCCGCTACGGCCGTTGACCTGGGATTCTGGCCCGCCCAGGTGCACCTTGGCAAGGTGGAATGGGGCCAGCAACTGCGCACTTCGGTGGTGCTGCGGGGCAGGGTCAAAGGCAAGCTGGTCGCCGATGGCAGCTGGTTCAGGCCCGTGC
Source organism: uncultured Burkholderiales bacterium (assembly GCA_964649085.1). Classification (GTDB taxonomy): domain Bacteria; phylum Vulcanimicrobiota; class Xenobia; order Xenobiales; family JADMJV01; genus JADMJV01. Next base: position 8,432 of record CAZYPN010000058.1, on the reverse strand, counting down.
CGGCCAAAGTCTCGGGCCAGGACGCATCGGTGACCGTCTATGTGGACACGCGTCGGCTGGACGAGGGCGGGCTCGTGGCCGGACTGATCCAGTTTCAGGGGAAACCCTCGATTGCGCCGCTGAGAGTTGAAGTCGAGGTTGGGGCCAGGCGAACCCCCGCCTGGTGCTGGCCAGGGGCTCTGTTTCTGCTGATCTGGTCGCTGGTTCCGGTGGTGGGACTGGCCACCACGCCGCTGATGTTTTATACCGCCAGCCAGGCGCCGAGGAAGTCGCGCAGCGGTTTGAGCTTCCTGGCCTGGACCTCGACCTTCGTCAGCCTTTCCTGGGCCACCCTGCTGGGAATCGCGGTAGGACTTTATCACATCGACTGGAAAAGTTGGCTGCATAATCTGGGCCTCTGAAGTCCACGAAGGGAAACCAGGGTGATCACGTGTAGCGGCTGTGCAGCCTCCAACCCTCCGGGTTCGATCTACTGTGAAGACTGCGGCGCCCAACTCGAGGTCGACTCGAGCGCCGGTCGTCCCCGACTGGCTCCCCTCGACCCGGGCACGGAGCTGCAGCAATATACCATTGACAGTCTGTTGGAGGGCGGGCCCATTCTGCGCTACCTGGCGCAGCGCGAAGGCAAGCCCTATCTGTTGTTAGAATCACGACGCACGGGCGAGGTTTCCCAACTCTCTCGCCAACGAGAGCTACTCAGCGGGCTCAGCGGTGAGGGGCTGCTGTTTCCCAGCGATTTTTTCCAAATGGACGACTTCGACTACGCCGCCGCAGCGCTGCCCGGGCAACGTCTGGAGGACCAGGCAGCTCAGGGTCCGCTGGGGGTTGAGGCCAGCGGCAAGCTACTGATGAAGGTCTTGGAAGTACTCGAGCGGCTGCACGAGCAGAAGATGATTTCTCGTAGTGTGCAGCCCAGCCGGATCTGGCTGACCGAGGACCAGCAGGTGGTGCTGGACCTTTGGGAACGGGCCTGCTCGCTGGACCAGCCCTCCGAGAGCGAAGAGGTGTGCAGCGTTACGCCGGGCTTCTCGGCCCCCGAGATGTATGGCCTGGGCCAGCAAGATCAACGTCTCGATCTCTTCAGCACGGCGGCTCTGGGATATTTCTTACTGACGGGACAGAAACTCAATCTGGACGCGCGCGAGAGCTTCTTTGTCATTCAGCCCCCCCAGATCACCGGCGGTGAGGACCTCGTAAGGGTGCTCATGAAGGCGCTGCGCAAACGACCCGAAGACCGTTTTCAAAGCGTAGCCGAGATGCGCGAGGCGCTGCTGCACCCGGAGAGCTTTCAAGACGAACCCGTTCCTGCTCCCCCGCCCCGCCCTGCGCCCGCTGCGGCCCCTGCGGCCGTAGCCGCGCCAGCGGCTCCAGTGGTGGCGGCCCCCAGGACCAATGGGCGCGCAACTCTCAGCCCCACGGTAGCCATGTATAGCCACATTGGCTGCGTGCGGCGGATCAATCAAGATGCTTGCCTGGAACTGCGCTTCAGCTTCTATGAAAAGAGCCATCGCTACGATGGCTGGCTGGTCACCGTGATCGATGGAATGGGAGGGGAGGCCGAGGGCGACAAGGCCGCCTCGCTGGCCCTGCGCACGCTGGCTCAGGAACTGGTGGCCGCCGACCTGGGCCTGAGAGACGGCCGACAGACGACGGTGCTGCTGCCCGACGATGTCGACCAGCGCTGTCACTACTTGTTGGAGCGGGCCTTGCGGGCGGCCAACCGCACCATTTTCGAGTATGCCTCGCTAGACGAAGCCCGACGGGGTATGGGCTGCACCATTACGGCCTGCCTGCTGGCCGGCAACAAAGCCTACTTTGGCCAGGTGGGCGACACCCGCGGCTATCACGGTCGTGAACGCCTGACGCAGGTCACCACCGATCACAGCCTGGTGGGCAGGCTGGTGGCCATGGGAAGTCTGAGCCCGGAAGAAGCTCGAGTATCGCCCCAGCGCAGCATTATTTACCGAGCTCTGGGTACCAATCCGGACGTGGAGGTCGATCTGTTCGACCAGGAATTGCTCCCTGGCGATCGCATCATTTTGTGTTCCGACGGGGTTTGGGAATACTTCGAAGCCGGTGAGTTCGAGAGCTACGCGATGGAAAGGCGCGACCCGCAGGACATCTGTCAGCGCCTCGTCGACCTCTGCTTGCAGCGGGGGGCCGATGACAACGCCACCATCGCAGTGATTCAGGTGTAGCCTCGGGCACAGGATTTTTTGCTGCCGAGCCCAAAGGCAGACGGCAAGGGAGACGAGGAGTAACGTAGTGGCAGAAGTCGATGTAGGCACCTACCTCAGCTATCAAAACGTGCTGGTAACCAGCGAGAACAAGCTGGCCTATTTGCTGGTGGAGGTCAAACCCAGCTCCGAAATCGGGGTGGGTCCGGCCTCTCTCAACGTGGCCATCGCTTTGGACAAGTCGGGTTCGATGTATGCGGCCGAAAAGCTGGACTATGTGATTTCAGCGGTCAGCCACGTGATCGACTGCTTGCGACCGGCCGACCTTTGTTCCATCATCGTTTTTGCCGACAAAGCCCGCGTACTCATTCCCTCCAGCCAGATCTACGACAAGCAGTCGGCCCGACGCCTGGTGCGCAACATCGACCAGGTAGAAGTCGGTTCGGGCACTGAGATGCTGCACGGCATTCGGGCCGCCATGGACGAAATTCGCCGCAATCAGTCTCCCGAGCGCCTCAACCACATCATTTTGCTCACCGACGGACTGACGCTGCATGAGAGTCACTGCAAAGAGGCCTGCCTCATGGCCGCCGGTCGCGGTATCTCCGTCTCGACCATCGGCGTGGGCGATGATTTCAACGAGCAGTTCCTGCTCGACATCGCCAACGCATGTCGGGGCAACTCCTACTACATCGATATCCCGCGCGATATCCCCCAGATTTTCGAAAAAGAGCTGCGAGGGGTTCAGAACGTGGTGGTGCGCAACCCCCGACTGCATCTCAAGTTGTCCAAAGACATCACGGTGCGTCGCGCCTACAAGGTGAAGCCCCTGATCAACGACCTGGGCACGCTCAACACCGTGGATCGAGTGGCCACTGTTCCCCTCGGCGACCTGCAGCGGGAAGAGACCCAGTCGCTGCTCTTCGAGCTGGTGCTGCCCTCCCGTCAGCCCGGTACCTATCGCATCGCTCAGACCGTCATGGAATATGAAATTCCCGAGCGCGGGCCCCAGCCGCTACAGGTGGCGCGAGACGTGACCATCGGCTACACGGCCGATGCCTCCCAGGCAGCCGTCGTTACCCCACGCGTCATGGCAGTGGTTGACGCGGTCAGCGTGTTTCGCCAGCAAACCCGCGCCCTCCAGTTCGCCCAGCAGGGCGACCGGGCCAAAGCCACGCAATTGCTGCGCTCGGCCGCCACGCAACTACTCGAACAGGGCCAGGCCGACCTGGCCAATCAGGCCCTGGCCGAAGCCCAGAGAATTGACCAGGGAGGGGGAGCGAGTGCCGCGGGAACCAAGAAACTCGAGTATGGCACTCGCAAGCTCACCCAACTACTCACCGAAATTCCGCTGCCCAACACTGGAGAGGGCGCCTAGGAGGCCATATCATGCGATGCAATGTCTGCGGAGCCGACAACCTGGAGGGCTCAGCCTACTGTGAAGATTGTGGAGCTCGCCTGCCGGCGGGTAGTAGTGCTGCCGCGCCGGTGGCCGCACCGGTTTCGGTTGCCCCGGTAGCCGCCCCGCCACCGGTGGCTGTGGCGGCTCCTGTGACTCAAGAGCAACCCTCTCCCGTGGTGGCACCGCCCTCCGTCGAGCCCATATCGCCCCCGCCCGTCAGTCCGGCCCCCGAGCCGGTGGCGGCCGCCGCGCCCGGAATCATTGTGTGCCCGGCTTGCAATGCCCAGAATCCACCCGGAGTCGCCTTTTGCGAAGACTGTGGTGCCAGCCTTAGCGATGCCCCGGTCACCTCAGCCGCAACCGCACCTCCGGTCGTCTACGACGCCACCCCCCATCCTGTCGCCAACGTTTCTGCCCCGGTAGCAGCGGTCGGGCGAGCCCGACTGGTGCTGACCAACGGCAAAGGGGAATTTCCGCTGGAGAAGGATACGATTCTTATGGGTCGCCGCTCTCCGGTAGACGGAATTTTTCCCGAGGTCGACCTCACCGACCACGACACCGATTCCTATATCAGCCGTCGCCACGGCCGCATCACCCGTCAGGACAGTGGCTTTGTCTACGAAGACCTGGGCAGTTCCAACGGCTCTTGGGTGAACGGCAGCAAAATGCAGCCGCATGTCCAGCAACCGCTGCGCGAGGGAGATGGGTTGCGGCTCGGCAAAACCGAGTTCGTGGTTCGTCTGAGTTAGGCCGTGGAAAAAGAGGTCATCAGAGCGCTGACGGGGGGCCTGGGCCTGGCCGGGAAACTGGTGGGCCGCAGCGTTGACGAGGTGGCCAAAGTCGTCAAAGGCTCAGACGACCCGACCGAAGTGCTACCCACCGGCCTGTATCACCTGCCGCAGGCGGCCGGCACCACGCTGTCGCCGCGGGTTCGCTGGTTTGAAACCCAAAGCACCTCGCGCCTCAACGTCAATCTGCTCAAGGGTCTGACCATGAGCAGTGGGGAGAAAGAGTTCCTGCAGGCGTTGGGCTGGTTGCTTCAGGGTCGCTTCGGAACCGCCATCGAATCGCTGCGCGAAGCGGCCCGACGCAGCGATTCGAAGATTCAAGTTACCGACATTTACTTCGTGCTGGGTGCTTTGTTGCTTCACGAGGGTCAGTTTGAAGAATCTGAACGCCATTTGAAAACCGCCCTGATGGCCCAGCAGGGATTGGGCAAAAATCTCAAACGCTGGTGTCCTACCTTCCACCTCGGGCTGGCCCTCACCGACTTCAGCGCCTTTGTGCTCGGCCCCGACCTGGTGGGTCTGACAGTGGCCCTGGCCCTCAGTCAGTTTTTCCGCGACTCCAATGAGTCGCTACACACCCTGGAGCAGGTATTGGAACTGGTTCCCGGCGAGAACACGGCACTCTTTTTCCTCAACCTGCTGCGCTTTCGCCTGGGCCGAGACCGCGAGGTCTTCGCCTCGCTTCAGCGCACGCTTCCCGATTCGAATTTGCAACTGGCTGCGCTCCTCTTGTTGGGTCTGAGCTGTGCTCGCCTGGGCGACCCGCCTACCGCCCGCGAGGTCTTTCGCAAAGCCTTGCAACGTCAGGATCTCGATCAGACGTTGCAAAACGACTTCCGCATGGCCCTGGCCCACCTGGCCCGGCTGTCGGGTTCGGCCCATGAAGCGGAAGCCGAGTTACAAAACATGCTGAAGAAGACCCCCGGCTATATCTCCTTCGAGCTTCGCTGGGGCTTACAGCTCACTCCGCCAGCGCCCCAGGACACTCAGGTCGAGGAAGCCTCTGCCCCACCCGAGCCAGCGCCCAAGAAATTGCCTCCTGCCGATCCTCCCGCACCGGTAAATCCTGTAACCCTGATTGACGCATCCGGCGCTGCCACTCGACTGGTGTGCACTGAAAAGAACATCGAATTCGAGTTGCAACGGGCTCCATTCACCATTGGGCGCGAAGCCGACCTGAGTCTGGCCGACGACCAGGCCGCCTCACGCCAGCACGCCCGTATTACTCGAGTCGATGGCGATTACTGGGTTGAAGACCTGGGCTCAACCAACGGAACCTGGGTCAATCGCCACCGAATTCGACGTACCGTGGAATTGCATCGAGGAGACATTATCGAAATCGGTGAACACCGGTTCGAAGTACGCTGACCTGAGGAGACCACCATGAATCGCAGAAAGATTGCCCTCCTGGCTGCCAGCCTGTGGCTGACCTTCCCGGTCGGAGCCGAGACCTACTATGTGCGCAACCGTCCCTTCTCCCAAGTGGTGAAGCAAGGGTCTGAAGCCATGGTGCAAGCCGAAGCTTTTCTGAAGGCGCTGGAACTGAACTGGACCCTGAACGGCCAGACGCTGGAACTGACCTCCCAACCCGCTGCCAATCCAGGCCTGAAACTCGCTGGCCCGGTGACAGTTCGATACGGAGATCAAGAGATCACGCTTGACCCCGCACAGCGCGGCGACCTGGTCTACCTGCCCCTCAAGCCTCTGGCTCGGCTTTGCAACTTCAGCGTCACCGCCAATCCTTCATTGGGCACGGTCGACGTGAACCGAGCCCGATTTGCCACCGACGAAGAGAAGGCGATGAACAGCCAAATCGGCATGTCGCGCAGCGAAGAGGAGAAGGCCCGGCAGGAGGCCTGGAGCAAAAGGGCTGCCGAACTGAAGGCCAGGCGCGAGGCGGGCAAAGACAAAGACAAGGAAGGCACGGGCGAGGGAGACGAGTCGCAAGACAAAGAGAAGCCTCCTGAAACCAAGGAAGCGCCTCCACCTGCCACCGCCGCAAACGAGGCGCCTCCTCCAGCCAAAGAGGTCCCCAAGGAAGCCCGCCTGGAAGTCTTTCGCACCGACTCTTCACCCGACCCAAATGGGGTGGTGACGATGACCTGTGAGATCAAGAACATGGGAGACGCCCCCAACAAGCCCACCTCCGGCGTGCTTATTCTCAAGGGACCCGACCGCAGTGCCAGTGCCACCAACAACAGCGGTGCCACTTCCAAGGTCTGGACCCAAAAAACCATCAGTGTGCCCGCGATCCAGCCCGGCGCCAGCTATCAATTCACGGAAAAATATCGTCACCCCAGCGGCAACTCTATGCCCATCGGCAACATCACGGCCGACTTCAAGCTGAACAGCACCAAGTAATGGCACAGCAGTCGGGCTCTTCGGGAAATCAACTCGATGTTCAGCAACTCGGCCTGGTGGCGGCGATCGCCAGCCTGGGCTATGTATTCTGGGTGGTGGGCGCGATGGAGATGGTGGAACGCCTGGCCTTCTACGGCGTGCGTTCGGTAGCCACTCTCTACGGCAAAGATCCGGTATCGAAGGGTGGATTAGGAATCACCCCCGGTGAGATGGGCACCATTTTCTTCTGGTGGATGCTGTTTCAGAGTTGGGTTCCGATCTTTACCGGTGGCATCGCCGACCGCTACGGTTACAAGCAGGCCATCGCCCTGTCCACGGTTCTGAAAATCGCTGGCTATCTGGTGATGGCGGCCTTTCACAGCAAGGGGGGCTTTTTTGCAGGAGCCCTGCTGCTGGCCACGGGCACAGCCATCTTCAAGCCCGGCATTCAGGGCACACTGGTGAAGTGCACCAACCGATCCAATAGCTCGATGGCCTGGGGCATCTTCTATCAGACGGTCAACATCGGTGCCTTCATCGGACCTTTGCTGGCCGGCTATATGCGAAAGATGGAGTGGCGCTATGTATTCTTGGCCTGCGCCGCCATTATCTGCCTGAACTTCCTGCTGTTGCTCACCTACAAGGAGCCCGGCATTGAAGACCGCCTGCAGCGCGAAGAACAGCGCAAAGCCAGCGGCAAGGCGCAGCGTCCGATGATTGTCGACACGTTCATGGAACTGAAAAAGCCACACCTGGCTCTTTTCCTCGGAATCTTTTCCGGTTTCTACTTCCTCTTTTACAGTCTGTTCGACGTGCTTCCCAACTACATCGACGACTGGGTGGATTCCCGAGACATCGTAGCCAGCGCCGGCAACCTGGTGCCCCAGGCGGGCGTGGCTCCTTCGACCTTGCAGCAAATCGCCGGATTCGTCATGGTGCTCGACAAGACAGGCACTCGCATCCAGGCTGAAGGCTTGATGAACGTCAATGCCGGCATGATCATGCTGACCTGCTTCTTCTTTGGCTATCTGTCTTCGCGAGTGAAGATCACCACCAGCATCTGGTTCGGGACCGGCCTGGCCACACTGGCGGTGATCATTTGCGGACACGCCACCACCGGGTGGATGTGCTTCGCCGGCATTATCTGTTTCTCGACCGGCGAAATGCTCTCTTCTCCCAAGTTTTCCGAATTCATCGGCAACCTCGCCCCCGAGGACAAGAAGGGGACCTATCTGGGCCTGTGCCAGCTGGCACCTGGCATCGGGGCCTCGATCGAAGGCAAGGTCGGCCTGATGCTCTATGGTCACTACGCCTCGAAAGAAGCCTTCTCGCGCCAGATGCTGGCAGAAAAAGGCATGGCTCCAGACCTCCTCAAGGCCATTCCCGAGGGGGAAGCCTTTGACAAGCTGGTCGAGGTGCTCAACCAGACGCCCTTCGAGGTCACCCAGATGCTGTGGCAACTGCATCATCCCGAGAAGCTCTGGATGATTATGGGAAGCGTGGGCTTCGTAACCACGCTGGCGCTCATCTGGTACAGCCGCTGGGTCTACGGCTATCTGGCCCGCCACGGAGACTCGGCCGACTAGGAGGCCAGTCGCAAACCGGGGGTCTTTTAGCTACTGAGGAGCCGACAGGCTGCCCCAACGGAATGAACCACCGAGCACACCCGAGAACACGGAGAAGTGGAAAGGGATTCAGTCACCCAGGCCATCATCGGAGCGGCGA
>CAZYPN010000057.1:33528-39163 GCA_964649085.1 uncultured Burkholderiales bacterium | reverse complement strand
CCATCAGTTGGTCCAAGGTTTCTTCGCGTCGGCGCAGTTCGGGAAGCTTCTTTCCGATCATGGCGTCTGTGGTGCGCTTGGCCCAGACCTGCCGGGCCGCCTCTTTGGGGCCGATTTTCTCACGGTGGCGCCGCCCCTCCTCGTCGTACCAGTTGATCCACCAGATCCCCGAACCCTTTGGCCGCTCAAACAGCCCTTTCTCTTTTGCCGGTCGGCTCACGCCGCGAGGTCCAGGGGGCGGAGAGCATAGAGGTCCAAGGCGCACAACAAACACTGGATGGGCACTTTGAATTCCTGGGCTACCCGTGACAAACGACGCCATCGTGCGTCGGGGGCTGAGGCCGCGAGCCCCTGAATATCGGGGTGGGTGGCGAGCTGGTCCTCGGGCAAGAGGAAGCACAGAGCAAACTCGGATGCCTCTCGCTCCATCCAATCCCCCCGCTCCCCCTGAAGCAATTGGTCGGCGTGGAGCACGGCATGACCCAACTCGTGTGCGATCACCCAGTGGCGCACCTCCCGCTCCAGGTCGGGGCACATAAGGCGCTGGCGGAAATCGGGCGGGAGCACCACCTCTCGGCGCCAAGCGTCGCAGGTGGCCAGGTGCTCACTGGATACCCAGCCCTCCCGCAGGTCCCAGCCGATTTTACGAAGGGCATGATAGAGCCCATGGGCCGGAAGCATTGAGTTGCAGCCGTCTCTCAGCTGCAGGCAAAGCGAAGCAAAGCTCCGCGAACGGATAACATGCATGGGTTTGGTTCCTGTCCCCCCGGGGCTGGGAGGTCCCGACAGGACCTGCCTCTTGCCGACCGAGTGAATACAATTATACACGGTGAACATTTGGCAGCGCAATCGCAAGATATGGGGAGGTGAAACCGGTTCAACACAAGCCTGTTCGAGTCCAAGGGCTTAGCTTTCCGATCCATGGCGCTTTGTGCTTGCGAACGTCGTTCCAGTTGAGAGCCTCTTCGAGGCTCTTTGCTCCAACTTCAGAACCAAAAAACCTTTCAGTTACCTCAGGATGGCCAGACTTCAAGTCTTCAAAATCAAAGCGATCTACGGGCAGAATAGTTGAGCGGCATTGAAAGTGAAGTGGAGGTATGTTTTCGAAAACTCGAGGATCGTCAAGCAGCATAATCCGGCCATGCCTTGATCGGCAAATATCTGAACATCGGTCATCTTCGATACAAGAGAACTGAATGCCAACGACAAGCAAACGCTCTGAAAGCGCGTAAAATCTTGATGCACCAAGAGCTAAAGCTAGTTCGGTCCTAGCTATCGTTTCAATTTGACTTTTGGGCGCTCCAGGGAACACAGCATCGAGCAACTTGATCGTTTTGCGCGTCGACAGACCTTTATCAAGAGACTCGATGATGATGTCATTGACAAGGTTCCAAGGCTCCTCGCGAACTCGTGTCTTCATCCATTCTACTGGATTCAACTCTTCTTCTCTTGCGCGGCCAAGATCGATCGGAGGCTATGAGACATGCCCACCAACAACTGAACACCATAATGCGCGAGGCCTCCTGAAAGTATTAGCCCAACTCCAATGCCGACCCCGCCTGCTGGACTCTCTGAGCTAAACGCGCTTATTGTCCAGGCCAGGCCGCCAAAGATGCAAATCCCGAAGTAGGCGCGACCAAAGCCCGTCATTGATGTTTCAGCCATGGCTTTTTCTTGTTCCGTCATTGTTCATCTCTCTTCCGTTTGAGTTCATCAACGTCTTTCTGCAGTTGGTCAAGCCGGGCAAGGATCGAGTCCAACTTGTTGGGCGTCCTTTTAAACTCGGACTCCCATAGTCGGCGGGACTCCTCCAGTCGAGCCCGAGCTGGTCGCCGGTCTTTTGTTGGCTGGAGCGATAGCTGGCTGAAGGCCGCTGGTCTGGGCTCGAAACGGACGCCCAGGGCGCGACGCAGAGCCATGATTTCGCTGGGCTGAATGGGCTCACCAAGTGACCCTTCAATCTCGATAATCCGAGAGGACATCAACCCGGACATCCGCGCCACGTCTGCCACCGACAGAGCCAGGAAATCCCGTGCCCACCGCAGCGCTTCGGGAGAAGTCCGTCGCAACTCTGACAGTTGCCGGTCGTGAAGCGCTCGGTCATGGTCCAGAGGGTTGTCGGTGGCGGTAATCAGTTGAAACAGTCGACTGGCGGACTCCAACTCCTGGATGAAACCAGAAATAGGCAAACTCCTTGGCTCAGTAGGCTTGTCATCTTCGCCGTAAAACCACTCGATGTCTCGGTCAAGCACCTCTCCCATCCTTTCCAGGATAGCTCGGCGAGGCTCAGACTGTCCAAGTTCCCATCGGCCAATGCTCTTCGAGGCAACGCCCAGCTTGTCGGCCAGTTCAGCTTGGTGCAGACCTTTCAATTCCCGGGCAACACGAAGGCGGTCACCCCTAAAGCTGTGTACGGACAAAAAATGTCCTCCTTTGTCTATTGACGGACAAACACCGGACATTTATAATCCGGTCATAGACTACCGAAAGGACACAAGATGTCCTCAAAGTTCCCCCCAGAACATGTCTTTTCGGTAAACTGTAGGCGGTAACTTTATGTCCACTCAGTTCTCTCAGAATATTATGATGGGACGAAAAATGTCCTCTTTGACCCAGGCGAAGCTGGCGAACTCTCTCGGTGTAACAGAGAAGTCTGTTGCACGTTGGGAGCGCGGAGAATCCATGCCGAGCAACTATGAAACCCTTGAGCGCCTGGCTGAAGTTCTTAAGCTCAAGGTGTGGCAGCTTTTTCACCCTGACCCCTTGGCTGCCGGGAAAGCCGAAAGGCTGCGTCTTGGTATCGGGCCAGACGAACCAGTCCCAATAAACACCGACGTGCCAGATAGCCGGTGGTCGCGCATCGCTCGCGAGCGGGCAGCCCGAGGAATCAGTCAAGCTGAGGCCTCTGAAGAGCGATACTGCTCCTAGTTTTCTCAAAGTAGACCTTCCCGAAAGGAGTCCAGGCCGTGGATACTCAGGCTTTGCCTTTGTCTAAAAACTCCGACCCGTTTTACACCGTCGACCAGGCCGCCGAGTATCTCCAACTCAGTGGCAGTCGAATTCGGAAAGCGATTGCGAGGCGGGAGCTGGCACACAGCCGCACCTGCAAGAGTAGTCGAGGGCACATCCGCATCCGTCAGTCCGCTCTGGACGCCTGGATGCGGCGCAATGAAACCACCTCACGGAGGCTCGGATGAAGCCCATCGTTGCACGACTGCGCCCCTCCTCTGTTGCCAAAATTTGGACGGCCCTTCGTCGGGTCAACCAATATCACCGTACCACGGGATTCAAAACTGTGGACCAATTGGAGGAACCAAACAATGCCGATCCGAGTCACCCACAACAGCCAAGCCGCGAAGTGCGGCTATTTGCCAGACATCCAGGCGGAACTGCTGGACCTGCAGGCTCAAATCAGAGCGGACTGGGTCAGCCTGGTGGTCGACCTTCACCGTCGCCTGCACCAACTGCAGAAGCTGGTGACCAGGCAACTGGAGGCCCAGGGTGCCTACTGAGCTGAGCTGCCGATACCAATCAGTCCCGGTCAAACCTTCAGGTCCTGTCTGCGAGAGTTGCAGCAACATCCTGGCAAACGCCAAGGACAATCAGCTAAAGCAGCACTACCGGGGATGCGCAAACTGCCTGACCTACGACCCCGTAGACGGCAAGTGCCGCATAAAGCCCCCCTTCCCTGAAGTCAAACCGACCGACTGGTGCCGAGAGTGGCAAAGCGCTCTGATTCCCAAGTGGACCTGGTCAAAACCCCTGGCCCCCCCCGAGGCTCACTATCCCGACCGATACAACAAGGAGGCCCACCGTGAACGACAATCTGAAATGCCTGTATGAGGCTGACCGCTACACTTTGAGCTGCACCGTCTGCGGGGCGAGCGAGGAACACGCGGTTCCGGTCATCGACTCCAGGGCCAGGATCGAGCGGGCTGCTCAGGAGTTCCGCGATCGCCATAAGCAATGTCTCAGAGCCAAGCTCGAGGGCATAGACCTGAACACGACTGGCCGAGTCGTGCCTCGGACATACCAGATTCCCGGCAAAAGTCGTCAGGTGAACATCGAGGGGGATACCGACGAGGTCCGCGCCCTCATCCTGGACACCGCCGTTGCAATGCTCGCCTTTGAGTTGGAGAGCTGTGACAACAAGTTCCGGCGCAGTCAGCTGGAGTCGGCCATCGCCACCATTCAAGAGATCATTTAGGAGGTCGAGATGACCGCTTACGCTCACCCAAGGCTCGGTTATCAGTGGCAGAACGAAGCCGCGCAAGCCATTCTTTCTCACCAGCGACCCGATTTCATGCTGGTGGCCACCCCTGGGGCCGGGAAAACAATTCTGTCCGTCCGGGTGTTTGCCGAGCTGCGCAATCGCGGAGTTGTGGATCGCCTGGTCGTTGTGGCGCCAACGACGAACATTGAGTCACAATGGGCAGGAGTTGCCTATTCGGACCTGGGACTGAGGCTCTGCAGCCATGACGGTCGATACCAGGGGGAAGATGGGATCACTGCAACCTACGCGGCGATTCACTCAAATCCTGAGCTGTTTCGTGAGTTCTGCTCGGAAAGCCCGGTCATGGTCGTGCTCGACGAGGTTCACCACGTCGGCGACGAGGCGGCCTGGGGCCAGTCCGTGCTGGATGCGTTTTCCGGCGCAGCTAGGCGACTGCACCTTTCTGGAACTCCGTTCCGGTCCGACAAGAGCAAAATTGCCTTCCTGGACTATGACGAGGACGGGATGCTGTGTGCCGACTACAGCCTGAACTACTACCAGGCCGTGCAGGCCGGCATCTGTCGGCGCGTTCACTTCCCAACCCTGAGCGGGACAGCCTCCTGGAAGCGACCTGGCGAGGCTGCGCGTCTGGTGGAATTGGACGCCCAACTGTCCAAGCGCGACAGAGCAGGCAGACTCAGAGCCGCCCTGGACCCGACGGGAGGGTTTGTGCGCGAGATGCTAACGGACGCCAATTCTCGGCTTTCCCTCCTCCCGAATAACGCGGGCGGCATTGTGTTCGTGAACACCAATGCTGAAGCCAAAGCCATCGCCTCGGTGCTGGAGTCTATTACCGGGCACTACCCCACGGTGGTGGGGTATCAGGTGGCGGGCGCGAGAGAGAAAATTGAGCGATTCAGGGACGCGCACGGGGCCCGCTGGATTGTCACTGTCAAAATGGTGTCCGAGGGGACCGACATTCCCCGGCTGCGAGTGGGTTGCTACCTGACCAGGACCCTGACCGACATGTTCTTTCAGCAGGCAGTCGGCCGACTGGTTCGGACGCCCTGCAACGCAATGGACGCTTGGTGCTACATACCGGCAATCCCGGAGTATCAGGCGCTCGCAATGAACACCTTCGACGCTCCCTGGCAGGCCATTTCCGAGGACAAAGTCACAAGCGGTTCGCTGGGTGGCTCCTGGCGGGATGGCGGCATTGAGGTGCTCGGTAGCACGGGCTTCGTGAATGGTGTGCTTCGCTACCAGCATCGGGTTGATAGTCCGGCGATGGAGGTTTCTCAGGCAAGGCGGCGCGAGGCCCAACGTGAGCACAAACGTAAGTGGCGAGAAGCCAACCTAGAGGCTGCCCGTGAGGCCAACCGTGAGCGCGAACGTAAGTGGCGAGAAGCCAACCCAGAGGCC
>CAZYPN010000057.1:31975-33428 GCA_964649085.1 uncultured Burkholderiales bacterium | reverse complement strand
CCGTGAGGCCAACCGTGAGCGCGAACGTAAGTGGCGAGAAGCCAACCCAGAGGCCCATGCGAAAAAAATTGAGGCCGACACTGAGCGTCGCCGGCAACGGCGAGAAGCCAAAAAACTTGCTCAACAAAACCCATCTACTTAGGAGGTAAAAATGCAAGCCCTTTGCTCCCCCCCATCCCCGTTTCACGAGAGCCTTCTCGAATTCGCGAAGGGCTTTCTGGCCGGCTTCCTGTGCGGCTGTATCACTTTCGGACCAATGGTCCTGGCGGAGGTGATGCGATGACACCCCCTCTGCAAGAGGCCATCGACAATCTGCGCAACTACCGTTCCAAGCACCTTGACTTCCCAGAGCGGCTGGCCCGAGCCAGACACGCTCTGGCCCTGGCAGAGTCTGAGCTGGACCAAGCCAAGAAGGCCCTGGCCGAAGCTGAAACGGTGGCCACGGCCGACGCCCTGATGGACGAAACTTTGACCAATGACGCCAAGCGAAAGGCGGCTGTGGCCAAAGCGCTTCAGGGTGATCTGGTGGTAAAGGCCGCCCGTGAGCACCTGCGTCTGTCTCAGCTGAAGGTTGCCAATATGGCAGCCGAGGTTGAGACCGTCCGCGACCAGCGCCGCGCGGTTGAACACGCCCAGGCTGCAGCGGTGGCCATTGTCGAGGCATTCGCGGTGGATGTCGATGGTTGATTTTCGATGGAATTCAGAAGCCAGGTTCCAAATAACCCTAAGCTTCTATAGAGAATTTTGCAAGAAGCACGGATATTTGCCCAGGCCTGCAGACATGGCATCCGTCAATTTTCACCGAGTTGCAGCGAGAATATGGATGAAGCGCGTTCGTGAGTCTGGTCAAATCGACGATCTTCTGAGTCGTTACAGTCCTCGTCCTTATGGAAGGGGGCCTGGCCGAGAAAACCGCTGCAAACCCGAGATGGCGGACAAAATCGTGCGCCTGCTGATGCACAGAGTTTACCCAGCATTTCAATTGAGAGGAAACTAAACCAATGACAAACCTGGTCAAAGTGGCGGAAACACAGCCGCCGATGCAATACACGCAGCCGCCGATGCAATACACGCAAGCACAGATTGATGCTGCAGCTGAATTCGGACTTGACGTTGCCGATTACGTCGAGATGATGGGCGAGCAAGCCCTCACCCGCACCATGCTTCCCCTGTGGCGCTTCAACGGGCAGGACGGCGTCTATGTCAACAAAGCCATCCAGCCTTATAACCCTGAGAATCACCCCTCGGAGCTGTCGGGAATCATTCTGGGGGTGAGCTACAGCCAGATTTGGTTGAGGCCCTATGCTGACCCGAGCAAATACAGCCAAAGCTGGCTCTGTCTGGCTGGCGACAAGCGCCGCCCACCCCGTGTCCACGAGGAGTTGACCGAGGAGGAGAAGGCCTTGGTGGCCCGGCTCGGCGCCGGCCAGAACTGCATGACCTGTCCCCTGGC
>CAZYPN010000057.1:0-31875 GCA_964649085.1 uncultured Burkholderiales bacterium | reverse complement strand
GAGCTTGAGTTCGACGCCGACGGGAATCCCGTATTCACGGCCCCATTCTAGTTTTCAGGGCCGGCTCATAACCCAAGCCCTGGCGCCTTGGTGACTGTCACACCAGGCCGTCTTGTCCACGAAACGGACACTGCCCCGAGAGACATCCTCGGCCCTCGCTCCGGGTCAAAAGAGCAGGCCGCAAGGGGTCTTCAGGGCCAGGCGTTGCCGCTGAACACGCAATGCGCCTGGCCCCCTTGCACCCTTCCTGAAAGTGAGTTCCGACCATGCTCAAAACCTACTGGTGCGTCTACAAATGCGGAACCATGGAACTGAAGATTGAGTGTCAGGCGAATGCCGGGTTTCATGCTCGCATTCTCTGCGACAAAGTTCTGAACGACGCAGTGAAAGACTCCAGCGCCTGGACCTTCAGCCACGGTGGCAACCAATGAGCGGCAAGCCGTCGTGGATGGGCGGCAAGCCCTCTTGGGTCGAGGAGAGCAAAGCCAAGCCAGTTCCAATCACGGCCATGAGCGGCTTTCGCAAGTTGCTACCGGAGATTGTGGATGTCCTGGGCGACAAGGGTCTACTGGTCCAGGCCGGTCTGGCTCATCGCCACCAGCAGCTGACTCTTGCCGACTACGTTGGACACGCGCTGAAACAGCGCCGCAACCTGGTCGCTCAGGCAGGAACTGGCTGCGGTAAATCAATCGGCTACTGTGTCCCGGCCATCCTTCACGCGGTTGGCAACAACGTCAAGGTGGTGATCGCCACCAGCAACAAACTGCTCCAGGACCAGATCGTGAAGGGCGATCTGCCGATGCTGCAGCGCATCCTGCGACCCTGGCTGGAGCGCAACTACAAGCGCACGTTTCGGGCCGAAGTGCTATATGGGCGCGACAACTATCTCTGCGTCAAAAAGTTCGAGAAGCAGCGCCAGTTGGACGGCATCCTATCGGGGGGCGAGGGGATACTTCAGAGCTGGGCCTGCCAGACCCGCGACGGCCTGCTGGCCGAGTCCGGGCTCAACTTCAAATCCAAAACCTACCTGCCCTTGAAGATGGCTTACACCGCCAACCAGGACGACTGTACGGGCCGCAAGTGTGACTATTTCGATCAGTGCTACTACTACGAGGCCCGGGACCGAATGGAAAACGCCGATATTCTGGTGGTCAACCATGCGGTTCTGGTCAGCCACTTTCGCTATGGGATCCTGCCTGATTTCGACGCGGTCATCGTCGACGAAGCTCACAACTGGGAAGACAACCTGATTTCGGCTTCCACGGCCCAGATCACGGCAGAGCGTCTGCATCGAATTCACGCCAAGGCGGAGACGATTCTTGGCAGCGACTTCAGCGCGGAGTTGCAGCATCGAGCCGGTGCCTTCTTTTCAATGCTCGACCACGAAGTGAAAGTTCAGAAAAAGAAGCGCCTGGTGCGCCAGAACCTGTCTCATGAGCTGGCCGAACTGGCGGGGAAACTGCATGTCTCGGTGATGGGCTGGGCAGACGGCCTGGACGCCCACGAGGCTTCCCTCGCCCCCCTGTTGGCGGCAGCCTTTCGCGACTTCCTGGCCGACCTGAAGCTCGTCTTTGACAAGTCGGCCGGTTTGCTGATGGCCATCGAGTCTCGGGGCAAGGCGGCGGTGGAGATTGTGCGTCCCGACGTGAGCAACATTTCGCGCGAGATGATGGCTGGTCGCAGCTGGATATTCACCAGCGCGACTCTGTCCACGTCGGACAAGTTTCAAAGTCGATTTGACCATTTCAAGCGCTCGTTGGGGGTGGCTCACTGCGACGAAATCGACGTGGGTAGCCCGTTCAACTATGCCAAACAGCAGCTGTATTACGTCCCCTGGATCACGCTGCCGAGAAGAGCCTACTCCCCTGAGCGGGAGGCTCGCGACTTCGCCGAGCTGGCCGCCGAGCATTACCGAGAGGTGCTCATGGTCACCCAGGGCCGGGCTCTCCTGCTGTTCACCAGCTATCTGAGGATGCAAACGGTCTATCAGGCCCTGCGGGCCAAATATGGCGAGCTACCCTGGCCGGTGCGGCTCCAGGGCGGGGATGACCACGAGCAGGAACTGATCGCATGGTTTAAGTCGACTGATAGTGCGGTTTTGTTTGCTGTTACGCTCTGGGAAGGCATTGACGTTCCAGGGCCGGCTCTGGTCTGCACGATCATGGACCGCTTCCCGATGGCTCCCCCGGACGACCCCATCCTGCAAGAGCGCCAGGCGCGTTGTGGGAGCTACCACGAGGCCGCGGTGCCCAGGGCCCTGATTAAGGCCAAACAGGGCGCAGGGCGGCCGGTGCGCTGCGAGACGGACCGCGGACTGGTGGTGTTCATGGACACCAAACTCTTAACCGATCCCAAACTTCGGGGCTGCCTCCAGCAAATGCCGGGGCGCCCCGGTGCCCCCGACAGCCCAAGCCGGGTGCTACGGCGCCTGGACCTCTACAAGATCGGGCCCTGGCTCGGAAGTAATCGAAAGGCGAAACTAGCATGAGCGTTTATAGACCGAAAGTCTCCCCCGTGGCCTTGGGGCCGGCACCTCAAAGAAAGAGCCGACTTGATACCCAGGGCGTTGAAAAGCGCCAGGAGATCCTGGAATGGCTGGACCAGTTCATTGCACAGAAAGGTTACTCTCCATCGGTCCGTGAGATTGGCGAGGCCGTTGGATTGCGCAGCAGTTCCACTATCCAGCACCACCTGAAGCGCCTCGAGCAAGAAGGCAAGGTAATCCAGGAAAAACGCGCCGGGATTCGCTTCTGGTCAGTGGCTGGCAAAATGCGAAACTGGCAAACAAAGCTCCCGGGCGAAAAGGACAGCTGCATAGCGAATCGTCGCTATGCTACGGCCGAGGAAGCCGTGCTGCAAGAGGTCGAGATTTGCCTCTTCAACGGGTCTAAACTGGTGCGCACCGTGCTGGTGCGACCTGAAGGGCAGACGGAATGGACGGCCTACCGGATTTCGCTCGTTGCTCACAAGGTGGCGCCATGAAATTCGTGCTAGCCGGAAACTGTCGATACGGACGGATAGAAAAGCCTCCAAGCGCTGAGTTCAGGCATTCCTTTTTCAAGGGGGTTTGCAATGGACATGGCAGCTTTGAGCTTCCTCCTGATGGCCAGGAACATGCCTTCAGGGCCGGTGAGGAATGGGGGCAAAAAAACTCAAGCTGGACTCCTGAAGAGATCGAAGCAGCCATCCTTCAAGCCTGGAGGTCCCAGCCATGAACCGACCAGGGAAAGGCCTGGAGGCCGCTGTCGGGCGTTCGCTCGAGAAGGCGGGGGCCATCTACCTCCACAACAGCAACGGTCACCCTGCTTGCGACTGGACGGCATCCATGAGTCGCTACGATCCCAGGTTGATGGTCGAGTGCAAAGAGATCCATGAGCAAAACTTTCGGTTCAGCCTGATCTCTGCTGAGGAGCGCAAGCAGCTGACCCGCTGGGCTCTGGCTGGCGATCTAGGGGTGCTCATCATTCGCCGAGTGGTCACCAGTATGGTGCGGATCACAGTCGCCTGTGAATGGCTGGACTGGCTGGAGCACGTCGAGGGGCCTCGGGGCTATGACCCCTCCCCCATTTTGCCCCTGGACGACGCGCCACGACCCCGCAGGCGCCCCGGGACAGCTTCGGTGGGCATCGGGACTCCCGAGAGTCCCGAGTGCCTTCTGGAGGTGTCAGATAGAGGCAGAGAGTTGAAACTTGATTTCGCCTTGGAACACCTATCCAGACTTCGATGGCAGTCTCGGGTGAGCAAGCTGGAAGAGATGCGTCAGCGATACAACGATGGCCTCGCCCTTTTCCCAGTCGGAGAGCCCAATGAGTAACGACAAAGATCCCCACGATCCTCAGCACATTGAAACGCGGCAGACATGGGCCGAAACCCATCTGCTCGACTGGCGCAGAGACGCAAACCCTTCCACCTGGGGCAGCGCTCGCTGCCAGTTGCCCAGCCACGGAGGCGAGGACAAAAAGCCCAGCTTCCGTTTCAATTTGTCGACCGGTGGAGCCAAGTGCTTGGGTTGCCAATTCGAGGGCCTGATCCTGGAGTATGCCGAGCAGTGCAGCCTTCCCACCGAGGGCCTGCCTCGCTTCGGGAAAGACGCTCCCCAGCAGGAGGAGAAGCCCAAAAAGAAGCGCGGCAGCCTGGGCAAAGAGATCGACTGGTACACCTACCACACAGCCGACGGTAAACCGACCTACCGGGTCGTGCGATACGAGCCAAAAGACTTCCGGCTCCAGTATTGGGACGACGAAAAGCAGGTCTGGAAGATGGGTCGAAATGGCCTCCCACTTCTCCCGATGGGCCTCCATCGACTCAAAGAGGAGATCAGCCCGGACGTGCCTGTCCTGTGGGTGGAGGGCGAGAAGGACGTGCGAAACGCCATGTCCTATCTGGGCCTTCTGGCCACCACTACCCCGCATGGTGCCAGCAACTTTCACCACGTCGACCGGTCGAGCCTTGAGGTGTTTCGTGGCCAGTGGGTCGTCCTGGTGCCAGACAATGACACCCAGGGTCGAGACTACATGGCCGAGGTCGGGAAGGCTCTGAAGCCTCTGTGTTCCCTGCTCATGGTGATGGAGTTGCCCGGGCTGGCCCCAAAAGAGGACCTCTCCGACTGGATCAGGCGTTCGCCTGACCCCAAGGGTGAATTCTGGAAGCTCCTGGAGGGCATTGAGTGCTGCAGCGAGTACGTCTCGGACGGCTCTGTCCTGGGCGACAGGCCGGAGGTCGTGCTCGGCGATCGAGAGTTGCACGACGTTAGCGGAGAGGCCCTTCAGGCCCTCAAGGCCTGGAACGAGCCCCCCGTCCTGTTTTCCAGAGCAGGGGGCATGGTTCGGGTGGTTATGGACGAGCAGGGCCACCTGGTCGAGCCGATGGGCGTCGACGGGATCCTGGGCTATCTGTCCGAGTCGGCCAGGTGGTATCGAGAGGGCAAGAAGACTCGCTACCTGGTTTTCCCCGACCGGACGGTGGCAACAGACCTGGTTGTTCGCAAATGGGACGAGTTGCCGCCGTTGACCGAGTTCAGTCACGCCCCGGTGTTCGACACTGACCTGCGACTGATCCGAAAAACGGGCTACGACAAGGCCAGTGGCGTCTATGTGGACTGTCGTATGCGTCTGCCCCTGCGTATCCCCTCGGACGTCTCAGACGTTCGGGCGGCCCGTGATTTGCTGCTCGACAAAATGCTGGCCGACTTTCCGTTTGTGGACGAGCCGAGTCGTGCCAACGCGGTGGCCACCATCCTTCTGCCGTTTGTGCGCCGACTGGTTGGACCCACCCCGCTACACCTGTTTGAGTCGCCCTCAGCTGGCACGGGCAAGGGGCTGCTGGCGTCCATCGTGTCGATTCCCAGCACCGGACGAGCTCCCGCGATCACAACTGGCAGCAAGGACCCTGCCGAGTTCAAAAAGGCTATCACTTCCAAGCTGATGGCCATGCCGGTCTATGTCATGATCGACGAAATCCAGAGCTGTTTGTATTCGGACATTCTGGCTTCGGTGCTGACCTCAGACGTCTGGGAAGACCGGGTCCTCGGTAAGTCCAAAGTTGTGGCCATCCCCAACCGAGCTTGCTGGCTGGGGGCAGGCAACAACCTGCAGGTAAAGCGCGACATCGCACGTCGATCCGTATGGATACGACTCGACCGCGGCGTTCCCAACCCCTGGAGCTATCAGCAGTTCCAGACGCCAGACATCCAGGGTTGGTGTCTGGCTCACCGGCAACAGTTGACCCTGGCCTGCCTGACTCTGTGTCAGGCCTGGGTCAACAAGGGCTGCCCTGATGGCCCGATGGCCATCGGAAGCTTTGAGCGCTATTCCAGGGTGTTGGGTGGGATTTTGGCTCATGCCGGCATTCCAGGGTTCCTGGAAAACCACGAAATCAACGTCCAGCGGTCAGACGTCGCCTCGGAGGAATGGGAAGAGTTCATTTTGGCTTGGTGGCACGAGTTTGGCGGTCGTCGCGTAGAGGTCACCGAGCTGGCCAAGCTGATGGAGGACCGCGGCCTGATGGGCGGCCTTATCACCAACCCCACCCTGGCCGGGCGGCGTGTATCCCTCGGGAAACGCCTTGGCGGCCAGGTCGACCGCATCTGGCCCTGTGGCCTGATCATTCGGATTGCCGTGCTCAAAAACGAAAAGGGCGTCCGCCTTTATCGACTCGAGAAATCCAACGACCAGCTACCGACCAGCAAGGAAGAGGTTGCTGATGCTGTCCACGAGGTGTTCGCCGTGTCAGGAGCCGGAAAGGCGATTCTGTGACAGATCCGAGCACATGCGCAAGGCTGGGCACACTAAGGACAAGATTTTGGAGGCTGGACTGTGAGACATTTTTCCCCGATTGACCACGACCGCTGGGGCTCTGGCTGGGACACGGTGGCCTATCATGCCAACTGCTCTGACGGACTGGCCGCGGCTGCCGTGGTGGCACAGTATCTCGATAGCTGGATTTTCCGCTATCCCAAATTTGTGCCGATTGCCTATGGGTCACCGTTGCCGGCGGAGATTCTCGAAGGCGGAGACAGGATTCTGTTTGTGGACTTCTGTCCAGAGCCGGAACAAATCAAGCAGATCGCATTTCTGTTTACAGACTGGTTCGTCATTGACCACCACAAAAGCCGCGAATGGGTTGTAGATAAATACCCGAACAACTGCGTCTTTGACATGGACAAATGCGGGGCAACCTTGGCCTGGGAATGGCTCTATGATGGCAGCGACAACCCGACTGTATTTGGCCATCGGGTGCTGCCCAGTTGGGTGCTGGATTACGTCCAGGACCGCGACCTCTGGCAGTGGAGACTGCCATCCAGTCGCGAGGTGTCGGCCGCCCTGCGCGACTGGGAACCGAATGTCGAAACCTGGCAGCGCAACATGTTCGAAGCGCCGATTCCTTCGGCCGAACTCGTGTCCACTGGCAGAATCATCCTTCGACAGGTGGAGCGATACGCCAAGGCCCGAGCGCAAAAGTGCTACCCGGGCGTTATCGCCGGCATGCCTGTATTGCTTTGCAATGCGACCCAGCACATGTCTGAGGTGGCAGAGCAAATCCTCGAGTCCAACCCGCTGGGTGTTGCCGCCGTGTTCTGGCAGGACGGGCGAGAACAGCTACAGTTTTCCTTCCGGTCGCGCCCTGGAGGCAAATGGACGGCTCTTGCCGTGGCGTCCGCTCTGGGTGGTGGAGGCCACGAACACGCGGCTGGGGCCAAGACGACTCCTGGCCTCCTGGACCTCGAGCTTGAGGGAGGTCAGCTGTGAACCAATACAAAGTGACCATCCCCGTCGCCTTCACCCTGGCCGCGCCTACCCCGCGAGAGGCATCCCTCAAGTGCCTGGAAATCCTGATGCAGCTTAACTCTGAGCTTTGTCCTCACGACATCTTCCTGGACTGGGGCGAGACAGACGCGCAGGAGGCGGACGACGATGAGTGACCGCTCCACCATGACCCCCGAGGAACTCTTCGCTGACTACGCGCGGGCCCGGGCCCAGAACGCCGACAAGCCCGACCGCGGGCACCACTGGGTGACCAGCAACTTTTATAGCTTCGGGGGTAATGCCCATTGGATTTGCCAGCTTTGCGGAGTATTCCGGCGCTACGATGACAGCAACAGGCCATGCGTTGGCCGAGTGCCAGTGCGACTGCGCACCAAGGAGGAACGATGAACCTTGTTCTCACCCCTCAGATGATGGAAAACGTCCATTTCAAGCTAGGCAATCACGGACTTTGCCTGTCAGAGCGCTCCCTCAGTGGACGGCTCACCCTGTTTCGCCAGAGCCAGCAGCGCCGACCGAACATAGTCCCATCGCGGACCATCCTCGAATTGTCCCCGGAAGATGCCGTCATGCTGGGTCTTTTCATCATGCTCAAGTTCGGCCAGCGATGCCCGGATTTCATGCGCGAGCATTTTCAACTCGAAATTCAGCCCGAAAGCGAGGTGCCCCAGTGACCCCCGTTCAGCAAGCATTCATCACCGACAATCCCGAGATTATCGCCGGCTATCGGGACAGCAAAGACAAGGTTGGCAAATGGGCGGACCAACTGAAGGCCGACTTCGGCGACCACGAGATCTACACGGCTTGGGGCTTCTGCGGCTTCGGGTTTCGCGGGGAACCGCTTCCGGGATGGAAGCGCAATCGAGATTGGAAGCACCAGGAAATCTATTATCCAGACAGGCGCACCACCGCCGGGAAAGAGGCCTACGCCAAAACGGCGCAAATCCGCTGCTGTGGCAACAGTGTTTGCCCCCAGGTGGCGGAGGCCATTGTGCGGGCCAACTACGTGCCCGGTGAATTACCAATGCGACGGAGCCGCCAGAGAATGGCGGTCGGACAGGGAGTGTTGTTGTGAAAAACTGGCTATTTCTCGATATCGACGGGGTCTTGAATGACGGCTGTTATCAGCCGGGTCAGGCCTGGATTGACCGGCGGCGGGTGGGCTACCTCAACACCCTGCTGGAGCACATCGACCACGTCGTCTTGTCGTCTGATTGGCGATACAGAGTTCTGAGTGGGCAAATGAGCTTGGCGGGAATGGCCACGCTGCTGTGTAGTCACGGAATCGAGTTGGCACAAGGCCTTTGGGTCGAGGGTAAGAGCGGAAAACTGCACGGAGTGACGGACTCCGTGGGTTACCGCCCAGTAAGTGCCCCAGAGTTAGACCGGAGTCATCAGATCGACAGGTATGTTCGTGAGCACATAAACCGGGACGACAGGATTGTTATTCTGGACGACCTCCATATTGAGTATTCGTGTCCCCTTTTTGTCTGGGTCGACCCGAGAAAAGGCCTGACCTCGGGTCATGTGCGGATAGCCCTTGCGCATCTGGGGGTGAGGCCGTGATTGACGAGTCAGTGTTCAACCGAATGCAGGCCGTCTGTGATAGCTTGCGAGAAGCCGGCTTTGACCCTGTAGGCTTAGCCCAGCTACAAGAGTTCGTCGACGAAGCGCGCTCTGAAGAAGATCCCTTCAAGGCCATGGTGGCCGGCTTTGCTTTCTTGGAGCTTTTCAGATGCATGGAAGCGGTTGCAAAGCTCAAGGCCGGAGGCGCCAGTGAATAGCACCGAGCCAGTTCAGCTCGAATTGATGCCCCGGCAGCGCTTTGGCGTTGACACCCCGCGCCCAGCCGGGACTGGGCGACTCGCAGGCACCTGGTGCCACTTGGTGACCGACGACTGGAGCCCGGAGGGCATCGAGGGCCTGCACCAGTTCGCTGCCAAGCTCGGGCTCAAGCGCGAGTGGTATCAGCCTGAGTCGAGCCCGCATTACGACCTGCGAGGCTATGCCAAATTTCGACAGGCTATCAACGCTGGGGCCGTCAGGCTGTCCAATCGCCAGCTGGTGGAGTGGCTGCAGAGAGGTCGGAAGAGCCGATGACCGTTTTCTCCAGATTCATACTCCGTCCACGTAGACAAAAGCGTTGCTCGGAATGTCGCGACCTGATCTTTTGGGATCAAGCGCGTTGGCGGCTGGTCGGATATGCAGATCGTTGGGACAAACTCCAAACCATCTGGCTCTGCCTGAATTGTGCCAGAATCAAGCCGTTTATGTTGCGCAAAGGCCAGATGCACGGGCCGGAGGCACCATGCAGTTAGCCCTTGAGTTTGGCCCTGGGCCGGACAGCCTGCCCGTCTGGCAGTGCCGGAGGCTCAGGCACTTCACGCCGAGCGCCCTTCCCGGCTGTGTCCTGGTGGTGGTTCGCCACGTCGACCGAGACGCCATTGTCTCCGGGGTCTACGTTGATTTCAGGAGGGCCAGATACCGATGAGCGCCACCAATTTCAAGACCGTGCTCGCAGCGCTCAAGCGACTCGAGGAGCAAGGCTACATCTTCACGCAGGAGCCCGAAGGCCGTCTGGGCATCACCCCTCACCCCCCTGCAGATAGCCCCATTCTCAAGTTCGCCAGCCTCTACAAAGGCAACATCCTGGCCGAGCTGGCCAAGCGCCAGGCCGAGCTCGACCATCGCGAGCTGCTGACCAGGGCGGAGAGGTGCTTTGGCCCTGGCAAGATTATCTCGGACCTGACTCTACAGAAGATGTTCGAACAGGCCGACTTGATGTTCGCGGGACTCGAACTTGAAAAAAAACTATACCTCGCAACCCGCACCATTGCTGATCTTCACGGCGATTCAGTGGGCCGAGGACGAGCTATCGCATACTTTGAACAAGCTCAGTGAGCCTATGTTTCACGCCGTTTTTAGCGGGGGGAGGTGAATCCATCTTTGCAGGATGCCGATGAGAAGGGGCTTACGGGGGATAGAAACTTGAAAATCTATCCCCCGGCTATCCCCCGTGCTCAGGATGCCTTCCGCATAAGGCTTTACGGGGGGTAAGGGGGATACGGGGGATTTTTCCTCCTTCCATATAGTAGAAAAAAAACACAATAGTAAGTGACACTATTTCTCCCTAGGAACTAATGGGGGAACCCCCCTTATCCCCCTATCCCCCGTGAACAGGTTTTTGCGAGGCCAGAATCAAGGAAAGACGAAGGTTTCAGGTATGTGGTTGATGACAAAGCTCGGTTTTTACAGCATCGTCGAGAAGAGGACTGACGAATACCATATTCGCAGCCGTTCAAGGGTCGACTTGGAGAATCTGAAGGGACTCTTGGACTCCGACAGCCTTGGGGAGTTGGTGGTTGGGGGGTATACCGACTATCCGTTCCGGTTCATAACCAACTGGTCAGGCCTACGGGAGGTGTTCGTGAGTCTTTCGGACACCATCGATTATCCGAACTTCAAGAGCGCTGTCTCGCAGTTGCCAGACCAGCAAAGCAAGCCCTATGGGCGGGTGTGGTCGATTATGGGGGGTGGGCAATGAGTGAAGCTGGTGGACGCACAGCCCAGCCGACCGAGGACTCAGCAATACCTGATGCGGCCACACGCAATCGGGTGCGCGAAGCTCGAATCCCCGAGCGGCGCCCCGGGCTGCCCAGCTACTTGCAGCCAACCGGGGGGTTGACCTGCCCAGGGTGTTGGACCGCCGACCGCCTGGCCGAGGTCGTCCCCCCTCGCCCCCCGCATCAGGGCTACTACCAGTGCCGCGACTGCAACTGGCAGGGCTCCGGTTCCGAGGTGGCCCCGGAGCCTCGCACCCCTGGGGAAGAGAGGTCAGCTCTGGACCGGCAGATTCAGCAGTGCCGCAGAGAGGATGAGCGGCGGGGCGAAAAGGGCGGTGGTGGGCGCTCGGGAAAATCGAGGAAGGGCGACGACAAACTGCGGACCGGAACTCTGCGGCGGAGCATGGACGACAGCCTGGTGTGGAGCATGAGCCGCTCCACCAACCCCCTGAACAATGTGGTGAAGGCAACTGGAGTGCAATCGACTGCTGAGGAGTTGAGGCAGGCCGTGGGTGAGTGGTTGGCCGAGCACGGGGAGGCGAAGTGAGCGAAGCGTTTTTCAACGGCGAGCTGGTTGGCTTTGTGGTGGAAGGCCTGGTTGAACGCGAGATGAGAGTTCTTCCCTTGCCGCCAATTCCCGACCTGATTCTGAAGGTTCAGGTGGCGGAAGTCAGCCGGGATAACCTTCTCAAGGTGCTTGGGTCGCTAGATGAGGAGGTATGATGACAGTAGGCCAATTGAAGCAAGCCTTGGAGCAGTTTACGGACGACTGGCCGGTCTTTGTGGACAGGAATGGGAATCAGGGCACAGAGCCTCTTGTGAGGTTGGGCCGACGCATGTTGAGCGCTTACCCAGAGTCCGAGTCCGACTTGCAGAAGCCCGTTGAAACGGAACCGTACGTAATCCTCTGAAAGGGTTGACATCTGTCTTTCGAGCGACTACAGTGGGCCTGTAAAACTATGCCCTTTAGAGGGTAAACAAAAAGCTCGCCTCCCCCCGGCGGGCTTTTTTCGTTTCAGGAGGCCACTGTAGATGACCGTATCCTGCCGATTCAGTGACGCTGAGAAGCGGGTCATTGAGCATTGGGCCGGTGTGCTCGGTGTCAGCGTTCGGGAGTTCTTGCGCATCGTCGACCAGTGGCACCAGGCCAGGAAGAATCGTGCCACGTAAGAGCGCAAACAACGCCGAGCTGTGGAAGCGTCGGTGCTCGATGTTCGAGGAGTGGTGCGCTGGGACCAGTGTCCTCGAGCTGGCTCGCAAATACAAGCTGGACCGGGAAGCAGCCCGGTCGGACATCAACGCAACGATTGCCCTGCTCAAGAACTATGACGGGCTGGAGCAAATTGGGCTCCTGCGCCAACGGGTGATCGCCCAGTATTGGCGAGAGGTCGAGGTTGCCTATGATGCGGAGGCCGCATGCCTGAAGGGTTTAGACTCTCAGGCGGTCTTGAAGACCGGGGAAATCGTGAAGGTCAAACTGGTTGACCCGAGGGCAGCCGGCCAGTATCAGGCCAACCGTATCAAGGCCCTGCAGTCCATCCAGCGCATGATGCGCCTGGAGGATTCGGCTCCGAGCGACGAGAGCGAAAAGTCGGGAAAAACCTGGGCCGAACTCATCAAGCTGGCTCAGAAAAACAAAAAGCTGACCGATGGAAATTGAGTTTTCAGCGACTCCAAGCTTCGAGGAGCTGAGTGCTTGCTTCGACCGCTGGGAGCATGACCCGTGCTGGTGGATCAACAACGTCTTGCAGGTTGACCTGTATCCCCACCAGCGCGAACTGATTGAGGGCACCCACCGAGCTGCCCGCCACCCCGACCCTGAGCAGCGACTCCACCAGTCTTGCTGGGTCAGCTGCAACTCTGCGGCCAAGACTCACAGCCTGGCAGCCTACAGCATCGGGCACCTCTATAACGAGGTAGACTCGAAAGTGCTGCAGACGGCCCCCACGGCCAGCCAGCTCACCCAGGTCCTCTGGGCCGAGATGCGCTCGATGCTGGCCAAAGCCAAGCTGCCTCTCGGTGGGACCCTGTTGCCAAAGGCCAACGAGCTGATCATCGACCCGGACTGGTATATGATCGGCATCAACGCTGCGGTTTACGAAGCGTTCCAGGGCCGTAAGTCGAGGCGGCTGCTCATCGTCGTGGACGAGGCGAGCGGCTGCAAAGACCAGATGTTTGACGCCATGGCCGGCAACATGGCCACCGGCTCACCGATGCTCATCGCAGCCAGCAACGGCACCCGAGCGACGGGTCGAGTCCACCAGGCCTTCCACAGTGGGCGGGCCAACTGGTATTGCAAGCGCGTCGACGCCTTCGACCTGCCCAACCTGGCCCCGATCAAGGACGAATTCGAGGACCCGAAGACTCCCTTCTCTCGGAAGCTGCAACTACTCCGCACCGCCCCCCTGGTGGCTGAGCACCTGGCAAACGGGCGCTGGGCCGCCGGCATCCTCGCTGAGTTTGGCGAGGATTCCGATATGTGGCGGGTTCGCGTCCGCGGGCTGTTCCCCAAGGGCGACCCGAACCAGCTGATACAGCTGGGCGACGTGGTCGACGCTCGGGCCAGGTGGCGCGACATCGTCCATATGACCGAATCGCAGGCGGCATTCGCTGCCAGCAAAGGGCTGCCGTTCCCCTGGTGGCGATACCGACACCTCCTGGAGGACCTGGTCCAGGGCGGGTTGGACATTGCTCGTTACGGCGACGCTCACAGCCTGCTGGCTGCACAGTCGAGCTATCGCTGGGCACCGCTCAAGAGCTGGCCTCCTCAGTCAACCACGCAGCTCAAGGGCGAGGTCGTGGAAGAGGTCGAGCGGCTGGGTATCAATCGGCTCCTGGCAGACGAGTCGGGCCTGGGTGGTGGACCGGTCGACGACCTGCAGTGGCTGCTTTCCGGGGTGCAAGGTTTCAACGGTGGCGCCAGGGCATTCCAGCCGGCAAAGTTCAACAACTTGCGCTCCGAGATGTATTGGCACCTGCGCAAACTGCTGGAACTCGGAATCCCCTACCTCCCCGACAATGACCGGCTGGAAGGCCAGCTGACAGCAATTCGCTACAGCTACTTACCTGGTGGTCAACGTCGAGTGGAGACAAAAGACGAAATGCGCGCCCGAGGCATCCAGCACATGGACGAGGCGGACGGCGTGATGATGTCGGCCGCCCAGGTCCCTGGTGCCGAGCAGGTCCAGACGGGCCGAGATGTTTTGATCGTTCCGTGGTTGGAGGAGGAAGACTGATGCCGGTGCTTTATGGCCCTGATGGCGCCGCGCTCAAAACCTCCCAGGGCATCCCCACCATGCCCGAGGTAACCGACATCCTGAACAACAACTGGCTCCAGTGGGCGCAGGCCTACTGCGAGGGCACCCTCAACCCGGACCGCCTCAAAATCGAGGATTACGAGGCAATGGGGGCCACGGATTCAGACCTATTCGCTGCGATGGAATACCTGAAGCGGGCCGTTGTGCGGCGCATCGGGGACTATACCCACCGCAATGAGCAAATCCACGACTGGATGAGGGCTCAGCTCTGGGGTATGGCCGGCAGCTTCATCCGGCGCATCGAGTCGGTCCTGACCGCGCTTGAATACGGGTTTTCCGTTACCGAAATCGGCCTGAAGCGCAACGATGACGGTGGCGTCGGGCTCCTGGACCTGCAGACCCTCCACCCCCGGTCGGTCCACCTGGACCTGCACCGGTCGGGCCCAATGAAAAACCGGCTGCGATGGATCAAGCAGTGGTGGCGGCAGAGCCAGTGGGAGAAAGACATCCCGATCAGCCAGGCCATCGTCTACACGCACGGGGAAGCGTTTGGCAACCCGTACGGCTGCAGCCGATACAAGCGGGCCTGGAAATACTGGAAGATGAAAGAGGTCCTGCTGCGGGCTTATGCGGTAACCCTCGAGCGTTACGGGTCGCCCCTGTCGATAGCCAAAGCCCAGGACCTTTCGGGCAAAGTCCGCCTGGCGGATGGCCAGCAGATGGAGACGGGTCGCTATCTGACCAAAGTTATGGATAGCCTCTCGACCAAAGGGTCCATGGTCGTCCCGACGGGCGTTGAGGTTGAAATCCTGCGCAATTCCGGCACAAAGCTGGGCGAAGACTTCCTGGATGCTTTGAACTACCTGGACGACAAGGCCCGATTGGCGGTCGGTGCCCCCTCGCTGCTGTTTGGAGCCGGGAAGGTCGGCTCTCACAGTCTGGGCGTTGAGCACAAGGACACGTTCGGCGAGCTCGTGGACAGTATCGCTGACGAGTCGAGTGAAACCCTGATTGAGCAACTATGCAGGCCGCTGATCACCTGGCAGTTCGGTCCCCAGGCGGACGGCGACTATGGATGCTTCCTCAACGAAAGTTTTGACCCTGAGAAGGCCTTGAAGCTGGCCGATCTGGCCGAAAAGCTGGACAAGGCCGGACTGGTAGACATGGACTCGCTGGCGGACGTGAACCGATTCCGCGAGCAGATTGGGCTGGACCTGTGGACAGAGGAAGAACTGCAAGAGCAAATCGAGCGCTCCAGGCAGTTCCCCATTCCCCCGAGTGCCCTTGTTGCCAATCCCGACCCGTCCGCCGATTCTCCCGAGCCGAGGCGCGAGCCACCTGGCGCGAGCTTCGCCGGTCGCAGGCGCACCCAGGCGCAAATGCGCAGGATGCTTTTCCGACGACTTTCGCGAGGGGCCGCCGCCACAGCATAGACCTGGTAGTGTCCAGGACCAAGCCGCTCATTGAGCGGCTTGAAGCCTGGATGCTGCGGGAACTAGAGCGCATCACTCGTGAGCGCTTCCGGCTACTAGGAGAGGCTCTCGAGCAAGGGCGCCCCACCAGCCCGGTGCCTGGAGCCGAGCTGCACCTCCAGCTGGTAGAGCGAGCGGCGGAGACGGGCTGGGCCTGGGGAGCCGACCATGCCGGCTACGAGGTAGGAAGGCTTCGAGCCCGTGAGCGCTTCAACGAGCCCCCGAAGGCCGGAGGCCCCCAGCCCAAGGCTGCGGTTGTCTGGGCTCAGTCCCGGGCCGGCTTGCAAGGCAAGTGGGAGCGAGACTTCGACGCTCAGGTTCAGAGAGTTATCACTCAGGGGTTGAGCGAGGGCCTGAACAACCGCGACATCATGAAGCGGCTGGCTCAGGTGTTCCCCGGCTTCTCGCGGCACCGGCTCGAGAACATTGCTCGCACCGAAACGGCCAGCGCCTACAACGCGGGCCGACTGGCTACGTTCCGGGACAGTCGTTTCGTGGTGGCCGTGCAGTTCAGCGCGATCATCGATGACCGGACAACCGAGATTTGCAAGGCTCGCGACGGGCGGATTTTGCTATTGTCCGACCCGGCCTTGGACGCCAACACCCCTCCCCTGCATTACCAGTGTCGCTCGACGCTGGTTCCGGTCGACAAATTCGACCTGGCAGACCTGCAGGACGGGGTCCAGGAGGTCGAGGAGCGGTTTTTTGGATGGCTGACCAGCGAGGATGCCCCCAAGAGCCTGGAACAGGCCCAGGATTGGTCTGGCGCACCCGAACCTCTTCGGGGATTCGGGAAGCTGTCCATGCCCACTTCCGGCCGCCCCGACCAGGCACCGACCCCTCTGGATTCGCTGGGCTGGGGCCCGGATACCAATGACCCCAGGCCAAGGCCCGCCGTTGTGGTGCCAGACCTGGTGGGCAACGCTATCGCCGACACCAGCAAGCCGCTTTTCGGTCAGGTCCTGGAATTCAAGTCTGGCGAACCGCCGGCTTGGGAAGCCATCGCTGACAAAGTGGGGTTCCTGGCTGGTCCAAAGCCGGAAAGCAAGCCTGGCGCCAAAGACGGCCAGCTGCCCATCGACCACTGGAAGAAGGTTCACCCGGTCGAGTCGATATTCGAGGACCCGAGCAAGCTCCTGGCCACCGGAAAGAAGCAGGCTACCGGCGTGATCCTGGTCGAGAGCGACGGGGTGTGGTTGGTCGAGCCCACGAACCATTTCGGCGGTTACGTCAACACCTTCCCAAAAGGCGGTGTAAGCTCTGGCCTGACCCACCAGCAGAGCGCCCTCAAAGAGGTCTGGGAAGAGACGGGAATGCAGGCAGAGCTGCTGGCCTTCCTGGGCGAGTTCGAAAAGACGACCTCGCAAACCAAGTATTACCTGGGGAAAAAGGTCAGCGGGCAGCCCTGGTCGCCGGGGTGGGAGACTCAGAGCGTCAAGTTGGTGCCCTGGGACAAACTCCCCTCCCTGATCGGGCAGTCTACCAACGCTGAGGGCAAAAAGGCCGACCTGGCGACCACCAAGGCCCTGGCTGAAATGGTCCAGGACGCCCTGAAGGCCTACCCGGGGCCGGTGGATGTGGCGCTGTCCAAATACAGCCAGCAGGCTGCCAAGGACTATGCCGACTCGCTGGCCGCCAAAGTTGCTGCAACCCCACCTGTCCCCCCTGTGGCAAAGCCTAAGCGAGTTCGCAAGCCCAAGGCTCAGCTGCTGGCGAAGACGGAACCGGCTACGCTGCCGGCGGACTGGGAAGAGTCGTGGACGCCACTACAGCAGTCCGAATTCGGCTCGGTTGGCAGCCCCAGAGGCAGTAACCCCGGGGGCGAAGCACGGCGACAGGACGGCTCTCGCTGGTATCTGAAGTTTCCGCGTAACTCCGACCACGCCAGGAATGAGATGCTGGCGGCTCAGCTTTACCGACTGGCAGGGGCCGAGGTGCCGGAGATTCGCCTGCTCGAAACTCATACGGGCGGGCTCGGGCTGGCCAGCAAGATGCTGGATGGCCTCAGCAAGTCTCCCGCCGGCCTCCTGGACGAGACGGTGAAGGGTGTAGGCGAGCATTTCGCGGCCGACGCCTGGCTGGCAAACTGGG
Source organism: uncultured Burkholderiales bacterium (assembly GCA_964649085.1). Classification (GTDB taxonomy): domain Bacteria; phylum Vulcanimicrobiota; class Xenobia; order Xenobiales; family JADMJV01; genus JADMJV01. Next base: position 14,230 of record CAZYPN010000057.1, on the reverse strand, counting down.
ATGTGGTCGGGGCGACCCACGACAACCTGTTGTTACAGGGTAACAGAGCGATCCGAATCGACGTGGGCGGTTCGCTGCTGTTCCGGGCCCAGGGTGCTCCCAAAGGGGCGGCCTGGAACGATGAGGCCAGCGAATGGTTCTCGATGCGAACCATGGCGGGGTCCACGACCAGCCAGGTATTCTCTGGTGCAACCGGGGAGCAGTTGGTCGAGGGCGCTCGCCGGGTGGCGTCCATCACCCCCGAGCAGATCCAGGATGCTGTTCGCCGAGCTGGTTTCTCCGACAGCGTCGAGAAGGAGCTGGTGGACAGGCTGGTGGCTCGACAAAAGGCCATCGCTGCCTATGCAGAGGAGTATGCCAAGCTTGGCGCCCGAGGAAAATACACGGACCCCGATGCTATGGTGCGAGACGTGAAAGGCGCCAGCGCATCGAGCAACCTCCACAAAGCTCAGGAAGCCCGACGCAAGCAGATGTCTGCGCTCATTGGTAAGCAGGCCACGGACGCCTATGCCGACCTTTGGAACAATGGCTACAGCGGCTGGCAGGGAGATTCAAACTCGCCCGGAGGAAAAATTCTGAGAGAAGAGTTTGAACTGTTGGTGAAGCGAAAGCCCACCTCTCGCCCTGATATTCGAGCCGCCATGGCGGCTCAACAAGTGCTGCTGCGTAACACCTTCGCAGCGGACAGCATTACGCTGGTTCGGGGTTTCAGGTGGGACCGAGTCGAAGAGCAGATTATTGCAGCTGCGGCCACCGGGAAAACCAGGGCTCGTGTATCCTGTTGGGAGTTGACCAGCTGGGCAACCAACCGTGGAGCAGCTTTCTCCGGCGTTAAAGCCGAACTGGAAATCACACTGGACAGAATTGCCGGTGGAATGGGTGTTAGCCCGGGCTTCAATCGCCAGGGCGGAATCCAGTGGCCAAAAGAGGACGAACTTATTGCTGCGGCCGACGAAATCGACGGAAGCAACAGCTGGTTTCACCTGGAGCTTGCTCGCACCACTTCCCCCCGGTGGGGTTCCGGGACGCCACACGCCACGGTCTTCGACTATGTGGATCATCTACGCCGGACACAACCTGCTATGCTGGATCGTATCCTGAAAGACCACGGAGCGAACCAGACATTGAGCAAGCGAAAGAAGTCCACCGATCAATTCAGAGCCAGCGCCGAGCCATGGCAGTCTGAAGGCATGATGCAACAGCCGCAGATTGAGGCCGAGGCAGACAAAATGGCAACCGCCTACGAGAGCCGACAGGCTGAGATCAAAAAACTCGAGGCTGAAGGCAAGGTTGCTACCCTCGGCCAGGGTCTGAGCCCTGAAGAAATCTGGGGGCAGGGTCCTTTCGGTCGAAAACGATAGCTCGAGCAGGCGTAGCAGAAACTGACTGCGCTGGCCACCGAAGACAAATCCAACTACACTCGAGCCCGGGAACATCCGGGCTCTTGCTTTTAGGAGCCCCGATGAAGCGAACACTCCATAGGGTGACGGTCCGCTTTTCCCAGTCGGACGAATCGACTCGGCACGGCGAGATCAACGGAATCCCGTATGTGGAAAAGCTCGCCCGGATTTTCAAGGCCGGCACTCATCGGGGGCGCCCTTACACCATCAACGACCTGGACCGGTTGGTATCCAACTTTCGGCGACCGGCTACAGAGATCGACTGGACCGTGCCGGCCTATCGCGACCACCCCCCGCACCGAGAAGGCAACGCCTCGGTGGACAACCTGGTGGGCAATGTGCGCGAGTTGTTCCGGCGCCGCAATGAGCTGTGGGGTTGGATCCGGTTCATCGGCGGCGACGTGGTGGAGAAAGTTCAGTCCGGCCTGTTCCGCAAGTTGAGTGCCGGCATCTACTACGACGGCATGGAGCTGGATGAGGTTTCCCTCGTCCCCGACCCCTATTTTGACGACACCCAGATTTTCAGCAAACAAACCAAGGAGGACACAACTGTGCCTGACATCGACGAGAAGAAAGAAGAAGCCGGCAAGGGTGCTCCTCCGGCAAAGCGTGAGAAGCGGGAAACCGAAGACTTCGCTGCCATCAACGACCGATGGGAGCAGCGGATGAGCGCTCTGATGAGCGAACTGGAAACCCTGAAAGCCCAGAACGCCCAGCAGGCAAAAGAAGTCGAAGTGTTCCGGGCCGACCGACTGCGCAATACCGCGTACACTCGGGTCGAGGTGTTCCGGGCCGCGGGTAAGACCACCAAAGCCATGGCTGACCCCGAGAAGGCCTTCGTGGCGACCCTCTCCGATGAGCAGTTCTCGCTCTACGAGAAGGTCAAGGAAGCTCAGCCTGAGCTGTTCCGCCTTGGCTTCCAGGGCGATGTTGGGGCCGAGCCGGGCGTCCCTGTGGACCGCCCCGGTGGCGAAGACGAGAACACCAAAACGAGGGTGTCCAAGTTGACCCAAAAATACGGCAAAGCCCTGCGCAAAGCCATGAAAGAGGAGGAGTAATCCGATGCCCACTCAGATCGGGTCTTGGACCGCCAAGAACATCTTCTATTCTGACGACGCCGACAAGCCCCGGAGCCGTCCCATTACCGTCAAATCGGGGGAGGACCTGGCTCCAGGGCAGGTCATGGGTCGAATCACGGCTACCGACCTCTACGTGGCCTATGATCCCACGGCGACCGATGGCAGCCAGATTGCGGCTGGCATTCTGGCCGAATATGTCAACACCGACACCGACGGCCTGAACCGAAACTACGGACCGGTGAACCTCTACGTTGGCCAGGGGCTCTACAAAACGGACGCTCTGGTCGGCATGGATGCCAACGCATTACGCCACCTGGGCGGTAGCGCTGAACCCGGGAATCTGACCATGATCGGCTTTGGTCGGCGCAAACCGCTGTCCATTGTCTCGCCTTCGGATGCCGCCTATACCGTGCCGGCGGGAACCGATGTGGTGCTGTTTCCCTCGGCTGCCGCAGCCCGAACCATCACCCTGCCCCCTCTGGAAGACCATGGCTATGGCAACGAGTTGAAAATCTCGACGATCAATGCCAACACCAATAACATCACGCTGGACGGCGATGATTCGGAAACGATCAACGGCGCCGCCACCTTCGTGATGAGTGGGGCAAACCAGGCGTTGACGTTGCTCGCGACTGCCTCTGGCTGGCGCATCGTCTCCTGACGGCATAGGCGCCTGACCGCGCCTCAACTCGGTCAGCACTGTTCCAAGGCTCGCTTTCGCGGGCCTTTTTCATTTGCAGAAAGGACCCGAAAGCAATGGCTTTTCAAATGATGCAGCCCTCGTCCCTGGGCATTCCGACCCCGGTTGAGATCCAGGGGTATGTCGAGGAATACGATCCCGGAGAGGAGCCCAGCGAAATCGACCGCCTGCTCGGTGAAGAGCAACAGGCGGACGAGGCAATCGCCTGGGACGTGGTGGAGCCGACCGGAGGACTGGCGGAAGCCTATGACCCTGACGGTGAGCCCGTAGTCGACAAGCCCCATGTCCTGAAGACCATGGTGGAAGACACCATGTATTGGGCCATCAAGCTGAAGCTGACCCAGAAGGACATCCTGCGAGCCCGTCGCCCCGGCACCATGGAGATCGACGGCGAGCACCTGGCCATGAACTTGGTGAACAAAGCCATTCTGATGCTGCAGCGACGCAAGCAGCAGCAGAAGTGGGCCACCATCCTGGGCCAGAATGTCATCGATAGCAACGGAGTCAAGCGCACCATCGATTACACCTCGATGTTGGCCGGCACCCCCACCGCGTCGACCCCCTGGTCCACTGTGGCCAGCGCCGACCCGATGTATAACCTCCAGGTCTGGGAAGAGCTGTTCGACGAGAAGACGGACGGCGACATCAGCCTGCACATCAATCCCAAGACCCTGAAATACCTGAGCCAGAACGCCAAACTGCGTGACCTGGTGAGGCAATCGGGTCAGGTGGTGCGCCTCGGAAACGGCAACGTCTCGCAACTCATCATCGAGTTGAGCGGCAGCCGCATCAAGCGCATTGTCGTTGAGCGGGGCCGCTATCGGGACCGCTCGGGAACTCTGCACTGGTTCCTTCCCGAGGGCAAGGGCGTCATGATTGCCGAGACTCCCAAAGGCCAGCCTTTGGGCGCTTTCCGGTCGACGCCGAGCACCTATCGGGGCGGCTTGCGTCCCCAGGCTGGCATGTTCTCGATCGTGGACGACCAGCTGGCCAAGCGGGGTTTCTGGAGCGTCATGGTCGGCCAACACGGCTTGCCCGTGCTCTACCTCCCCGGCTGCATCGCCGTGGCCACCCTTTACACCCCGTAAGGAGCGAGCAATGAGTAAAGCGATCATCGTTCTGCTCGCGGGGTTGACCTGCGACAGCAAATGCTACCCACTCGGGGCCGTGGAAGACAAGCCCGGCCCTGAGTTGGAGCAGCTGGCTCAGCCTGGGGTGCTGCACTGGACCGGGAAGCGGGCTGCGGCCTTCGTGGGCGACCGCGAAGCCGAGGCCCTGCTTCGGCAATCCCGGCCGGTAAAGCCGGGACAGAAGGGCCAGTCCGAAGATGTTCGGGTTAAAGCTCCGCCAGGATCAGTGGTCGTGCTATTGCACGGCCTGACCGCTGACGGCCGCGTGTATTCGCGACATGAGGTGGTTGCCAAACCTGGCCCGGAGCTGCTGGAGCATACCCGCTCGGGGGCTCGTCACTGGTCGACCGGCGAGAAAGCCGCGGTGCTGATCCGAGAGGAGAAGCGCAAGGTTGCCGTCAAAATGGAAGAGGCACCCCCTCCCCCCGTTACTGAAACCGAGCCCGAGAAGGCCGCGGCTGAGTAATGCCCTACGCGACCCGCGCCCAGATCGAGGCTCGCCTCCCCTCGGTAGTCGTCGCCAGCGAAAGCTTTGACGCGACGATTACCGAGGCTCTGGAGTGGGCGGACTCTCGGGTCGACGAAGGCCTCGGCTCTCGTTACCCGGTGCCGTTTGCCAGCCCCTACCCGAAATCGGTCAAACAGCTGGCTGCCGACTTCGCGGCGGTGTTCGTGTTTCGATCTGCGAGCGAGTCTGAGGCCTCTCAGGCCTACGCTGACAACCTGGAGAAGTCGCTCGATCGACGCATCCAGCAATTACTGAAAGCCGGCATACCCGAACTGGAAGAGACGGGCGAAGACCTACCCCTGGCCACGGGTGTTGCCGAGCATTCGGCGTTCGGGCAAACCTCTGAAATCGCCGCCCTGGACTGGTCCCCATGATGCAGGGTGTCGATTGGGTAAGCCTTTGGGACGCAGTCACTGGCTATGACCCGGCTTTGAATGCTCAGGCCGAGGCGCAACTTCGCCAACAAGAAGAGGCCCAGGCCCTTCATCAATGGCTGGCGGAATTCAGGGAGCGAAACGGATGTCTGTAGGCGTTCGGGTCGACCTGGGTCCACTCCGAGCGAAGCTCGACAAGGTGATCGATGTGGTCGGAGACACTCGAGGACTCCTGGAGGTTGCCGGAAACGAGGCACTTCGCATGGTGGCCGAACGCTTCCAGCGGGAGGGACCGGGTTGGCCGGCACTCTCGAGCTATACGATCGAGCGGCGCCGCAACGAGGACAAGGGGAGCATCAAAATGCTCCAGGACACGGGACGGCTGCGGAACTCCATCGTGGCGCCTGAGTCGTCTCCCGGTGGCGTCTACGAACTGACGGACACGACGCTGACCATCGGCAGTAATCTGGTGTATGCGGCCATCCACCAATATGGCTGGCCCGCCGGAGGGAAACACCCACCCCCCACCATCCCTGCCAGGCCCTATCTCCCCGACCCTGTCGCCCTGATCAACCGGGTCCATGACAAGCTATCTCGCCACCTAAAGGAGAATCTGTAGTGTTCGCAGACTTCCAGGACGCTCTGCTGGCCGGCCTTGAAGCCCAACAAGCAGAGGGCAAACACCTGGAAGGCGTATCCCTGGTCCAATGGGGCGACAGGAAGCCATCGGCCCAATTCGCCCGGGCGGTCACGGTCGACTGGGACAACAAGGTCCACCTGGCGCCCAGCGGCAACGGATGGGCGCCGGTCGCCTTCTTCACGGTGGGCGTCTATGCCACCGACCCCGCCAACGAGGAAGCGGCCGACAGGGCTCTTCAGGATCTCCTGATGAGGTGGGACGAGTCCCTGTTGGTGGGGGTATTGCCCTACCTGATGGTCATTCGCGGGGTGCGGGGCGCCAGCGGCCGGGGATACTCGGTCAGATTGCTCCCCCAGATGGGCCGGGGCTCCCTGAGTGACCCAGGCAAAAGAATCTTTCGGATGGGCGCTTACTTCGTGCTCGAGGTCGCCCTCAAACCCCTGACAGAAGACGACATCAAAACCCCTTAAGTTTTATCCCAACTGACTCCAAAGGCTCGCCAAGGCGGGCCTTTTCCATTTGAAAGGAGCCCCCATGCCTCTCGCAGACGTCGACTACATCACCAAAGGAAACGGTTGGCTATACATCAACTATCAAAAGGTCGGATACCTCACGGATGGGGTCAAGATCGGCGTCGCCCGTACGGTTAGCACCTACGAGGCATCCGGCGCCCCCGGCGAACCCCTCACCCCCATCAAGAAAGTGGTGGAAAAGGAGGTCGTGAGCATCTCTGCCGGCAAAGCGGTAATCAGCGCTGCCAACCTGGCCCGAGCGATGGGCCAAAAAGCCGTTACCGACATCGCTTCGGCTTCGGTCACGGTGGCAACGGGAGACAACGACTTTCGCACCGTCCAGCGCGACAACACCACCGGCAAACTGTTCCTCTACCTGGGACCTGGTCCCGGCCTCGGACATACCTTTGCCGTTACCAGCATGAAAAAGGGCTCTACGGCTCTGGTCCAAAACCCCACGGCCGACTACGAGTTCACCGTGGACGCAACGACCGGAATGGTCACCTTTGAAGAGGGCGGCGCCAACACCATTGCCGAGGGCGACACCATCGACTGCGAGGCCTACACCTACACCCGTAGCAAAGGCCAGCGCATCGACTTTGGTGCTGATTCGGCCATCAAGGACGTCCTTGTCCACTTCTACCACAAAGAGCCGAACGGCAAGGTCGAGACTCATGCCGTCCTCTGGAAGGGCGCCTGCAATGGCGACTTCGAACTCGACTTTAACACCAACAACTGGGTGAAAATGGATTGCGTCTGGGAAGGCAACCGAGACGAAACCAAGACCACCAATCCCATCGGATACGTGTTCCAGCGGGATCTCTCCTGATGCGTTTCCTCCAGCCGCGTAGCGAACAGGTGACCGTGACCTTCCTTGTCCCCCTGGTCCAGGAGGCGGGGAAGCCGGTCACCTATCGGGAGGAGCAGCGCGAGTTCGTTCTCCGCGAGAACCTGCAGCCGCAGGCCAAGGAGTTCCTCACACTGCTCAGTCAGCTCACCTCTCCCGGCGAAGATGCCTCCGAGATAGTCTGCCAGCTCGTCCAGCACACGCTGGCGCATCCGGCCGACGAGCGAGGTCAGCTCAGCCTGGAGGACGTGAGGAAGATTCCCGATTCCGTCCAGGTGCAACTGATCGACCTCCAGGGCGACCTCTACGGATTCTCCTCGGAGGATCAGCGCCTGGGAAAAAAGCTGCAGCCACTGCTTCAGGCGCTGTTGCACCAGAAGATTCCTTCTGCAGCGGTGAGGACGACGTCTGGGCCGAGCGCTGCGCCGTCGTCGGACACCACTGGGGAATAAGCCCCCAGGCCGTCTTTGAGCAGTGGACCTACCGTCAGACAGACTGGTTCTATCGCGTCGCAAACCGAGAGATATGGCGCGAGCGAGAGTTCCAGCGCCGACTCACCGGGCGTTTTGAGCCCCTGAAAGAGCCCGACTGGGGGCTCGACCGTGAACGACGCGAGCGAGAGTTCGCCGAGTTCATGGCTCAGGAGGCCGAAATGCCCGAGTTCCTGGTGCCCCCCGACCCCGCAACGGAGAAAGGAAAGATGATCTTCGGTGGCTAGCGACATCCCCGTAAGAATCGACTTCTTCGCCGACGCGGGCAACGTGGAAAGCGTTGCCCGCGACCTGAAGAACGATCTTGCCGGGTTGGCGCAGACCAAGGTCCCGAAATTGACACTGGATGTCGATCTCGACGCCCAGCAGGTGTTTCGCGAGTTTGGAGCCATCGAGGAAGCTCTCCCCCCATTGAACCTGGGGGCACTATCTCTCGATACGTCCAAGATTTTTGAGGGAATCGGCCAGGTTGAGGGCGCCCTGGAAGGCGTCACCCTGCCCCCCTTGGAGTTCCCTGCTCCCAAGGGCTTGGACAAAGCGGCCGTGGAAGCTGAGTTGTTCCGGCGCGAAGTTGAGCGCCTTGGCGGCGTTGATCTGACCAGCATAAAAAACGATCTCAACGCCATTCTGAACACCCCAAATCTGAACTCTCAGGCCCAGGGCTACAGCCAGATCCTGAATCGCCTGAACGCCTGGAAGACCGCCAACGCAGAAGTTGCGGCTTCCAGCAAAGCGCTCCAAACGGTCCTGGCCAGCATGACCCGCTCGGCCCAGGAAGGACTCCAGCGAGTTGCAGACCGGGCCAGGTCCTTGGCAGACATGGGTCAGCAACTGGCCCTGGGCTTTGCTGGTGTCGGTACGGTGTTCGGGGGCCTGGCTACCGGGGCTGTCCTGGTAGCCAGCAACTTCGAGCAGCTTCGAGCGCGGCTGGTCACCGTCACCGGCTCGGCTGTCGCAGCCGGTGACGCTTTCGCTTACGCGCAAGAGCTGGCTGCCAAATCGCCCTTTGACGTCGAAGCCATGGTAGCAGCCACGGCCTCCCTGGAAGCGTTTGAACTCAAGGCTCGAGAGCTGCTGCCAGTGGTTGCCAATCTGGCGGCCGGTCGAGGCGTATCGCTGCAAGAGGCGGCACTGGTGTTCTCCAAGGCCGCTTCAGGCAGCGCCGAAGGCTTCGAATCGCTTCGTAATGAGTATGGCATCACGACTCGGGCACTGCTCGAATTCGGTGCTGCTCAAGGCGAAGTGGCCGGGACGTTGAGCAATGCCGGCAAAGACATTGAGCGCAACCGGGATGCGCTTATCCGTATCATCAATACTCGCTTCGGCGACGCCATTGCCCGTCAAGCTCAGACTTTTGCGGGTGCAATGAGCAACGCCAGCGACTCTGCCAAGAATCTGGCTGCCGACTTCGGTTCCACCCTTCTGCCCATCCTGACTTTCGGGGCGCGGACTTTCAGCCTTGTGGTGGATGCTGCGAACAAGATCCCCACCGGTGCGAAAGCCGCTATTGCGGGCCTGGTGGCTATCGGTGGAGCCGTGGGCCTGATGGGTGGAGCCCTGATCGGGGGCGTGACGGGGTTGCTACTGCTGCAGGCCACCCTGGCCACGACGGCAGCGACTCTGGCTACAGAGGTCCCGGCTGCTGCGGCCCTGGCCACGGCTGGAGTGGATGCTATTTCGGCGGCTGGGGCGCGAGCATCGCTGATTGTGGGAGGGCTTCAATCCCGATTGATCGCGGCCCGGACTGCAGCCCTGGCTTTTGCAGCTACCCCCATCGGAGCCGCCCTTTTGGCCCTGAGCGGAATCACTCTGCTCCTGAATAACGAACTGAACAAGTTTCGGGACAATCAGGCCCGCCTGGGCGATGAAATCGCCCAGTCTTCGAACCGGGTAGCCAGCGCGAACCGAGGACTGCGCCAGAGCATCAACGCGATCAACGAGGCAGGACGGGAAACCGGTGTCTCGGTGGACCGTGTCCGGGACTCCGGCGAGCAGCTGAAGCTGGTCATGGATGCTATCCTGAAACTCAGTCCCGAGGCGTTGACCACCGGCCTGGCCGTCACTGGCCAGAACACCAAAACCCTCAAAGCGGACTTTGACGCTCTGACGGAAAGCGCCAAAAAGCAACAGGTTGAAGTCAACAAGCTGGCCACCGAAATCGAGAACTTGATCAATGTTCAGCGGGGACTCAACACAAAAACCGGCATCATTCCGCAGGATAGAGAAAAAGCCGAAGAGTTGCGCAAAAAGCTGGCAGAAGCCAAAGCGGAACTCGAAAAAATCCAGAATCAGGCTAAGATAACCAAGTCCGAACTCGATAAGGTTTCCGAGTTCGAGAAGGGCCTTCAAAAGGTCATCGACGGCAGCAAGAATCTGCAAACCTTCCTCGACCTCTCCCGTCAGGTCGGCACGGCCGAGGCACTGGCAGGGGCTCTGTCGGCGGTTAACCAGCAAATTCAAGCCAACGCCGCGACCAGCGGGATCAACACCGACAACCTGGACAGGCTCCTCCAGCAGTTCTCCCGTACTGACGTGCGGGACACGCAAAAGCGGGAAGCCCTGCAAGCCCAGATAAAGCTGGTGCAGCAACGTGGCGACCTGGAGCAAGCGGAAAAGGCCCGCCAGGACAAGATTCTCGACGAGCAATTGAGCGCCCAGGATCTTGCCCTGAGACGTCGGCGAGCCCTGGGCCAGACCCGACTCGAGGACGAGCTCTCGGTTATTGAAGCCCAGTTGGCTCTTGTCCAGCAGGGAAGCGAGCGCGAGATTTCTTTGCTGGAGGCGAAGTCTGCCAAGATCAAAGAGATCCAGCAGCGCGACCTGGAAGCGGCCCAGAAGGCTTTCCAGGACCTCCAGGCTGCTAACCAGTCGGGCCTCGACCAAAGCCGAGATGGTGATCAGCGCGGGGTTGTTGCCGCCATTGATCAGGCAATCAACCGGACGGCAGCCTGGCGCCAAGCCAACCTGGACCTGATCCAGCAATACCCCGAGATTGCCACAGAGCTTCAGAAAATCGAGCGTTCTCAGGGTCTGGACCGACAGCGCGAGCTGGCCAAGCTGGCAAAAGACAACCTCCAGGAGCTTGCTGCCGTGCTGGGTAACCAGCTGGCTGACGCGGCCAACAATTCCGAGAAGCTGGCTGTCACTCAAAACGCCATTGCCCAGATTCAGCGAGCCCGCAGAACCGGGCTGATTGACGAGCAGGGTGCCCAGCAGCAGCTCAACCAGTTGACCCGCAACAAGCTGCAACTGGAACAGCAGATCGCCCAGGAAAAGCGCCAACAGGAAGAGGCCATCAAGCAGCAGCAGGCCGCTGGCCTGAGCCAAGACATCCAGATCCTCGAGGCGCGACGCGAAGCTGGTGAAAATAGCAAGCAACTCGAAACTGAGCTGACCGAGGCTCGCAAACGCTCTGTGCAAGAGCAGTTGGATGCCGTGGAGCGGCAACGCCAGGAAGAGTTGCAGCGCGGTGCGGATGCGGTCCTGTCTGAGCAACTGGCTGCCCAAAAGCGCGACCAGATCCTTAAAGCTGAAACTTTGCGACGCTTTCAGGAGCAGCAAAAGCAAACCAATGACGTAAAAACAGCCCTGGACGAGCAGGAGCGCCTGCATAGGCAGCACTTCACCCGACTGGGCGGCATGGCATCCCCTCTGCAGTCGGCCGAAGAGGCTTTCGGTGGGCCCGGAGCTTTCAGTTTTGGCCCGGCCTTCAGTCTGAACACTCCCCGACCCCGCCCCCGTCAAAATCCAGTGAGCTTTCGCCAAACGGCAGACTCTGTCACCAGGGACTTCCAGCCGGTAACAACTGGAGCAATCGGAGCAGCAAATGCTGGGGCGGCCGCCGCAGCCGGGAGCATCTACAACGTGACCAACAGCTTCAACGGGGTTCCCTTTGTGAGCCCCGAGTTCACCAACGCGGTTAAGGACGTGATGCTAAAGCTCCAGGCAGACACGAAACTGAGAGGGCGCTAAAATGCCACTTTGGTTTTGGTTGCGCAAAGGCTCTATGAGCAAAAACCTTCAGGTTCGCTCTGCTGCTCGAAATGGCTCAGCCTATGGGCAACAGTATCGACGTGATCAGGTCAAACCCACCCGCACTGAAATCTTTACCGGAAAAGGCTTCACTTGGGCTGAAATAGAGAACCTCCAGGCCATCGCAAACACCCCATCCGATGCTCCTGAGGATGCCGGCAAACTCATTGCTGTGGACCATCTGGGGAACACCTGGAAGGGCCCCATCTCGAGCCTTTCCTGGGACCCCCGCGGCAACGGCGGGACGATCTACTGGGATGTCAGCGTCGAGCTTGACAACCCTGAGTTCGTTCCCCCCGAGGAGCCCGAGCCGTGATCGACGTCGGCCTCTATACCACCCTGATCGGGCCCGGCGACATCGAACTGGACCATGGCGACACCCTGGAAGTGTCCTGGGAGGTCGACGCTGGATGGACCTGGTCGGCACAGGTGGCACCGGCTTCCGGCTACGACCCGGCTCACGACGTGGGAAGCACCTACCAGCTGACGCTGGTGGACGGGCTGGGCAATACCCTGGTGTGCCCGCCCATGGTGGCCCTGCAGGTGACTATTCCTGACGAAGACAGCGCCGAACTGTCGGACACCATCTCGCTGTCTGGGGTGGACGAGGCAACCTATCGCATGGGTTTGCGCAACCAGAACTTCCCGAGCTACAAGGCCAGTTCATCCGCCACGATCGTGGGCGCTCTGGCCACCCGGGCCGGCGTGACGGTCAACGGCATGCTGGATTGGTATGTCGGAGAGGAGGAACTCAAGGGGACACTGCTGTCGGAGGCCCTGAGTCGCTTTCTCGAGGCAGCGGCCTATGACCACGTCGTGAACCTGGACGGCGAAATCGACTGCACCGCCTGGGAGCACGACGCGGGCACCCTGACCTTCGACTGGTCAAACCGGACGCGCACACTGGACAAGCAGGCCAAGGTTACTGGCCGGCGCCTGGGCAAGCGCAGCAGCATCCCCCCCGGGGGAGAGCAGTTCTACGAGTTCACCAATGCCGGCATCCACGACGTGGCTTTGAGCGCGCCCCTCATCATGCCTGGAGCCAGCGAAGCCACAGCATTGGGCGGTCTGGGCGCGGCCATCTTTTTCGACGCCGACCCCAGCACGGGCGGAATCCTGCCTCCACCATACGGATTCTACGTTTGGGACACTGACTACACCGTGAACCCTCCCTATCTGGGCGAGTCTCCGGCCACCCACCTCCGAGTTGTGCTCAACGAGTTGAGCGGCGGTCTGACTGAGTATCCGATCCCGCTGCGGGTGCGGGTTGTTGGCACCCCCTACGCAGAGGAAGGCCTGCCCCCGGGCGTCGACCTGGAGTTCCTCTACCCCGAGCCGTCAGGCGACCCGGATACTTCGCTGGGCGCACGACCATCCGACAATGATTTCATCGACTCGGTGTTCCCTGGCCAGGCTTGGGCCGCGGCCAGATACACCCACATTCTAAACAAGATGAACTCGGTCACGGACCGGCTCAGCGAGGATGGCCAGATGAACGTCGGGGTACGCCCGCTGAAGCGCCGCACGGTCGGCGGGGTGACTTACAAGGTCTGGAGCATCAATCACAGTTTGAGTTCAGGCCAGACCAGCCTGGAATTCGTGAGGACCTCATGAGAAGAGCACTCGATGACATATTCAGTCCGCGGCCTGAACCCCCGATTTCGGCGGGTAAGATTACCGAAACCGGGGCGGTTGTGGGTGGAGCCGAGTATACGGCGCCACCGTCGATCGTGGGCCAGGTTGCCCCGGGGCAGCCGGTCGTGACTCTGAAAGTGGGCCGCCAGGTGGTGCCGGTGGCTCTGGGAGGCTTCTATACGCCGTGACGCCGGGCCCTGGTGGGCCAAGTCGCTCGGCGGCAGCTCGTTCGAGTTGGACGGCGCGACTTACACCGACCAGGCCAACGTCTGCCCGCATCCCCTGGCCCCTGGTGAGCGGGTGCTGGTCGGGCCTACCATGCGCGGCGGACGCCGCGGCATGGTCATTTTGCGTAGCGGTTCGGGCCCTCGGCGCCAACTGCTGCACAACCCCTATCTCAACGCTCTGATTGCCGTTGGCCTGTGGGCAATCCCCGAGGGCCACCCGCGCATCAACTACGGAATCAGCGACGCCCAGCCCCCCATCGCTTTCGGTGGCAGCGAAGTGATCAGTGAGTCCCTAGAACGCATCCAATCTGGCGGTGGCAGTGCCGCCTACGCCGACCAGCGAGCCTTCACGGACCCAGGCGGATTGGTGCGCTACACAGTCGGCGAGGATGAGTTCTTGTTGGTGTTGTGGATGCGATGGAACAGCTCCAGTTCCAGAATCGGACGCATGGGGCACCGGCTATACAACCTCGGTAGCGGCTGGGCCTACGCGCCCTTTTTCTTGACCGGATCGCCCGCAGCACGGATGCGGGTGGACGCGAGCGATCTGTTTTGGCCGAGCCGCAGGCAAGGCCACCTGTTCCAAATCGCCGACAACCTGGCCAACCCGCTGCTAGTGATGGTGCGCCCTGGCAATAGCCAGAGCACCGAGACA
>CAZYPN010000056.1:0-41011 GCA_964649085.1 uncultured Burkholderiales bacterium | reverse complement strand
CACTGGGCAAGTTCCTGGCCCGGGACCCGATCGGGTATGCGGGCGGGAGCAATCTCTACGCCTACTGTGCGGGTGACAGCATCAACCACAGCGACCCGAGTGGGCTGGAGGCCCCTCCTCGTGGAGGTTATGAGTCGGGATTGCCCAACGTGTTAGGATTGTCGCCTTCCGAGGCCAGGTGGGCGACTATCGATGCCATCGCGGTCCTCTCACTGGAGATTGGAGCAGCCTATGAGGCCTGGCTTCTTTTTGCGCCAGCGAGCGAGTATTTGTTCTTGCGTTGGCAATCAAGGAAGGTTCCATGCCCATCCCCGGCTCCTTCTGAGGCATACAACCGAAAGAAGCACTATGGAAATACTCCCACAAAATCAGACCGGAAGGCACTTGGTGCCAAGACTGGTGAAGTAGTTGACCACGAACCGCCACTGGTTCAAAGATACTACGAGGGAGATCCACGGCGTGGGGAAAAGCCAGGGTTCCAGATGACTTCCGCAGAACGGGCGGCAAGTGCCAACGATAGAGAACGCATGAAACTGCAACCGGCAGCCGAATCGAACTCACAAGGTGGAAGTATGTCACAGTATTCAAGGCAACAGCGCCGGAGATTCAACTTATGACCTCTCACCTTGCATACGTCTCGGCAATTAGGGCCCATTATAGCAAGAACTGGGGCCAAGTCCTCGAAGAGCATTCTTGGGGGAGAGGACCTCGAAGTGATTTGCCAGATGAGTTTAGGATACTTGTCTTCCGAAGAACCCCTACCGTAGACGCCTACTGCACCCAGTGTATGTCTTTGCCTAGTGATGCAGAGAGACTCGAGTTGCACATTCTCACCCGAGCGTCGAAAACCGTTAATGCCGATGTCGTCGAGATTTTGACGGCCATTGCCCACTATCATCGAAGCGGCCATCATTTGGGTCTGAACCATACTGTTAACTTTGGACGCCCATTGGTTCGCGGCGGAAGTTGTCATTACGGGCTGCTGTCCTTGCCCTATTTGGACGGCCCAGAATTGGAATGGCTAGATACTCTTATGGTTCGATTTCTCTGGGTTGTACCCATTACATCAGCCGAGCTGCAGTTTAAGAAGGTCGAAGGCGTGGAGGCTCTAGAGGAGGTTTTCGAGGAACGAGGACTCGATTATCTCAACTTTTGCAGGTTGTCTCTGGTCTGAGCAATCAATCGCTCGGCCAAAGGCAGGACAGGGGGTCGAGGACCAGCCTCAGGGCTGGAGCTGACCTTCCAGGACAGTTTGCTGGTGGCCCTACAACCCCTTCCTCTACACCGGCCAGGAGCTGGACAAGGAGACCGGCTTCTACCTGTTGGAGGCAAAGCTCTATGGCCGCGTAGTGACCGAGATCGTTGGCCGCCACCACGGACGACAGAGCCGGCCTCCTGGCCGGCTCTGTCGTCACTCGGGGATCTCGGTCAGAAAGCGGCCACAGAGATCGGCCCCCTACACGCAGGGACAGAGGTCGCCAGGCTTCAAATCGGGGTGATCCAGGTGGACATCCTCTGCGGCCGGATAGCCTTCTCGAGGTGTCCGGCCGTTGCCCCCCTTCCTCGGCCGCCTGGACTCAGTTTCAAAGGAATCCTCAGATCTTTCAATCTCGGCGTCTTCGGAGTCCCCGGGCCCCACAGCTTCTGCTGCATCTTGTAGCTCCTTCAGAACATCTCCGGACCGACTGCAGCTTTCAGGCCTGGCGCCCACAATAAAAGAAGGCCCCAGAATGTCCCGGGGCCTTCCCTACCAGCGATCGGCTTGGCTCAGGCTACGTGTTCCAGGGGTTCGTAGCCGGGCGGGGGCTGCTTGTCGGCCAGCATAAACATCTCGAGCATCTTGTTGGCTTCGCGAGTCTTGGCCTTGAAAGCCGCCGGCGAGGTCGAGGCGGTTGTGGTCGAGGACGAGGTGCTCTCGCTTTTGCCCGAGCCGCCGCCGTTGCGCAAGCCCTGAAGGGCCTGCAAGATTTGCCGGGTGGCGGGGCGATTGTAAATCTCGCCGGCCTTGTCGCCGGTGTGCTGCAAGTAGTTGCATTCCTGGTAACGAATCAGATTGTTGAGCATCTGCCGCTGCTGACCCTGGGGCGACAGGCAGTTGTTGGCGTCCTGGCGAGACTGGTTGGCCCAGGCCTGATAACGGTGCTGGGTTTCGGCCAGCTTTCCACGCTCGTTGAGCTTTTGCTGGGCAATCTGGCGTCCAACGTCGGCGGCCTCGGCCTTTTCCTGGCGAACCTGAGCCTGTGTGGCCTCGGGCTTGGCGGCTTCGGTCTTCGGCTGGGTGGCGGTGGTTTTCTTCTGCTTGAGTTCGCTCAGCTTGACGCGCTTGCGCTTTACCTGTTGGCGTTCTTCCTGGCCAAACTTGGCGGCGTTGGCGCCGCCGGCTTTACCACCCTGGCCCGACTTCTCGGGCTTGCCTGACTGGCCGCTACTGCCTTCCTCGTCGTCGCCCCCGCCTACGGTGTGACTGCGGGCTTCTTCGGCCTTTTTCTCCGTTCTCGGAGTTTTGGAATGGATGACCGACTGGGCTACGCCGGTTCTGGATGCAATGTCACTGGCTCTGGGTGCGCTCACAGCAAGAAGTTCCTTTGGATTTTCTTGTGATTATTATGCCCCAAAGACGCTCCGGTTAGGTTACGGCGAAATGGACAGTTTGTTACAGACATGTAAATTCTGCCGGGAAAACCAGGGCCTGATCCGGCCTTCCAGAAGCTGCCACCGTGGGCAAGACTCGAAGATTGTTCGGATGTCTGGGCGTGGTGCTCCTGCTGATGGCGGGGGGTGTCGCTCTCTCGGTTCGACAATACTATCGACGCGAGCTGCTGCCCTGGCTGGGGCCCCGCCAAACCCTGAAGGCCTGGCGCTGGCAAGGCCTCAAAGACTCGCCCAAGGCCCTGGTTGACGCCTGGATGCAGGGCGACCCCGATGCCCGGCGCCAGAAGCGCATCGCCCTGACCTTCGACGATGGCCCCTACCCCCTGTACACGCCGCTGCTGCTCGACATTCTGAAACGCTACAAGGTAAAGGCCACCTTCTTTGTGGTGGGCATTCACGTGCGCGACTATCCCTCGCTGGTTCGGCAAATCGCGGCCGACGGCCACGAACTGGCCAACCACACCCATCGCCACCGGCGCGAACGCAATCTGACCCAGGACGAACTTCGCGAAGAGATTCTCAGCTGTGAATACGCCATCGAAGACATCACCCACCAGCGTCCCCGGCTTTTCCGGCCGGCCGGCGGCTTTCTTTCCGAGGAGGGCATCCGCACCGTGCAAGACCTGGGCTACACCCTGTGCAATGCCACCGTCAACCCGGGCGACTGGTGGCAACGCGACCCCGAACTGCTGATTCGTTTCAGTTACCGCGGTCGAAGTCGCGAAGGAGTCACGCTGATGCACAGCGGAGCCCTGGGCATTGTCAGGGCCCTGCCTGGTTATATCAACGCGCTGAAAGCCAAGGGTTTCGAGTTTGTCACCGTAAGTGAACTGGCCGAAAGCCTGGCCATTCCCCTGCCCAACCTGCCGGTGCGCCAGCGCTCCAGCGACGAGCCCCCGCCCGAACCCGAACTGAAGCTCGACAACCAGGTGCCGGAGTCGGCCGAGGAGTTCAGTCGCTAAACTCCAGCCAGATGGCCTTGAGGGCCGCTTCGCCGAGGGGCGGAAAATCCGGGTCGGAGGGCAGCGGCGTGGTCGAGGCGATGGGCCTTCCCGCCTTACGGGCACAGCCTGCAAGTACCTCCACAAAGGCCTCTAGCGTCATTCGCGGGCTGTTGTTGCAGGCCAGTATTCTGCCTCCCGGCTGAAGCAGTTCTAGACACGGGCGCAGCAGGCTCTGATAGTCGCGGACCACGTCGACACTGCCGAAGAACCCCTTCGACAGCGCCGGCGGGTCGATCAGCACGCAGTCGAAGCGGGTCGGTGGAATTCGCAGCGTCGGCTTGCCGCGTTTGCGAGCGCGAGCCGGCAGCGACCGACCGGCCAGCTGCCAGAGCACGGGATAAACCTCTTCGCATAGAAACTCCTGATGCATACAGCCGTTTTGCTCGGCGTTGCGGGCACCCACCGCCAGGGCCGAGGCGGAAAAGTCCACATTGACCACGCGGGCAACCTCGGGCGCGTCGGCGGCGATACCCAGGCTGCAGGTATAGCTGAAGAGGTTAAGGATGCGCCAGCCGTTGCGTGGCAGGCCGCGCAACCAGCGGCGAACCGAGCGGGTATCCAAAAACAGGTCGGGGTCCTGACCTCGGGGTTCGGTGTGGATAGCAAACTGCAGGTCGCCCTCGGGCGCCCAAAAGCTGGTCGGCAAGGGCCCCTGAGGATACACTCGCCGGGCCCGGCGCTGCTCTCGCTGCCACACCACCAGCAGCTGACAACCCAGATGCAGGCGACACCACCCTTCCAGCTCTTCCCAGGGCGGCAGCTGGCCCAGCGGACGAAAGAGTTGCAAAAGAGCCACTTCGCCATAACGGTCCAGACTGGCGCCGGGCAAGCCCTCGCTCCAGCCGTGGAAGGCCCGAAAGCTTTGGGGGGTCTGTTGATCGAGCCAGCTGCGGCGCCGCTCCAGGGCCTGCTCGAGCAAAGGTATCAGGGAGCTTCTCCGATCGAACTGCCGCTGGCGATTTTCTTGCGCCGAGCAAAATCGGCCGCTTTGGCACCGGTGTGCACCACCACGTTGCGGCCCAGCTCGACCTTGTCGGGTACGTGAGCGTCTTTGCCCACCAGCGTCAGGCCGGTGTTCAACCAATCCGGCAGCTGCTGATTGGCGCTGTTGTCGTCGCCCACGCCCACCTGGGCGCCCTTGCCCACCAGTACGTTCTTGTCGAGAATACAGCGGTCGACCACGGCACCTTCTTCGATCACCGTATCGTGCAGCACAATGCTGTTGCGCACCACCGCCCCGGCGGCCACCACCACGCCCGGCGAGAGCACCGAGTGCTCCACGATGCCCTCCACCCGGCAGCCATTGGATAGCAAGTTCCCCTCCACCCGGGCGCTGGGGCCCACCTTGACGGGAGCGCGCTCCATACTTCGGGTCAGCACCGTCCAGTGGGGGTCGTAGAGGTCGAGGGCCGGGGTTTCGGCCAATAAGCTCAGGTTGGTCTCCCAGTAGGACTGCACGGTGCCGATGTCGGCCCAGTAGCCGGGAAAAGAATGAGCCCGCACGTGCATATTTTGCTCGACCATGGCCGGCACCAGATGGCGACCGAAGTCGAGATAGTCGTGACGTTCCAGCAGGTCGATCAGCAGTTGCTTGCGGAAGGCATACACCCCCATGTTGGCCAGCGCCTCGCGGGCCCGCCGCGGCTTTTCCTCGAAGCCTTCCACCACGTCTTCGGGCCCCACGGCCACAATGCCGTAACGATGCACCTCGTGGGGGCTGACGCGGCGCACGGCCAGCGTGAGGTCGGCTCCGCTTTCGGCATGCTGGCGCAGCATGGGGCGATAGTCCATCAGATAAATGTGGTCGCCCGAGAGGATCAGCACGTTTTCTTCGGGCTGATCCTTCAGATAGTCCAGATTACGGCGCACCGCATCGGCTGTACCCCGCTGCCAGTCTCCCAGGCGTCCACCCTGATAGGGATGCAACACCCGCAGCCCGCCCGTCATCAGGTCGAGATCCCAGGGAGCCCCGGTGCCCAGGTGGTCGTTCAGGCTTTGAGGCAGGTACTGGGTGATGACCGCCACATTATAAATATCGCTGTTGACGCAGTTGGAAAGGCTGAAGTCGATGAGGCGATACTTGCCTCCGAAAGGAATGGCCGGGGCCACGCGGACCTCGGTCAGAGAAGCCAGATTGGGGCTGGGCCCACCGGCCATGATGATGGCTAATGCTCGCGACATGCTCTCTCCTACACCGTTTCCCCGTCGCCCACGACGTTGCTGTCGGGAAAATGCTCTTCTTCCCGGTCACTGTTGATCAGCACGTTACGACCGATCTTGCAGCCCACCGGCACGGTGGCCCCCTTGCCGATCACGGTGATGCCTGTGGTCATTTTGTCACCCATCAGATGGTTGGCCACCGAATCGTCGCCCGGTCCGATACAAACACCGGCGCCGATGACCACCTGTTTGTCGACAATCACCCGGTCCAGTCGAGCTCCGGGCCCAATCCAGCAGTCGTTCATAATGATGCTGTTCTCAACCACGGCCCCCGGCGACACCTGTACCCCCGGGCTCAACACGCTGTTGTTCACCAGGCCCCGAATGACGCAGCCGTTGGAAATCAGGCTTGAAATCACTTTGGCCTGGGGCCCGATACGAGCGGCCGGTCGCTCTTCCGAGCGCGTGAGAATGGGCCAGTGGTCGGTAAACAAATCGAGAGCCGGGGAGGGCCGGCACAGCTCCAGACTGGTAGACCAGTAGGAATCGATGGTGCCGACATCTACCCAATAGCTTTCATAGCGGTAGCCCACGCAACGATAGCCCTGCGAAAGCAGCGAAGGGATGACGTGTTTGCCAAAGTCGAGATCGGGGTGCTCCTCGCGCAGACACTGCAGGCGCTCCTGCAATACCCGGCGACTGAAGATGTAAATGCCCAGCGAGGCCAGGTTGCCTTTGTCGCGTTTCTTGGGCTTCTCGGTAAATTCGACCACCCGGTCCTGATCGTCGAGCGTCATAATTCCGAAGCGATCGGTTTCTTCCAGCGGAACCGGCATCACCGCCACGGTGAAGTCGGCCCGCTGGGCCCGATGAAACTCGATCATCTTCGAGTAGTCCATTTTGTAGATATGGTCGCCAGAGAGGATCAACACCGCGTCGGCGGCGTGATCCTCGACAAAGCCCCAGTTCTGATGAATGGCATCGGCCGTGCCGCCATACCAGCGCTGGCCGCCGCGCTCTTGAAACGGCGACAGCAAGCGCACGCCGCCTCGACTGCGGTCGAGGTTCCAGGGCTTGCCGATGCCGATATGGTCATTCAAACTGTGGGGCCGGTATTGGGTCAGCACGCCCACGGTGTAGATGCCGCTGTTGACGCAGTTGCTCAGCGTAAAGTCGATAATCCGGTATTTGCCCCCGAAGGGGACGGCGGGCTTGGCGCGTTTTTCAGAGAGCACCGTCAGACGGCTCCCCTCGCCCCCCGCCAGCAGCATGGCGATGGTCTTCATAGCCAGGCCTTTCGCAGCCGGATCGACTCATTCCCGCCAGGAAGTTTCTCTAGCGGCGAATGACCTCGAACTGCTCGGGTGCGCCCACCTCGGGTCCGGCCCCGTCGGTGCGAACCACTCGCAGCCGCAGCCTTTGCCCGCGGCTCGACCAGGTGGCCGGACAGTACACCGAAAAACGCCCCTTACTGTCGGCCTGGCCCAGATAGGTGTAGGTGCGGTTGCTGTTGCGAGGACGAATTTCCACCTTTACATTGGAACCCGCGGGGGCGCTGCCTTTGACATCAAAGGTCGCGGGCACCTCGCCGCCGGGTTTGGGAGTGCGCACTCTGAACTCGCCCTGATTGCCGTTGCCGCTCTGGGGGAACTCCTGAGCGGCGTTGCCGTCGATGTCGAAGCCCCAGTAACGGTTGACGCGTTGCCCGTTGGCCAGCGTGCCTTCCACCAGGATTTGATGGGAACCGAAGTCGACATCATAATCGGGCGTGAAGCTGATGCGGTTGCCCGTGACCTGGCAGCTGGAGGTGAAATCAACCTGATCGATGATCATTTTCAAACCCTGCATCTGTACGCTGTAGTCCAGCGCAAAGGTGGGCCGACGATGGCGAAACCTGCTGTTGGGAGGCGGGCTGGGGTTGCTGAACAGATTGGAGCCCCCCTGAGGATGATTGGAAACCTGGGCCTGCTGTGCCCGCACGTTGAACTTCCAGTTGTGGCTCAACGTCTGGCCATTAGCCAGAGAAAGATTGGCCCCCACCTGATGCTCGCCCGAACTCAGATCAGAGCCCGGTTGAAACTCGAACCGATTGCCCTGCAGCGAGACCTGGCGGGTGACTTCCTGACCGTCGAGGTAGACCCGAGCGGCCAGAATGTTCTGGGGAGCCGTTCCCTGGATCTGCGGGCGAACTTGATCGACCGTAGCACCATTTTGCGGAAGGGTCTGCAAACTGGCTGGGGGCAGGCCCTGCTGCTGTTGAACCGTGTCGAAACTCCAGCGTTTTTCCACCTTCAAGCCCAACAGATTCAGGCCAAAAGCCCAACATTCGTGGCGTCCCAGGTTGAGATTGGCGGCCGGCACATACTCGATGCTCTGGCTGGCACGCAGCGACTGGGCTGTAAGTTCCTTACCGTCCATGAACAAACGCAGATTGCGCATGGGACCGCTGAACTTGCAGCCGACTTTGGGCCGCAGGTCCTTCACGTTGCCCGTAGGATAGGGCGTCTGGGCCTCCACAGCCAGCGTCAGGCATGCCGGAACGGCCAATATTGCGAATAGATGTTTCATGGGTACCTCCGGGAATGGTTCAGGGCGCCGGCAGGCGCCCTACTTCTTCAAGTGAGAGCATGGCCGTAATCTGGCCAAACACCAGCGTGGCCTGGCCCTGGGCGATGCTCTTGATCAATCCGTTACCGAAACGAGGGTGTTGCACCCGGTCGCCAACCTTCACGCTGCGCACCGGGGTGCCCGCCCGCTTGAGAAAGTCTTGCTTGACCTGCTTGGTGCCCTTGGTTTCAAACTCGACCGTCAAGATGTCGCGGTCGACCGCCACCACCCGTCCGTTGCCGAAGGAGTTGTGAGTCACCTCATCGCCAACGGCAAAAATGGCGGCCGGCCCTTTGGAGGCCTGGGCTCCCCAACCTGCCCAGCGGGCCTGGCCCGAGCCGATGGCGGGGCTGGAAGCCGCGCGCTGGGCAGGCGCCGGGCGTTGGGCAGCTGCCGGGGGCAGGCCCTGATGGGCGAGCAATGCCTTGGGAATTTCCCGCAAGAACCGCGAGGGCTTTCGCAACATGCGAGCTCCTTGAAACTCGCGGCTCTGGGCCGAGGTGAGATAGAGAATCTCTTTGGCGCGGGTAATGCCCACGTAACAGAGGCGCCGTTCTTCCTCAAGCTGGTCGTCGTCGTCCAACGAGCGAATGTGGGGGAAGGTTTCTTCTTCGAGGCCGGCCAGAAACACCACCGGAAACTCAAGCCCTTTGGCCGCGTGCAGGGTCATCAGCGTAACCGACTGGGCCCCCTCGGCATAGGTATCCTGGTCGGACAGCAGACTGACCTCAGAGAGGAAGCCTTCCAAACTGCCTTCCTCGGCACTGCGGTCGTACTCGCTGGTGACGTTGACCAGTTCGTCCAGATTCTCGAGGCGAACCTGGGCTTCGACCTTATCCTCCTGCAGCAGCCAGTCGCGGTAGCGACTCTTTTGCAGCACCTCTTCGAGGATGTCGGTCACTTTCATGTCGCCTTTTCGGACGGCCAGATCGGCCATCCAGGCCACCAGTTCTCGAAGAGCCTCGCGAGCCTTGCCAGGCAGCGCGCTGAGGTCGCCCTTTAGAACCTCCCACAGGGGAAGGTCGCTGTCGCTGGCGGCCTGCAGCAAGCGCTCCATGGAGGTAGCCCCCACGCCGCGGGTGGGCGTATTGATCATACGGCGCAGATTGATACTGTCGGCCGGGTTGACCAGCACGCACAGGTAGCTGAGGACGTCCTTGATTTCTTTGCGCTCGAAGAATCGCAGCCCACCCACGATCTTGTAGGGAATAGCCGCCTGGATCATGGCTTCCTCAAGCAGCCGGGACTGAGCGTTGGTGCGATACAGCAGAACAAAATCGGCATAGCCGGCCCTCTGGGGGTACAGGTTGCGAATCTCGCGGGCGATGAAGCGCCCTTCGTCGCGCCCGTCACCGGCCAGATAAAAGCGCAGCGACTCGCCGCCGCTCTTGTCGGTCCAGAGTTTCTTGGCCTTGCGAGATTTGTTGTGGGCCACCACCGCATTGGCGGCGTCGAGAATCTTCTGGGTGGAGCGATAGTTCTGCTCGAGCTTGATCACCCGGGCGTCGCGAAAATCTTTCTCGAAACGCAACAAAATCGAGACATCGGCCCCGCGGAAGGCGTAGATGCTCTGGTCGTCGTCGCCCACCGCGCAAATGTTTCGATGCTGTTGCGACAGCAGCTTGACCAGCTCGTACTGCACGGCGTTGACGTCCTGATATTCGTCGATCAGGATGTAGCGCAAACGCTCCTGGTAGCGTTGGCGAACTTCGGGAAAGCGCTGGAGCATCTCTACCGTCATCCACAGAATGTCGTCAAAATCCAGCGCCTGGTTCTGCTTCAGCTTGCGCTGATACAGGGAATAGATATCGGCCACATGGGCATCGAAGGGATTGCGCGAATGGTGGGCCCGAGTTTTCAACTCTTCGGCCGTGACCATCTGATTCTTGTAGCCCGACACCTGGCTGAGGATGCCTCGCGGGGTGAACTTCTTGTCGTCCAGGCCCAGTTCTCGGATGGCCTCTTTCATGACCACCAGTTGTTCAGCCGTGGCGAAGATGGCAAAGCTCGGCGACATGCCTAGAATTTCGGCCTCGCGGCGCAGCCAGCGAGCGCACACCGAGTGAAAAGTGCCCAGATCGGGAAAGCGCCCCGAACCACAAAGATGCTCGATGCGCTCGGCCATTTCTTTGGCCGCCTTGTTGGTGAAGGTTACCGCCATAATCTGGTTGCGGCGGGCCTTGCGGGCGGCCAGGATATGGGCGATGCGATGGGTGAGGACGCGCGTCTTGCCACTGCCCGCACCTGCCAGAATCAGCAAAGGACCCTCGGTGGTAGCCACGGCCTGGGCCTGGGCCGGGTTCATGCCGGTGGTCAGATTGTCGAGGACGTCGTCCTCGGTGAAGTCAAAGAGTGGATGCATGGGCTCCAGAGTGGAAGAAGACATTTCAAGGGTTTCCGCAAGCGAATTCAAGGCTCCTGGCGAAATCTCGTTCCCTTTGGAACAGCAACGAGAGATTATTGGCCGGCATCGGGGTGCGCTGCACGAGCACCAAGCCAACCTCGAGGGCCAGTTGGCTGACCTGTTCCAGCTGGCGCACGCCCCACTCGGCATTCTGCTGACGCAGGCTGTGGTCAAAGGCCAGATTGGAAGGGGCCGTTTCGACATCGGCGCAAAAGTAGGCGCCATACAGATACAACCAGCCCCTGACGCTTAGATGCCGGGCCGCTCCCGCAAAAAGTCCGACGCAGGCCGACCAGGGCGCGATATGCACCATGTTGATGGCCAGCATGCCGTCTACCTCCCCGACCCCCTGCCACCGCGGCTGGCGACAGTCGATGTCGAGCGGCCGCGCCACATGGGGAAGCTGCTGGCACCAGTCGGCGATGCTGAGCCGGTGCTCGGCCACGGGGTCGCTGGGGATCCAACTCACCTGGTGCCCCTCGGGCTGCTGGGCGAAATAGGCCAGGTGTTCGCCCGAGCCCGAAGCTACTTCCAGGTAGGTTCCACCCGGCTGTAGCCTGGGCCTCAGTACCTCCCAGATGGGTTGGCGGTTGCGCTCGGTGGCGGGAAAATAAAGGCGACTCATCAGCGATCGAGAACCTTGGCAACGTGGCCGCCACCTCCTCTAACCGGGGCGCTTCCGGATGTTGCCTGGGCTGCTTTTCCCTGCTCGCGTTGAGCACGGGCACGCTCACCTTGCTGCTGATCGCCGGTGACGTGGGCATTCACGGAGTGGTGGCCGGGGTCATGCTGGCCTGTTTGCCGGTGCCGCTGTATGCGGGGCTGGCCCTCTTTATCGACCGTTATGAACCCGAACCGCCGGGGCTGTTGCTGGGCTCCTTTCTCTGGGGAGCAACCCTGGCGGTCTTTATGAGCTACCTGCTGAACAGCTTCAATCACGCCGCTTTCCAGGTAGCCACCGGTAGCGTGGCTGGCGGCCACCTGCTGACCGGCGTGATCTCGGCTCCGCTGGTGGAGGAGCTCAGCAAGGGGCTGTGCCTGTTTTTGCTCTATTTTTGGAAACGGCGCGAATTCAACGGCATTGTCGATGGCGTGGTCTACGCCACCATGGTGGCGCTGGGCTTCGCCATGACCGAGAATATCCAGTATTACGGTGCGGCCTTCTCCAAGGGGGGCGGCGAGGTGGCCGGACTGGTCTTTGTGCTGCGCGGCATGATGTCACCCTATGCCCACCCCCTGTTCACCAGTATGACCGGCATTGGCCTGGGCTGGGCCGCCCAAACCGACCGACGCTGGCTGCGCGTGGTGGCTCCGCTGGGAGGCTTGGCTCTGGCCATGACGCTGCACTGCATCTGGAACCTTACGGCCTCGCTGCAGGCTGAAGCCTGGTTGCTGAGCTATGTGTTCCTGATGGCCCCCACGGCCCTGGGCGTGCTGGTGGTGGTGCTGGCCGCGCTGGCCCGCGAAGGTGGCCTGCTGCGCAAGTACCTTGCGGGCGACCTGCCGGCCTCGGAACTGCGCTGGGTAGCTTCGCTCTGGGGGCGCCCGCTGTATTCTTTGGGCAAACTCTTGCGCAAGGGCCCGCTGGGCTGGCTGCGCAGCGAGCAGTATTTGCAGGTAGCTTCGGAGCTGGCCTTTCTGCGCCACAACCAGGGCCGAGGCTTTGGCTATGCCGACGGTGAGGAAGCGCGGCTGGCCACGCAGCTGCAAGAACTGCGCTCCAGGCTGGCCTGACCCCGGGTCTCAGGCCAGGGTGTAAGGACCGGCCGAGAGGCGATCGCGCCCGCCGTACTTGGCCTCGTAGAGGCGAGCGTCGGCCAGGCGCAACAGCTCGAGTGGCTCGCGGCCCTCGGCCGGATACATGGCCAGCCCCAGGCTGACGGTAAAGTCGCCATTGGGCTGGAGTTCCTCGTGAGGAAAGGCGAATTCGCGAATGGCCTCGCGCAATCGCTGGCACACGCGCACGGCCGCGTCGGGCTGGATGCCCTTGAGAATCAGGCAAAACTCCTCGCCGCCATAACGCGCCAGCACGTCGTCGGCACGCAGCCGCCGCTGGATCAGACGCACCAGGGTTTGCAACGCTTTATCGCCGGCCTGATGACCCTGGGTATCATTGTAGTGCTTAAAGTGGTCGACATCGATCATCACCACGGCGGCCGGATCCGGCGAACTGCAGAGCACCTGCAGCTGCTTGTCCAGCGCGCGACGATTCTGACAACCCGTCAAGGGGTCGATCCAGGCCAGACGGCTGAGATCGCTGTTGCTGCGCTCGAGGTCTTTCACCCGACGGCGGATCTTGCCCTCGACGCGAGCGTTCTGGATCTGCATTTCCAGGTTGCGATGGACCAGGTGTTCCACCAGGTTCTGCTCCACCTGACGCACCCGACCGACGAGCCCCCGCAGCATGGGCAGCGCCAGCTGTGGTTGCTGCAGCACCTGCTGGCGCAGTTCCTCGACCGGCAACTCCAACACTCGCGAGGGAGCCAGGGCCACCGCCGAAGCGTGACAGGGAGCAGGCTCAAACAGCTGGGTTTCGCCCAGCATATCTCCCCGGCCTACCAGCGTCAGTCGGTGGCGCTCGCCAAAGAAGGTCTTGAACACCTCTAACTTGCCGTATCGAACCAACCAGACACCGCTGGCCTCGGCTTCTTCTTCGTACAACGTTTGACCGGGCTCCAGGCAGCGGGAACGAGCCCGCTGTAGCAGCGCCTTCCAGGTGCTACGGGAAAGGGTTAGCATTGCCGTCGGCCTTCTTTCGGAACCTGCCCTAGCCCTTTCCAACTTTGCGCAGAAGCCGATTCAACTGCTGACACTCCTCCAGCGTAAGCACCGAAAAGCATCCGGCGATTCCCTCAAGATGCTGAGGGAAGAGTTCCTGCACCACCTCGCTCCCTCGCCAGGTGAGGTGAACCATGATGTAGCGCCGGTCGACTTCATCCCGCAGGCGCACCACCAGTCCCTGCCGCTCGAGATTGTTGACGACCATGGTGATGTTGCCGCCGCTCTGCAGCAACTTGTCGCCCAGCTCTTTTTGGCACAATGGGCCCAGGTGATAGAGAGCCTCCAGAACGCCAAACTGAGACATGGTGAGGCCGGATTTTTGAATGCGCCCCTGCAGGCGAGAAGTTACCGAGGCACTGGCCCGCATCAGTTTGATATACAGGTTGAGTGCCTCCACCTCTCGGGGAGCGCCCTTATAGCGAGTACCCACGCTTTAAGATTAAACCAATCGAGCCAGCTTACTGCCCCGAGGGTAAAAAATTCGCGGGCGGACTTAACGCGGAAGCGAGCGACCGCGGTCGAAGACCGCCACGATGCGCTGAGCAAACTCCCATTGACAGTAGCGTAGGTGTCGCGAATCGGGGGTCTCTGGCTCGCTGACCTCGCAGCCGCGGCCGCGCAGTCTTCCCAGAACCCCCTGTCGCAACTCGCAGGGCAGAGCGCTCAGGCCCAACGGAGCCCGCTCGACGGCCTGCAGCGGCGCCGCCGCCCCCTGGGCAAACTGAACCAGGGCCCGACCCAACCTTTTGGGGTCCTGTTCCACGGCGCGACGCAATCGGGTAAGCGGCTCGAGAGAAGGAAAGTAATAACGCTCGACGGCGTAAGCCAGTTCGTCCACCGGCAGGTCGTGACGTTGATAGAGCCAGTCTTCCAGCCACTCGCCAGGAGGAACCGGCAAGTGCAGGCTGCTACAACAGGCATAGTCGAGGAACTCGCCGATAATGCGTTCGCGAAAGCCCAGTTCAGCGACCTGGCGTGCGCCCTGTCCGGGGGGAGCCTGAAGGAGAAGATAGCCGAAACGACCCATGGCCTGAATCAGTTCCTCGACCTTGGGCCGGCTCAACTGACGGATCACCTGCCTGGCCAGCACCTCGCCTGCCTGACGAGGCAGGCTCAACAAAAGGATGGCCGTTTGCTCGGAACGACCCAGGCGGGAAGGCTTTCCTTTGCTCTGAAGCATCTGATGCAGCTGTTCGGCCAGCTCGCTGGAACGACCCAACAAAAAGACTTCTGAAGCGGACAGAGTCTCGACCCAGGCCTGTTCCAGCACGGGTGCTGGCAAGCTTTGAACCTCCAGCATGCCTACGGCCAGACCCTCGAGCGTATCGGAATCACTGCGCCCCAGCAGGTCTCCCGAGAGATGTTCATTCCAAAAGTAGCTGTACAGCAACGCCGAAGAGAGCCCGCTGGGCGGCGCCTGGTCTCGGCCGTTGCCCCGCGGATTGACTTCCACAATGCGGCGGGCCAGCGTTTCCAAAGGCTCTCCGCGCAGCAGACCCGAGCCCGCAATGGCCAGCACCTTGCCCGGATCGCGCAGGCTGCCGCCCATGGCCAGCACCAGCTGCAGCAGCGACATCAGACGATTCTGGTTGCTTTCCAGCACCCGACGGCAGTGGCGCACCTGAGGGGCACGCTCGAGCCCCTGAGCCACATAGTGCTGACAGAACTCAGCACAGACGAAGCTGGCCATATCCTGCCAGAGGGCGTGACGCAGGTGATGGGCAAACACTTCCAGGCCATCTTCACAGCGACTGGCCGAGGGCAAGGCCTGAGCCAGTTCGCCAGCGGTTACCCAGCAAGTGTTGCGGCCCGTGACGGGATGGCGGGCCAACTCCCGTCCCTCCAGCCAGGCTGGCGAACCTTCCAGCGATATCAGCCAGTGAGCCGGCAAAATGCTGCCGCGGGCCAACTCGCGGGGGCCGAAGCTGAGGGCATAGTCGAAGGGGTTCAGGGCGCGCTCCTGGACCACGGTGATGCTGGGAATGACCATGCCCGAATCGAGAAACAGTTCGCGGCGCAGCCAACCGATCTGATTGAGCAGCATCTGATCCAACGAAGCCTGGGTTTCAAAATAGGAGGCCAACCCCAGCCCCAAAGCCAGGCGTCCCTGCAGGCCGCTGCCGGGCGCAACCGCCGGGGCAAACCGTTTCTCCTGACGGCGCTGGGACCAGCGTCGCAGCCCCGGCAGACGAAAGAGCCAGCCAAAGAAACGCTCGCTCCAACGGCTGAAGCCGCTTTGCGATGTGGGGCGGAAGCTGAAAAACAGAAAGGCCGTGAAAGCCGCTACGTTCAGCACGAAAAAAAGCGGCAGACGATCGAGCTGCATCAAGGTCGGAGAACCTGATGGCAAAGATACTGACCGCCCAGGCGCAGCCCCCGGGGAGACGGTTTCAACTCGTCCAGGCAGAGACCCAGAGTGTGGATCGAGTGGCGGCGGACCTGAGCGAAGTGATAAATCAGCAAACCATCATATGGATTAGGGTTTGCACAGGCATATCCTGCCACCGCCCCCCCCAGATAGAGCAACTTTGACCCGCAAGGGTGCAGGCGCGAACCCTTGCTCCAGTTGTAGCCTGGCAGGCGGGCGCCCAGTTCGACAAAGTCTTCGGCACTGCCAGCCGTATAGACCACGGTTTCTGGATGAGGCTCCAACGCTATCGGAAATGGGCCCGACTGAGAAAACCCCTGCTCGCCCACCATACGGACCCACCACTTCAGCTTGGGAAAGTAGCAAAAGGTATACAGGCAGCTGTCGCCACGACGCAACGACACGATGGTAGAAAAATAAGGAGTACCCTCTACAAATCGCTGGGTGCCATCGATGGGGTCGATATACAGGCACACATCGCTGCTGGCAGCAAAGCGAGCTTGCACCGGTGCCAGTTCGGCGGAACTTTCTTCGGCCACCAGTTGACACTGCTGCAGCGGCGTTTCCACCAGCAGTTTCAGCAACTCGAGTTGAACCCAGTAGTCGGCCGCCGTGACAACGTCGGCCGCGGCGTCGCCAGTGTCGGTTTTCTGGTTCGAGCCGACCCTACCCTGAAACTCGGCACCCCGATCGGAAACGCCCATGATATCCGCTTCGAGTTCCAACAGATGGGCTTGCAGGCTCATTGGTCGGGGCCCCGAGGTCGGATGACCGGTGCGCCGCAAGCCACGCAGCGCAAAACGCCCAGGTTCTCCGGACAATCTTCCGACCAGTGAGGAAAAGCGAACTCGGCCTCAACATAGTGCTCGCAGGTAGGGCTGGAGCAGAAAACCACAAAGGGTTCCCCCATCAGGTTGAAGGGGCGAGTGACATATTGGCCGAGACCGTTGGTCGGCTCGAGAATGTACTCGGTGACGCGGTATTTCTTCTCGGGATCAGCCATCTGAGTTTCTTAGGTCCCCACCCCAAAGTTCCTTGAAACGCAGAACGGAGGCCTATGGCTGGCTATCGCATCTTCATCCTGGGCTGCCCACGCTCGGGAACCACGCTGCTACAAAGCTTGCTAGGCAGTCATCCCAGCCTGTACACGCTTCCCGAAACCTACTTGTGGTCTAGCCTTTCGACGGGGGACGTGCTGGGTGGCTCGCTGTTCCGACGCCTGGGCCTGGTCGCTCCCCGAGCCCCTCAGCTCCTTCAGAGGCGCCTTAATGAGTTGGGCCTGATGCGCCACTGGAAGGCGCCGCTGTCTCCCTGGCTGGGTCACTGGTCGCAGGCCCTGGCCCGCTGTCTCGACCGGGCTGCAACCCACCACAACAAGGCCGGCTGGCTGGAGAAAACCCCTTTGCATTTGCGCCACATCGACCTTCTGGCCAGGCTGCCGGGAGCTCGTTTTGTGCACATTCTCCGCGAAGGCACCTCGGTAGCGGCCTCGCTGTACCGCATTGCCCGAGAGTATCCCGAACACTGGGAAGGCGACTACAGCCTCGAATCTTGCCTGCGCGAGTGGGAAGTCAGCCGAACACTGGTGGAACGTTGGGCGGGTAAGGCCGGTCACATTCTTGTGCGCTACGAGCAGCTCACCCAACAGCCGGAAGAAACTCTGCGAGAACTGTGCCGCTTTCTTCAGCTCCCGCCTTGTGAACATCTGCTGCTTCGCGCCCCGGAGATTCTCCCCAAGGTCAGTTATCGCAACGCTGTCGTCGAGCTGGGTGAAGTGCGCAACCGCAACCGTCCTCCCGACGATCTCGACGAGGGGCAACGGGCGACGCTGGCCTCACGAATCCGCTTTTGGAATCGACCCCACGACCCCCACGGGGGGGGCGGCTGGTTTCCACGCCTGCATCTGGTGCGTGCCCAGGGAACCATCGCCGGCAAAGCCAGTTGGCCCTACGTCTACCAGGTCGCCAGCACGCCGGGGGCCGGCGACCCCAGCGAGCCCCTGCG
Organism: uncultured Burkholderiales bacterium; assembly: GCA_964649085.1. Lineage (GTDB taxonomy): Bacteria > Vulcanimicrobiota > Xenobia > Xenobiales > JADMJV01 > JADMJV01. The sequence goes on along the minus strand of CAZYPN010000056.1, from coordinate 23,031 downwards.
AAGCTGGCAACTACGCCGGGCCCAGAGCTGGCGACTGCGGCTGCGCGAGTCCCTGCGGGCCACGCGCACGCTGCTGAGTTGCCTCAATCGCTGGCCGCCGTCGAGCGAATGGTTGCGTTTGCTGGGCTGGGCTACGGCCCGATCGAGCCGCTGCCAGGCTCGATTCGAGGTGCAGGAGGTGGCCCCACCCACCGGCCTTCGCGCCCTGGGGCCGGCCTGGCTGCAGCCCCTGTTGGAACGGGCGGGGCCCGTTGCGGCCCGGCGGCCTGGACGGCTGCTGGCCATCGATGGCCAACTGCCCACCGGCCTGTCGCTCGAGCAAGCACTCGATCTTTGCCAGCGCGGACCTGTAGCCGTCTGGCTGTTGGAGGGCGCTCAGCCGGCGCCACTGTCGCCTTTGCTGAAGCAGTGTCAACGGGTATTCTCGAGCACCGAACTGGCGCCCGCCCTGGAACCAAGCCGTTTTCACCCGCTGGCGCCGGGCCCGGGCCTCGGCGAACTGCCGAGCGCCTGGCGGCACCTGGCGGAGGCTGTCACTGCACCCGGCCGGCCTCTGGGATGGGGAGAGACTTGCCCTCCTTCAAACCACCCCTGGTGGGGACGGGCCCAGCAACTTCTGAACTGGCGCCACCTGTTGCGACATCACACCCTGGAGGTTCGGCTGCGACAGGTGGCCGCCGAACTCGGCCTGGATCCCGTGGCCAGACAGGACCGGCTCATTTCGGTGCTGCTGCCCACCTGTCGACCTCAACTCTTGGAGCGGGCCCTGGAGAATTTCCTGTGCCAGACCTACTCCCGCAAAGAGTTGATCATCGTTACCCACGGTTTCCGGCCCGACTCGACCCAACGCAGCCGTCTTCGCGAACTGGAAAACCAGGGAGTATGGTGGCTGGCGGCACCCAGCGACTGGAAACTGGGAACCTGCCTGCAATATGCCCTGGATCAGAGCCGAGGCTCACTGCTCTTTCGAATGGACGACGATGATCGCTACGCCGGCCATTACCTCGAAGACATGGCGGCGCTGCTGCTGGCCACCCAGGCCGGCATCGTGGGCAAGCTCACCCATTCCATCTGGCTCGAGGATCGAGACCGGGGGGTGATTCGCGACCCCGATCGCGACTATCAATGGTGCCTGCTCAACACGGGGGCCAGTCTGGGCATGCGCCGCGAGGTGCTCGATGCCCTGGGTTGGGCCTCGCTGCCCCGGGCCGAAGACACCGAACTGCTGTTGCGTGCCTGGGTGTCGGGGGTGCCCCAGGTCAGCGCCGATCGCTTCAACTTTTGCTGCTGCCGAAATGCCGGGCGCAATCATTCCTGGACCGTGTCGAACGGCCACCTCTTGAAGTCCTTTGCCCCCCTGCCCGAGGGCACACAGTGGCAGCTTTGATCACTGCCCCCGCAAGCGCGTTTCCACCTCGAGAGCGACAGCGCTGGCCCGCAACTGAGGTTGCAAAGGCAGAACCTGAGTGCCGCTCAGCAAGCCCACACCAAAGGCCTCCAGCATCGAGCGATGGCCCTTGTCCTGAGAAGCCGAGACAAAAGTCAACTGACCGGCCTGACGAAGCTCACGAAAATCGTAGAGCTGCAGACTCTGGTCGTCAAAGCAGACGTCCAACCACTCTTTGCCCAGACGGGTGTCGCCAGCCGCAGTGTAACTCAGCGTAGCCAGAGAACCGTCGGTAAAGGCGAGGCTGACCGTGAAATGGTCGGTAGGCGGGCCTGCGCCACCGGAGACAGCCGCCACTACGCGGCATTCCGCCTCCAACAACCAGAGCAGCAGGTGATAAAAATGGCAGGCCTCGCCCACATTGCGCCCCCCACCCTGGTCCGAGTATATCCAGTGGTTGGAGGCTAGCGGACCGGCCTGAACTCGGTAGTTCAACAGTGCCGGCCCCCGTCGCTGCTGCAGGAGCCGTTTCAGGGCCAGCGCGGTGGGAGCAAAAGCCCGATTGAAGCCCACCGTCCAAAGCGGCCCGCCCTTGTCGTTTTGGCAATACTCGGTGATTTCGACCAGTTCTTGCTGGCGAAGGCAGAGCGGCTTTTCCACCAGCAGGTGCTTACCGGCCCGCAAAGCCTGCAGGGCCATAGACGCATGAGTATCGTGACGCGTGCACAGGACCACCACCTGGACGTCAGGGTCAGCCAGCACCTCCTGCCAGCTGGCGGCTCTGGCGCCGCAGCTGCTCGCCACCTGAAGGGCCTTATGGCCCTGCCGAGCCACCACCGACCGCAGTTGCCAGAGCTGAGGATCGTCGAGCAGGTGGGGCAGATGGACCTGACGAGCAAAGACTCCGGGCCCAACCAGCGCCACCCCCAGCGGGCCCGGCTTCCCCGCGGAGTGGGCAGCTGAACGGGCCACGGGTTGGGGTAAGGCAGGACTGGGACCCTGGCAGTCCAGCACCACCAGCAGCGGACGCTCGACTTGCAAACAGCGATAGGCAGCCTCACCTTCCTGAAGCGGGAAGATGCGTGGCTGCAGGGCTCCGAGTTGGACCTGGCCGCTGGCCAGCATGTCCAGGTAGGCCGCCATATTCCGCGTTTCGGTCCAGCGCACATAGCCCACCGGGTAGCTCTGACCCTGCTCCTCATAGGCCGGATCATAACGGCCGGGCCCATAGGACCGGGTAATACGCAGCTCCAATTCGCGCTGAAAAAACAGGTTGCGTTCTAGCGAAACCGGAGTATTTCCCAACAGCACCAGGCGCCCCCGGTCGCGGCATAGGGAAGCCGCTTGATGCACCACTTCGCTACCGGCACTGGCCGCAACCAGGGCGGCGTCCACACCCAGCCCTTGGGTCTGTCGAAACACCTCGGCCGAAGAAGGCATGAGGTAGCCGTGCTGCAGGCCGCAGGCACGAGCCAGCTCGAGGCGCTGGGGTTGAGGGTCCCAACCGAAGACGCCACAACCCGCGGCGCGAAACATTTGCACGCACAGGTTACCCAAGAGCCCCAACCCCGCCACGGCCACCTGCTCGCCCAGCTGAGGAGCGGCCTGGCGCAGCCCGTGCAGGGCCACGGCCCCCAGGGCTACGGTGGCCGCGTGACACAGTTCGACCTCGGCCGGGACCGGCACCACCAGTTGGAACGGCACACACACCCAGTCGGCGTGAAAGGCGCACTGAGCGCCAGCGCAGGCCACCCGATCGCCAGGGCGGAAGCGATCGACCCCTGCCCCCACCTGCATCACCTCGCCGCTGACCGAATATCCCAGGGCCTGAGTTCGCACAAACTGCAGAGCCCGGCGGGCTCGCTCGGGAGCCACTCCGGGGGCCACGGCCGCGCGCAGGGCGCGGCGCAGCCGACGGGCTCGCTCGAGGGCCTGGCGCCACAACGGCAGTTCGGGCCGGGAAGACAACAGGCCCAGTTCGGTACCGGCCGAAATGGCCGAGAAGGCCACCCGCACCAATACCTGACCGGGTCCGAGAGCTGGTATGGGCACGCGCTTGACGCGAGGACCCGAGTCGGTTAGCAAGAGCTGCCTCAACGGGCCAGGCTCACTTCCCTCAAGATGTCCAGCAGTTGTCTGGCCAACCGTGGATAGGCCCGAGGGTGGTCGGGGCCGGCCTGGGGCCGAAGGACTCGTGGACGTTCCAGCATCTCTTTCAGACAGCGCGAAATGGCGAGTTCGTCATCGGGAGGGGCCACCGTGGCCCCACCCGACGTGAGCAACCGGCTCATCTCCCCGGGCACCACCAGTCCCAGAACGGGCACCCCCAGGGCCAGCAATTCGTAGACCTTGCCCCCCACGGCCAGGTCGGCCCGAGGGTTCGCTTCGCCGAGCACCAGAGCCACATCGGCGGCCGCCAGCCGAGCCAGGGCCTGGGCTTGCGGCAGGGACCCCCGCAGCCGCAGCTGGCCACGACGTTGCAGCTCGGCCAGTGCCGGGCCCGGCTCGCGTCGCACAGGGCCGAGCAACTCCAGGCAAATTTCCGCACGCTGCAGCCCGAGAATCGCCCGAGCCAGCGGCTCGGGATCGCGATGCTTGCTGAGTACTCCGGCGTAGACGAGAAGTCGCAGCTGGGGATCGGTGGCTGCGATGGGGGGAAGATCTTCGGGGTCAAAACCATTGGAGACATGCACCACGTTCACACCAAAACGCTGGCTCAAGTGTTCCACCATGGTTTCGGTGACGGCCACCACCCGATCGGCACGCCGCAGCAGGTGACCTTCAAAGGCCTCTTCCACCCGGCGGCGCAGCCCACGGTGTGGATAAATGAAGTTTTGTGTCCAGGGATCGCGGCAGTCCATCACCCAGGGTAGCCCGCACAGGCGGCTCAAGGCATAGCCCAGAAGATGAGCACCGTAGGGTGGCCCGGTGGTCCACACCAGCTGAGCACGCCGGGCCGCCTCACGAGCCAACTTCCAGGCACCCAGACACCACCAGCACAGCCGGTCGGGAAAGCCGGGTTCGATCAGGTGGTACAGGCGCAAGGCACCGCGAAAGCGGTCGCGGTGAAGCCAGGCCAGGGCCCTGGTCAGGGCCGGTGGAGCCTCGGCCTGATGGATGACCACCAGGCCTTCGACTTCTTTCAAACGTAGCGCGTCGATGGGATGATGAGGGCCAGCAGGAGCCGTCAACACCTCGAGTTGCACTCCCTCGCGAGCAAGATAGCGCACCAACTTGGTCACTCGGGTGGTAGCCCCGCCCCCCACCGGCGGGAATTCAGGTGAAATCATCAACAGGCGCAAGGCCGGATTTTTCTGGAAGGGCCGCTCTCGAGCCTGCTTGAACCCCGCGCGGTGAAACTGTTCGACAGCTTTCCTGAACCCGGTTCGCTGAGTCAAGCCCTGCAGCAACGAAGCACCGAGGCCAGGCAGCACCGCTTCAACTTTCTGGGCACCGGGGTTTTCTCGGCCGACTACGGAACCGTGTGCTCGGGCCTGGAAGGCCACTGCTACAACCGCCCTGGTCCCGACCCCTTACCGTGGAAAGCCCGTTTCTCGGCCCTGCGCTGGAGAAACCAGCTCGAGTCCGGTTACCGGCCGATCGACTGGCAGCGAGACTATCACAGCGGTTATCGCTGGAGCGAGTCGGTCGCCTCGCGGCGACTGAAGTTCGGCCTGGTGGCCGGAGCCGACATTCGAGTGGCGTGGGAGCTGGCCCGCTGTCACCAGTTGCTCCCCCTGGCTTTTTGCGGCGAGGCTCGCGAGGTGGAGCAGCAAATCGCCGACTTCATGGCTCACAACCCGGTGGGTTACGGAGTCCAGTGGTTCTGTGCCATGGAGGCCGCACTGCGGGTGAGCAACTTCATCGTCGCCTGGGAAATCTTGCGATTGCGCGGGCAGCCTCCTCCCCGCTGGGCCGCCCGGGTGGTGGAACTGCATCTGGAATTTATCTGGAATCACCTCGAGTGGCATCCACAACTGCGAACCAATCACTATCTGAGCAACCTGTGCGGCCTGGCCATCGGTCTGGCCTATGTGTCGGAACGCGGCCAACGACAAGAGCAGCTGGAAGCTGTGCTGAGGCTGCTCGACGCCAGTATCCAGGAGCAGTTTGGTGCCAGCGGCGCCAATCTGGAAGCCTCGACCCACTATCATCGTTTGAGTGCTGAAATGGTTGCCTGGGCTCTGGCCTCCCTCGAGCGCAGGGGGCTGCGAGTCAGCTCCTCCAGTCTGTCACGCCTGCGAGGAGCCGGCCACTTCAGCCAGCGCCTGACCCGCCCCGACGGGCGAGTGGTGGCTCTGGGCGACGGAGACGACGGGCGTTTTCTACCCATCGTGCCGGCCGAGGTCGACGATCACCGCGGGCTTGGGGGGCTGCTTGGCCAGCTTTTCCAGGATGAAGCTTTGCTGTCGTGGTCGGGCCCAGCCGTATTTGAGGGAACTCTGGCCCGCGATATGCAGGCCGATGCGAGCTGGGAAGTGTCGCTGCCGCTGTTGCCCAAGGTGCGCTTGCAAGAACTCAGCGAGCCCCCAAAGCATGCGAGCCGCTGGCGACTGGACAGTCTGCCGCCGCCAGAGCACTGTTGGGGTTATACCGACTTTGGGGTCTTTGTATGGCGCGGCCCCGAGTTTTTCCTCGCGCTGCGCTGCGGCGAGCTCGGCCAGATGGGCCGCGGAGGGCATGCCCACTGCGATCAGCTCAGTATGGAGCTGTACTATCGTCAGCCCCTGCTCACCGATCCGGGCACCTACGTCTACACCAGTTTGCCCGAGGCTCGCAACCGCTATCGCTGCACCTCGGCTCACAATGGTCCCCGTTTGCCGGGGTGGGAACAGGGCGACCTTACGGTCAATCTCTTTCGCCTGGAGCGGGCGGTTCAGGCCGAACCCATCCACTTCAGTGCCCTGGGCTTCGAGGGCAGAATGGCCTGCAAGGGGGGCTGGCTGCACCGCCAACTCCGCTGGATGGAGGGTGGCCTTGAGGTGGCCGACTGGTGGAGTCTGGGGCCGGGGGTGCACGGAATCGCAGAAATCATGGCCGGACACAACCCGGGCGACGCGCAGCCACTGCCGCTCTCGCCTGGTTATGGCCGGCTGCACCGCTCCACCCTGCTCTTGTCGGGGCGCGCCATCAACGCAAACCAGATTGACAGTCTCCAGAGTGACTGCTAGCTTGCCAGCATGATGTTCGCCGACCAGATTCTGCTGGTTCTGGGTGGTACGGGCTCGCTGGGGCAGGCTCTGGTGCGGCGCCTCCTTGCGGGTGAACAGGGGCAGCCTCGCAAGGTGATTCTCTTCTCTCGTGACGAGGCCAAGCAGCACGAAATGCGCCTGGCTTATCTTCACCAGCCCTTCAGCACCGACGAAGTCATCCTGGACAACTTCCGGCGCAGTCTGGAGTTTCGCATTGGCGACATCCGCGACCTTGCTTCTCTGCGCTCGGCCATGCGAGGGGTGGACTATGTGTTTCACGCCGCGGCTCTGAAACAGGTGCCCACCTGCGAGTATTTTCCCGAGCAGGCCCTGCGGACCAACGCCCACGGCGCGGAATTGTTAGTGGAAGCGGCGCTTCAGGAAAACCCCAAAGCGGTGGTCGGCCTGTCCACCGACAAGGCCTGCCAGCCCGTCAACGTGATGGGCATGACCAAAGCCCTTCAAGAACGCATTTTTGTGGCTGCCAACCTGCGCACACAGACGACCCGCTTCCTCAGCGTGCGCTACGGCAATGTGCTGGCCTCGCGCGGATCCATGTTGCCGCTGTTTCGAGAACAGATTCGTCGCGGTGGTCCGGTGACGCTGACCCACCCCGAAATGACCCGCTTTTTTCTCTCGCTTGAGCAGGCGGTAGACTGCATTTTTGCCGCCGTGTCCGAGGCGGCGCCAGGGGAGATTTACGTTCCCCACCTTCCCTCGGCCCGCATCGCCTGGATCGCCGAGGCCCTCTGTGAGGCAAGAAACATTCCCGTCATTGTAACCGGGATACGACCGGGCGAAAAAATTCACGAACAGCTGGTCTCGATGGAAGAGGGTTACCGTACCGTGCGCCGCGGCGACTACCTGGTCATCCAACCGGCCTTGCCCGAGCTGGTAAGCAGCCGAGGTCAGCCCTGCTGGAATCAGTCCTACTGCTCGTCGCAGGCACCGATGAGCCGAGTAGAAACGTTTCGACTGTTGGAGCAGCACGGATTCATCGAATCGAGCCCAGCAAGCGTCGAACTCGGCATTGGAACTCCTCAAGATTGAGCTGCTCAACGGCAGCCCGGTGGGCCTGCCTGGCATACTGAGCATAAGCCTCGGGCTGCAACAGGTGCTCAAGCGCCGCCCGTATGTCCTCCGAATCAAGAGACGGGCAGCAGATGCCCAGCGGGTACTGGCTTAGGAACCGGGCCGGAGTGGATTGCAGCGGGGCGTGAACCAGCACCGGAATGCCTGCTGCCACGTAGGAGGTCAACTTGCTGGGAAAGCACTGCTCGACCCATTCGCCACGGTTGAGCCAGTAGGGAAGATAGCCGAGGTCGCACGCTTCCAGCTGCTTCAGGCACTCCGGCGTCGGCAGCCATCCCGTCAGCCGAATCGGCCTGCGGGCCACGTCCTGGCTGGCCAGCTTGCGCTCATCGCCCACGAAGACAAGCTCGACTTTCCGTCCCTGTAGCCTCCAGTCGACCTCATCCAGCGCCGCCAGCAGAGCCTGCCAGGTTTGCCGGGCATAGAGTGTGCCGACGAAGCCGATGGATAAGCGCTCGGGCTTCTTAGGCGACACAGCTGGAGGACGCAGTTGGTTCAGCGGATGCCCGTGGACCAATACTTCGGCGCCGAGACATCCAGAGCGTCGACCCATCTCGCGACTGGCAACGGCCACCGCGCTGCACCTTGGCAAAGCCTGCTGAAGACGGTAGCGAAAGATGGGACGAATCCAGTTGGCCAGCTCACATCCCCGTTCCATCGAACGGATGGGAGGGTCGTGGATGTTGAGAATCACCCGCCGACCGTTGTCCGCCAGCAGGTCCCGCAGGGCGAAAAGCCCGTTAAACTCGTCCGACTCGAGAATCATCCAGATAACCTCGATGTGATGCAGCTGGCAGATGGTTTTGAGCTTGATTGCAAAGTCGGGACCGTCCAGGCTCATCGCCCAAAGGTCGGCAACCGAGCGGTAGCGATCGCGACCCAAGAGCCGGTGGGCGCGAAAGAGCAACCGTTGCTGCAGCTCACGCCAGGGCCCCCCTCGGGCCATGGCGCGACGACTGAGCGAGGTAAAGCCCAGCACCGGGGTATCCCCCACCCGGGCGGGCAGGGGTCGTTCGCCATTGACCACCAACCAGACGAACTGCTCGGGCGCGATGCTTACCAGGGCCTTGATAAAGGCCGAACCGGCATGACGACTGCCGGGCGCGGCTGGCGCCACGATCAAAGTGCGAGGAAGAGCCGAGGGCATCGACAGCGCGCTTTGAGGTCTTCCGAAAGGAACCTCCTGCAGGCCTCGCCAACCTGGGATCATGCGGGTGCTGGTGCTGGGGGCTTCGGGAATGTTGGGCGGGCAATTGATGCGCCAGTTTCCCGCCCAGGTAGAAACCTGGGGCACCGTGCGAAACAGCTCGCCCCATCCACCAGAACGCCTGCTGGGGGGGGTCGATGCCAGCTGCCTGGAAAGCCTGCAGCGGGCCCTCGATCGGGTTCAACCCCAGGTGGTGATCAACGCCATCGGCCTGATCAAGCAATTGCAGGGTCGCCGTGCCGACCTGATCTACCTGAACGCCCTGTTTCCCCATCTTCTGCTGGACATGTGTCAGGCACGACAGGTTCGCCTGATTCAGATCAGCACCGACTGCGTCTTCTCAGGCCGCCTGGGCAACTACCAGGAGGGCGATCCGGCCGATCCGGTGGACGACTACGGCCGCAGCAAGCTGCTCGGCGAGCTGGAGGGTGCCGGTGCGCTTACGTTGCGCACCTCGATCATCGGTCGTGACCGCCCCCAGGGTCTGGGTCTGATCGAATGGTTTCATCGCCAGCGCGGTGGCTCCGTGAGAGGATTTCGCAAAGCCCTCTACAGCGGATTGATCACGGCCGAACTGGGACGGTTGCTGCTGCGGCTCATCCTCGAGTTCCCAGGCCTGGAAGGGCTATGGCACGTAGCCTCCCGGCCGATCAATAAGTTCGAACTGCTCAGGCGCTACAACGAACTGGCCGGTTTGGGCATCGACGTCGTTCCCTGTGACGACTTTGTCTGCGACCGCAGCCTGGACGGCCGGCGCTTCCAGGCCGAAACCGGCTACCAGCCACCCTCGTGGGAGGCGATGCTGGCCGAACTGGCCCGCTGTCAGTAACCTTCTTTCCACACCACGCGACGCACATAGTCGGTATAGCTCAGCAGGATGTGCAGCACTTTGTGAGAGACGTCGGGCACAGCGTAGTCGGGCAGCAGGGGAATGTTTCGCGGGGCTTTCTCCAGCAGCTCGAGCCCCTGGTAGATTCGCTGGCGGGATAGTCCGGTCATCAGCACGGCCGCCTGCTCCATGCCCTCCTGACGCTCGTGGGTCTGACGCAACTGGAGCGCCGGAAAATTCAGAATCGAGGCTTCCTCGGTCAGGGTGCCGCTGTCGGAAAGCACCGCCCGGGCTCCACATTGCAGCTGGACGTAGTCGAAAAATCCCAGCGGCTTGAGCAGCTGCACCTGAGCAGGAGCCTGCCAACCCAACGAATCCAGGCGAGCGCGAGTGCGGGGGTGGGTCGACACCACCACGGGGCAACCATGGTCCTCGGGCAGGCGCTGAAGCAGCTCGGCCAGCGCCCGCAAAGCAGGCTCGGCCTCGACATTTTCCTCCCGGTGAACGCTGACCACAAAATACTGCCCCCGCTTCAGCTGTAGCCGCTCGCGGATGTCCGATGCTGCGATCTGAGGGCCGTAATGCTGCAGCACCTCGAACATGGGGCTGCCCACTTTAAGCACCCGGTCGGGCGGCAATCCTTCCTGTAGCAGAGCCCGCCGCGCCCACTCGCTGTAGGTGAGGTGAATGTCGCTGAGGTGATCGATCAGACGACGATTGACCTCTTCGGGCACCCGCTCGTCGTAACAGCGATTGCCCGCTTCCAGATGAAAGATGGGAATTCTTCGACGTTTGGCCGCCAGTGCCCCGAGGCAACTGTTGGTATCGCCGAGCAGCAACACCGCCTCGGGCCGCAACTCCTCGAGCACCGGGTCGAGGCGGGCAATGACGTTTCCCGTGGTGATGGCCGGCGAAGCCCCGGCGGCCTGCAGATTACGGTCGGGCGGGCGCAACCCCAGTTGCTCGAAGAAAATCCCGTTCAACTCATAGTCGAAGCTCTGCCCGCTGTGCACCAGATAATGCTCGGTGTGCTGCTCGAGCAAAGCAATGGTGCGCGAGAGGCGGATGACTTCGGGACGGGTGCCCACCAGAGTGAGCACCCGCAACGGGCTACATCTTGAGATTCGGCAGTACCTCGCGGGAATATTCGCGGATGAAGGTGGCCTGATCGCGGGCCACGTTGTGTACGTAAACCGCGTCGAAACCCAGGTCATAAAAGTGCTGAATGAATTTGGCGTGCTCCGAGAGATCTTCCGAGATGAAGACGCGGCCCTTGAAATGCTCGGGACGCACCATTTTGGCTACGGCCTCGAAAACGTCAGGATAGCGGAAGTCGGCCTTGGCGAAGTTCATACCACCATTGGGCCACTCCTTGATCGCGTTCTCTTCAGCCTCGGCGTAAGTGGGAGCCCAGGAAACATGCAACTGGATGTAGCGCGGCATCTTATCCGGGTCTTTGCCGGCCTCGCGGGCGCCTTCCTCGAACTTGCCCGACAGCATTTTGAGCTTTTCGTCGGCGGCTCCCACGGTGATGAAGCCATCGGCCAGTCTACCGGTGTTCTTGCTCATCACCGGGCCGGAACTGGCGATCATAATCGGCGGCGGCGCTTCGGGCATGGTCCACAGGCGGCAGGTTTCCATTTTGAAGTGCTTGCCTTCGTGCTTGACGTTCTTGCCGGTGAACAGCTTGCGAATGATCTCTACCGATTCCAGCAGGCGCTCCACGCGTTCGTGAGCTTCGGGCCAGTAGCCGGCCAGGATGTGCTCATTCAGGGCCTCGCCCGCCCCCAGGCCCAGCCAGAAGCGCCCGGGATACATCGCCTCGACGGTCGCCGCCATGTGGGCCACCACGGCCGGATGAAAGCGGTAGCCCGGCGGCGTAACGGCCGTGCCCACGGGCAGGCCACAGACGCGCCCAAAGGCGCCCAACCACGTCCAGACAAAGGCCGAGTGCCCCTGGCTGGGAACCCAGGGAGCGAAGTGGTCCGAAGCCATAATACCGCCAAAGCCGTGCTTTTCGGCCAGGGAACACCAGTCGAGCATGTCGTTGGGGTGGAACTGCTCGAACATAGCGCAATATCCAAGGTGTTTGCGTTTGAAATCCATGGCCGCCCCTTTGCCACTCGGGTGTCCTTTTCCCTGCCGTAAGAATGAGTCCCGGCAGCAAGCGAGAAGCCCATCTCATGCAACGTTCCATCGCTTTCCTGCTGGGCCTCCAGCTTGTGCTTCCCGCCGTCGCCGACGAACTGTCGGGTCCGGGCCGAAAAACTCTGGTCTCTGAAGATTGGGGAACGGTGTACTGCCTCGACAGCTGTAAGGTGCGCCCCGACGCCCTGTCGCAGCGTTTCGTGATCAGCACCGAAAAGGGCCCGATGGCCCTGCAAAAGATGGCCACCGGTTGGGTGCTGCAGGCTCCGAACCAGAATTTGCAAGTGCGCCGCCAGTTCAGTGCCGACAGCAGCGAGAACCTGCTGGTACAGTTCAACAGCGCCGCCTATCGCTTTCAGAAAAAGGGCAAGGATTTCATCTGGAGCTTTCCCGACGATCGGGTCTTTTTCAACCTGCGGGAGGGCGAACTGCGGGCAGCCCTGGGTCCTTCTGGCTCCTTCAAGATGCACAAGCACACGGGCGGGGTTTCCTACGCCATTGAGAGCGAATCGGGCCAGACCGAAGTGTTGCTCGGACGCAAGAAAAAGAAGGGCAAATACGTCTATCAGGTGGTGAAGCAGTCGGGACAACCGCTCAGCGAACACCCCTACCTCGTCAAAGGCGTTCTGTTTGACAACGGCCCGGTGGGTATTTTCATCAAAATGCCGCCCAATCCGGTGATCGACGCCCTGGAATGGACCCATTTGCGCACCTTTGCCAACACTGTCGAATTTCCCCAGCCCAAGGTAGTCGAGACGCCCGTCAAAGAGCGAGACCCGCTGCAGGCCATCGAAGCCGGGCCCGACGAGGATCCGCTGGGCACAAAGCGAAAACCCTTTGAGAAGGATCGCTCGATGTTTGACGTCAACGCCACACCCAGCCCCACGGATGGCCAATGGTCCCAACCCCCCAGGTAGCCGGCCGGCTGCTTGTATTGGTCTTGCTGCTGACGTTGGCGTCGGCGGCTGGCGCTCAAGATTTCTTCGATCCGCGCCAGATCAACCTGCCTGATTTCAAGATCGAAGCCGATCCCAAGAGCCCGCTGTCGCCCAACCTTCAGATGTCGTTCTTCATCATCAGCCTGTCGCTGATTCCCTACCTGGTGATTTGCTGCACCAGCTGGATCCGAACCGTCATTATGCTGTCGTATCTGAAAAGCGCCCTGGGCTCCACCCAGGCCCTCAGCAATCAGTTGATGATGGGAATCACCCTGTTCATCACGTTTTTCATCATGTATCCCGTGGGTGAAAGAATCAACGCCACGGCCGTGCAGCCCTATCTGGCCGGTCAGCTGGAGCAGCCCGAATTTGTAGTCAAACTGGTTCAGCCCGTGCGCGACTTCATGCTGGCCCAAACTCGCGATCAGGACCTGAAACTCTTTTTGCGGCTGGGAAAACTCAAGGCCAAGACGCTCGACGAGATTCCATTCCGAGTGGTGCTGCCTTCATTCATCATGTCTGAGGTCAAAACCGGGTTCTTTATCGGCTTTCTGATCTACATCCCGTTTCTGGTCATCGACATGACGGTAGCCTCGGTGCTGATGTCGATGGGCATGTTCATGATCAGCCCTACCACCATTTCTTTGCCTTTCAAGCTGGTGCTTTTCTGTTCGCTAGACGGTTGGCACGTGCTGATCAAGGGCCTGGTGCGTAGCTTCAACCGGCCGAGCTGGATGGGTCCTCCAGGGATTTAGCCCGTGCTCTGGCCTCACTGGCCAGCGCCTCGTGTCCTTCGCGCTCCAGGTCTTGGGCCGCTTCCCAAAAAAGCTGAGAACTGGGCTGACGAGCCCCCTCGTAAGCCTGGGCCAGTCCCAGCCGGGCCTGGCCATTGTTGGGTTCCAGTTTGAGCACCTGAGTAAATTCAGCGATGGCAGCCTGCCAATCGCGCAGCCCCAGATAGCAATAGCCCAGCGTGCGATGCAGGTCAGAGGCTCCCTGCCAGACCCGGGTGACGGCCTGGCAGGTTTCTACGGCCTCGCGCCAGCGTTGTTGTTGCACCAGTTGCTGCCCTCGGTCCAAAGCCTGAAGGGCCTCCTGGGGCGGGGCGGTTTGCACCAAACCCGCACGCTGCAAGCGCTCGGCCAGCTCGGCGCTGGACCAGCGCTGGTCGGGCGTGCGCACCTCCAGACGAGGAGCCCGCACCGCCAGCATGGCGGGTTGCAGGTGCAGCAAAATCTGGGGTGTCTCGGCAGGCACCTGGCGGGAAGGCTCTCCCCCCTGAATGACCTCTACCCGGCGGGCGCGCTGCAGGGCACCCGGCCAGAGAGCCGGCTGATTGAGGCGGCAACCCAAAATGCTACGGGCGCCATCTTCGCCGCTGCTCAGGGCAGGCCACAACCGGCCGGCCGGAAGCTGCTCGCTCCACAGCCACAGGCTGACCTCGGCCTGGGGGTAAAAGGCCAGACAGAACGGCTCTCCGAGAGGGTTCTGGTTGAAAAACAGAAAGGCGGCCCCCTGTTCCAACGAGCAACCGGCCAGTAAACTGGCCCCCAAAGCCCCTTGCAGGGCTTCCCAAATCTGAGCTTCGGTCACGGGGCACAGTTAGGCACCGATGGCGTTTTGCCCTGTGGGCCTTGACAAAAGCACGCGGCGCTATAAGATACAATTTCGCTTGGACCCTCCGGGCCCAGAGCAGTCTCGTCAGAATTCTAGGAGTCAGATATGCCGAAAGCCCACGTTCGCAAGGGAGATACCGTAGTGGTCCTGTCCGGCAAGGACAAGGGTAAGAAGGGCGTCGTGCAGGCCGTCAATGCCCGGGACAGCAAAGTGGTGGTGGAGGGTGTCAACGTGGTCAAGCGCCACAACAAGCCCAAACCCCCTCTCCAGCCCTCGGGATCGATTGAAGAGAAAACCCTTCCCATTCACATCAGCAATGTGATGCTGGTCGACCCGGCCACCAAAGAGCCCACCCGCACCCGTCACAAGGTCGAGGGCGAGAAGAAGGTTCGCGTTTCCGCCAAATCGGGCAAGCCCGTTTAGGCCGTCCCCGAACCTCCCCCCTTATCGAGGGTCGACCTGAACCGGTCGGCCTTTTCTGTTGTACCCACTCAGGCCATCGGCCGCAACTCGGCCAGAACCTGGCAGGCCCGTTCCAGCTCTTCAGGCGGAACGCAGGTGAAACAGATGCGCAAGCTGTCTGCGTAGGCTTCTCCGAAGGCGGCACCGGGCGCCAGCACCACCCCTTGCTGCAGGGCTGTTTCGAGGGTATTCCAGGCGACTTCGGGACTGGCATAGCGAGGAAAGTAGTAAGCCCCCCCCTGTGGCGGCGGACAGCCCAGGGCATGGCCCATGCGCTTTCGAGCGGCCTCGTATTCAGGCAGCCACAAGCCACAAAAACTCTCGGCCTGGCGCAGGGTCTCCAATCCGGCCCGCTGGACGCTTGAACAAACATTGTATACCGTGTGGTTGGCGCTGCGGCGCAGCGGCCCCATCAGGGCCGGCGCGGCCACGGCATAACCCAGTCGGTGGCCCGCCATGGCAAAGCTTTTGGAAAACGAGAAGGCGCTAAGGGTGCGCTCGGCCATTTCGGGAAGGGCAGCGATACTGAGGTGGCGCCGGCCTTCGTAGACATAGTGCTCGTAGCACTCGTCACTGATAACCCAGAGGTCGTGGCGCCGGGCGAAATCGCTGAGAATCTCCAGTTCCTCGGCGCTGTACACATAGCCGTCGGGATTGTTGGGATTGGCGAAATACAGGGCTCGAACCGAGGGCTTGTAAGCCTCTTCCAACAGCTCGCCCAGGCCGATTTCGCCCGCCAGTAGCCGGGGAGTACAGTTGACTTCGTAGGCTTCAGCCCCCAGCAGGCGGGTCATGCCTCCGAACAGGGGCCAGTAAGGGGCCAGAATCATCACGCTTTGCCCCGGCTCCACCAGGGTTTGCAGACCACAGTGCAGGGCCTGGGTGGCCCCGCAAGTGACTTGAACCCAGGACGTTTCGGCCGGAATTCCATTCTGGCGACGCAGCTTCTGGGCCAGAGCTTCCAACAGTTCGGCCAGTCCGAAGGGGTGGCTGTAGCGGTAGTCGGCGTCGCCATGGTGCAGTTGTCCCCAGCGTGCCGATTCGGGTGGCAAAGCATAGGTATCGCCGAGATGCAAACAGATCGGCGGGTGGGCAAGCGTTTTCATCTTCTCGTTCAGTGTGGCGAACACCGAGGGACGAAGCGCGCTGACAAAAGAAGAAAGCTGGGGCATCGCCCCAGCTTCTCTTCGCCGGTCGTCAGTTCCTTATCTCAGGCGTGAGGGGAACGGTCGAGCCAGTTGCTGATGCAGCGCAAGGCCCCCCAGCGCTGGGAAAGAGCTCCGAGCGGCATGGGAATCACCTCGTAGCCCTGAGACTCCCAGGTTCGCGTGGCATAGTCGTCCAGCTTGGGAATATTGTACACCGGCAGGAATACCCGTCGCACCTGACTGCCATCGGGCCGAGAAAAATTTTCCATGAGGCAGTTGTTGTAGGAAATATAGCTACGCGACAGACCCGGTTCGGCGTGGGGCAGGCGAACCACGTTATAGCCTTTGTCCTTCAAGGTCTTTTCGTAGGCGTCGAAATCCTGCTGATTATCGCGGTTGCGGTCGCCGTCACGAGGCAGTCGCACGGGACGTCCCGCCGATTGGCTCAGGATTTCCTCGGCCTCGGCGATTTCGCGGTCCGACATGGTGGCGATGATCTTCTTGGCCAGCCCCGGGTCGCCCACGAAAAAGGTGTTGTCGTCGATGGGCGTGGCTCCCATGTCCATATGGTCGCTGGCCGGCTCTTCGCGGTGGGCCGTGGCCGGGTCGTCCTTGCCGAGCACGGTCACGGGCTTGCCAAATTTCTGTTCGAACAGTTCTTCCGCCAGTTGCTCATACATCTGGTCTTTGGTAACTTCACCGGGCTTCAGGTTGCGCTTGGGCTGGTAGGCGGGGTTCTCTACCAGCGTCCAGGGAAGAGCCTCAGGGTTGTCGGTCTGGCGGGCCACCTGTTGGTAGGAAAAAACGGCCGACCTGCCGCCGTCGACCACGCGCTGGCCGGTGCGCTGCTCAAAGTCGGCCACCACTTTCTGGCTCAGTTCAGCGTCGCCATCGATGGCACGGGCCAACTTCTTGGCCGTGGCGGCCAGGCTGTAAAAGCCCACGAAGCTCTCCCGATTATTGGACATCACATCGCCGCCGTCCGTCACGACGCGCTTGTCCTGATCCAGCAGAATCTCGGGATTTTGGATGCAGATCGCACCGGGCACCGCCGAGTCGTCGTCGTGCCAGTCGTGCAGGGGGGTTTGCTCGAGCAGGGCGGTGCGTTGCGAATCTTTGGTCAACTGCAGCGGGACCATCATGTCGCGAGCCCACACCGTAAGACTTCCCGCCTCGGGATCGACAAACTCGATGCGCTCCGGGTTGGGAATGTTGGCCTCGGCCATCATCTTCTCCACGTCCTGGCGGTCGCGCGAGCTGCCCACGGCAATCGAGAAACGGGTATCGGGTTCCATGCGCGTAAACAGGGTTTTGTAGGCGTTGAGCATCTGGCGACGGGTTTCGCCACTGGCGTAGCTGCTCAGCATCAGAGCCAGATGCTTGACCCGCCCGTGAGCATCGGCAAACTGCCGCTCACCCAGTTCGCGGGGGTTGTTGCTGGCAACCGGAGGCGCATTCTCCGAGGGCGGGGTTTGGCTGGCTTGAAAACTGTCGTTGGGCCCTCCTTCCGTTGCCCTGGCCGTAGCCGAAGCACGATGTTGGGCAATTCTCTGGGGTTGGGAGAGGGGTTGAAGCGTCACGGCGAGTCCCTTCGACAGGAAGATATATCAGTTTACTGCGGACTCACTCCCCAGAGAATGACTTTTTTGTTAATCGCCGAGCAGTCGGAAAAGATGGTCGAAATCAAAACCCAGAGGGTCGGACTTGCGACCCACCGGGCGAGCGATGTGGGCGTGAGAAACGATGCGCGACCGGGGTATCTTCCAGCGGCTGCGCAGGTCGACGATGATGCGGGCCAGGGCCCGAACCTGAGCCTCGGGATAAGGGTCTTTCCCATCGTTGAGATTGATCAGCTCGACCCCCACGCTGAAGTCGTTCACGCCGCTGCGCCCCTCCAACTCGGAAACGCCCGCGTGCCAGGCTGCCAACCGTTCGTCCACCATTTGCACGATCGTGCCGTCGCGATCGACCACATAGTGGGCAGACACCCGGCGCACCCGGTCGTCGAGGAAGGCCCGTTGGGTGCCCTCCATGGTGTTGATCACGGTGGCGTGAACCACCACCGTATCAATGCGCTCGCCCACCGAGCGTACGCTCCAATTGGGTGAGGCCACAAACGGCACGCCGGCTAAACCCAGAGGCTCGGGGCCGGTATGGGCCACCAGAAACTGTCGCAGCGTCTTTTGCACGGGATGATTGTCGCTGAGCAAGGCCGCCAGACCCCCTTCCTGGACTACGGTCTCAAGCCGCGGTCGCAGAAACCAGCCGACCTGGCCCGGACCGCTCGGCAGGCTGCTGCCAACCAGCAACACGGGGCAGGGCGGCAGGCCCATCCAGGGCAATTCTGAGGGCGGATCGACCAGGGCACAGCCAAGCAGGCGCGGCTCGCCATAGCAAAGCGGCAGCACCGACGCCGAGGTGGTTCCACCCGACACCACTACAGCCGTGCCCAGCTGCGAGCATACCTCTTTCAGGTTTTGCGCCGAAGGAGCCGGGCTCCAGGCGCAGTGAAAACCCAGGGAATGCAGCTTCTCGGCCCAGGGCTTACCCTCGGGGTGCACCAGCCATACTCGACCCCGACCCGGGCTCTGGGGCTTCCAGAACAAGACCTCGGCGCTGGCCTGAAACGTTAGCAGAAGGCAGAGCAAGAACAGCTTGAACAACACCCCGGGGGGTTCGTGTCGGTTCAAACCTGGGCCTGCTGCAACAGCGAGGGCAGATGGCGTTGCAGCGCAGCCGTCCAGCCTTCTACGCGCAGCCAACACTCCTGGCGGCGGCCGCGAACATCGAACCAGCCTGCCAGGAAACCGACAATCCAGGTCCAGAGTTCGGGCTGCCCACTGGCCAGACAGTTCCCCACCAGCGAGTCCAGGTCGACGGGGGTTCGCTCGCGGGCCCGTGCCCAACCCTCCAGGAAAGCTTCCTGTAACGGGGTGCCCTGCGACACGGTGGGGGGGTCACTGGGACCTGCCGTGGGTCGCTCTCGCCAACGCAGGAACTCCTCGCTGGCGGGAAGATCGTTCTGAATCCCTGCGTCGACCACCGACAGGCCCAGCCACAATCCAATGGCTCCCGAGATAGCTTCGGGGCGCGGCAGACAGGCCCGCAACTGAACCAATCGGTAAGTCAGATCCCACCAGGACGACTTTATGCGAATCTTCAGTCCCAGCAGTCGAAAGCGCTCAAAGTGATAGCGCTCTTCCCCAGGTTGCTCGCGATGGGTGCCCAGCACCTCGGGAAGGGTGACCATCTTCCAACCATTCTGCTCCAGAATCTGGATATGCCGGCTTTCGGCGTCAGGCTGGTCTGCGGGAACGGAAAACTCACGACAGGCACGGGTGCGGAAGATCTTCACTCCGCGAATCTTGCCCTGCAGGGGGTCGGCCAGGTGGCCCACGCTCACGGCCACCTGGGGGTCCTGGAGGAAAGGCTCCAGAAGGTGCTCGGCGCAGTGCGGGTAGAGCTGCATGTCGGCATCGCACTGCAAGAAATACTCCGTTTGCACCCTCTGTACCGCTTCGTTGAAGGCTCGACCGAAGGGCACGACCCCGACCACTTCAACAGTCTCGGCAAGCGTTAGAGTTTGCAATTCCAGCGAACGCCGGGCCAATTCCACGGTGTCTTCCCCTACGTGCAGCAGGACGGCCGACAACTGAGGCATTTCAGGGTCCTACCGTGGTGCCGCGACCTCCGCAGGTCTGACAGACCCCGGTTCCGTTGCACTGGTATTCAGCCCCCTTTTGCAGATCCAAACCCGAGCCCTCGGGGTAGTCGTAATAGCATTTGCCGGTGGCCTTGCAGGCCCAGCAGCTGACCTCGCCTCTCACCTTGCGCTTCAGTTGGGTCA
The DNA here is from genome assembly GCA_964649085.1 of uncultured Burkholderiales bacterium. Lineage (GTDB taxonomy): Bacteria > Vulcanimicrobiota > Xenobia > Xenobiales > JADMJV01 > JADMJV01. Next base: position 3,164 of record CAZYPN010000056.1, on the reverse strand, counting down.
ATTTGACATCCACCCGACCAGCGCTGGCATCGCGACGCAGGCTGACGGTCCATTCGGTGTCTTCTTCGGTGGCCGGAAAGTGGATCGGCACGGTCACCTGGTCGGCCCGTACCAACACCGGCACCGTCGAGGCCTTGTCATTGATGAACAGGCGATAGGCGTTCTCGGCGCGACCCAGGCCAAAACCAGCCAGGAACAAAGCGAAAAGGAGTGCGAGGTTGAAACGTTTCATAGCAGCAATGTGCTCGCTTCCTCCCCGGGCTAAACCTCAAAACGGTGCGGCCGGGGCGAACCATGCTTCGAGCAAGCGCTCAATGCTGCGGGGAGCGCAGCCCTCTGCCTTGTTGTTGACGATCGTCAACACTTCCCGAGCTTGCTGCAGAGACTCGCTCCACAGGTTCAATATCTGGCTCAACGCCACGGGATCGGGATCGACCAGTTGATGGAAGGGCTCATAGGCCTGCACCGCTCGCTCGTAGTTCCAGTCGGTCCGACCGCCGCCCCCCAACATCCAGCGCACCAGACATTGGGGTTGCAGCCCCAGACGTTGATGCTGAACGGCAAGCGACGGCATTTGAGGATGCACCACCCAGCAATGACTGACCCCCAGCCTTTGCAACACCTGGGCATAGTGGCTCGTCATCAACTCGCCGTTGCGGATCTCCACGGCGTAGGGCAGGCCCTCAGGAAGTTGCTCGAGGAAGTGGTGCAGGCGAACAGCAAAGCCAGCAGCCCCGCCCACCGCAGCCGGCGCCATGGGTGGAAACTGCAGCAGCAAGGCCCCCAATTTGTTTCCCAATCCCTGCTGGGCAGGCTCGATCCACTCGACGATGGCCTTCTCGGGAAGTAAAAACTCGGGGTTGTCCAGTCCCGCCAGCGCACCATAGCGGGGGTGGCGAGAGAATCGTGCCGTCGTGAGGCGTTCGGGCGCCTTTACCAGAAAACGGAAATCCTGGGGCACCTGCTCGGCATAAAGGGCAAAGTCTTCTCGGCTCATGGGCGCATAATACGTGCGATCGATACCCACCGCCCGCAACTGGGGATGACTGGCATAGGCCCGTAACCCGGCCCGCGAGAGGCGACTTTCGCTATAGGAGCGATCGTAGATCAACCCCGACCAACCCGGAAAGCTCCAGGAGCTGGTGCCCACGCGAAGTCCCGGCGGCCATTGCCTCAGCCACTCGTTCACCGATTCTGCCGGGGCACAGGCCGCCACCCCAGGCGGTGGAGCAGGCTTTTCATCTAGCTCGGGAAAAAGGGAGAGCTGGCCCGGGATGTGCTTGCGCATCCCGGCTTGTTAGAATGGCCCGAGGAGAAACCCTGCGTGGATGAGCCCTACATCAAGCTTGACCAATTTCTGAAGTGGTGCGGTGCCGTGGGCACCGGCGGCGAGGCCAAACATATCATTCAAGCGCAACAAGTCCAGGTGAACGGACAGATCGAGGTTCGGCGCGGGCGCAAGCTGCGGCAGGGCGACCGGGTACAGTGGGGCGAGCAGAGCTGGGAAGTGGATCCAAGTCAACGATGAGTCAACAACACTATCAGGTGGTGGTTATTGGAGCTGGCATCAACGGTGCCGGCATTGCGCGCGATCTGGCAGCGCGAGGGGTGGGGTGCGCCCTGGTCGACAAAGCCGACCTCTGCAACGGCACCTCGGCCTGGTCGACCCGTCTGATTCACGGTGGGCTGCGTTACCTGGAATATGCCGAGATCGATCTGGTGCGAGAATCGCTGCGCGAACGCGAAATTTTGCTGCGTCGCGCTCCTCATCTGGTCAAGCCGCTGCCGCTGATGATTCCCATCTACAAAGGGGCTCGCCGAGGGCCGCTGCTGATCTTCGCCGGCATGCTGGCCTACGATCTGCTCAGCTTTGACAAAAGCCTTCCCTGGCATCGTATGCTGGGCGGCAAGGCGGTTCGACAGCGCTCTGGCGGACTGCGCCCCGAGGGCCTGCGAGGTGCCGCCGTCTATTACGACGCCCAGGTGGAATATGCCGAGCGACTGGTGGTCGAGAACGCCCTGGATGCCCGTCAGTTGGGCGCCGACCTGTATCTCTATCACGAGGTGGTGGAACTGGGCCCTCAAGGTGTGCAGCTGCGTGACGAGGCCGGACAGGTCAAACATCTGACCTGCGACCTGGTGATCAACGTCACCGGCCCCTGGGTGGATGAACTCTTGCAACGCTGTCCGGGCGAGTTTCCCCGCCAGATGGGTGGCACCAAAGGCAGCCACATCGTGGTCGACCGATTCCCTGGCCTGCCCCCCGAGGCACTGTATGTAGAGGCCTCGGCCGATGGTCGGCCCTATTTCATCGTGCCCTGGAACGAGCGTTTGTTGATCGGCACCACCGACCTGCGCAGCGACGAGAGCCTGGATACCATGCGGGCCTCGCGCGAAGAATGCCAGTATTTGCTCGACGAGACCAATCGGCTCTATCCAGCGGCCAACCTGTCCCTGGAGAACATTCACTTCACCTATTCGGGGGTGCGCCCCCTGCCGCATACCCCCAAGGGCAAGACGGCGGCCATTACCCGCCGTCACCAGGTGGTTGAACACAAAGAGGCCGGTTTCAAACTGCTGAGCATCGTGGGGGGCAAGCTCACCACCTACCGCAGCCTGGCCCAGGAAGCCGTGGACAAGGCGCTTCGCCTGTTGGGCCTGGGCAAGCGCAAGTGCAGCACCCGCCATCGACCCCTTCCGGGTATCGCGCTGTTGCACGAAGAGCGTTTTACCAGCATCTTTGCCGACCGCCATGGGCTAAGCCTGCAGACCGCTCGGCATCTGGCCAAAACCTACGGCGCCCAGGCCGAAGATATTGCGCTGCTGGCCCATTCGCAAAGCGAACTGGCCGAAGTGGTCTGTCCCCATAGCGGGGCCCTGGCAGCCGAGGTGGTGTGGAGTTGCCAGCACGAAGAGGTCGCCCATCTGGAAGACTTTCTGCTGCGCCGCTCACTGATCGCCTGGCAGCCCGGTCTGGGCTGCGACGCCCTGGACAGGGTGCTGCCCTGGATGGCCCGGGCCAAAGATTGGGATGCACGACGTCAGGGGGAAGAAAAGGAACGCTACCTGGCCCGCATCGAGCGTTTTCGCGTACCTTCGAACTGAAAGTCTAGCCTGAAAACTCGCCGGGTCGGGTCCCTCTGGGTACGCGTGGAAAGAAACCC
>CAZYPN010000055.1:0-45682 GCA_964649085.1 uncultured Burkholderiales bacterium | reverse complement strand
CCGCTCCGATGATGGCCTGGGTGACTGAATCCCTTTCCATTTCTCCGTGTTCTCGTTGTGCTCGGTGGTTCATTCCGTTGGGGCTGTCTGTCGGCTCCTCAACAGGCCCTAGCTAGACCCTTCGTTCGCCGGCGCGGGCGGGTAAAGAGCCCCAGAATCACTCCGAGACCGGCCCCCAGAGCGCTTGACGAAGTGCATTACGAGGTCCGTGAGGCCGAGGCGGGCAGCTGTTCCCAGTGCTCGACCAGCTCAGCATTCACCGGATCCTTGCCCTGTAGAAACCGCTCCAGGTGGGGGAAGGCGTCAAAGCCCCAGAACAGTTCCTCACCCACGGCCACCGTGGGCACCCCGAAGACCCCTCGGGCCAGGGCCTCGTCGGTGTTCTGGCGCAGGCGCTGTTTGGCTTCCGCGCCCGTTGCCTGCTTCAGGGTATCGGCATCCATCAGTTCCTTCAGGGCCTCGGCCGTGTCGATAGCCCGGCCGTCTTTCCAGCAGGCCCGAAACAGGTGATGCACCAGGCCGGCTTCGGGACGCAGGGCCAGGATGCGCAGAGGTAGCAAGGGGTTGAAGGGGTGGGCCGGGGGAATGCCGAGCGGAATGCCGTGTTCGGCGCTCAGCCTCAGCAAATGCTTCAGCGTGTAGCGGCGCTTGTCGGGAATCTCGGCGGGGCCGCGCTGCTGGTTGTGGTTCAGCAGCGCCGACAGCAAAATGGGTCGCCATACAACTTCGCAACCGTGGCGGGAGGCCAGTTCCTCCACCCGCTCACTGGCCAGGTAGGCGTAGGGCGAAATGAAATCAAAGAAAAATTCCAGCGTTCTCACCCCTCCAGGTTCGGGAAGATCCCCGCCAGACCTGCGACAGCATCGGCCATGCGCAGATGGACACTGTTTTTTGTATTGTTGCTGGCAACCCTCGGGGTTGCCCGGCGGGCTCCCTGGAGTGGCTGGGTCGACGGGGTGCGTATCGGCGGTCCCCAGCAGGCGGGTCGCCTGGTGCTTTACCCCCTGTCGGGGGCGCCGCGTCAGTTGCCCCGTTGCCTGACGCTCGACGCCGCCCTCGACCGCGAGCAGCTCAGCGTCAGGGAAATTTCCGAGGGAGGCAGCGTCAACCAGGTGCGCCTCGAGAATCGGGGCGAACGTCCCATCTTCATTATGGCTGGCGAGGTCCTGTCAGGTGCTCGCCAGGACCGCATTTTGCAGAAAGACGTCTGGCTGCCGGGCTATAGCGGCCCCGTCATCGTTTCCGCCTTCTGTGTTGAACACGGCCGCTGGAGCTACAAAAGCGAGCATCGACACTTTGAATCCAAAGGCACCCTGAGTAATGTCAAGGTTCGTCAGTCAGCCATGGTGGAAGGCCAGGACAAGGTGTGGGCTTCGGTGGCCGAAACCTGCCGAGCGGGCAAGGTTGAGGCCCCAACGGGTTCATTGAACGCCGTCTATGAAGATGGCGAGATGCGTCGTCGCATCGTGCGCTGGGAGGACGATCTGCGCAACCTGCCCGACGACTTCCCCACCATGAACGGCGCCGCGCTGCAGGTGGGCGGCCGGATTTTGGCGGTGGATCTCTTTCCTGACCGGCGCATTTTCCTGGCACTCTGGCCCAAGCTGTTGAAGAGTTATGCACTGGAGGCCGCCATCTCCGAGCGCGACAACCAGGAGTTCGACCGGGGCGCGGTGCGCGATTTCCTCACCGACCTCGCAGAAGGCGACGTGCGCACCCTTACCAACCCTGGCGAGGGAGTGCTCTTCGGGCTGCGCGACAGCGCGCTCGACGGTCAGGGCCTGGTGCTCGATGAAGGTCTCGTGCATTTGCAGGCCATGAGTCGCCTTCAGGTTCGTCCCTACAAGCCCTCGCCGTCGCCCTCGCCCTGGCCGCCGGCCATCGAAATGCTCAAGCCGACTCGTCCCCGCCCCTAGACCCCAGGCGCTCTTCCACCACGTAGGTGGGGCGACCCTTGGCTTCCTCGAAAATGCGGCCGATGTACTCTCCCAATACGCCCAGGCCGAACAGTTGCGTGCCCGAGAGGAAGAAAATGGCCAGAATGAGCGAGGTCCAACCCTGGGTCTGGCGGGCATTGTAGCCCCACAACGTAATATCGGCCACGTAGATGGCCAGCACGGCCAGGCTCAGGGCAAAGGCTGCAGCCCCCAGACCGATGCCCAGCATCATCAGCAGCCGCATCGGACGGGTAGAAAAGTTGACGATGCCGTCCAGTCCCAGATTGATCAACTTGGCCAGAGTATACTTGGGCTGGCCCAGGGCCCTGGCCTGGCGTTCGTATTCCAGCCCCACCTGGCGAAACCCCAGCCAGGCCCGTAACCCCCGCTGAAAGCGACGGCGCTCGGGAAGGCGGTTGAGTTCGTCGAGAAAGCGCCGACTCACCACGCAAAAATCACCCGAGTCCAACGGGATCTCAACATCGGCCAAGAACGACAGCAAGCGGTAGTAGGCCCAGTAGGAAAAACGTTTCAGCGGACCTTCCTTGCGATGACGTCGCACGGCGTACACCACGTCATAGCCTTCGCGTCCACGCTCGAAAAAGCGGGCCAGCTCTTCGGGGGGGTCTTGAAGATCGGCGTCGATCACGGCGACCCAATCGCCCCGGCACTCTTTCATGCCACAGCTCACCGCGGCCTGGTGGCCAAAGTTGCGCGACAGACTGACAACTCGCAAGTGAGGGTCCTGGGCGCACAGTTCGCGACATACCTCCAGCGTGGCGTCGCGGCTGCCGTCGTTGACGAACAGGAGCTCGTAGTCTTCGTTCCAGCTGGCGGCAGCCTGGCTCAGGCGACGGTGCAGCTCACGCACCCCCTCGGCCTCGTTGTACATCGGTACCACAACGGAAATCACAACCCTCTGAAGTTGCCCCGCCAGGGCCATTTCCCCTGCTCAAAGCGGCCTGACGAGCTGTTTACACCCTGGACCCATCTTTCGGGCCGGGTCGGCATAGGATGCTGACGACCAAAGATAGACTTCCACCAGGGAGAGCACCATGTCCATTGCAGCCACATCCCCCCGACTGATGGTCGGAGTACCCACCGGATTCCTCAGCCCCCAAATTCCACCCCCCAACCAGTTCGTCACCACGGTCGGCATCGAAGTGGAGCCGGGCCTGGGCATCAGCATTGACGGCAAGGCCATTCTGGTCGGGCCCCAGGACGCTAACGAAAAGGTTGAAATTTTGGGACGTCTCGAGGACGGAACCTATCCCCAGCGCGACTTCCTCGTCACTCGCCAGGGTCTGCAGTCGGTGGTCGACGGTTACTACAACCACCAGGACTACAAGCTGGACCAGAAGGGCAATCATCTCGACGTCAAGGGCGAAACCGACCTCGAGAGCTTCACTGCCGATTATCGCGCCAATGGCTTCGATATCAACAGCAAATACTCAGGCCGCACCTACAAGGTCGACGTCGACGGCGCCAACGCCACGGTCAAGCCGGCCTGGCAGGAGGGTCGCCAGTATCACATCGAGCAGCGCGGCAACACCACCTTTGTCGACGGTGGCCACGAGGACATCAACTTCAGCTTCACCCGCAATAGCGATGGCAGCATCACCATCGATGGCAAATACGCCTACAACGATTTCACTATCAAAGAGGAGAACGGGAATCTGGTTCTTAAGGGTCACTACCCTCAGCAGAAGTTCGTCATCAAGCACACCCCTGCCTGACGCTCAGCCTGCCGGAGGAGGCTCCGAGAGTAACTGTCGGATGGTTTGGCAAAAAGTCTCGGCTTCTTGCAGAGCCTCTCGAGCCATGTCCGGGCTAAAAACAGCCGCCGAATCATCGTCGGAGAGTTCTCGTAGACCCTGCAACCGAGCCAGTTGGCCGACTGTATCGGGTTGAAGCCGACCTGCCACCACAAAGTGGAGGCTCAGTTGGCTGCGAACCCCTGAGTGGGACTTTGCTTGAATGCCCTCTTCCATCAAAAGTGCACGGGCCAGATGGAATGCGGCGGCATAAGCTCGGCTGACGGCATCCTCTGGGAATCCTTCGTCGAGAAGGATCCTCGCGGCATTGAGGCTTTTCCAGCCTCGCTCTTGCTCCAGGTGGGAGTTTCTGCGGCGATTTTCCTGAGTCATACCGAGATTCCGTCCCTGGCCAGCTCCTGGCCGAAGAGCAGTTCGCGGTCCAGCAATTCTTGGTAATGGGCCTGGCTCATCAAGCAAGGGGAGATCGGTAGCTGATAGTTTAACTCGGCTTCTACTGCAGCGACCACGGAATACATCGTATCTCGGATCCACTTGTCTTCACGGTCGACCAGAATCAACACATCCAGGTCGGAGTCTTCGTGAGCCTCTCCGCGGGCCTGGGAACCGAAGACGCGAACGTCCAGCAAATGCTGGCCAAGATGCTGCAGAAGCTGCTGTCGAACCCGGCCAGCGGCCTCGCGGGCGAGAAGGGGGAGCTGTGCCACCCCGCCATCAAATCACCCCCACTCAGCCCTGTCAATGTAAGGCCAGAGCCAGCACAGCCGCAGCCATCGGGGTGGCCACCAGCGGGTCGTCCTCGCGGGTGGCACCCACCGGGTTCACAAAGCTACCATCGGGCCGTTGGCGGCTCTCCAACTGGCTCACCAGCTGTTGCAGCCAGGCTTTTCCCGAAGCCATAGGCTTGCCCCGCCGCTGCGAGGCCGCCACGGCGTGGGCCAGCGACCAGGCATAGTAGAAATATAGCGAGTCGCGGTCTTCATAACGGCTGGTGGGAAAGGCCCCGGGGTGGGTGGTTGCCGAGAAGTGTTGCGCCAGCCACGACTCGGCCCGGGCAATGCGCTCCTCCGGAGCCTTCAGGCGGTACAGGCAGCGCAGCCCGTCGGCGCTGGCGCTGCCGTAGCTGACACCGGGTCCGGCCTTGTTCAGCACCGGTTCGCTGCCCGGACAGGCGAAAAAACCGCCGTCTTTGGCCTGGCAGCGGTAGACGAAGCGAGCGGCCTTCTCCAGGGCGGGGCCGGCCGCCAGCGCGCCCACCGCAAAGCAGGTGGAAGTCAGATTGCTGTGGGCCATCGGGTCCGAGCCGTCGGCCCGAGGCGGCTTCAGGGCATAGCCCCAGCCGCCATAATCGGGCTGGGCCGGTTTCCAGCCATTGCTATCGGCCAGTTGATACTCCAGCAGTTTCTGCTTCCAGAAATCGGCCTGCAGCCGCGTTGCCGAGGTCCGCGTCGACAGCAGCAGCAGCAAAGCGGCCGTGTAGACCGGATAGGTCAATTCTGCAGTCGTTGCTCCTTCCAGGAAGTGCAACGCTTTCTCCAATACCGACGGGCGCCCGCTGAAGGCCAGCGCCTTGGCGATCATGGGGGTCAATTCATAGCCCGACTGCATGTCCCGGTAGTGCTGCGAGCGCCAGCTACCGTCGGCTTGTTGGCAGCCCTCCAGGAAGCTCAGGGCGCGCTCCAGAGCGCTCCTGGGGGCAGGTCGCGAGCAGCCCCAACCCAGGGCACTGGCTCCCAGCCCCAGCAGGAAGCGGCGACGCCTCAATTCAGCGACCCACGCGCGAGGCCACCGGAACCGGGGCCCGGTCGGCGGTCAGCACCAGCAGCGCCGAGGCCGTGCAGAACGTGCGTCCTGTGATGCAATGATGGCCGGTCCAGCTGCCGTCGGGGTTCTGGATACGTGACAGGTTTTGACTCATCGACTGGTCCCACTTTTCCCACTCGGCCCCCCCTTTCACCACCAGGCTCTCGCTGATATTCATATAGCTCAGAAACTCTTCGCCGCCGTTGCTGCCAAACCCGGCCACGAAGCTCGAGTCGCCCAGTCGGGCGACCACGGTTTTGTCGGCTTCCTGGCGGGCCTTGCGGGCATCATCCAGGCGCTGCAGCTTGTCTTCGGCTCTACGGCGCAGGTTTTCATCCTTGGAGTCCCGGTCCTTCTTGAGCTGCTGCTCCTCAAGTTCCAGGGTGTTCAGGGTGTCCTGCACGTTGGTCAGGCCCGCGCCGGCCGCGTAGAGTTGCACGCCGGCATTGCCAGTGGCAGCGGCGGGGGCATTGACCTGTCCTTCGGCCTGCTTCTGGCTCAGCGCCAGCACGGTTTCCTTCACATCAAAGCCCCCCTGCTGGGCACGGTTCAGGCTCTTGGTGGCCATCGACTGAGACAACACCGGCGCCCAGCCTTCCTGGGTCCAGGTTCCGTCGGATTTTTGATTCTTCTCGATCTTGCGCAAAATCTTGGAAACGGCCCCGGCCACACGGGCGCGGCCGGCTTCGTCGGGCATGTTGTCCTTGATTTCCACCAGCATCAGGTTGGCCAGGAAGGTATCGATGGTCGGGCCCAACTTCATTTGCACGCGGGTGCCCTTGATCGAGGTCACGTAGATCGAGTCGGCATCGCTGTCTTCCACTTGCTGGCAAATGTAGTCCACGCCCTTGCGCAAGGATTCTCGATAGTCGCCGCTGCGCGGCGTATTGCCCGCGCGCATCAGGGCCAGACAGGCAATGGCTGTGTCGGCCACGTTGGATTGATAGGCCACATTGCCCGTCGACTGGCCCATGTGCGACGACTCTTCGCCCTGACCCCAGCCTCCGTCGGGGTTTTGATGTTCCGCCAGCCAGCTCAGGCCCTTCAGGCTGGCCGGCTGCAGTTCCTTAGGTTCTACTGCAGGCCGAAACGACAACTGTGGCTTGGGTTGTTCCTCGGCCCGGCTGGCCGGGCTGAACGAAAGTAAAGCCGCGCCCAGGCTCAGAGTAAAGGCAGCGGTCAGGCAACAGGACAGAAGACGACGGTTCATGGTGCGGATGGTCCCCTCCGAATAGAATGACAGCCTGGCCTGTCGCAGGCACTGAAGCCTTATTCCCGAACAGGGGGCCATGGAATTTCAACAGGCCCTGGTTGTGGGCGCAGGCACAATGGGAAGCGGCATCGCCGAGGTATTGGCCCGAGCCGGGCTGCAGGTGGTCGTCAGCGATACTGGCCCCCAGGCCCTCGAGCGTGCTCGGCAGCAGCTGAATCACAGTCTCGATCGGGCCCTCAGCAAAGGGCGACTCGCCCCCGACGAGCGCCAGGCGCTCGAGCAACGGGTCTGCTGGGGAGGGGAGCCCGATCACGTCGACCTGGTCATCGAGGCGGTGGTGGAGAACCTTTCGGTCAAAACCGAACTGTTGGGTCGGCTGGCTGACCGCTACCCACGGGCCATGCTGGCCAGCAATACCTCATCGCTGTCGCTCACCGAAATGGCTGCCCATTGCGCTGGCCCCGAGCGGGTGGTGGGGCTGCATTTCTTCAATCCCGCCCCGGTGATGGAGTTGCTCGAAGTGGTGCGGGCCGAGCAAACCTCCCCGGCCACTCTCGATTCGGCCCTCCAACTGGCACGCCGGTTGGGGAAAACCCCCATCGTGGTCGGCGACGTGGCCGGCTTTGCCACCTCTCGTCTCGGCATCTTGCTGGGTATGGAGGCCATTCGTATGGTGGAAAGTGGGGTGGCCTCGGTGGGTGATGTCGACCGGGCTATGGAACTCGGTTATCGCCATCCGATGGGACCCCTGAAACTCACCGATCTGGTAGGGCTGGACGTGCGCCTGGCCATCGCCGAGCATCTCACTCGAGAGCTCGGACCCCAGTTCACCCCGCCGCCTCTGCTGCGCCGCCTGGTGCGGGCCGGCTTCCTGGGCAAGAAAAGCGGTCGGGGCTTTTATCGTTGGAATGGTCAACAAGCAGAGGAGATTTCACCATGAGTTTGAGGGGAAAGCGGGCTCTGGTCACGGGGGCTGGTCAGGGTATCGGGCGGGCCATCGCGGCCGAGCTTCACGGGCTGGGGGTCGAACTGGTGTTGTTGGGTCGGCGCCGAGAGCCCCTCGAAGAGCTGCGCCTCACCGTACCAGGAGAGATCGTTCTGGCCGACGTCAGTCGCCCCGACGAGGTAGAACGGGCCCGCCAGCAGGCTGGTGCCGTAGACATTCTGGTCAACAATGCCGGTATCGCCCATTCGGCGCCGGTAAAAAGCCTTCGCCTGGTCGATTGGGAGCGCCTGATGGCCACCAACGCCACCGGCCTGATGTTGATGTGTCAGGCCTTCTTGCCGTCGATGGCCGAAAGGGGCTGGGGGCGCATCGTCAATATTGCTTCCGTAGCGGCTCGCGCCGGAGGCCGATATCTGGCGGCCTATGCGGCCTCGAAGCACGCCGTGCTGGGATTTACGCGTAGCCTGGCCGAAGAAGTGGCCGCTCAGGGAATTACGGTCAACGCGGTGTGCCCCGGATTTGTCGACACTCCCATGACCGAGCAAACTCTGGCCAACATCATGGCCAAAACCGGCATGTCTCGGGAGGACGCCGAGAAGAGTCTGACCCGTTTCAATCCTCAGGGGCGCCTGATCGAAGCCGAAGAAGTCGCCTACTGGGTGGGTTGCCTTTGCCACCCGCGAGGACGGGGCGTGAACGGTCAGGCCTTGATTCTTGACGGAGGGGGGCTGCTGGCGTGAATCTCGCCGACTACCTGTTGGACCAAAGAATTGTCGAGGGAATGGGCGAGCGCATGGCCTTGCGCACCGATCGCGGCGACTTTAGCTACGCCCAGGTGCAGGGGCTGGCCAATCAGGCTGCCCACTGGTTGGCAGCCAGGGGGCTTCAGCCCGAACAGCGCTTGCTGCTGGCTATCCCCGATAGCTGGGAATTCGTGGTGGCGCTCTTTGGGGCCCTGAAGCTGGGCGCGGCCGTCGTCATGGCCAATCCCGACCTGTCCGCCGATGACCTCTCCGACCTCGCCCAGTATGTGCGAGCCTCGGTCGTGCTGACCACGCCTGGTCGGGCTGCCTTTGCCCGCGAGCTGAAGAACTATCCGGCACAGTTTGACACCTTTCCCTGCGATTACGACGACATCGCTCTGTGGCTGTTTTCGGGTGGCACCACCGGCAAGCCCAAGGCCGTCTTGCAGAGCCACGGCAGCTTTCGCAATACTACCGAGCGCTATGCCAAAGACTTCTTGGGCTACGGTCCCGATGACATCACGCTGGCAGTGCCCAAACTGTATTTCGGCTACGCCACGGGCTCCAACCTGTTCTTTCCGTTCTCGGTGGGGGCTTCGGCCATCCTCTTCGAGGAACGGCCCACGGCCGAGCTGCTGTTTGAAAAGATTCGGGCCTATCGCCCCAGCCTGCTGATCAACGTGCCGACGATGGTCAATCAGATGACCCGACACCCCCAGGCGGGCGAACAGGACCTGAGCAGCCTCAGGGCCTGCACCTCGGCCGGGGAGGCTCTTCCCGAATCGCTGCACACACGCTGGAATGAGCTCTTCGGCGTGGAGCTACTCGACGGTCTGGGTACTGCCGAGATGTGGCACATCTTTCTCTCCAACGCCCCCGGACAGGTACGTCCCGGGTCGCTGGGTCGAGCGGTTCCAGGATTCGAAGTGCTCGCCTGCGACTCAGAGGGCCGTGAAGTGCCCGTCGGCGAGATCGGACAGATGTGGGTGCGGGGGGATTCTCGTGGCCTGTGCTACTGGCAACGCAGAGCCGAGAGCTTGCGAGTGTTTCGGGGCGATACCTATGTCTCCAACGACCTGATTCGCTGCGACGATGAAGGCTACATCTACTTTTGCGGACGGGCCGACGAAATGCTCAAGGTGGGCGGGCGCTGGCTCGAACCCCAGCAGGTCGAGAGCGTCTTGCTAACCCACCCCCAGGTGGCCGAATGTGCCGTGGTAGGGCATCTGGGAGAAGACGGCTTGACCCGCCCCAAGGCTTTCGTGGTGGCGCGCATCCCCGGCTCAGCCGAACTCGAGGACGAACTCAAGCAGCACGTGCTGGCTGCGCTCGAGCCCTACAAGCATCCGCGGCGTATCCACTTCGTGGATAGCCTGCCACGAACCCATCTGGGCAAAGTCAACCGGGCCGAATTGCGCGGCTGGTCGCCCCCCGACCGTTTCTGAAGGTCTATGCTTTGGGCTTTTCGCCTGCGATCAGTCCGGCATGAAATGGACATCCGCCAGTCGAGGGTTCGGTGCCGAAGTAGTCAGCCACGCTTTTGCCCGTGCTCCAGAGGTTGAGGCTGCCCTTCGCCGGGGGCTCCCATCCTTCGGGCCAACGATTGTCGCGGTAAAGGCGCACGAAATCCTGATTGCTGATGTAGCGATTGCCCTCATCGTCGGTTTTGCCGAACACTTTAACGAGCAGTGCGAATTCGGCAGCTCCGAAAATCTCGCCGTGCTTGCCGGGCTCTTCGGCCAGATTGGCCTGCTGGAAAGCGCGCAGGTCGGCCAGCGTCAGGCGTTCGCCGTCCGAGCTGAAGCTGAGGGCGTGAGCCAGGCGTTCGGGATTGAAGCCTCCGCGTAGGATTTGCGAGTCGGCTTTGTGGTCCAGGTGGCTATTGGCGAGGTCCTGAAGATTGTAGCTGTCGGCCTTGAAGGCCGCCCAGTTGCCTCCGGCCGTCAGCTTTTTGGCCGCATGGTTGGCGATACCCGTCATCACGTGGCTGGCGCCGGCGAACTTGCGCAACACCTCAGGCAGATTGGTGGCATTGCCCTGATCGTCTACCTGCAGTGCGCCTTCGTTGAAGGCCACCCGTTGAAAGGGGCAGATGATATCGTCGATGGTGAATTTGCCATCCTGGTCGGGCGCTGGCGCGTCGGGCTGCTGCTTGGGCGCAGGGGCGGTGGTCGGGCGGGGGCAAATGGCGGGCTGAGGCTTGAGTTCCATGTTCGCCAGTCAATCCGATCGGGCTGAACAAAATCTGAAAGTTCAGGGACCGCGCAGCACCAGAACCGGATACTGGCCCGGGCCTTTCACCCAGCCCTCTACGGTATAGCCTGCCTCCAGACCCAGTTCTTCCAGTTCTCGGGCGGTAAAAACCAGACCGTGTTCGGTGAACATCAACATGTTGAGATCGAACAAATTGGACTCATAGTCTAAACTGCGAGGGTCCGAGCCCACCATTTCTGCCACCACCACCTGTCCCCCGGGCTGCAGGGCCTGGCGACAGCGCAGCAACAGGCGGCGGGAAAGTTCCAGTCCGTCGGAATGCAGCAAATGGCCCAGGTAAATCAGTGAATACCCCCCGGGTTCGAGCGCCACCTCGTAGTAGCTGCCCGGTCGCAGTTCGTAGCGCTCGGCCAGGTTGTGGCGTTGCAAGGTTGGGCTGGTGACCTGCTCAAGCACCCGGGCCCGATCTACGGCCACGCAGCGAAGCTCGGGGTGGTGCAACAGCATGCCCAGGCTCCACACCGCCGAACCGGCCCCCAGATCCAGAATGGGGCCGCGGCCAGGGTCGAGCTGTTGACCCAGGTATTTGGCCATTGGGAGATGCAGTTCGAACAACAGCGGCACCACGTCGGAAAAGAAGTTGCCGGCATCGCCCTCGCCCTCGATGGCCTCGCCCAGGCAACGACCCTGACGCACCACCTGAGCCAGGCCGTCCCAGTCGGGGGCGGGAAAGAGTTGCTGACGGGCCTGGGGCCACTCGTGCTGCAAATATTGGGCGGCACCCTGGCTGGCCACGAAGCCCGCCGCCGATTCCGAGAGCAATCCCAGCGAACTCAAAAGATAGAGTACGGGCTTCACTCCGCGCAGGCTGAGCCCGAGCATTTCGGCCAGGGCCTCGGCGCTGCGAGGCTCAGGCCCCTGGAGGGCCTGAAACACCCCCAACTCGAGAGCAACGTCGATGACTTTCCCTGAAACCGGGTCGAGGCTGCCAACCATCAGCGCTGCTTCTCGCTCGGGCCTCAAAACCCCGCAACCGCCGCAGGGAACGATGGGGCAAAGGCGCATTGGCAAATGCGCATGAGATACCGCCCCGAGATCGACGGACTGCGCGCCCTCGCCATCGCGGGGGTGCTGGGTTTTCACTTTCCCCTGGGATGTCAGGGGGGATATCTGGGCGTTGACGTCTTTCTGGTCATCTCGGGATATTTGATGACGCGTCTGCTCGAAAAGGAAATTCGTCAGCGTAGATTCTCCTGGAAAGCTTTTGCCCAGCGGCGCATTCGACGCCTCTTACCGGCTCTGGCGGCGGCCGTGCTGGTTACGCTGTCCGTCGGCTCCCAGCTGCTCTCCCCCTATCACTTTCAACAGCTGTCGCGTGCCAGCGCGGCCGTGGGCCTGCTCGGCTCCAACTTCTATCACTGGTGGGCCATGCCCGAGGGCTATTTTGCCGGGCAGCGAGCGGCCCAGCCCCTGTTGCACACCTGGTCGTTGTCGCTGGAGGAACAGTATTACCTGTTGTTGCCAGCCGCGCTCTCGGCCGTGGCCGGATGGGGCATGGCCGCCAGGCGCAAGGCTCTGGCCCTTACCCTGCTGGCCTCGGCGGGGCTGGCCGTCATACTGACCCCCCGCTTCCCCGAAGCCGCCTTTTACCTGTTGCCCAGCCGCATCTGGCAGTTTGCCCTGGGAGGGCTGGTGGCCCTGACGCCGCTGCGGCGCCATCCGGTTGGGGTCAGCCTGGCCGGTCTGCTGGTGCTGGCCCTCAACTATTACCGAGCCTGGCCAGCGGCTGCGCTGTGGGTCAGCCTGGCCACGGCCCTGTTGCTGCAGCAGCGTCACCCCAGCCGTCTCTGGCTGGCTGCCCCCGGCTTGAGCTGGCTGGGCAAGCGCTCCTACAGCCTGTATCTCTGGCACTGGCCGGTGGTGGTGCTGGCCAACTACGGGCTGGAACAGCGCCCGGCGCCGGGCTGGATGGTTGTCCAGCTTTTGATCACTCTGCTGCTGGCCGAGTTGAGCTATCGCCTGATCGAAACCCCGGCCCGTCGGGCCAGAGTCGGCGAGCCACGGGGATTGTGGCTGGCCGTGGCCGCCTTGCTGAGCCTGGCGATGGTCGGCGCCGGCAGCCTCGCTCTGGCCTGGGAAGCCCGCCTTCAACCCTGGAGCCAGCAAGCTCGCCAGTTGTTCGCCAGCGAGCGCGAGTCCAACTTTCAGGTTCAGGCAGAGATCGCCCAGTTGCGCCAGGGCCACTACGCTCGCCTGGGGCAGGAAAAGGGGCCTCCGCGCTTTTTGCTGTGGGGCGATTCTCAGGCGATGAGCATCGCCGCCGGGCTGCATGCGCTGGGGCGGGAACGCCGGTTGGCCGGGCTGCAAGTTACGCGCTTTGCCACGCCCCCGGCCTACCTGCCCTCTTTCAGCGACCCCTATGGCTACTATGGTCAGGCCTGGAAAGACTACGAGGTCGAGGTCTATCGGGCTTTGAAGCAGTTCGAGATCGGCCAGGTGGTGCTGCTGGGATCGTGGGTCTGGTACGACTCGCCCGCCTTCCGCCAATCCTTGGGGCAAACGATCGAGCGTCTCGATCAGCACGGTTGCACGGTCTGGCTGGTCCATTTGTTGCCCTACAGTCGCTACCAGGTGCCTCGAATGCTGGCCCTGGGCGACGGCCAGCCCTGGTGGCCGCTGTTGCCTTCGGTCGGCCTGCACCAGAGCCGGCAACGACGTTTCTGCGACTTCGAAAACCTTTATCCCAAGGCCCGGGTGCTCGATCCGGCCCGACTGCTGGAGAACAACCTGCACAGCGGTTACGAGGTCGTGCATCGCGGCCAGAGCCTGTTTCGCGACGGCTCCCACCTGTCGGCGGCCGGGGGCCGCTATCTACGTCACCTCTTTGACCCGGTGTTCGACCTTATCCAGCGATAGTGCTGCACCAGCCATTCCTGGCCCCGGCTGTGACCAAAGAGCTCGGCGCAAGCCAGAAAGAACAACTGCCAGCCCACCCAGTAGCGCCTCCAGGCGCGTCCATAGGTCTGTTGGAACAGTTGGGTCACTTCAGCACGATGTTCGCGCATGCGGCTCAGCCAGGCGTTGGACGTCTTTTCATAGTGGCTGCCACACACGGCCCATTGAGCCTCCAGTTCCAGCCCGCTGGCAAAAGTGGGCAAAGTATCCAGCGCAGGCATCATGCCACCGCTGAAAAACTCGCGCTCCATCCAGTCACCGGCCAGCCCTTTTTGGCCGCGGGGGTCGAAGGTGTAGGCGAACTGTCGATGGGCGAAAATGTGCACAAACAGCTTGCCTCCGGGCTTAAGAGCCTGTTGTAACAGCCCCAGCACCTCGGCATAGTTGCGCACATGCTCGAGCATTTCCACGCTGACTACCCGGTCGAATTCGGCCTGGGGAAGTTCCAGCCGATTGACGTCCTCGGTCCAGACCTCCAGATTGTCCAGGCCGCGAATTTTGGCTTGCTCTTCGATAAAGGCGCGCTGGGGGGCCGAGTTGGACACGGCCAGAATGCGGCTGGCCGGGAACTGTTCGGCCATCCACAGGCTTAGCGAGCCCCAGCCGCAGCCCAGATCCAGCACCCGCTGGCCGTCTTCCAGCTGGGCACGCTCACGATAGAGCTCCAACATGGCCCGTTCGGCCTGGTCGAGATCGGTCACCCCCTCGGGCCAGTAGCCAGAGCTGTATTTCAGGTGTCGGCCCAGCACACGTTGGAAGAAGGCCGGTGGAACTTCGTAGTGTTGCTCGTTGGCCTGGCGTGTGCACAGGGCCCGGGGGCTGTGACGCAGCTGTGCATACAGCTGGTTCTTGCGTTCCACCTGAGCCTCGATACCTCCCTGGCTCAATTCGGCCAGGCGGCGGGCGTTCAGGCCGCGGATCAGATGGCGGATCAAGCGGTCGCCGGGCCACAACCACTGCAGCATCCACAGCGCGTTCATGCTGAAGGCGCTTTCTTAAACCAGGGCACGAAAGCGCTGGTGGTGCGCTGATACTCGCGGTAGGCGTCGCCCTTGCTGCGCACGGCCTGAGCCTCGGTGGGCGGAATGCCCGTCACGTTCAACACCAGGTGCACAATGGTGGCTGGAGCCAGCCAGGCCAGGGCGGCTCCTGGAGAGGCCTGGGCATACAGGGCCCAGCCCACCCACAGCAGGCTTTCGAAGAAGTAGTTGGGATGGCGCGAATAGTTCCACAACCCCAGCTGACATACGCCCCGATGGCCGCGAGACTTGAATTGGTGTAACTGGAAATCGGCCAGAGTGACGCCGGCCCAACCCAGCAGGAACACGCCAACTCCGGCCAGCTCCCACAGGCCTATCGGGCTTTGCGGGTCGCGGTAGAAGGGCAGAAAGACGCCCACCAGCCAGAGCGAGGCCAGGGCCTGAGCCTGGTAAAACCAGAACAGGTTGCGTTGGAAGTGGGGCCCCCATTCCTCGCGCAGCTTGATATAGCGGCCTTCCTCGGGCATTCCGGGGCGCAGGCGAGTCCAGAACAAGTAACCCCCGAGGCGCAACCCCCACAGGCTGACCAGCAGCACCAGCAGCAGATGCCGCGGGCTCAAAGCGTGCCCGCTGGCCACCGCGAAATAAAGATGCAGCATCGGAACCGAGGCCGTCCAGCCCAGGTCGACCAGGGCCGCGTTGCCGGTCTGGCGTTGCACCATCCAGAGCAGGAACATCAAACTGGACACCAGTGCCAGTCCGCCGATTAAGAGAGACATTTGGGACCTCCTCGATAGGCCGAGGCGGGTGGACTGCGCAGGTCCCAAACCAGCCCCAATTTGCTCAGCAACCATAGACCGTAGTGAGTCGGGTCGATTTCCCACCAGAAAAAGCCCTGACGTTCCGACGATGGATACTGATGATGGTTGTTGTGCCAGCCTTCGCCCAGGGTCAGCAGGGCGAGTAACCAGTTGTTGCGGCTGTCGTCGCGGGTTTCATAGCGCCGGCTGCCCCAGACATGGGCCATTGAATTGATGCAGAAGGTTGCGTGGTAGAGCAGGCAGGTGCTCACGAAGAATCCCCACGTCAGCAGCTGCAGCCCGTTGGTTCCCAGGTGTGGGGCCGTCTGCCCCAGCCACCAGCCCAACCCCAGCGTGGACAGAGCCAGCAGGGTGGGAGGCAGCAGCCAGTTGCGCTCGATGAAGTGCAACTCGGGGAAGCCGGCAAAATCTCGCATGCGCTCATAGTGGGTCAGCGAATAGCGAGGGCAAAAAATCCAGCCCATATGAGACCAGAGAAACCCCTTGATGCCAGGGGGATGGGCATCGTCTTCGGTGTCGGAGTGCAGGTGGTGGTGACGATGATGGGCGGCCCACCACAGGGGTCCCAGCTGTGCTGCGCAGGCGCCCAGCCAGGCCAGCCCAAACTGAAACAGCCGGCCGGTTTTGTACGAGCGGTGGCTGAAGTAGCGGTGGTAGCCGGCGGTGATTCCGAACATGCGAATCGCATAGTTGAACAGGCACAGGCCCAGCGCCAGCGGTGAAACTCCGCACCAAAAGGCCGGTACACAGGCCAGGTGCATCAGCACAAAAGGAATGGTCTTCCACCAGTCCACTCGTTCTTCGTGAGCTAGCGCAGCCATGCCGGGTCCTCTGCGCACAGACGCTCGTTCTTGGGGCGGGTCAGCACCATTTGCACATCTCCCAGGTTGCGGCTGGCAAAAGCGGCTTCACAATAGCTCAGGTAGTAGCACCAGGCTCGACGAAAGCGTTCATCGTAGCCGAACGGCTGCAGCTCGGGCCAGCTGGCCAGGAAGCGTTGGCGCCACTCGCGCAGCGTGCGCGCGTAGTGGGGACCAATGTTTTCCAAATGCTCCAGCACCAGTTGCGAATGCTTTCGAGCCGCTTCCAGCAGGGCGCTTAGCGAGGGGCAGAGCGCGCCCGGGAAGATTTCTTTTTGAATCCAGTCCTGGCTGCGTCGATATTCCTGGTAGCTGAAGTCGGGCACGGTGATCACCTGCAACACCACCAGGCCATTGGGGCTCAATAAGCGCTCGAGGGCTCGGAAGTAGTCGGGGAAGTTTTCGTGGCCGACGGCTTCCAGCATCTCGCACGAGAGAATTCGGTCGTAACGGCCCTCCAGCAGACGATAGTCACACAGGCGGATGTCGATTCGGTCCTGCAGTCCGGCCTCGGCCACTCGGGCCCGGGCCCACTCCAGCTGCTGCTCCGACAGGGTAATGCCGGTTACCCGGCAGCCCGAGCGTCGCACCGCTTCGATGGCCAGGGAGCCCCAACCGCAGCCGATCTCCAGCAGGTGGCATTCGGCATCCAGTCGGGCCTTGTCGAGTAGCCGCTTGATTTTGGCTCGTTGGGCTGCTTCCAAATCGGCTTCGGGGTTTTCGAACAGGGCGCAGCTGTAGCTCATCGTGGGGTCGAGAAAGCGTTTGTAGAGATCGTTGCCCAGATCGTAGTGAGCCTGAATGTTGCGTTTCGAGCCGCCCAGCGTGTTGGCTCGCCGCAGCTGACGCAGCCAGCCCTGGGCCCGCCCCAGCCAGCGCGTGTACCACAGGCGCCTGTCGTCGAGTTGCTCGCGATTGTCGATGAAGAAGCGCACCACCGCGGTCAGGTCGGGGCTTTCCCATTCGCCCGCCACCAGGCCGTCTCCCAAAGCCACGTCGCCGTCCCAGATCAAGCGCAGGAAGAAGTCCCAGTTGAGAATTCTCATGGTGGCTGCCACCGGTTGTTCGGGGCGGCCCCAGTGCCACAGTCGCCCATCGGGCAGGTCCATGACGAGGTGGCTCTGGCGGGCTCGCCTGAGAAAGGTTTCCACCGCTGCAATGGCCGCGCGATGCAGGGCTGTGGGCGGGTCGGCTTTCAGCGTATGGGCGTGGTCGGGACGGGGTTTGTAAACGATGGGCAGCTTTTTCTTGAAGTAGAGAATGGCGGCCTCCCAGTGAATGCGAGCTAAAGTGAGCCAGCTGGACCAGGGCATCCAGCTGCCCCAGCCAGCCTGATCGAGGGGAACGGCCGCACCTCTCATCCAGGTGTTGATCACTGGCTGCGAGCCCTGGAAGACCCGCAGCCGAATGTCCAGACCTTGAGTCGGGTCGGCCAGACGAAACTCATAGTCGCCCTCGACGGCGTTGTAGGGCGACACATAAAATGCCTTTTCCACCCGATAGCGGGCTACAAAGGGCGGAACACAGGGCAGAGGCTGGTCGAGCAGGTAGGCGTGGCGCTCGCCAAAGGTGTTGTTGACTTCGGCGATCACCAGCTTCAGGTGATGCTGTTCGTTGTAGCAGCACCAAAAACTCACCGGATTGAAGACATGGCCCAGGCAGCGGGCCCCCGTGACCAGCAGGATGGTTGCATAGCGTGGATGGTGGCCGTGGCTAGCCAACCAGCGCTCCAGTTTTTGGCGCAAACCGCCCGGTGTGCCATCGAGATAATCCTGGCTGTACAGCGAAACCGGCCGCCAACGATTGTAGCCGAACCAGCTGAAATGGTCGGGCAAGTGCTCGACTTCGTCGACGTCGAAGCCGTAGAAATGGGTGCCGTAACGAAATCGGTGGGGGCGAGGCAGGATACGATGGTGCATCACCTCGCTGCGATAGAGCAACGACTTTACCAAGCTACCCCCAGCAGCCTCGCCACCTCTACGCCCGAACGCAGGGCATCCTCGTGAAAGCCGTAGCCGTGATAGCTGCCACAGAAATAGCGGTGGGCCTGGCCCTGCAGTGCGGGCAACGCTTGCTGGCTGGCCACAGCGGCCTGGTCGTATTGAGGGTGGTGGTAGGTCCACTGTCCCACCACCTTCTCCTCAGCGATAGCCTTCCAGGGATTGAGGGTCACCAGATAGGGCCGCGCCGTCTGGAGCGACTGAAGACGATTCATATCGTAGCTCAGAGTGGCCGAGGGGGAACCCTGCAGGCGACGATAGTTCCACGAGGCCCGCGCCCGAGGAAAGGGGGGCAGCAAGGAATCGTCGCTGTGCAGCACGGCCAGGTTGGCCTGGTAGCGCCAGGCGCCCAGGGCCGCCACCTCGGCCGGGGTAGGGTCGGCCAGTAGCGCCAGTGCCTGGTCGGCATGGGTGGCCAGCACCACCCGGTCGTAGAAGTGTTCTTCGCCGCCATAACTCACCCAGGCTCCCTGCGCGTCGTGGCGCAGCGATTGCACGGGACAGGGCTGCAGAATGCGCCCCTGAAAGCTTTGGGCAAAGGCCTGCACATAGCGATGGCTGCCGCCGCTGACGGTGAACCAGTCGGGGCGTTGAGTCACCCGGAGTAGCCCGTGGTTGGCGAAAAAGCGCACATAGGTATGGGCCGGGAAGTCCAGGATCGCTTCCAGGGGGGCCGACCAGATGGCCGCACCCAGGGGAAGAATGTAGTGTCGCACAAAGCTTTTTGAGTATCTGCTCAGGTAGTCGCGCAGTGTGCCTCGCAGGGTGCCCCGCTGCAGATCCTGGGCCGCCCGCCGGTTGAAACGCAGCAGGTCCAGGGCCAGGCGCAGGAAATCGGGATGGTAGAGCTGGCGCCTACGGGCGAAGAAGGTGTTCAGGTCGTGCCCCCCATAGGCCCAGCCGCTGCGCTCGCAGTAATACCCAAAGGACATATCGCTCCGTTGCCAGGGCACGTCCAGCTCGCGCAGAAAACGCTGCAGCAGCGGATAGGTGTCCCCGTTGAATACGATAAAGCCCGTGTCCACCGGGGTTCCCGCGTCGGGGCCGTGGGGGATGACCACGGTATGGGTGTGGCCGCCCAGCCAGGCACCAGCCTCCAGCACATCCACCTGGTAGCGGCGTTGAAGCAAGTAGGCGCAGGCAATGCCCGCAACTCCTCCACCGATGACAGCCACTTTCATCGGTGTTGCCTTCTCAGAGACCCGGACGATCCCTCGCGACCTTTGTCTCATTTTTGTCTAGCTTTTGTGTATTTTCAAGGAATCTTTGCCGCTCGGTAGGCGATCGACGCAATCTGTCCAAACAGCACAGGTGACCGACCCGGCGCGCAGCAACGAGCTGTATAAGATCAAAACCATTGCCTCTCTTACGGGGTTTAACCCCACTTTGCTCAGAGCCTGGGAGCGGCGCTACAAACTGCTGGTTCCCATCCGCACGGCCAGCGGCCACCGGCTCTATACTCAGGATGACCTGCGCGTGCTGCAGCGGGTGCGGGTGCTCATCGATCAGGGTCGTTCCATCGGCGAGGTGGTGGCCCATGGGCGCCAGCGCTTGCTGCAGCCCGCCACCGACCCGGCCCCCCCTTCGGCCGTGGTCGAAGAATTTCCCGAACTTGCTCGCCTGCGTCAGGCCGTGCTTGAGGCCGCGCTAAACCTGGACGAAGAGGGGGTCGAACGCGGCCTCGATCGGGCCTTCTCGCTGGTGTCACCGCTGCAGGCCCTCGAGCATGTGCTGGTTCCAGCGGCCCGACACATCGGGCGCCTGTGGGAGCAAAAGCAGGCCAGCGTGGCCCACGAACACCTGTTGACCCTGGCGATGGAGCGTCGCCTGCTCACTTTGGTGCGTTCCGACCAACGCGTCTACCGCTACACGGCCATTTGCTGTGGTTTGCCCGATGAGGGTCACCAACTCGGCCTGCTGGTCACGGCCTACCATCTTTTGCAATCGGGCATTCGGGTTATCCCTCTGGGGGCGTCGCTGCCCCTGGCCGATCTGCAGAAGGTCATCGAGCAGCGTCGCCCCGATTTTGTCATGCTGTCGGTGACGCGCAAAGAGGTTCTGGCCACCCATCGGGGGGCGTTGAAACAGCTGTTGCAGAAGTTTTCCGGTGGTCCCCCGCGTTTTGTTCTCGGCGGCGCCGCCGTGTCCGACGATACCGAGCTCTCGGCACTGGGCGTTTTGCTGTGGCCCGCCGCACGGCCGTTGGTGCAACTGACTGAGGAATTGGGTCTTGGATAGCCCATTCGCCCTGGCTCTGTCGCTGATGGGCTTTTTGCTGGCGCTGGGGGCGGGCTGGCGTGTGGGCTGTTCGGCCCCCCAGAATCTGCGGCTGGCCGCGGCCGGGCTTCTCTGGCTGGGCCTGCTGGCTGCCGTCAGCCTGTGGCAGGTGCAGTGGAAGTTTCGCGAGCGACTGGTTCGCGTTCACGAAGAGTCTGACGCTATCGCCAATCTTTACCGGTCGTTGGAAGGTCTGCCCAGCTCGCAGCGCACTCAGATGCGGCTGCTTTTGATCACCTATCTGGACGCGAAACTGCGCCTGCTCAAACCCCTCTCTCCCGAAGATCTCAAGCATTGTCAGGAAGAGACGGTAGGGCTGCAGCATCAATTCGTCCACCTCATCCACAATATGCGCAAGCAAAAGCTGGTGTCGGATGGCGAGGGTATCGCCCTGGCCGAGCAGGTCAGCCACGTGATCTCCAGCCACTTTCGCACCCGCTATGCCAGCGCCGAAGGATTTCCCCCGCCACTCTGGGCGCTATTGCTGCTGCAGGCCGCGGTGGTGCTCTTTCTGGTGGGTCGTGAACGCCGCGGCTGGGAGGCCGGGGCGGCCCTAGCGCTGGTGTTCACCACCCTGTGGTGCGTGGCCGACTACGACGGGGCCACCAGCGGGCTGATCCGCCTGGACACGTCGAACCTGAAAGACCTGGTGGAGATTCTCCACAATCGCGAGCAAATGTAAAAGGCGGCCTCTGGGGCCGCCTTTTCAGAGCAGACGCGGTTCGTCGTCAGTCGACGCTGGAAAACACCGCCATCAACAGCCCGAAAGGTACGGTGGCTCCGGCTACGCCCAGGGCCACGTGTCCCAAGGTTGAGCCGCCGGCGGTGGCGCCCAGGATAGCGCCTCCAACCAGACCAACAAGGGCTCCCGCCTTGATGTTTTCGCCCGGCAGGGCGGCGGCCAGGCAAGCGCCAGCAGAAGCGCCAACCACTGCGCCAGCCACACCGCTCAGGGTGGGTCCAACATAGGGAATCGAGTGGGCCAGGCTTCCTGCCACGCCAACTCCGCTGCAGGCCAGCGTAACGGCGCCGAGTTTCACGTTGTCTACCAGGCTGCTGTTGTTCGATTCGGGGGGGTCCGGCTGCTGCGGTGGGGGAGTGGGGGGCAGCTGCCGCGAGAGTCCGATTTGAGGACGTTGGGGAAGGGATTGAATGTGCATGGGACGATCTCCGAACGTTGATGTTTTTGTGTTGGGCCAGTCTATGCTATGCAGTTGGCTCTCAGGTTAACGGCTCTTTGACAGTCAGACGCGCGGGCCGAATACCGGAACCTGCGCGCCGGTGGTAGGATCCCAGGCCGTGGCCGGCGCCGGACGCAACCCGTTGAGTTGCTGGCGCACATACTCACGAAGCTTGCCCAGCTCTGCCTGGCGCTGAGGGCAGGCCTCTTCCCAGGCTCGAAGCCGCTCGGAAAACTGCTGCCCGGACATCAGCAGGCGCTCTAACTGCTGTCGGCCGGCCACAAATTCGTCGGCCAACTCCTCAATGAAGTCACCATAATAGCGCGTCAGCGTGAGCGATAGATGCTCGCTGGTCTTCAGCAATCGATCGATGTCGGCCTGGGCCCGAAGTTGGTACGCCTGATCCACTCCGCTGGCCGCCGGTTGAAGTCCCCCCAGGCTGGCCCCCATCCCTTTCTCCAGCACGGCTTCTCGGGCCAGACGAGTGAGATGTTCCACGTCGTTGCCGACGCCGGCGCTGAGATGACCGTCGCCAAACAGCACCTCTGCCGAGCGACCCGCGTAGTTGCTGGCGATTTCGGCCACGTAATATTCCAGGGTCTTGCTGGGGTTGCCGTTGTATTTCAGCTCGACGGCGGCGTCCGTTCCCTCGCGCGGAATCAGGCTGATCATGTCGACCGCCAGGGGTACTTCGTCGGGGCGAGCCATGCTTTGGAAAAACTGGCGCACCACCACGTGGGCCAGTTCGTGGCAGGCGGTCAGACGGAACGCCCAGTCTGGTACAGGACGCACAGAAACCGGACCATAGCGAGCTTCCAGGCGGGCTAACTGGAGGTCGGCCGAACTCAGTATTCCGTCGTCAGGAGTGACCGCCTGGGCGGCATCCAGCATTCTGGACAGTTGCAACGGATTGCTGCCGCGGCTGCCCTCGGCCATTTCCCTGAGCGCCTGGGGATGCTCGGCCACCAGCCCTTTCTGGGCCAGCAGCGATTCCAACACCTGCAATCTTTCTTCGGCGTTGCTGGGGGTGTTGACGGTGACGTGTTGCTGAAATCGATCGCGAGCGCTCCAGTCCATCGTGTCGGGGCGGCTGGTGGTTCCCAGTAACAGTATCTGGCTGCCATCCTGGCCTACCAACTGACCGGACTCATCCAGAAAGACTCCCAGCAACTGATGTTGGGCGATGCTGGCTGAGTCCACCTGGTTCAGGCGCGGCGGAAATGCGGTGTCGACATCGTCGATGAAGATGACGGCTTGCTTTGTGGGGTTCTGTCCGGCCGTGCTGCGAGCTTGCTCAAAGAGGCCGATCAATCCCTGGTGTCCTTGCTTTAGAACCTCTCCACCACTGGTAATGAAGGTGGTAATCCCATAGCCGCTCAGGTCCTCGGCCAGGCGCGTGGCCAGCGTTGTGGTGCCGGTGCCGCTGTCTCCTACGATGAGGTAGGACTGATGCGGAAAGGGCCTGCCTTGCTGCACCGACCGGACGACTTCGCCCAGTTGCTTGCGGGCGTTCTGGGCGGCTCCCAGCTGGTTCAGGCCGGTGCTCAGCTCCAGCCTGTCGCCGCCCTCCTCTGGGGCCGAACGGGCCGAACTGGCGTAAATGCCCCCAGCGTATTTGGGTGAAGAAAGCGATGAACCTGGACCCAGAATTCGCATGGGTCGAGTTTAGAGGGTCCTTCCTAAAAAAGTCTGAAGACTTCCGCGTGCGATGGCTCCTGTTGTTGTGGCTGGCGGGTTGCTCAGGGAAACCGCAGGTGGCCACCTCCGATCTGATTGAGCGGTTGGCGGTGCGCGGTCCCGAAGCCTACAATTTGCTTCTGGAACGCAAACAGGAGGCCGATATCGATCTGGTGGTAGCAGGTCTGGGCCATCGACGTTCGCGGGTGCGAAGCGCCTGTGCCCGACTGCTAGGTTCCTATCAGGACGTCACCCGAGTCGACCCGATGCTGCCACTGCTGGACGACCCGGTGGCCTCGGTGCGTGAATCCGCGGCCGAGTCGGTCTTTCGGCTCTGTGAAGTTCACGATGTGCTTCAACTGCTGGCTGCCGCCGAGACCTCGTTGCTGGCCCGTCAGGCACTCATGGTGGCGGTGCTCGCCGAACCTGAGGAGTTGGCCGAGCCCGAGTGGCTTCATTGGCTGTTGTCCTGTCGAGACGAGTCGCTGCAGGCCAGCATGTTTGCCGCCCTGGCTCGTCACGCCAGACCCGCCGAAGATGGCGAGCGCAAGCCTCTGGTCGCCGCCTATGACCGGCTGCTCGAGCGCGCCCGAAGCTGCGCTTTCGAACGCCAGTTGCCCTGGGAGCTTCGCGTTCAGGCCCTCGAGTTTATCACCAGTCAATCGGCTTTGCAGGCCTTGCCGCTAAACCTCTACTGGGCAGGCAGCAGCGCCGTGCCCGACTACGTGCGAGAAGCGGCGCTGCTGATGTTGGGTCGCTGCGGTCAGTCCTGGCTGTTGGACTATCTTCAGGCAGTGGTCGAGGATACGAGGGTGTCGGCCAGGTTGCGGCGCGCCGCGCTGGCCGCCAGTTTGAAGTATCTGGAGCCCGAGCCGGCGGCTCGATTGTTGCAGGAACAGGCCCGCGATTCGGATCCGCGGTATCGCGATGCCGTCTACATTCTCTTTGCGTCCCATCCACGGGCTTTTGAGCTGTTGAGCGAAGCCGGAAGGCGCGAGTTCAATCGTGAGCAGGCTGCGGCCCTGTCACGGCTGTTGGTAGAGGCAGAGCGTCGGCTTCCCTGAGGTTGTCCGGTAACAAGTTGCCCAACACTCTGGCCCGGGCGGTTTTCAGCTGGCGGAGCCGATAATTGGCGTGGCTCGAGCTGCCGTGTTGGGTGCGTCGATGGTTTTCACGGTCGAGAATTTGCACCTCGTAGGGAAAGAAGAAGCGCAGAACGGGTTCTGGATTGGCCTGCGTCAGTTCTTCCAACAGGCACTCCACCTCTTGCACGGGCAGTTGCTCTCGCAACCGGTCGCGCAGGCGAGACAGCGAGGAATACTGGGGGTTGGGAATGCGAATCAGTTGACGGCAGGTGAACTGAATGGAACGAAACTCGGGATCCGAATGCGGATTGGGCGCCGGAGCTTCGCCCGATTGCAGCTGGCTCCAATCTTTTTTCAGATTGGAGGGTCCCGGGGTGGCAATGTTTTCATATACCTGGCGAAAACGCTCGAGGTCGATCAGGGTGTTTCGAGAGCGACCCGGCATCACGTTGGCAAAGATAGCCAGATGGTGTTTGCGAATGTACTTCAGCACCAGCAGAGCATCCACTTTGGTGGGCGTCACCAGGCGCACTCCGATCCGGTCATAGACGCTTTGAGCCACGTTGGCCGGCTTGTGGAGCAGTTTCAGAATCAAGCTGTCGCGTTTCTTCTCCTCGCGCAGGTCAATTTCGTCCAGGGGCACGGCCAGCAAGCCCTTGCCCAGGAACAGCTGGCCCTGGCCGTCGGTGTAAATGTGCTGGCGGTAGCGTTCCAAAATCTGGGCCTGGATCTGGCTGTAGTAAGGCGAGCGCACGGCGTGATTGGCGTGGCTGATCGTGTGCATCACCCGTAGTAAGGCGCACGACCAGGGTTGCAGTTCGCCGGGCTGTGAGGCCAGCACCAAAAGATCGGTAAGGTCTTCCACTTCCTGCAGTTTCTCAGGAAGCTGCAGGGCGACATCCTCGGCTGTCGGGGCCGGACACAAGACCCTGCCGAGATAGTCGATCGCTTCTCGGAAGACCTGCCAGGCCTCGTGGTGTTCCGAGGGTGAGGCCAGGTCGTAACCATACCAGATCAGAAACTGACGAGCCTCTTCTCGGGTGGTCAGGGCCAGGCGCTGCAGGTCGATGGGTGAGACCCCGTCCAAGAACGAGCGCAGCGTTTCCCAGGAGAAGTCGTAGCGGTTGCGATTCCAGGCGGGCAGCATCTCTTGTTCTTGCATAGCCGGTGCCAGAGTCCTATCAAGTTTCTTGTTGGACTTTGTTGTCCGGGGGTGACGAAGGTTGTCCTTTGGGCCCGAGAAGGGGGCTGCCGAAGGGTTGCGAAAAGGCCCCTATGTCACAGCCTTTAGAACTTACCCCCAGCGAATTCAAAGCCCAGTGGGATGGCGGCCGTCGCCCCGTACTGATCGACGTGCGCCAGCCTGACGAATGGGACATCTGCAATCTGGAAGAGTTTGGTGCTCGACTGATTCCGCTCCAGGAGTTTCAGCAGCGCTTTCAAGAGATCGACCCCGCCGGCGACATTGTCATTCATTGCCGTTCGGGTGGGCGCAGCGCTCAGGCCCAGCGCTTCCTGCTGAGTCAGGGCTATGCAAGGGTGCAAAACCTGGCCGGCGGCATGCTTCGCTGGTCTGACGAGGTCGACAGCAGCAAAGCGAAGTACTAGCTGCTGAAAAAGTCAGCGACGCTCACGGGTAGTGCCAGGGGCCCTAGCCGGCAGGCTGAGGCGGCAGAGCTCGTCCGGCCCCCGGGTTGGGAATGCGTTCTTCACCGATGGACAGGCGCTTGGGCTCTTCGGCCAGAAAACCGCCGGGAGCCAGTTTGGCCGCTTCCTCGATGCGCTCCATGGCCTGCTCAAAGCGCCCTTCGACGAGGTCGATGCGCCCCAGATAATAAAGTCGATGGGCCTTGTACAACCGGGGGATATTGGGTTCGCGGATCAGCCGCTCCAGAGCCTCGCGGGCCTGGCTGAGGTCGCCGCAATGATACTGATAGGTAGCGGCCGTTCCTTTCAGGCAGTGGTCCAGCAGTCCGTGTCCCGTGCGCGGGATGATCTTTTCGGCGTGGTCACACCAGAGGGCCGCGGCTTCATCGTAGCGTCTTGCGCACAGCAGCGTGTAGAGCAGATTGTTGTAATAGAGAGCATCGGTGAAGCGTCTCTGGCGACCTAACCAGCCGTTGCCCAGCAATTCTCGGTCGACCTCGCGAATGGCCTGCAGAGCTTGTTCGAACTGGCCCAGATAGACCAACCCGGCAGAGCGGTTCAGTTTCAGCAGTTCGCGCAGCGAGCCGCTGTGGTTTTTCTGTAGCTCCAGTTCGATCTCGTGGAGAAACTGCTGAGGGCGACCCTGCTCCAGATGGCGGTTGATGCGCTGCAGCCGGGCGTGGGTCTCAAGTCCCGAAAAGAGCAACGCTCCCGCCAGTGTAAACAGGAATATCTCGATGAACACAGGGCCTAAACTCAGGGGTTGGGTCGTTGGAGCAGCTCAGCCGCAGAGAGCATGTCTTTGCTCTCGGCTTTGCGCTTCTCCTCGGCCTCGCCCTCGCGCACGCGACGCAGGATTTCTTCTGGCTTGAGAATTCGTTCAAATTGCTGAATTTTGAAATTCAGCGAGGCCACCTGGCTCTCCAATTTGCCAACTCGTTCGATCAATCGTTGGGCTTCTTGTTTGTTCAGACTCATGGCCACCTCCTGAAGTTCTTTTCAAGGTATTCCATCAAGAGGCCCCGGATTCTTCCTGTGAGTGAGATTTATCCAGCCAACGATAGGCCAGCATCAGGCCCAGGGGGCTCAGGCAGGCAATGCAGGCATATACCAGCCACAGGGTCTCAGGATGGCGGGTTCCCTGCTCGGGCAAAAAGTTGGCGATCATCCAGCCCGAGTAGAACCCGGTGGTAAACTTGGCCACAAACCAGGGCAGGTTGGCCACGCCCATGTACGAACCCACCTGCCCCGGGGGGGCCATCTGGGCGATGTACTCCAGGAATCGTGAGGCCCACAGCGCTTCTCCCAGGGAGAAGAGAATGACGTAGCTGATCAGCAGGTCGGGACGGGGTGGCAGCACCAGCAGGAAGGTGGCGGCGGCACTGACGGCCGTTCCCACGATCATCATCTTCAGCACCGGCACCCTGCCCGTCCAGTGGGTGAACAGCGGCACCGCCAGGGTTACCACCAGAGGATTGAGGGCCGCAAACCACTCGTATCGATTCTTGATGGCTTCGTCAAAGCAGCGAAAGATATAATCGGGCATGGTAAGCCACTGGTGGGCGAAGAGCGTGCGCACCGGCAGCAGGATAAAAATGAAGAATAGAAACCGCGCTTCCTTCAGTGGGTGTGAACCGGTCACAGCGGCCTGGCCCTGGCTGGAGCGTTCCTGTTCCTGGCTCGGTGTGTCGGCAGGAAAGAACAGGCTGTGTACGATGAGTTGGAACAGGGTGATGCCCGCCATCACCCAGAGCACGCCCGAGAAGCCCAGCCCCAGGCCGCGCAGCCCGAAGGTGACCTCGTGGGTTCGCAGCCAGGGCGAAACAAAGCTCTCGGCCATAATGCCCAGGTTCATAATGGAATACAACAGACTGAAGCCCATGGCAGCTACGTTCTGGCGGGTGGTTTCTTTGACGCCCGCATAAAGGGCCGGTTGCTGCACGCCCGTGGCGGCGGCCATCAACACCAGGCTGACCCAGGCCGCGACCCAGGGAAAGGGAGTGGCTACGGCCAGGGCCAGCCCTGCTCTGCCCAGGGTGCCCAGCAGCAGCGACAGGCCGATGGCGCGACGTGTGCCCCAACGGTCGCAGATCGAGCCCCCTGGCACCATCAAGATGGTGACCAGCCCTGTGAATAAAGATACCGTCAGGCCTGCAGCCTGGTCGGCCATCCGCAGGTCGCGTGTCAGGTACAGCACCAGCAGGTTGAGAATGCCAAAGTAGGCAATACCGTCGGTGAAATTGGCCATGTTGACCAGCCAGTAGCCCAGGCCACAGCGGCTCAGTTCGCGCAGCTGGCCGAAAAAGCCGGGCGAAGCACTCACCAGACCACTTCCATCATCGAGCAGTTGAGGCCGGAGCCGATACCCATCAGAGCCACTCGACTGCCCGGGCGCAGTCGGCCATTGTCTTCGGCCAGGGCCAGCGTGAGGGGAACCGAGGCGGGCCCCACATTGCCGAGGAACGGATAGGTCACATACGAGTTGGCCTGGTTGAGCCCCAGGCTCTGAAACAGCACTTCGTAGTGGCGACGTCCGACCTGGTGTCCTACATACAGGTCGATCTGGTCATCAGACCAGCCGAAGACTTCCTGGCATCGTTGCCAGGTGCGGTGGGCCAGCGATACACCGGCTTCCATCAAGGGTCGGGCCTGCACGGTCATTTCGGTTCGATTTCCCAGGCACAAATGGCGGTGGCGGGTGTCGGCAAGGCTCACGTGGCCCACCACTCGATGGCCGGTTTTGCTGATACTGCGGTGGGTAAGCACGGCCGCCACCGCGCCCGATCCCAGGGTTAAAGCGGCGAAGTGCAACTGGAAGTCGGCCATTTGAATATGCGGCTGCAGCAGGTGTTGAATGGTGGCCTCGACCACCTCGCGCGAAGACTCGGAATCGATCAGCAGGGCGGCCTTCATGCGGCCCTGGTCGATCATGTCGCCCACCACCGAAACGGCGTTCATAAAGCCCAGGCAGGCATTGCCAATATCGAAGTTCAGGCAACTGGGACTCAGGCCCAGTTCGCCGTGTACCAGGCTGGCCATCGAAGGCTCGATGAAGTCTTTGCACACCGAAGTCGACACAATGCATCCGATATCTGCCGGGTCGACGCCGGTTTTCTCCAGCACCTTGCGGGCGGCTCGGGTGCTGCTTTCGACCACGGTGGTTCCGGCGGGCCAGTAGCGGCGCTCTTCAACACCTGAAGCGGCAATGACCCCTTCGGGAGGAATCTTGAGTCGCTCGAGCATCGGTGACAGTTGCTCAAAAATGGCGTCGGTGGTCATCACGTACGGGGGCAGTTCGTAGCTGACACCTTCCAGGCAGACATTATGAAGTAGCATGGGCGGCTTCCTTGGAAACGGATTCGGGCCAGGAAAACAGGTCGGGCGGGCCCTCACAGAGCCGATAATCGGCCGAAACCCAGCGCACCCAGCGACTGCGAGGGGTGCCCTGAATGACCCAATAGTATTCGCCTCGGCTCAGGTCGGCCATGTTGGCTCTGGCCGCCAGCAACTGGGCGGGCACCCGGTTCTGTCGCTCCAGGCATTGCTGCAGCAGTCGAGAGAGGCGCTCTTCGAAAGCTTCCATGGTCAACTGGTCGTCTTCCCATTCGCGCGAACGCAGGCGGGCCAGCGCCAGAGCCGGTGGCCAGCGCAGCGCCGACTGCAACAGGCGGTGGGCGCGGGCGCCCACCAGATAGGGGCGCACCGCCGCGAAGTTGGCCTCGAGCAGCAGCTGATCGGTCACGTGGCAAATGCACAGCAACAGGCCTGGACTGGAGGGGAATAGGGGGGTCAGGGCGCATCCCGGTGGGGCTTCGGGGTAGAACTCGCCATCGTAGCTCAGGGGACAGTAGGCAAAAAATTGGTGGTCCATAAAAGACAGGCAGGTGGGCTACGTTAGGATGGGAAGCATTCCTGCATGCTCCTCTGTCCGACCTGCAAAGAGCAGATGCGAAGCCGTTCGATGTCTACCTTTCAAGTGGACGAGTGTCCACTTTGTGACGGTCTCTGGTTCGACGACCAGGAACCCGAGAAGATGGTATGCACCGCGGCGGCCCCCCAGTATTTCTTCGAACCGATTGCCTTCGACGATTCCCGCAAGGTGGTGGCCGAGGGACAGCGCCGTTGTCCCCGCTGCGAGGTCGTTATGGACGTATTTCCGATTCGCGACGTCTCGGTCGACGTCTGTATGGCCTGTCGGGGCCTGTGGTTGGACCGCCGAGAGTTGCAGAAAATTCTTGCCGATTGAGGTCTTGTCATGAAACCTGTCATGCTGGTCATTCTGGATGGTTTTGGTCTGGCCCCGCCGGGGCCCACCAACGCTGTCGATCAGGCTCGAACGCCCAACTTCGATCGCTACTGGAGCAGTTGTCCTCACAGTCAACTTCAGGCCTCGGGGCTGGATGTGGGACTGCCTGCCGGGCAGATGGGCAACTCCGAGGTGGGCCACTTGAATCTTGGGGCCGGCCGGGTGGTCATGCAGAGTTTGACCTATCTGGACAGCCTTATTGAATCGGGCGAGTTTTTTCAGAATTCCGCACTGGTAGGCTGCTGTCAGCAGGTCGTGCGCCAGGGTGGCTGCCTCCATCTGGCCGGTCTGGTCAGCCGAGGGGGCGTGCACAGCGAGCTCTCCCATGTTTTTGCCCTGATTGAACTGGCCCGGCGCCAGGGAGTCGAGCATCTGCGGGTGCACGTCTTCAGCGACGGTCGCGATACCGCGCCCGACTCGGGGCTGGAGTACATTGGCGAGCTGGAAGACTTTCTGGCCCGCAGCCACGACGATTATCGGGTGGCCACCGTCACCGGGCGCTACTACGCCATGGATCGTGACAAGCGATGGGAACGAGTGGAAATCGCCTATCGGGCGGTGGTCGAGGGTCAGGCCGAGCGGCGCGCCGACAGTGCTCGGCAGGCGGTCGCTCAGGCCTATGCCGAGGGCACCACCGACGAGTTCCTGTTGCCCGTTGTGATCGGCGCCCCATCGCCAATTTCCGATGGCGACGGCTTTATCTTCTTCAATTTTCGAGCCGATCGCGGGCGCCAGCTCACCTCGGCCTTGCTGGCAGGTGAGGATTGGCAAGGTTTTTCACGTGGGCGTGTGGTGCGCCCCCTGCACTATGTCTCGATGATGCCTTACGGAGTGGAGGGGGCACCTTATGCTTTTCAGATGCCCGAACTCAACCTGTGCCTGGCCGAGGTGGTAAGCGCGGCGGGCAAGCGCCAGTATCACACGGCCGAAACCGAGAAATACCCTCACGTTACCTATTTCTTCAACGCCACGATTGAAGAGCCGTTTCCCGGTGAGGAGCGGCATATGGTGCCCAGCCCCAAGGTGGCGACCTACGACCTTCAGCCCGAAATGAGTGCCCCGCAGTTGACTCAGGATACGCTGGCGCGCTTGCAAACAAAGCAGGATGATTTTGTGCTGATCAACTTCGCCAATCCCGATATGGTGGGCCATACGGGGGTGCTACAGGCGGCCATCAGAGCCTGTGAAGCCAGTGACCAGGGCCTGGGAATTCTGGTCGACGAGGTGGTTTCCCAGGGTGGGGCCGCTCTCATTCTGGCCGACCATGGCAATGCCGAGCAGATGGTCGACGAAAGCGGCGCGCCCCACACCGCCCATACCACCAACCCGGTGCCGTGTCTGTTGGTGGGGGCTCCTCCGGGGGTCGCTTTGCGCTCGGGCGGTCGCCTGGCCGACGTGGCTCCAACGCTGCTGGAACTGATGGGATTGGAGAAGCCGGCCGTGATGAACGGAACCTCTCTGCTGGTGAAGACGGGAACATAGTTTCTTGACATTGCTGGGACTTTGGGTGTAACTTCAAACATGCAAGTAGCAAGGTCGTTCGAGAATTTCCTGTTGTTTGCGCTCGGGTGGGAGCGTAGACACAACCCCAAACCCATTAGACAACAGTCGTGCCTCGACAGCCGTGCGCTATAAATCGGATCAAGGGAGCCCTGTCGAGTGCCTTTCGTAGATAAGACACTAACCTGTATTGACTGTAAGGCCAGCTTTATTTTTACAGCTGGTGAGCAGGAATTTCACGCATCAAAAAATTTCACCAACGAGCCCCGGCGGTGTTCCAACTGTCGTCAAAACCGCCGTACCTCTCGAGGTGATGCTGGCGGAAGCAGCGGTGGATATTCTTCCGACCGCGGCGGTAGCCGCGAGCGTTCTTTCAGCAGCGGCGGTGACCGCGGCGGCTTCGGGGGTGGCGGCTTCGGCGGCGGCGCCCGTCGCGAAATGTTCGACGCCGTTTGCGCCGAGTGTGGCAAAGAAACGCAGGTGCCTTTCCAGCCCAGCGGATCTCGCCCCGTCTACTGTCGTGACTGTTTCTCCTCCCACAGCCCCCGTCGCGGCGGCGGTGGTGGTGGCGGTTACGGTGGCGGAGGCGGCCGCGACAGCCGCTCGAGTCGCTACTGACGTTCTTTCCGGCTGAAGGGAAGCCACTTTACTTCTGCCCAGGCCATCGAGAGATGGTCTGGGCAGTGTCATTTTCGCGCTGGACGCTGGTGCAGGACGCCGCTCTGGTATCCGAGCTGGCTCGCGTCTTCCAACAGGTGCTGCTGCAGCCCGGTGAGGAGTTAACCTCCGCTGATCAGCGATTGGCCCGGTTTCTGGTGCAACAGGGCGCGCTTTCTGAAAGCCCGCCCCGAATCGCTTCGCCTGTGGAAGGCTGCCTGGCGAGCTTTTCACCGCGGGTCTGGGACGCTCAGCGTCGTGCCGGTTGCTATCACTGGGCCGGAGACCGTGAGGATCCCGGGTGGGTCTATCACTATGCGGTCGACTCGTCGCCCTGCCCGGGCTGTCTCTGGAGACATCGTGTCGAACATAGCTTGGGACCGACCTGGTTAACGTTTCTCGCACGCCATCCCGACCTGGAGTTTCGTTGGAGCCCCCCCGACGCTGAACGATTCTCCCGGCGCCCCGTGCCCGAGCCCGGCTGGCTGCTGCGCGAGTCGGGTGGAAAATTGGAACGGTTGCGACCGCTGGCTCATCCGCTCTGCCCCTGCGGCCGAACCCGCAGACCGCTACCCAATCGTCATTGGTCCAGCTGGACCGACCGTCAGTTCGGGCCATTGCGGCAGGTGGTTGAAGACGGGGGTGATTGGTGGAGCGTCAGCCTGAGTTTGCCTCCCGCCCGCAGCAGCGGAGCTGACGTTCTACGTCAGCGGGCCCGAGGTGCAGCCGTGGGTGAGGCTTTGGAGCGCTGGGGTGCGCTGCAGTATCCGCTTCGTCGCGGGCGGGTTGGGTTTGAGCCAACCAACGCGATATTCCGCTCGCCCTATACCCTGGACCAGCGCGATCGCCTTCCGCTTCGACAGGATGGACAGGTGCGCTGGGTGCCGGTCCGGCGGCTGTTGCCGGGACCGCCGCAGACCGCCTGGGCCTGGGCGGGTCAGGTAGCCTTGCAGTTGGGCCCCCAGGAGGCCGAACTGCAGGAGTTGTTCTCCCACGGGTTGGCCTGTGGGCGAAGTTGGTCCGAGGCGCTGGCCCGCGGCATCTGGGAGCTGGTCGAACGCGACGCGGTAACGCGTTGGTGGGGTTGCTGGTGTGCCGACCGGGGCGTGGATATCTGGCGCCATGCTGCTCCCGACGGTGCCTGGTTGTGGTCGATTCCAGCCCTGTCCGGGCGCTGCTACATAGCCCTGGTGGGCAAGCGAGGAAAAGGAGCCTGGGGAGCCGCAGCCGGGCCGCGCTCACCCCAGCGCGCCCTCCAGGAGGCGTTTCACAACGCCCGTGTCTTTCGCGCCCACCCGCCTCAACGTCGGCGTCCGGTGGTCACCTTTGCCGATCATAGCGCCTGGGGCTGGTCGGAAGCCTGTCCGCGCTGGAAGCGACTCGAGCAACTCGAGTTGCGGCCGCTGCCCGACACTCCCTCGGAGTCGTGGCAGTCGCTGGCTCGACGCTCGCCCTTTTACACGGCCCGTCTGGCGAGTTTTTACGCCCGACAGGCCGGACTCAAAACGCTTCGAATGTTGAATCCAGATTTGCTGCTTCTGCCCATCCACGAAGCGGCCTGGCCACTGGCTCACCCGGCCTGGGGCGAACTTCCCGCTCCCCAGTGGCCCCATCCATTTAGTTGAAGTGGCGGGGAATTGGCCTGCAGGGGTATAACCCAAAGGCGATGTGGAAGTCTGCAAGCATTGCGCTGTTGCTTCTGGCCGGATGTGCGCGGCCGCCCTCGTTGGCCGACTACCAGGCGTTAACCTGGAAGCAGTTGCGCTTCGGCGCAAGCGACTCAACGAGTCCCGGAAAAGTCATTTTCCCCCCCGAGGTGCAGCGTTGGAACGGCCTGTCCGTCCGGCTCGAGGGTTATATGGTTCCGGTAGAGGCCGAGCAAGAACGGGTTCGCAGTTTTGTGTTGGTGCGCGATCAGCAAATGTGTTGCTACGGTCGCATGCCGGCACTCGATGAATGGGTGATGGTCGAGATGGGCTCGGGCGGAACCGAAATGCGACTCGATGAACCCATCCTGGTCATGGGAACATTTGGCGTGGGTGAAAGGGTTGAAGAGGGGGTTGTCACCTCGCTTTACCGAATGACTTCCCCGTATGTTCAGACAATGGAAAGGAAACCAGAGGGATGGAAAGCGACCTGGCGATTCGAATCCAGGGTCTGTATAAAACCTTTCGAACTTTACGAGGTCCGGTACAGGCCCTGCGCGGCCTCGATCTCGAGGTGCGCAAGGGTGAGATCTTTGGCTACATCGGCGTCAACGGCGCGGGCAAGTCAACCAGCATCAAAATTCTGTTGGGGCTGATCCAGGCCACTTCAGGCCAGGCCGAGATTTTCGGCAACGCGGCAGGCACCCGAGGCTCTCGGCGCCTGGTGGGTTACCTTCCTGAAGTCGCCACCTACCACGAGTTCATGTCGGCCGACGAGTTGTTGCGTGTGCACGCCCGACTGGCCGGGGTGGAATCGTCGCAGATCTCGCGCCGATGCGACGAATCTCTGGAACTGGTGGGGCTGGGTGGGCGCCGCCGCAGTCGCATCAGCGAGTATTCGAAGGGCATGAAGCAAAGATTCGGTATCGCTCAGGCCCTGGTCGCTGATCCCCCGCTGTTGATTTTGGACGAACTGACCTCGGGACTCGATCCCTTCGCCCAGCGCGATCTGAGGGAAGTATTGCTGCGCCTGCGCGAGCGAAATATCACCGTATTCTTCTCTTCTCACTACATGAGCGAAGTGGAGAATATTTGCGATCGCGCAGCCATCATTCACGCAGGGAAGTTGCGCGCCTGCGGCACGATTCCCGAATTGACCGAGAACCGCCAACGAGTTGAAGTCACTCTCAGCGTGCCCGAATCGGCCGCCGGCGAACTGGCTCAGTATTCTCTCGAGGCCGGCGAGGAACCCGGCCTGCGCAAGGTGTCGCTCGAGCGCGATCAGTCGGATGCCTTCCTTGCCAAGGCTCTGGGGTTGGGGTGCACCATTCAACACCTTTCTACCGTGCACGTTCGACTGGAGGAGGTGTTCTACAGCATCACCCGCCAGGAGGAGCCCGCGGCGTGAACGCAATTTTTCAGATCGCTCGGCTGCAGTTCCTCGAGAACGTTCGCCGCCAGGTGCATCTCATCACTCTCTTTATGGCCTTTGTACTCTTGCTGCTGCCGGCTTATGTCAATACCTTCAGCCTGGGTTTGTCGGCATTCGAAATTGTGACCAAGGACTTCGGACTGACCCTGATCAGCTATTATGGGGTCGCCATGGCGTTGTTGTTGGGTTCCAGCGTGGTGCCGCGCGACATCGAGCGGCGCACGATCTATCCGGTGCTGTCTCGACCCATCACTCGCCTTTCGTATCTGGCCGGGCAGTTCTGTGGTACCACCGCTCTGCTCTGGCTCAGCCTGCAGGCTCTTACCTTCGCGCTGGCCCTGGGGGTCAGTTCTCTCAGTCGACATTTCGACGTCAATCTCTTCTGGGCTGGCCTCGGATATTGTTGTGAATGTTCGGTTCTGGTGGCGGCCTGTATGTGCTTCAGCACCATCGCCAGCCCGCCCCTGGCCGGTGTCCTGGGCCTGTTTCTCTATGTTACCGGAGGCATGTCGGATGCCTTCATCGACTTCTTTCTGCGCGAAGATCGCGGAGCCACGCAACTCGCTTCGATGGTGAGCTGGCTAAAGAACTTTGTGCCCAATTTTGAGATCTTTCGCCTCAAATACCCTGTGGTTCACGGATTGCGCATCGATCCGCTCTATCATCCGGCAGAACTGGCCTACGCTGGGGGCTGGGTGGGCCTGTTCCTGATGCTGGCGGGAATACGTTTCGAGAAGAGGGACCTGTGAGAGGTCGCCTGCTGCTGAGCACGTGGCTTGCGCTGGTCGTCGGGCTGCCGGCCCAACCGCCGATTGCCACTCCTACGGCGACTCCGTCGGCCGTGGCGAGCCCCCGCCCGGAGGCTCACGAGCATGAGCATGAACACGAGCATGAGCATGAACACGAGCATGAGCACGA
Source organism: uncultured Burkholderiales bacterium (assembly GCA_964649085.1). Lineage (GTDB taxonomy): Bacteria > Vulcanimicrobiota > Xenobia > Xenobiales > JADMJV01 > JADMJV01. Next base: position 9,109 of record CAZYPN010000055.1, on the reverse strand, counting down.
GCATGAGCACGAAGCCCCGGGGCACCAGCACACCACCGACTGCGAGCACGACCACGAAGTCGTTCCCAGCCCCAAAGACGAGTCCCGCCCGGCGCTACAGGGTTACTTGCTGCGAGCCCGCACATTGGAGCGGCGTGGGGTGGCGATACCTGCTATCTGGGCCGGGGCCCGAGCCTTGTGGCTGCTGGCCCTGCTGCTGGTTCCGGTCTACCTGATGCAGGCTCGACGGAGGGCCAGTTCTTGAGATTGCTGGCTCCTCTGCTCATCTGGCTCTTTTTAGCAGGTCTGGCTTCCGGGCTGCGTCCGGTTCGCAAATCCCTCGAGCCAGCGCGCCCCCTGGCGCGAGCTGAAGACGTCTGGCTGCAGCTCCTGGGCGAGGGACGCGGCCTGTTGGCTCGTGTACTCTGGTTCAAAATGGACCTTCTGGATGAAGAATTAGGCAACCTCGGCATGACCGAGCAGAAGGAGCTCGAGGTGTTGCCTCTCCTGCGACTGATCACTTATCTCGACCCGAGCATGGAAGATGCTTACGACATTCTGGCCCACTATCTCTGGAAGTATTTCAAGCGCTCGGATGACGCCCTGGCCATTGCCGAGGAAGGGGCAAGGTTCAATCCGGGCGGTTACGTCTGCAATTGGAGGGTGGCCTTCCTGTGCTCCCGGCTCAAGCTGTGGGAGAAGTCCCGCGACTACGCCGTGGCGGCCTACCGAAATACCCAGGACGCGCTGCAGCAGAATGCGGCCCTAAGACTCGTGTATCACGCCGCAGTTCAACTCAAGGACCCTGGCCTGGGAATTCACACCGTCGATGTCATGCGGCAGGTCGGCAAGGTTCCCCCCAGTTACGAACCGCAGTACCGCAAATGGGTGGAAGAGTTCTCGGCCAGGACTCCTCCTAAGGCAGGGGAGTAAATAACCCCTCTGAGGGCGGAACTCGCTGGGGTTCGGCCGGAACGGCCGGCAGTGGGGTCCACAACGGCTGTGGCTCGGGGCGTCTTGGTTCCGGTGGGTTGAAGGCCCGGGGGGGTTGGGGTCTGGGAATTTCCTGGGGGCGCCAGGCAGGCCGATCCGGGGGAGGCTGAACCGGCCTCGCCACGGGTGCAACGGTTGGCGGGGCCGGCCTGGGCAGTTGGGCTGCAGGCGGGGGTGCGTCAGGGAGTGCTTGGATAGGCAACTCCGGCCATTGCATGCTGATCTGACGGCGCTCGCCGGGCTTGAGGCGAAACTTCTTGGGAATGGCGGGCAGCGAGTCGCGCTTGCCCGTAAGCTCGTATTCGCCGGGCTCCAGCTGCCAGGGCCCTTGCCCCGAGAGCTTCTCGGGCACCCCTGGACCGAGCCACAGCTGCGCCTTTTCGTGACCTTTCAGGGATAGTGTGGCGAGGTCGGCCTGCAGCTCAAGCGAGAAGGAGGTCAGCTGACCCGTCGGGCAGCTCAAGGTGCGCTCGGCCTTTCGATAGCCCTCACGGCGCAGGCTCAGCCGGTGCTTGCCCGGTTCAATACCGGTTTCCAGCGGGCTGGTGCCAATTTCGACATCGTCGAGCAGTACCTTCGCCCCGCTGGGCAAGGTTTCTACCCGCAGGGTGGTCGATGCGGGTGGCTGGGGTTTGGGCCATAGAGCCCCCCCCACCAGTAGCAGACCCATCACCGCGGATGCAAGGAACACAGGACGCTCCATCTATAGATTTTCCCCGCTGCCTGCTCGCCTCCTGGCAAGTATTTCCAGGTTGGTGGCCAAGCTGTGACCATGCGGCCTTCTATCCTGATAGGTGCCCTGACAACGTTGCTGGCCACCTTCATCGTGCTGGCCTGGTTGCGTTGGGACGCCCTGGACGCTCGCCAGCAAGAGCTGGACCGCCTGGCCTGGGGCCTGAAGCAGCCCGGTCGGGCGGGCCTGCTCTCTCGCGCCGAGCAGCTGTTTCTCGACGGCCGTTTTCTTGAGGTGGCTGCGGTTCAGCCCCCACCTCCCGACTACCTCGTCGAAGCCGCCCTGCGCTGTCAGCTGTTCAACCTTCCCTGGCCTCGTCAGGTGGTTCGAGCCCATGTGATTCACTCCGACCTCGAGAAAGGTCGATGGTACGCGGTGCGGGTGAGCGAGTCCGGCTATGTGGGCTCCAGTGAGCTGCCCCTGGTGGAGCAGTTCTCTTTCGAGAAGGGCAAGTGGAAGTCTCTTTCCAGCCGCCGCTGGAAGGCCGTGCAGGTCGTGAAAACCATCCACTTGGAACGGCGCGACCCCAAGCAGAGCCAGGCTTATCTGGCCGGCAGCAATGAACAGGGCCAGTCGCAGGTCGAAGTGGTCCAGGTGGACGCCGGCTATACCATCTGGCGTCAATCGGGAAAACAGGCTGCGGTGCTGGAAAGCGACCATATTCGCCTGGATGATAAGCGCTACAAGCTGGTCGACAAAGAGTGGTCGGCCCTGCCCCTCAAGTAGGGGCCTCTCAGGCTTCTTTCAGCACGTCCCAGACTTTCTCCAGTCCCGTTGAACCACCCTCGCGTAGCCACACCCCACCGCTTTCCAGCGCCATCTGAGCGAAGGGATTGGAGGTCGGGTTGATATCCACCAACAAGGCCCCGCGCTGGGCCATCACGGTGCCCATCTGCATGGGCAGGTTGGTGCTGCCGGAGGCGCCCACAGAAATCAGCGCGCTGGCCCTGTGGGCAGCAGCCCGACTGCTGTGATAGTGATACTTCTCTTCGTCGTAACACTCGTCAAACCAGAGCACATGGGGGCGGGCGCTGCCCCCGCAACACGGACAGCGCAGCTCGGCAAACTCGGCCGCAGACAGGTGTCGATCTTTGGGGAACTGTTCAAAGCCGGATAGGGGCCAGCGCTGGTGTTGTCCTTCCTGGCATTCGTTCCAGCAGCGGAAATAGTCAATATTGCCGTGAACTTCGTAGGTCTGTTGCGGCGGGCTGCCGGCCCGCAGGTGCAGGCCATCGACGTTCTGGGTAACCAGCAACATGCGTTCCCCCAGCTGTTTGCCAAGATCGCCCAGAATTTGATGGCCCCGATTGGGTTGGGCGTCGCGACAGACCGAGCGTCGGTACAAATACCACGACCAGACCTCCAGAGGCATTTGGCTGAAAGCGTGCCGGGTAGCCAGTTCCTGAGGATGGTAGTGGCGAGAGCCAATGGTCCAGTAGCCTTCCTCGCCCCGGAAGGTGGGAATACCGCTTTCGGCCGAGACGCCAGCGCCGGTGAGCACCACCACCAGTCCACCCGAACGCAGCCGTTGCAAGGACACGGCTAGTGCTCGCCTCGCGATTGCTGGATTCGGGCCAACAATCGACGGCGGAACGCCAGATAGTTGCTCAGGGCGAATCCCATGCTGCCCCCCACCAGGGCATACTCAGCCGTCAGGGCGGGCAGGGAGTTGAAGGCACGGCCCGAGAACATCGGAAAACAGGCACCCAGCACCAGCCCTACCAGCGCCCCCAGGAACATACGCTGAAAATGGAGCTTCATTGGCCCACCTTCGAGGCGTGGGGCCCTGGCATGACGCAACACAGCAAAAAGACGGTCAGTCCCATCACCAATCCCAGTGAGGTACGGGGTCGCTTGGGCTCAGGCCTGGCCGGGGCGGCCACTTGATAGTTGCCGCGAGGCACTTCGGGGCTGCGCGCTTCGAGTTGCAGAATCAGGAAGTGGAGCATGACGCCCACCACCAGTCCTACCACCAGTCCGCGTTTCCAATAGTAGGGCAAGGTTTCTCCTATCCGGCCACGTGTCGAAGCGTCTTGTCGATCAGCAGCAAGAACGCTCGAATGGTCTTTTCAAGGTGCTCCAAGGGAGTATCCTCTTCTTTGCAGTGAGAGAGCCCGTTGGAGCTATAGGCAAACATCATCACGGTGGGCATAAAGGGCACCATTTCTGCCGCGTCGTGCAGTGGGCCGGAGGGCAGCCGAGGGGCGTCGCCGGTAACCTCCCGCACCGACTCTTCACAGAGTTGCAGCAAGGCGGGGTCGAAGGGCCGGGGCTCAATGGTCCAGAGCTTCTCCCAGCGAACCGTGACGTTGTTTTCCCGGGCCGCTTTCTCAGAAGCTTGCCGGGCTTCGGCGTACATTTTCGCCAGAATCTCGGCATCGAGGGCCCGTTGGTCGAGCGATATTTCGCACTCGCCGGGTACGGCCGTCACGATGCAGGGCTCGACTTTGACCACGCCCACGGTGCACACAACGTTGGCGTCTGGTTTGGAATACTTGCGGCCGATGTCACGAATGGCCAGGGCCGTTTCGGCCGCCGCCAGGAAGGCATCTTTGCGCATAGGAATCGGGGTCGAGCCCGAGTGGGCCGCCTGACCCGTGAAAAAGATCTTGTGGCGCTCTACCCCAAAGGTTCCGATGACCGCCCCGGCGGGTTTGTTCATCGATTCCAGCACCGGCCCTTGCTCGATGTGCAGCTCGAGATAGGCTTTGGCCGGCACCCGCTTGAGCTGGTCGTGGGCCGTGAGCATCTGGGCTAACTCGACCCCGTTCTCGCGCAGAGCGTCCTCCAGGCGGGTGCCCTCGCGGTCCTGCAGGTTGGCGACTTCTTCGGGTCGCAACGAGCCGCCCGCTGCAGAAGAGCCCAAAAGGCTGCGTCCAAAGCGGGCGCCTTCCTCATCGGCCCAGTCGATAACACGCAGGGTTGCGGGTGGTTTTTGCCCCGATTCCACATAGTAACGCAGAGCTTCCAGGCCGGCGATGACGCCCAGGCAGCCGTCCAGCCATCCACCATTGGGCACCGAATCCAGATGGCTGGCCACCAGCACGCTGTCTTCGACCTGGCCAGGCAGCGTCGTCCACAGATTGCCTGCAGCGTCGCGTTCGAAGCTGAGCCCCAACTGTTCCAGTTTGCCGCGGTACCAGTCTCGGGCCTGACGCCAGATCGGCCCCCAGGCCACCCGCTGAGCGCCGTGCTCATCGGAAGTCAATTGGGCCAGTTCGCGCAGGTCATCGATAACTCGTTGGGCGCGCTCGGTGGCGCTTACGGTAGTGGACATAGGGGCCTCCCCGAATCGAGATGCAGCAAGATTCCCAGCCCGAAAGGAGGGCTCCTGCCAAGCCCGGAGCGAACCCATCCCCATGGACATCCGCCCGGGCCCCAAGGGCACTTACGAACTCTTCAAAAACGGTGAAAAATTCGGTGAGGTTACCTGGTGGGCGGGCTACGATCGGCCCACCATCACCTACTCCACGCCCCCCGGGTTGAAGCCCGCCGAGGAAGAACAGATTTTGCAGATGCCCAATCCCTGGAGCGAATGAGTCTGCCGCGGGTCCTGGGCGGGCTCGAAGCTGCCACGGTGGTGGTGGGCAGCATGATCGGCTCGGGCATCTTTCTCAAGGCTTCGGGCATGGCCGCCCTGCTGCCCCATCCGCCGCTGATTCTGGCTTGCTGGCTGCTGGCCGGGCTGCTTACCCTCAGCGGGGCACTCGTCATTGCTGAGCTATCGGTGCACTTTCCAGGTTCGGGGGGTGTGTATCTTTTTCTGCGCGAGGCTTATGGCCCGCGTGTAGCGTTTCTTTTCGGCTGGAGTCTGCTGGCCATTTTGCAAAGCGGTTCCATCGCGGGTCTGGCCTGTGGGCTGGCTCAAACTCTGGCCGAAGGTCGCTCCTGGACGCCCGGCACCCAACAAATGCTGGCTTTCCTGGTGATCGCCTGCCTTACCGGGCTGCACTGCGTCAGCGTCAGTCTGGGTGCTCGCACTCTGCAGAACGGGCTCACCATGATCAAGTACCTGGGTGTGGTCGGGCTGGTGCTTTTGGGGCTGACTTCAGAACAGGCCGAATGGGGAAATCTCTCAGGGGTGGGGCCCGTGCCCGAGTGGACGCTGCTGCTTCCGGCCCTGGGCGCTATCGTCTTGAAGTCGCTCTGGGCTTATGACGGTTGGGCCAACGCTACCTTCATTGCGGGCGAGGTGCGCAACGCCGAACGCAATCTGCCTCGGGCGTTGGTGGGCGGCACCTTGCTGGTGGTGGTAGCCTATCTTTCCATCAACGGCGCCTACCATTTGGTGCTGTCTCCCTCTGAACTGGCGGCAGCCAAATCGCCGGCAGTGGCCATGGCCCAGGCCTGTTCGGGCTCGACTCTGGCCACCGCCACGGGCTTGCTGCTGGCACTGTCGATGCTAGGAACCCTCAATTCGTCGATCCTTTCGGCTCCCCGCGTCTACTACAGCATGGCTCAGATGGGTGAGTTCCCTGCCTGGATGGGTGCCATCAGTCGCTTCCAGACCCCTTACCGGGCGCTGATCGCCCAGGGGGTGTGGGCAGCGGCCCTGGTGATGTTCTGGAAGAGCTTTGACAAAATTACCGACAACGTGGTGTTCGTCTACTGGATCTTCTATGCCCTCGGCGCCCTGGCCGTGCTCAAGTTTCCACCCCCGGCGGTAGGCTACCGAGCCCCCTGGCGTAAGGCGTTGGTGGCTTTCTTTGTGACCGGGGCAGGTTTTCTGGTGGTCAGCCAGTTGTTGCAACAGCCTGCCGCCTCGCTTCAGGCTCTGGCTCTGCTGGTGGTGGGCAACGTCTTCTACTCGGGCTCATCGCCCAGTCGGGCGTCACGCAGCAAGTAGCTGCGCACATAGTCCTCTACAGCTTCGTTGAGTTGCCAGTTGCGAACGGGCAGTTGCAGCCGCGCCGCTCGGTCCATTCGAGCGCAGGTGTAGTACTGATAGCGTCCGCGAAGCTCTTCGGGCATGTCGATATAGTCGATCTGTTCGGGGCGTTGCAGAGCCCCAAAGACGGCCCGCGCCAGTTGATTCCACGAGTGGGGCGTGCCGGATCCGAGATTGTACAGGCCGCAGGCGCCCGAGGTCGCCATCCGCACGGTCCATTCGGCGGCCTGTTTCACATACAGAAAGTCGCGCTGCTGCTCACCGTCCTGGTAGTCCGGATGGTGGCTCTTGAACAGCCGCACCCGCCCCACAGACTGGATTTGCTCGAAGGCCTTAACGACCATGCTGCGCATCTCGCCTTTGTGCTGTTCGTTGGGGCCAAAGACATTGAAGTATTTCAGGCCGACCAGCTGGTCAAGCCAGCCCTCGCGCCGGGCGTACAGGTCGAAAAGATGCTTGGAGTAGCCATAGGCGTTCAGGGGGCGCAGTCGGGTCAGAACGGCCTCGTCATCAAAGCCCAGAGAGCCGTCTCCGTAGGTTGCGGCCGATGAGGCATAGACCATGCGAATGTTGCGCTGCACGGCCCAGGCGGCCAGCTCACGGGTGAATGCGTAGTTGTTGTCCAGCAAGAAAGCACTGTCGCGCTCGGTGGTCGAGGAACAGGCTCCCAGGTGGAAGACGCAGCGGATATCGCTCAGGCTCTCGGGCTTCTCGGCGATTCGCCGCCGCAACTCGGGGCCTTCTAGGTAGTCCCAAAACGAAAGCGCGGCCAGGTTTCTCCACTTATCCGTCTGGTCCAGACGGTCAGCCACGAGGATATTGTCGTGACCTTGTCGGTTGAGAAACCAGAGAACCGCGCTTCCAATAAGTCCGGCGGCACCCGTGATCAGGATGCGGCCGTCCAGGGACTGAGAAAACAACTAGGCTTCGGTCTTGGCCTTGCGATATTCCAGGGGGATGAACTTACCCTTCTGCTCGGCCACCTCGCGCAGCCACTTGGCGCCTCCCACACGCACCCAGTCGCGCCCTTCAATGGGAGCAGCCGAACCACGGCACTTGGGATCACTGGGCTTCTTGGCAGATCCTTTAGACATGGTTATTGACCTTTCTTCGCGAACTTGCGAATGGCTTTTTCAATGCCGCCCAGCTTCTTGATGGTGCGCAGGGCACGGGTCGAAACACGCAGGCGAACCCAGCGGTTTTCGCTCTCGAGGAAGAACCGCTGCTCCACGAGGTTGGGCAGCCAGCGACGGCGCGTTTTGCGCTGCGAGTGAGAGACTTTATTGCCTGAGCCCGGTTTCTTGCCGGTCAAATCACAGGTGCGAGACATGAGAGAGTCCTCCGAAAAACAGTTCCCGTATTATTGCCACAACCCCCCGGGCTGTCAATAGCTGGTTTGCCAGCAGCCGGCCACGGGAAAAGTGCCGAGCGTGAAGATACCATCTGCTTTCCTGATTTTGCTGTTTCTCTGTGGCTGCGGCGGTAGCCCTACCGACCTGAAGGCCAAGGAGTACAAGGGACGCCTGGAAGACCGTGCTCAAGGTCTGGCCTTCCAATGTCCCGAGAAGTGGGAGATTCGGGAGAACGTTCACGGTCATCGAGCCATCGGCCGAAGCCCGCGAGAGAGCCCCAAGGACACTTTTCAGGAGAATGTCGTGGTGAGCGGGCCACTGACGGGCAAAAGCGCCGAAGAAGTGCTGGCCGCCTCTCAGGCTCAACTCGCCAAGGAGTTGAAGGGCTACCAGCAGCTCTCGGCCGCGGCCACCCAGCTCGACTTTGTGCACGAGCAGCATGGTCAGAAATTGCGTTGCCGCCAGCTGTTGCATCCCCACCCCAAAGGGGGATTCTGGATTGTGACGTTTTCCTCCAGCGAGGCCGAATTCGCGCGCTGGGAGCCGGAGTTCGGCAAGATCTGGGCCAGCTTCGGGGCGCCACTGCCGGCCGCCTCAGCTACGCCTACGCCCGCGGCCAGTCCCTCTGCCACGCCCGCTGTTGCTGCCACCCCTGCTTCGGTGGCCACGCCCCGGCCGACGCTTACCCCCGGGGCCTCTTCGCCGTCGCCGAAGCCGGTCCAGTCCCCAACGCCTTAGACGGAGGATCGTCTTGAGTCAGGTCTCACAGAACAACTCATCGATCTGATCTTGGATGGCCTGGAGAACTCATCAGTCGACTCGATGAGCTGGAGACAGCGGATTCTCCGCTACAACTGATGATCCGACTGCTTCTCGACATCGGAGCGGACGTCTACCTTCTTGGGGAGATGGGAACTTACACTCCTCGGCGTGGAAAACCGAATCAGGACAGTCATAAGCATCAGAATAGACTTCGTCCCACCACACCCCCCAACCAGCCCTCCCCAGCCCCAAAACCACCCGCGTCCACCCCCCACCCATCGAACACCCCTCAAATCATCCTACAAATCGCCACCAAAACCCATAACCAAGCCATTCCGAGCGCGCCCAAAACTTGACGTTCGCCCCCCACCATGCCCTACCATAGACGGATGACAAAGCTTG
>CAZYPN010000054.1:0-46056 GCA_964649085.1 uncultured Burkholderiales bacterium | reverse complement strand
CGCCCAGATAAAAATTCGAGGCTCACCTCACGGTGGGCCTCTTTTATTTCCGGGATAGCTTCGGCACAGCGCAAACGACAGATGTTGGGAGTCCTCCAGGGTCCTCAGGGCTGACCTGCGAAAGGCTCACACTTGGATAAGCAGTCCGAAGAAGTCCATTGGGAGTTACTGGAGGCCACCTATCAGACTTTGCCTCCCGTTGCTATGGCATTTCCACTGATCGGGTGGCTTGCTGTCCATCTACTCAGTGCGGAATTGGGAATTCTTCCGACCTACTGGCTGGGCAGCCTGATGGTTGCGTCTGTGCTCAGCCTGGTGGCCTGCCGATTTTTTCGCCGGGCCCGTCGGCAGCACTATTCTCTATGGTCAGGCTTGCGGATGGCCAGTGCGGCGTGGAACGGTCTCACCTTTGGCTTGGCCGGGGTAATTTTGATGGTTCCCGGGCGTCCGGATCTGCAGGTATACCTCTTTGTGCTCCTGGCCGGTACCGCCGCAACGGCAGTCACCAGTTCTTCGAGTCACTTTCCCTCACTGGTCATCTATCTGTCGACATCCCTGTTACCGTTGATCAGCCACGCAAGCAATGAGAGCGAAGCGGGCCTCGCCGGGATTGCTCGATTGGTGCCGATCTTCTGGGGAGTGATGCTGGGGGTCGGGCTACGCACCCACCGACTCCAAAGGCGCAGCGCCCAGCTGGGCTTTGAAAATCGTTCGTTAGTTACGGAATTGAAAACCGCCCACGAAAGGCTCGAGCATACCAATCGCGGGCTGAACCAGGAGGTGGCTCAGCGCTCTCTGGCTCTTTCACGCTTTCGTGCCCTGCTTGATGCCAGTAGCGAGGGCATTCTTATCGCTTCTGCCGAGAATGGTCAGCTGCTCGACTCAAATCAGGCTGCCCGAGTTCTCCTCGACATTTCCCCCGGGGCAACCGTGCAACTGGAGCAACTCGAGAGGCTTGGCAACGTTTCCTGGCCCCAAGAAGTGCAGGACGGACTCAAATTTCATCATCAGGCCACCAGGGACAATCCGATCGAAATCAGTGGCATCTATCGCACCTTCGCCAACAAGCTCTATCTCGTTCTGGTGTTGCGAGACGCCAGTTGGCATCTCGAACTCGAGCAACAGCTCCGTTCGGCTCAGAAAATCGAACTGGTAGGCCAAATGGCTGGCGGGATCGCCCACGACTTCAACAACATGCTTACCGTCATCATGGGACTCACCGAGTACCTGCGCGACAGCTTCAAGAGCGACGATCCTCGCTATCAGGACGCACAGGACATCCTTCATACCAGTGAAAGGGCCAGGGAACTGACAAAGAAACTTCTCCGCTTGAGCCGTTCAAAGCTCGACCAGCCCGAACCGACCGACATCAACGAGCGCCTTCGAGAGATCAGCACCATGCTTCGCCGTAGCCTGGCCGGGGGGATTGAATTGGTCGTGTTGCTGAGTGAATCGCCTCAGGTGGTTCGAATGAATCCTGGCGACCTGGACCAACTGCTCCTGAATCTAGCCGTCAACGCATCAGACGCAATGAGTGAAGGCGGAACTTTTACCGTGGAAGTTGGCCCTCCGGGTCCGCTGCCCGCCGGGCTTAGTCCAGGCAACTACGTAAAACTAAGTGTTCGCGATAGCGGAACTGGCATGAGTCCCGAAGTGACCCGACAGATTTTTGAACCCTTTTTTACGACCAAGGGCCCCAGGGGCCACGGACTGGGATTGGCGGTGAGTCACAGCATCGTGGTTCGCGCCGGCGGAGCCATTCAAGTAGAGAGCCAGCCGGGAAAGGGCACTACTTTTCACATCTGGTTACCGATGGCTCCTGAAAACCCCCGAGACCGGCCCGAAATCACGAGCACTCTGGTTCTGCAAAACCAGAATGCCTGGATTCTGCTCGTGGAAGACCAGGACCAGTTACGCAATATGATGCAACGAACCTTGACAAACCTCGGCTACCGAGTCATCGCCACGCGCAGCTCTGAGGAGGCCCTGGCACGTTGCCAGGAGCACCCCTTCGAGTTGCTCCTGAGCGACATCGTGCTCCCGGGAATCAGCGGCGTCGAACTGGCTCGAAAACTCCAAGGCCAGATTCCTCACATCCTGATGATGTCGGGCTTCGCCGACGAGGCACCCAGCCTGGACGGTATTCCCCTGCCACTGCTGACCAAGCCCTTTACTCAGCAGCAACTGCTTCAATCTCTAAAGGAAGTTTTCGGCAGCCCCGCAAGCCCCCCGACAGCCACCTCTGCCTAACTGGCGGCCGAAGCTGTGGCAGCTTCGAGCTTGCGCTCAGCCACTTCCAACCTGGCAGAAAGCACAGGACAGGGCGCGTGACGCGTGACCTTCTCTGTTACACTTCCCAACAGAATCCGACTCAGGCCAGTGCGTCCCTGGGTCGTCATGACGATGGCCGAGGCTCGCACCCGACGGGCGCAGGCCACAATGCCGTCGGCTGCAGCATCGGCTTCCTCCACCGACCAGGTCAACTTGCGGCCAGGGCGCGACAGACGCGCCACCAGTTCCTTCAAATACTGCTCCTTCTGCTGACGGATTTCGGCAGGCACCATTCGATAGTGTTGTGACTCCGTAGGGCGGCTTAGGGCGACGTGTACCAGATGAAGCCGGGAACTCAATCGGAAGGCATACCTCAGCGCCAGCTCGGAGGCCGGCGATCCGTCTAGTGGGACCAACAGTTGTGTGAACATGGTCACCTCCTTCCTTCTCAGTGTAGGTCCGACCAGCAGAGCTACCCAGAGTGAATTGTCCCCATCCTCAAAGTACTCCAGTACTGCTCCAGGATCCGCCCACTGGCATGAAAAATGTCCCATCCATGCCGATCTACGAATATGGATGTCTGGACTGTCGAAAAAGAGTGAGCGTTTTTTTTCGCACGCTGAAGAGCGCCGAAACAGAGGAAGCGGTCTGTCCGAACTGCGGCAAGACGAATCTGCGTCGCCTAATGTCTCGGGTGGGGCGCCTGCGATCCGAGGAAAGCCGCCTCGAGAGCCTGGCCGATCCTTCCAATCTGTCCGGGCTCGATGAGCAGGACCCCCGCAGTCTGGCCCGTCTGATGCGCCAGATGAGCAGCGAAACAGGCGAGGACCTCGGGGAAGAGTTCGAGGAAATGGTTGGCAGGCTGGAAGCAGGCGAAGATCCTTCGAGCCTGGCAGGCGCAGGCGGCGAGGACTGGGACCCGGGAGCCGGTCTGTAGAGACGTCAAGACCAAAGCCGAAAGTTTACACTCTGGCAACAAATCAGCCTCCCTCACCACCTCGTCACCACCTTTTCCGACTATCCTGACAGCAACCACTTTCAGGATCGGAAAGGACTGCACCATGAACCTCCTCCCTTTTAACGCTTCCCTGGCATTTTCATATGCCAGCCCCACGCTGGCGATGGCTGCCGCATCGAACCTCGGCAGCGCGTCTCAGGGGGGTTCCTCCTGGTTGGGTGATGGCGGATGCTTCTCCGCCCACGCTGGTTGCGAGGACTCTTGCGGAGAGGGTTTCTCCGGCAGTTTTGCCATGGCGCTGGCGCTCACGTATCAAGAAGGCGGCCTGGCCCAGGCGGCTCAGGCCGCCAGCACACTGGCCTCAATGGAAAGTTCGGGCGGTGGCGCGGAAGCGTCCTGCGCCAGTACGGCGGACTCTTGTGGCACAGCCGACAGTTGTTGCAGCAGTAGCGATTCTTCAGCCAGTTCGTGCGGTGATTCCTCAGCCAGCTCCTGCGGAGACTCCAGCGCCGGCAGTTGCGGCGACAGCAGCGGCGCTTGCGGAGATTCGGGCGCAGGCAGCGGAAGCTGTGGCGACTCGGGTAGCAGCGGAGGGTCTTGCGGGGGAAGCGACGGCGGCAGTTCTGGGGGGAGCTGCGGCGGAGACGGTGGCGGCAGCGGTGGCAGCGGCGGAGGCTGCGGCGGCGGAGATGGGGGCGGTTCCGGCGGAGGAAGCGGCGGCGGCTGTGGCGGGGGCGACGGTGGCGGTTCGGGTGGCGGCTCCGGTGGCGGAGGCGCACCCTGAGAAACCAACGTTCCAGCTGAAGGCCAGGGGTCACTTCTGCCAGGCAGAAGTGACCCCGGATGTGGCAGGATATTCGCATTCTCATTCTGGAGGATGACCGGGAGTTACTGCGAGCGCTCTTTGAGGTGCTTGAGGATGCCGGGTTCCAGGCCCGACCCGCAGCCTCCAGCGAAGAGGCCTTGCAACACGCGCTCGAGGAAGATTTTGACGTCATCGTCACGGACATTCGGATGGCCGGAGTAGACGGTCTGGAGGCCCTGGCGAGCATGCAAAAGCTTCTGCCCGAAGTGCGCAGCCTCGTGATCACCGGTTTCTCCAGCGAGTGCGATACGATTCGAGCGCTGCGCCTGGGGGTGGGTGAGTACCTCCAGAAGCCCTTTTCTCTCGACGACTTTACCGAAGCGGTGCGGCGTCTGGCGCTGCAAGCTCGGGAGCTGCGGGCCGAACGCGCCCGAGAGCGCAGCATGCGGCGCTACCTGCTGTGGTCACTGCAGAACTGGGTACAGCACCGACCCCAGGCCTCGACAGCCTGGTTAAACCAGGCCTTGAACTGGTGTGCCCGGCTGGCCCAGGGCCTGGGCTTTGAAACGGGTGGCGTAGAGGCCATACAGGTGGCCTGCCTGTGCGAAGCACTGGCCAGCGAATTGCCAGAAGAAGTTGATACTCTGCTGCCACCGGGAGTGCGGGCCATTCTGCGTTCTCCTGAAGGTCTGGAGCGAGACATTCTGGCCGCCGCCGGGGCCCTGTCTCGCTCGCAGGCGCTGCCGGCCAGTTGCCCGCCTGCGCTACAACTCCTTGCAGCCGCAGAAGCCTCGATCATCAGCGAGGCGAAAGATACTCTGGTAAGCGGCGCAGCTCAGCAACGCAGAGCGGCTCTTTCGCTGGCCTGGCAGTGGGAGCAACAGGGACAGTATCCCGCAGCTCACCGAGCCTACAGCCAGCTACAATCGGGTACGGGTCGAGAGAGTTGGCTGGCCAGCCTGGGCATGTCCCGCCTCGCCCGCGTCTTGAATCACCCCGAGCCGTTGGCCGAACACGCCCTGAAAGCCCTGGAACAGGCCCGCCAATTGGGCCCCCTCAGCCTGGCCGCCGCCAGTCTGGAAGCCGGTTTGCTGCTGGCAGGCAGCGGTCGACATGCCTCCACGGCCAGCAAGTTGCTGCAGGAATGCGAGAACCTGAATGAGTCGCTGGGCTTTGAGGCTCGCGCCAGCCTGGCTCGGGCCGGAAAAGCCTGGGTCAACGGCCATCCAATACCTTGCGATAGCTTGCAGAGACTCTCCGGAGAAGAACTACGCTGGGCTTCCTGGTGGCTTGTTCCCTGCTTAAAGGCCGACGGCTCTCAGGCCGCCCAGGGCTTGCTGCAGCGCCTGCTCCCTCAATCGGCCCGCAGTTCGCCACCCGTGCTGCGCATCCTCAGCCTCGGCACGCTGGAAATCTATTTGGGCTCGGAACGCGCCGATGAAGAGGCCTTTCGCAAGAACCAGAAAGCTCGCTTGCTCCTGATCTTTCTGGCATGCGAACGTGGGAGGTTTCGCTCGGACGACGTGCTGGCTGAAATCTTCTGGCCCCAGGAGGGAGCGCGTGGACGCAAGAACCTGTACTCTCTCAGGTCGATTCTGCGCAAAGCGTTGGCTGTTGCCGGAGAAGAAGTCGACTATGTTCAACGTACCCCCCAAGGACTGTGTCTCCATCCAGACCTGCCCTGGAGTCACGACTGGGAGGACCTGCACGAGCACCTTCGCAGCGGCTCCCAGGCCGAGTCTCGCGGAGAGGTGTCTCGGGCTCTCCATCATCTCCGCCAGGCGGTCCAGTTGTATCGGGGCCCATTCCTCGAGAGCTGCTACATGGATTGGGCCGTAGACCTTCGCCAGAACACCGAAATCAAGGTCGTGCACGGCCTGCATCAGTTAGCCCGGCTCACCCTGCAGCACTCCGGCAGGGAAGAGTGTCGTGAGGTGTGCCAGCGCATGCTCGAACTCGACCCGCTTCATCAGCAGGCATACGCCCTCTGGATGCAGTCGCTACTCGAGGACGAACGCCCTCAAGAGGTCCTGCGCGTTTTCGAAAAAGCCCAACGCACCTTGCGCAAGGAACTCGGTTGTGAACCAGAACTGACCCTGCTAGAGCTCTACCAAAAGGCGCGCCTGAAACTCTAGACCGGCAGTTCGATCCAAAAGCAAGCCCCCGGCCCGGGCTGACGGTTGCATCCGCCGATACGTCCGCCGTGCTGCTCGACAATCTGTTTGCTTACCGAAAGTCCCAAGCCGCGGTTCTGTCCCACAGCTCGAGTGGTAAAAAAGGGTTCGAACATTCTTTGCTCCGCGACGGCCTCGAGGCCACTTCCCTGATCCTCGACCAGGACGAAAACCCGCCCGTCTCGCGCCTCGGTGCTGACCCTCCAGGGTCCCTGGGGACAGGCCTCGCGGGCATTGTTGAAAAGGTGGAGCAAGGCTTGCTGTAACTCGCCCGGCACGCCCGACACAGCGGGCAGCGGGTTGAGCTGCCGCTGCCACAGTTCGTGATCGGGCAGCAATCGCAGACTGTCTTCTACAACCAGATTCAGGTCCAGATCCGAACGAGCCTGGCTACCGTCGCGGGAGTAGTAGGTCAGCTTTTGCAGCAGTTCTCGACAGACCAACAGCGAGCGCCGGGCCGCGCCCAAAGGCTGCAGCACGCTGTCCTCCCCGCGGCAGCGCTTGCCCGCCAGATCCAACTGGAGCTGAATGGCGGCCAGTGGTGAATTCAGCTCGTGAGCCATGCCGGCTGCCAGCTGTCCCACGGCCGCAATGGTAGCCGAGTGAACCAGACTGGACACGAAACGCTGGCTGGCCAACAGCCGATCGCAGGCCTGAAAAGCCATGGCCAACAAACCGGCCAGGTCCTGGATCAACAGAGCCTCTTCGGCAGCCAGAGGCTCTCTTCGTCGGCCCAAGAGATGGCGACCGTTCTGAAGGTCACAGGCCCACCCGGTCAGGCCCTGTCGAGGTGATTCGACCGGCAGTGAACCCAGCCAAAGAGCATCCGGCGGATGAACCGCAAGTGGCGCCGTGTTTTCCACCACGATGGCCTGGTCGAAGTGCAGACGCAGGTGGAGGTAATCGAGCCCCAACCGGGCCACCTGTTCCGGACGGGTGGCCAGGGTGAAACGATGGCTCAACTCCCAAAACATCGACTGGCGCCTGGACTGTAGCTGTAGCTCGCTGTGCTGGCGCTCGAGCGCCTGGTTCAGCGAGGCCGTTCGAAGGTCGGGAAGCGGCTCGGACGCGGGGCGCTGTACTTCCCGGGCCTTCAGGCACAAACCCTGCCAGACGAGCCAGAGCAAAGGCAACGAGGCCAGCAGATAGCCGGCTCCCAGACCAGCCAGAGACAGCGCCAGAGGAGTCAACGACCAGATGGCCAGCTCGTGGCGCCACCAGCGTCGCCGCTCCCGTCGCCAGCGACGGCGTTCTCCGGGTAGCAACTCCAGGCTTTGGCGGGCCAGCAACTCGAGCCCCAGCCCCAGCAGAATGGCAGGCCCCAGCAAAGCCATCTCGGGCAGGCCCGGAAACCAGCCGAGCAGCAGCACCAGAGCCAGCAACAAACCGCTTCGACCGGCACAGTCGGCGCATTCAACCTGCCAGTCCAGGCCCCTGAGGCGCAAGAGCCGAAGGGCGGGCCCCAAGACATGCAGCACTACGGCCAGGAGCACCTGTTGGCGAAACACCAGAGCCACCAGCAGCGGCTGAGCCAACGAGAGGGTCAGGGTCTTTCCGAGCCGCACAGCCAGCAAATCGGCGCCCATCGCCAGCAGCGAAAGAACGAGTTCCGGATAGCCGGGAAAAGCAGGGTTGGCGGTCAGACCCACAGCCAGACTCTGGATCAGGGCCAGAGCCAGCCACACGCGGGCACGACGGTCCCGGGGGGTCGCCATTCTGGGTTTTGCGAAGTCGAAGCGAGAAATCCCTGCGCTACAGGTCGACGTCGGCGAAGGAACAGGGGTCCTCGAGCGGCTCGAGATGGGTGTGTAGCTTTACGCCCGGCAGAGCCTCACGCAATTTTGCTTCCAATTCTTCCAACAAGTCGTGGCCTCGAGACACCGTCCAGCCACCGGGAACCAGCACGTGCAGCTGTACGAAGGAACTTCGGCCCGCCTGACGGCTGCGCAGGGCGTGAAAGTCCAGCCCGCGCTCGCGATACTGATTCAGCACCGCTTCGATCCGAGCCAGATCCTCCGGGGGCAAGCTCGGGTCGAGCACGCCTCGAATCGAAGCCACAACCAAAGAAATACCCGTATAACCGACCCACAGTCCCACCGCCAGGGCGACGGCCGGGTCCAGCCACGACCTGCCGGTCAGGCTGACGAAACCGACCCCCACCAGAACTCCCAGGGAGGAGTATACGTCACTCATCAAATGTCGGGAATCAGCTTGCAGGGCTATCGAACGGTGTTCACGTCCGGCTCTGCCCAATACCCAAGCAACCAGGCCATTCACGACCGAGGCCAACAGACAGAGCCCCAGCCCCAGGGATAGTTGCTGCAGCGGCTGAGGGTGCAGCAATCGATCCACCCCCGAGGCCAGCATCCCTGCCGAGGCCATCAAGATGAGCCCCCCCTCCACGCCGCTCGAGACGTACTCCATCTTGTCGTGGCCAAAGGCATGCTCCTCGTCGGGCGGTTGAGCCGCCCAGCGCAGCACGGCCAGGGCCATCAGGGCTGCTCCCAAATTGACCAGCGATTCGAGCGCGTCGGTAAACAGGCCAACCGAATGACTGACCAGTGACCCTGCCGACTTGAGGGCCAGCGTGAATAGAGCGGCAACCACCGACATCCAGGCATAGCGGGTGAGCGAAAGCATTGCAATTAACACCGTTAAGTTTTATAATGTCGTCAACCATGGCCAACAACACATGCTGGAACTGCGAGGGCAAGGTTGGCGAAAAATCTCCCGCCTGCCCAACCTGCGAAGCCATCCTTTACCCGAATGACGAGCAAAGACAACGCGCCGAAGAGTGCATTCAGTATACTCTACGGGAGCTTCGGCGCTGGACCTCGGTCCCTGCCTGGTGGAAAGCGGAGGCTGAGGCCAGCTACAAGAAGCGCCTCCAGCGCCTGGCTCGGTCTGGGAAGCCGGTCTCTGCCAGCGAACCCGCAACGGTGTCCACGGAGACGATGCTCTCCGAAGTTGCTCCGGGCCGACCTCCCGAACAGCCAGTAGCTGCGGTAGTCCCCGAACCCTTAGCGACGAAAATACCAGAGGTCGTGGTCGCGACGGCCTCCCAAGAACTTCCAACTTGCGAAAATCCCGCCCACCCATCCTACACCCAGGCAGAACCCGCCCACCCACCCTATTCCCAGGCAGAACCCGCCCACCCACCCTATGCCCAGGTAGAACCCGCCGAGCCCAGCGAGGCAGACCTGGCCATGCAGATGCTTCTGGGCGCCTTCTCGGAGAAGAAAATTCGCCTGCTCTACGCCGTGGGCGGCGCCCTTCTGGTATCGGCTGGCGTGGGCACGCTGCGCAGCAGTTGGGACGGCTGGGGCAGACATGCCATGGGGCTCCTGCTGTTGCTGCTTCCGGCCCTCTTCTTCTGGCTCTCGCGAAGACTTCAGGACACCCTTCCCGTTTCCAGTCGGATGTTTTCCACGCTGGGAGGGGGCCTTGCACCACTGGGCATCCTGTCGCTGAACGTGCTGCACGTGCTCGGAATGGATCTGCCCTCAACTCTTTGGAATCCCTTTGCCTTCGGCGTTGGCTGGGCCCTGAATGCGGGGGCCGGCCACCCCTACATGGCAGGCATCTGCTGGGCCCTGGCCGGCCTGAGCAGCGGCAGCAGCCTTTTTTCGGGTTTGCTCTGCTTCGCTGGCGCTGGCGCCCTGTTTGCCAGAAGACGGCATCAACCCGAGGCGGTGCGCGTGGCCCACGGCCTTTCCGCCTGGGGGATGCTCAGTGCTTTCATCCACAACCCCCAGCAGATCGAAGCCAGCACTCTGTTCCTGGTGGCCATTGTGTACTTCACCAGTATGGCCTGGCTGGTGCAAACGCCGGCCGCCCTGCTGGCCTCCTCGCTGATCTGCCTCTTCTCCAGCCTGGCTCTGGCTCACACGCTGGACGCACCGGTGGCATTGACCTTGTTGACCTTGATGGCTCAGGGCGCTTTCTACCTGTCCCAGCCTGGCCCATCCACCGGCCAGCGCCTGGCCATCGAGTTTACCGGATGGGCCATGGCGGTGCTCTGGGGAGGTCCGCTGTTTTATCATCTGACCCACCAGTTTCAGGGAGTTCCTACCCAGCAACTGATCACTTCGTTGCTGTTGGGCCTGGCGGGAACGGCCTACTACGCCTGGGCGGCACGCGTTTATCGCCAGCCCCAGTGGAGCTACGGTGCGGCCTTGTGCGCTCTGTACGCCTATCTGCACTTCATCGCCCTGGGAGGCCTGGTCTATCGACCGTGGTTGGTAGGCCTGGCGCTGCTCTGGCAAGTGACCGCCATGATGTTGCGCCGTCGCATACCCGAGCAGGTGCTCCGGCCCTGGGTGTGGACGGCCACCGGTCTGTCGGTGCTGCTCGTTCCCCTCAACGGCGCCCTTCAACTGGCAGGGGCCGACCACTACACCCCCTGGGTCTACCTTGGGGTCACCGCAGTTACGGTGCTTTCCGCGCTCTTTGAGCGCAGCCCCAGGGGGCTGTACTTCTCGGGCGTGGTGGCCGCACTGGCCTATGCCGCCTGGCTGCCGATCTGGTTGCCCCAGGGGCCGGAGCCGAATTGGGGACTGGCCTTTGCCCCCTTCGCCACAGCCTTGCTGTTGCTCGGACTCGCTCTGCGTCAAAACCCGGAATACGCGGCCCCACTGCTGCGCCTTGGAACCCTGCTATCGCTGATCTGTTCGGCCTCACAGTTGCCCTATATCGCCTTTGGTTATCGCCACAGCCCGTCGGTAACGCTGTTCTTCTATGCCGGAGTTTGCTTGCTGGCAGCCTGGAAGCAATCCCACCTGCGCTCGCCCCTGATCAGCTATGGAATCCTGTGCTCTCTGGTGGCTTTGGAGTTGCACGTTCCCACCGCTCTTACCCTGGGGCTCTCGGCTCTGCTGCTGGCACCTCAGCACACTGCCGCCAATCGAGCCGGCCTGATTTGGAGCGCCGGTGTGGCCTGGCTGGGACCCGCGCCCCTGCGTATTCTGCCCTGCCTGCTGTGGTTGTTCAGTTCGCGCCACCACCGACCCCGTGCAGCCCATGCCTCGCTGCTGGCTCTGCCCGCGCTGCCCTGGTGCTACCAGGACTGGACCAATCTGGGCCTGGCGGCCTTCACCGCCGGCCAGCTGTGGCTGGGCCGACGCTGGAATTACGCTGAACTTCACACCCTCAGCTGGCTGCAAATCAAAGTGGTGGTCTTCAACCTGCTGGGCTTGCCGTTCACACCTACCTGGAGTCTGCTGCTCTGGGCCGACTATGCTCTATTCCGCTGGCTGCAGCGCAACCAGGAGGCTCACCTGAGCCTGGCGCTGGTGTTGGTCAGCGCGCTGTTCCACGGCGGACCCGTGGGCGTGGCCACCCCCTGGTTGGCAGCCCTGTTGAGCACTCCCTATCTGGCCGTATGGGCCGCCCTGGCCACGGCCTATCACCTGGAAACCGTGGCGCTCTTCCCCATCAGCCTGTTCCTGTGGTGCTATTTCGACCTCTATCGCGGCCGCCTGGGCCACTTGAAGGCCTTCGCTCTGCTGGGCTGGGTTGGGTGCCTGTGCGTCAGCGACCTTTCCCTATGCCTGCTGTCGCTGGCACTGGGGGCCGGAATGTTGGCCCTGCAGCGCCAGTTCGACGCCACCTTCGCCTTGGGCTACCACGCCTATCTGCGTGTTCTCCTTCACCTGGGAGTGGTCCAGGCCGAACTCTACACGCTGCCGTTGAGCCTCTACCTTTTGAGCAAGAGTTCAGCGGCAGCCCGCCAGTTGGGCCTCACGCTGATGCTGGTGCCCTCGTTGTGGCTCAGCCTGTTCTCACCCGTCCACGCTCTGTGGGCAGCCAGCCTGGGCCTGTTGCTGTTGATGTGGGGCCAACTCAAGAACCGGCCAGCGCTGCAAGCCTGGGGAGCCCTGGCCATCCTCCTGCAAATCGCCATCCGAGCCGTCATCTTTGCCAGCTACCTGCCCTGGCACTACTGGGCCGTGGTGGGCGGGCTCTTGCTGGTCACGATGGCTTTCATGGTGGAGCGTCGGCGCCAGCAGGTGCTGGAATCCAGTCGGGCTTTCCTGGATCAGTTGCGCAATCTCTAATTCGGAGTACAGCAAAAATGGCCCGACCGGGCCTTTTTCGCTGACGGCCAACAATCTAGCGCCGCATTCCCTTCAGTTGGCTCTGTTGCTGAAGATGAATATCGAGGTCATCCGGCTGAGTCGCCAGCTTCTTGGAACTGAAGTCTTTGATTTCCAGGAAATCTTGCTGCCCACGCAGTGCCTGTTCGTCGCGGCTCAGGTGGCCGGCCATATGGCTCCCCGTGGTACTGCCGTGGCGATAGACATTTACCAGTCGGTCCTTGGTCGAGTCGCTGAGCACGTCCTGAGCCTGAGAGAAGTAATTGCGGACGAGGTTCATAGGATTCATCGGTGGGGGTCTCCTTCGCTGCTTGCTGAACCCAGCCTGAGGGAAACCCTTCCTCCGATCGTCCACGGCAAGCTTCCGAATGTTAACAATTTCCGCGCTTGCGACCGGCACAGAAAATTAACAAATGGCCTGGCTCCGTAGAGAGTCGGTGAGAGGGGTCAACCTATCCTCTCCCCACGGACCCCAAGGTCCACACTCGAGAGGAGCAACATCATGAACATCCAGGCCAGCTTCGGTGTCTTCCGGTCCTACGTCACGGGCGCTTTATCCGGGACGCGCTTGCAGCCCTCGACTCAGGCCGCCAACCCTTTCCAGGCGGTGAATCAGGCGCTGAGAGGCTCGGACATGGCCAGCCAACTGTCGGCCCAATGGGGAGGCTTGCTGGCGGGCCCTTCACTGACGGCCCCGCTGGAACTGCAGCGCAACTCTGAAACCCGGGTGGGCCTGCAACGTGTCCAGGTGGATCCGCAGGGAAGCATGAGGATCTCGGGGCCGCAGTTGCAATTCGCGATGGCCGGCCACGGCTCATGTGGCAGCTTCGCCGCTGCCGGGAGCCTGGGAATGGGCCCGGCCCAGATCAAGAACGGCGTAGCTACCCTGCCCAATGGAGAGCAGATCAAGGTGGACACCAACGGGGTGGTGCTGGTGTATCCCGATGGAACGCAGTTCGGCGCGGGCCGCAACAGCCCCGATTCGCCCGAGCAAATCCGTCAGGTTACGGCCGGGCCGGGTCAGCAGATTCCAACCTCTCCTCCAGGCCAGACCACCTACCTGTTCTTGGGTCCCGACGGTAGCCTGATCGGCAAAGAGCGCCGCTAGAATACGTTAATATTATGCCACGGGAATGTCGCCTACTTTCTGGAATCAGGTGGGATTGCCGCTGGACAGGGAGGAACCTATGCCTACCATCGCTCGCCCTGTCAGGGGCATCGCACTGATCACCACCCTATCGGTGTCCACCGTACTGCTCGTTTTGGGACTCGCCTTCCTGGCCTTCCTCCAACGCGACTACCAGTTTGCCGCCGTCCAGTCACGCAACCAGGAAGCCTACTATCTGGCCCTTTCCGGATTGGAGTATGCCCGCACGCGACCCGACCTCCTGGTGCGAGGTGGCGGGGCGGTCGAGCGGCGCGTTCCACAAAGCAATCCAAATCGATACTTCCGAATTCAACTGCAGGCCAACGGCACTCTGATCGCTACGGGAATCGTGCAAAGCGGCCTGTTGCAGACCCGAAAAGTCCTGACGGTTCGACCAGGACAGTCGTCACGTCAATACCTGGAGTCGGGAATATGAGGTCACGAGGCACCACCCTGGCCGAACTGGCCGTGGCCAGTTTCCTCTTGGGAGTTGTCCTGCTGGTTTCGGGTCGACTGGCCTGGCTATCCACCCGTTCGAAGTCGAGTTCTGAGGCCCAGAATTTGACCTTTCGAGAGGCCACCATCGCCTTCGGACGCATCCAGCGCGAAGCCTTGCACTGCCGCGAGCTCTATTCGCCCATGCTTGTCGACGAGATCGTGCGGCCGACGCCCACTCGGCCTTTTGTGATGCGCAGCCGAAATGCAGGCAACAGCAGCGGCGAAGCCGTGGTGGGATACTACTGCGATGTCGCCAGCGAAGAAC
The DNA here is from genome assembly GCA_964649085.1 of uncultured Burkholderiales bacterium. Classification (GTDB taxonomy): domain Bacteria; phylum Vulcanimicrobiota; class Xenobia; order Xenobiales; family JADMJV01; genus JADMJV01. Next base: position 31,843 of record CAZYPN010000054.1, on the reverse strand, counting down.
TGCGCCGCTTCACCTACAGACTGGACTTCAATCCTGCGGTGCCCGCCAGCCAGGTCATCGACACTGCACCCGAGGTCGTAGCCAGGGGGGTCATTGAATTCGAACTCTATCGCATCGACCCGCTGTTGCGCTCGAGCGCTGAGAGTCTGTCTTTGAAGCTGGTCGTGCGCAACAAGCAGGCGCGCCGGGCTGACGCCCTCCCCATGGTTACGGAAGCGAGGCTGGCTCGATGAAAACCAGGGCCTTTTCTTTGCTGGAAACCGTCGTCAGCGTGCAGATCCTGTTCATCGTGGCCTTATTCTGCATGACGATGTTCGGCCAGGGGCAACGCCACGACCTGAGGGCCCGAGAGTTCTCGCTGTGCACGATGCTCGTCAACCAGAAGGCTCAAGAACTCAGCACGCTTCCCCCCGTCGAATTACGTCAGCGGCTGGCCAGTCCGCTGGTCGGGAATTTTTCCGGCAGTTTCGCCGAGTATCGCTTTCAAGCCAGTCTCTCGGACTACGAAACCGGACTCTCCTTGCTGGAGGTGGAGTCTCGCAGCCCTCTGGGTTGCCGTTCTCGCTGCACGTTGCTGGTTCCCAGCGAAACCTCGGGTCGTGGCATAGCGCTGGATCCAGGAACCAGTCGAATCTACTTTGTTGGTGGGCCAGCGGGCGGACCGAGCAACAACTTCCTCAGTTCCTTCTGGGACGTTGGGGGCCCCCTGACCACGACGGACACACCTGCTGAACCCGGGGGCAATGCCCTCAGCGGCGTAGCCGGAACCCCGGGTTATGGCTTTCTGTGGGGATTGACCCCAGAGGGTGGCCCGGTGGTCCTGGAAGAAACGACACCTCTCACCTGGCAGGCGCCTGAGGCAACTCCTACCTCGGCGCCCTTGCCCCCCAGATGGCACTCGGTGGCCTGCGATGCCAGTTGTGCCCGGGCGATGTTCAGCGACCTGAACAACCGCTGCATCTGGCTGTTCGACTGTGACAGCAACGCTGCTCCTTTCTGGATTGACAGCCCCTGCCGTCCGGTCAGCCATCCCCTCGGTAGCCCGGGGGCTCTGACCACCGACCCCTTCGGCACATTGGTATGGGTAGCCGACCGCGAGCACAACTGCCTGCGCAAGTTCCTTTTCGGACCCACCATTCCACCCGGCTACCCCAATCCAGGCCTGAATCTGGAAGCCTGGCCGGCCAACGGTCCGGTTCGTGGCTACTGGGATCGACGCTCCTTTCGCCCTCCGAATGATTTCTTGGGAACCCCGGAAGGCATCGCCGTAACCGCCGGTGGCAGCCACGTGCTGGTGGTCGATCGGGGCACCCTGTGGGCTTTCGAGGAAACCAGCAGCGCCAGCACCTGGGTGCGTCTGGTCGACGTCGGCTCGGCGGGACGGCCCGCCGGACTGGCCATCGACCCCTCGGGAACCTGCGCTTACATCAATTGCTACGATCAACGCGTGCTGAAGGCCACGGGGCTGCAACCCTCCAACGCCGGCAGCTGGTCGGTCACTCAGATCGTCGGACCATAGCGAGGTACCATGCCATATTTTCGATACCGCGGACTCAATCGACAGGGTCGCACCGTGCAGGGACGCGTGCTGGCCGAAACCGCCAGCGACGCCCGCGAACTGCTGGCAGCTCGCGATTATCAAATCGACGATCTGGAAGAGCAAATTCCTCTGGGGCAGGTGATCGAGCGCTGGCTTTCAAGCTTTCGACCCGTCTCTTTGCAAGAACTGGCCGTTACCAGTCGACAACTCGCCTTGATGGTAGCCTCCGGCATCGCCATCTCGCGGTGCCTGCAGTTCATGGCCAACCAGCCCCTCAGTCGCCAATTGAGTGACGCCTGGAAAGATATCGAGCGTCGAGTCCACTCCGGTCAGTCCCTGAGCCAGGCGATGAGGCACTACCCTCACATTTTCTCTGAATACTATGTGGGCATGATCATGGCCGGAGAATCTTCGGGAAACTTCGGAGAGTGCCTCGACCGCATCTCTTCTTGCCTGGAAAAAGAGGCCGTGACGAGGGCAAAAATTCGGGCGGCCCTGACCTATCCTTCGGTCATCTTTGCACTGGGTGGAATGATCACCCTGGCCATCTGTCACTGGCTGCTGCCCACCCTTACAGCCAGCCTGTTTCAGGGCTCCAACATGGTGTTGCCCTGGCCGACCAAGGTGCTGATCATGGTGACCGGCTTTTTTCAGCTGCCCGGCATGCTTCCGGGCGTGTTCATCTGCCTGGGCATCCTGGGCTTTCTGGCACGGCAGTATTTCTCCACGCCGGCCGGCAAAGAAACACTGCAGTCCACCATGCTTCAGATGCCGGTGCTGCGAAAGATTCAGGGCAAGGTGCTGGCCACCCACTTCTGCCAGACCTTCTCGAGCCTGATTCGGGTTGGAGTCCCCCTGACCCGCTGTCTGCAGATCTGTTCGGCGGTGATGGGCAACGTCATCGTTGCCAACCACATTCTGAAAATCGAAGCACTGGTGATGGAAGGGGGCAAGGTTCATGACGGACTCCGTCAAATCGAATTTTTCCCCACCCTGGCCGCCAGCTTTATGGAACTTGGCGAGGATACGGGCCGGGTTCCCGAGTCGCTGGACAAGGTGGCCGAGATCTTCGAGAGCGAACTCGATGCAGATCTCGAGTCGGCAACGGCCCTGCTGGAACCCCTGGCGATGGCCACTCTGGGGGCACTGGTTCTCTTCGTCATTCTGGCCGTATTTTTGCCCTTGAATTCGATGCTCGGTACTTTAGGCTAAGCGGAGGTCGATATGACAACCAGTATTCTCCTGATTGAAGACGACGACGACCTGCGCGACGTGCTCGTTGACGTCCTGGAGGACCGAGGATTTTCCGTCATGGGGGTGGCCAGCGGCGATGAAGCCGTCAAGGCCCAGCATCACTTCGAATTTGACATGGTGGTGTCGGACGTGCGCATGGCGGGTTCGCACGACGGTATCGGGGCCGTTGAGGTGCTGAAGAAGAAGCGTCCTCACCTGAAATGCCTGATCATCACAGGCTACGCCGATGACCAGGCCCCGGTTCGGGCCATTCGGGTCAAAGTGGATGACTATCTCTACAAACCTTTCACGCTCGACGATTTCATGGTGGCGGTCGACAAGGTCTTAAAGTCGGGTGAGGAGCGCCTCGGCCTCGCGAGGCGCTTGGGAAACTTTCTCGCGGCCCCCTTCCGAGCTGCCAGTGACGCCGCTCGCACCACAGCCTTGCAGAAATTAGACGAGCAGGTTGAGCAGGTCTGGAGCGGACTCTTTGTGGCCATTCGATCGCGGCTGCTAACCAAGGGAGCTTTCGTGGATTTCTGGGACAAGCTGGAGAACGGACGCAGCCGCTACCAACAGATCGGACCCGCTACTCCGGCTGGCGAGATTCAACAACTAACCCAGGCCTACGGCATCCTGCAGGAGCAACTCGAGCGCAGCGCCGCCACCCGGGCCGCCGGAAGTCACAAAGCGCGAGGGGCCGAGCTGGTCTCCAAGCGCAAATTGTTTGAACTCTACGAACGAGTCGCCGACGGTCGGGTCAGCAGCGAGGAATTGCGTCTGGCCTCGGCTCTGGCGGCCTCGCCACCCAAGGGCAGCGAGGCCGAGCAGGTGGCCCAGCGCCTTTTCGGAACCGAGCCGTGAGCCTGCCGCCGGCCTCCGAGGTTCATCTGGAGCCGCGCTGGACCCCACCCGTCGTTCTATTTGCAACCCTTTCTCTGGCGGGCCTGGGGTGGATCCTGACCGGCTCGAAGGCACCTGTTGATGTGCTGCCCATCGGGCTGGGAATGCTGTTCGAACTGGCCAGCGTTCGTCTGGCCGGCTTCGGGTTCTTTTCGCTTTCAGCGTGTCTGTATTTGGTAGCTGCCCGCCAGGCTGTGGCCCCGGTGGCCTTTGCTGCTTCCCTGGCTCTGGCGCTGCGCGCCCTGCTGCGACCGGCACGCAGCGCCACCGAGAGCATACTGGAATCGCTTTCCGACCTGATTCCCCTGCTCATGCTTCTTTTTGCCCTGGGCTTCAGCGGCCCCAACCTGGGCTTTCCCGCATCGCTGGGCTGCGCACTGGCCTTCCTGGTGGTCTGGTGGCTGATTCCGGGCCTGTTTCACGGCGCCATCGACCCGGCCGATTTGTTGTCCTGGAACCGGTGTCGCAATCTGCTGCTCAGCGCCGCTGCCGCCCAGATGGCCGTGGCCCTGTGGCTGCGTTTACAGCCCGATAGCCTCTGGTTTGCCCTGCCTGTTCTGATCGCCCTCAGCGACTCGGCTCGCAAGGTTCCAGGTCAATTGCAGGCCATTCTTCGCTCGGGGGAGATTTCCAAAGCCGGCGCCCAGGTCGTCCAGGCTCGAATCGAGGTCAGCCGAGCCCGCGAACACCAGGAATCGGAAGCCGCTCGCCTGGAAGTCCAGATGGAGAGTTACCGGCTGATCGAACGAATGCTCAGCTCGCTGCGCCAGTCACCAAGCCTGAAGATGGTCGCCCTGGCAGTGCTCGAGCAGGTAAGAACTCGAGTACCCTGTTCCTCGGTAGCCCTGTTTTTGGAGTCGGACAACAAGCTCAGGGTGGTGGCCTCGATGACCACCGACCAGGATCGAGTCGATTCCATTCATATTTTGGGGCTGCGGGAATCGCTGGTGGAGCGCACCTGGCAACGCGGTCGTATCGAGTCCCTGAGCGAAGAAGATCGTAGCGAACCGCAACGCATTTTTCGCAGCGACCTGGCGGCCGTAGCAGCACCGGTTTCCAATCGCGGAGTCATCTATGTGGGCAACAAGGAAGCTCACGTCCACTCCAGTCAGGAATTGCAGTATCTGGAATCGTTGGCCCGACACTCCTGGTTGGCTCTGCAAGCGGCCGCCAGCCAGGAAGAACAGCAAAAGGCCTATCAGCAGGAACTACAAGCCCGCCAGATGAGCGAGAAACTTCTCAACCGATTGGCCGACCTGGTGGCGGGGATGAATCAACTGGTTCCGCTCACCGATCTCCAGTCGCTGGTTTCAGCCGGCGCCTCGCTGATGCAAAGGCTAATGAAGACTCCCACGACCTGGGTCTGTTTCCATCAGTTGCAGGCCAACTGTCTTCAGGGCCCCTTGGAAGGCATTCAGGAACTGATTCAGACTTCATTGAAGTCGCGTCGTGCCATTTTGCACAGCGAAATCCGCACTTCACCGTTCTATCGCGAAGGCAGCCCCTATGAAAGCGTGCTGGTCGTGCCGCTGCTGCTCCACCAACAGGCGGTTGGCTTCCTGCTGGCCGCCAGCCAACAGCCCTACGAGCGCGAGGATCAAGACATTCTCACCCTGATGGCCCTGCAATTTGGGCCCATCTTGGAGACCGTTCGGCTCTTCGTCGACCTGCGCGCCGCCCACGAAGCTCTGGAACAGTCCCAGGCGCAGTTGATCCAGTCGAGCAAAATGGCGGCCATCGGGCAATTGGCGGGTGGCGTTGCCCACGAACTCAACACCCCTTTAGGAGCGATTACGGTTTCCATCGACTCCATAGCATCGTGCCTGGAGAACCGCCCCGAGAAGGCCCGCGAGCGCCTGGAGAAAACCCGCAAGGCCTGCGCCAAAATGAAGGGCATTATCGCAAAATTGTTGTTCTACGCCCGCGACTCGGCCAACCGAAAAGAGTCCACCGACCTCAACCACGTGGTGCGCGATACGCTGGACTTCATCGGCAGTCAGATTCGCCTGGAAAACATTCAACTCGAGTCTCACACCGAGAACCTGCCCCCGGTGTCAGCCAATCAGAACGAAATTCAGCAGATCTTGATCAACTTGATCAACAATGCCAAGGATGCGCTGCTGGCCAGCCCGGAGAGCCCGCAGCGCATCGAACTACGGACTTTTGCCGAAGAACATCACTGCGTGCTGCACGTGCGCGACTATGGTCCAGGTATTTCTGAAGACAAGGCCGCCCGAATCTTTGAGCCCTTTTTCACCACCAAACCCGTGGGCCAGGGCACCGGCCTGGGGCTTTCGGTTTCGCTGCAACTGGCCCATCAAAACGGAGGAAGTTTATCCCTGGTGATGCATTCTGGACCAGGTGCCCTGTTTGAGTTGCGACTGCCGCGACTCGATCCAACTCAGGAAGATTGAGGTAAGCATCGATGGTGGTTCCGCCGCAAACCGAAGAGTTTCTCAGTCAGTGGGGCATCCTTCACCGCGCTCTGGCGCTGCAGGCCTCCGATCTCATCTTCTGCGTGGGCACGCCACCTAGCGCCCGCGTGCACGGCGAAGTCGTCAGGCTCGACGCCCAACCCCTGAGCGAAGAGCACTTACAGAACCTGATTCGCATCTTCACCACCCCCGAGCTGCTTCAGCGATTTCAGCAGGGTGATGTGGACTATACCCTGGAGTTTCCCATTCTTCAACGGCGTTTCCGAGCCAACTTGTTTCGCCAGCACCGGGGACCCTCCATCATTATGCGGGTGCTGCCCCAGCGCTGCCAGACCCTGGCCAAGCTGGGTGTTCCGGGCAGCTTTTCCCGAGTGCTGAACGAATCGGCCGGGCTGGTCATCGTGGGAGGCACCACCGGCTCCGGAAAGTCCACCACCCTGGCCTCTGTCATCGAGTCGATCAACGAGAGCAAGGGACGCCACATTATCACCATTGAGCAGCCCATCGAAGTGGTGTTTGAGGAGAAGCACTCCCTGATCGAACAGCGCGAAGTGGGCACCCATGTGCAGGACTTTGCGCTGGCCCTGCGCTCGGCCCTCCGCCAGTCACCTGACGTGATTCTGGTAGGAGAAGTGCGTGACCGAGAAACCGCCGACATGGTCCTCAAAGCTGCCCAGGTTGGTGTGCTGGTGTTCGCTACGCTGCACACGAGGTCGGCACGCGAAAGCATCGGGCGTTTCATCAGCCTGTTCGAAGACACCATCCAGAGTGGCGTGGGGGCCCAGCTGGCTGAGTGCTTGCGCTGCGTATTGTGCCAGAAACTCATTCCACTGGCCAAGGGACAGGGACGAGTTCTGGCCGGCGAAGTGCTGTGGAGCACCAACGCTGTGCGCCACCTCATTCGTGATGACAAGCTGCACCTGCTGCACTCACTTATGGAAATCGCCTCCCGCGACGGCATGGTCACCATGGAGCAATCGCTGCTTCAGCTCTACCGCGACGGGCAGATCACGGTGGAGAGCGCCTATGACTCTGCCAACGATAAACTGGCCCTGCTTTCCCATCTCCCTCCCGATATCCAGAAAAACTTGCTGTCTCAACTCGAGATGGAGGTTGAAACCAAGCGACTCGAACAGGTCCGAGAGACCCAGCGTCGACTGCTTTCTACCCGAGTGGTATAACGTGCCCAGGGTACTCGTATTGGAAGATGACGATGACCTGCGCGAAGTGCTGGTTGAAGTTCTTGAGGATCAGGGTCACGAGGCACTGGGGGTGGCGCGAGGCGAGGCAGCCATCGAAACGTTTCTCCAACAGCGCTTCGATCTGCTGGTTAGCGACATCCGCATGGCCGGCCCCGATGGCCTGGAGACGATCGGCTATCTGAGGAAGCTCGGCTACTCGGTGCCCATCATCATTATGACCGGCTTTGCCGATCAGAATGCACCCATTCGAGCCCTGAAACTCGGGGTTCAGGAGTATCTGATCAAGCCCTTCGCGATGGAGGAGTTTCTCTGGGCCGCCGAGCGCATTCTGGAGCGCGTGGTGGAGGAGCAACGCCAGAACAGCCAGCGCCAGGAACTTCAAGAAGCCCTGCAACACACGCTGGCCCATGCCTTTCAGCAAGACCCCGAGGGCTACCAGCAAATCCGCCAACTTTGTCAATTGCTCGGGCTTTCTGGTTTCGAAGAGGCCATGATGCAACTCTGCCTGTGCTGGAAGCCCGGACCGGCGCCCAACCCCCCGACGCCGGTGGCGCGCGTGCTGGCGGCTTGGGGACAACCCCCACTCAGCGACCAACCGCAACTCAGCCGACTGGGGACGCTTTTCGACCACCTTCACTGGCCTCTCGACCACAAGGCCCTGACTCAACTGCAACGCGAGGCCGGAGGCCGGATCGACCCCTATTTGCTGGAGAAGCTGGCACTGGCCCTGAAAACCCAGCAACAATTGAAGAGCCCGTCGGCGCAGCTGTTCGAACTGGCCCACATCTTGCTGGCCTGCGGCGACCGTTCGGGAGCCGCTCGGGCTTTTCGCCGTCAAATTGAGGCGCTGCCCCAGCCCTGTGGTGAGCGAATTCAGGCTCGAGTGGGCCTGACCAGCTGCCTTCGCGATCAGGACGCGCCCGAAGTCAGGGCCCAGACCTTCGAGTTGATCCGCGATCTGGGCGAACTCCCCGCTCCCCAGGCCGTGGACGCCCTTTGGAAGTCGGCCTCGTGGCTGTTGGGCCTGGACCCCCTACAGTTGCTGCCGGTGCTCCAATCGCTGGCTGGCGAGAGTGAAGCCCTGCAGAGCAAACTGAGCCTGGCCCAATGTACGTTGCTACGGGCCTGCCTGGAAGGTGGCCAGCTGCCGTGGCTCAGCTCTGCGCTGGCCCACCTGATGCTGCCCGAACATCGTCGACCGCTGCAGGAGGCGATGGACTGGTTGCTGCCCAGATTGATGGTCCTGGGCTCAGAAAGTGCCGAGCTCAAGGCGTTGCTGGTTCGACTTTGTCGCCAGGAACGCCCTCTTCTGGCGCAATTGCTCCGCCAGCAGCAGATCGACGAAGTCGGGCGAATCTTTCTGCTGGAAGCGCTCGAGGGCTGGAGCCATTCAGGCCAGGAGTGCCTGGCCTTTCTGGCGGAAGACCCCTCGCCCAGGGTGAGAGAGCGAGCCCGAAATCTGCAGGCAGGCCGCGACGAAAAGCAAGACCGCATCCCTGTGCAGGTGACAACCTTTGGCGGCTTCGAGATGTGGGTGGCCCACCAGAAAATCGCTGACTCTGCCTGGAGGGGCTCACGTGTCAAGCACCTGGCCGCTTACCTAGCGATTTCGCCCCGGCCGGTCCATCAGGAACGCTTGCTAGAACTCTTCTGGCCCGATCAGCTCGAACGGGGACAACGCGGCCTGAGCTCGGCCCTCAGCGTGATCCGCGGCAGTTGCCGCGACTTTGCCGAACTGCAAGGCAAATCGTTGCTGGTAAGGGAGGCGGAGTGCGTCCTGATTCCCGACGACTTTCAGCGCTGGGTCGATTGCCAGGAGTTCAGCCGACTGATTCGTCAGGCCGATCAGGCCGAAGATGCCGAGGCTCGCAGCGCACTGCTGCAGCGCGCGGTGTCGCTGTATGCCGGCCCGTTCCTGGAAGGCTGCTTTTTCGATTGGGCCCTGCAACTACAAGGTGAGTACGAAACCCTGGCGCTGCAGGCCATGCTGCAGCTCTCTGGTTTGGAGCTGGAACAGCGGCGCTGGCTATCGGCCCTGCAAACCGCCCAGCGCGCCCTGCGCATCGATCCGCTGCAGCTGCAGGCGGCGGGGACCATTTTGAAGGCCCACATCGGTGGGGGTCACACCGAGCAGGCCCTGCAGTTCTTTCAAGGATTCCAACTTCGCTACGAGGAGGAGCTGGGCCAAAGCCTGAGTTTCGACCAGGCGCTAGCAGCAAGTTCATCCAGTTGACAGTCAGTCGCCCGTGGTTGAAAAACTGAACTGATTAGCTTTGTTCGCATTGAGGTTGTATCCCGGGTACTGCGCACCGATATCATAGACAAAGGTCTTTCCGCCGTCGCTTGACTCTCCTTGAAGGGTGATCGTCGTGTAGACCGCATCGCCGGCGATTGACGCCAGCACATTGTACTGAGCCGTCGACTTGGTAGCGCCCTTAATGTTGCTTTTCATTGTCACTCGAAATTTGGTGCTGTCAGTGCCCGACCCGGTAGCGTAAGCGTCCAAGACTTCAAGCTTGAAGTCGTCGTTGTCCTCCCAGACACCGTTGCTCACAACCGACCCGGGCGTGGGATTCTTCACCGAACCCATATAGAGTTGGCCGGGATTGGACGAGTCGGCAGCCGGGCCGACGGCTTTGGGCTTCAGAATCGAGCCATCGGAGAAGAGAATCAACGTCATGTCCCCGCGGGGAATGGCCTTCACCGCTACGAAAGGCGAGCCTTGTGAGCGGCCTGCGGTGGGCTGAGAGGTACCCACTCCGGCACTGGCGGGCGGGACCTCGTAGCCGTCTTGAGTGACGGGGGGATTGACACGATTGGCCGGCCTCAAATCAGCACTCTGGGCAATGGAACCATCGGCAAATAGCACCCAGGTGCCGTCAGCGTTGCGGAAGACGTCGACCGCTACATTGTTCGAACCAAGCACATCTCGGGGCGCGGCCGATACGGGTCGGGACAGCCAGTGGGGAACCCAGGATCCCAAAGCCAGTCCGGTGACGAAAATGAGGGTCGCGGGGCATTGCTTCATCATCTGTCAAAATTCTCCGTTCTTTAGCGCCGGGTCCTGCCCGAATTAATGTGATTTTACCGCATAAAAGACGAACTTGCCTTGAGGGTGGCCCGGTGCCTGCTCAAAGGCGCTGCGGGGCAGCTGTCGCTGCTTGCCGCTGGCCGGGTCGACGAAGGTTACGGTATCGCCCTGAATCCCCGTCAGAGTAATGATGTGTCCGCGTCCCGAGGGCGAAAAGTTGGGCCCATTGAGGCCCATGATCACAGGCCTTCCCAGCTTGAGCTTCTCTTCGATGGTGCCCCAGAGTTTGGGCGAAAAGTTGCGGTCTTTCCAGGTCAGGCCGAGGCTCGAGGTCTCCTGCTGCAGGGCTGCCTTTAGTCCATAGCCATAGCGGCTGGCCACCTGCGAGGCTGTCCAGGGCTTGCCTGTCAGGTAGCGCAACGTCATGGCCACCGACGTCTGGCCGCAAGCCGAACCATCGGGCTGCTTCTCGGGGCGTACACCCAGGGGCTTTGCCTTTCGGGCTTTTTTGGGTTGCACCGGCTGAGGGGTGGCTTCCGTAGGGGGCCCCTGGGGGTCCGACGACGAGCCCCCGGGCATGCAGCCGGGAACGCTCCAGGGCCTCGCATGAGGACCGGGCATCAGATCGAGTTGGGGCCAGGGATTGGCCTCAAACAAATCCTGGCAGGCCGGCTGGCAATCCGGGCCCAGGGGGCCAAGCTTCGAGCCGGGGCTCCATTCGCAGTGAGAGACACCGGAACAGCTGGGGGGAAAGATCATCGCTACCTCCGAGAGTGGGTTGGCCAGACTCTAGCGGACGCATCTCGACGAGAAGACTACCGGAGGAAGTTGGATGTTAACAGTTTGTGCAGGTGGCAGATACCGACACGCCGTCGAGCGCCTCGACGGCCTGCTGCAGATCGGGAAAGCGTGCCGCCGGGTCGGGATGGCAGAGTCGCTGCAACACGCTGCTCAGAGACGGCCCGTGAAGGTCTTCCACCTGTTTCCAGAGCTGCTCTCGAGCCGATTCGTCGAGCAACTGCAACTCGGGCGACGGCAAGCGCAGGGCTTCGAGCAAAATTCTTCCAGCCACAAACTGGTCCGAACGAGGGCCCGGCTCGTCGCTTTGCAGCGCTTCGGGGGCAGCGCTCAGCAGATAGTGAACCTGGGGAGGCAACTCTTGATCGGGCGTGTGCAGAAAAAAGTGGGTGCGGCGGAACCAATCCGGACCAAAGTCCACAATGGTGACCTCGCCTTCGGCGCCAAAACGCACCTGTTCGGAGGTAAAGCAGCCGCTATAGACCCCGGCAGAATGATGCTGCTGCAGACAGGCGAACATAGGGCGCAACAACCTCCAGATATCAGCCCAATCGGTACCCGGGGGAGTGAGCCTGGCCAGGGCGGTTACTCCCGGATCGCCATCACAGAAGATGAACGTGTGCCCGTAGGCCTCCTTCAGATACTCGGCCCTGCCGGAATCCAACTCGCGCTGTAGAGCCTCGATGCCTTGCTCGACCGGAAAGCAGAGAATGCGTCCTGAACACGGGTGCTCGCCTCGGGTGAGGGAGTACAGGCGCACCCGCGAAAGCCCCAGCAGACAGCGCTCCAGGCGGTACTGCCCAAAGCGCAGCCCGACGAAGGGGTCTACCGCGTCGCCCGCAGGCTCTTCTTCCCAGAGCAACAACCAGGCCGCATAGGAATTCAGGTCCATCTTCTGGGCGGCCCCTGCATGCAGCAGCGGGAAGGCCTTGAGCAAAAGCTGGGCGTCCACTCGCCCCTCGCGAATGCGCTGGTAAAGACGCTGAAACTGGGGCCAGGGTACGGACCCCTCCGGCCGTGAAGCCGGCGCCTTACCCAGGCTATCGAGCAACTTACGCCGCAACTCGGGGTAGTCGGCGGTTCTGGATCCCGATCGCTCCAGTTGTTCCACCTCGAGGAACAGAGGGTAGGCCTCGTCGGCACTCATCCGGCCCGAGCGCAACAGCACGAAGAACTCCTGGTAAAAATCATTGCGCTGGCGCTCGGCCTCCTGACTGGCCCGATCGACCAGCCAGCGACCCGCCTGTCGGGCCGACTGCAGCAAGCGCCCGACCATTCCCGACGAGGGCTCGCGTCGCGACTGGAGCAAGGTGCGCACGATGCGCACCAGGTCGCGCAACTCGAAGGGCTTCAGCAAATAATCATCGGCTTTGATGCGAGCCGCCCGCAAGGGTACTTCCAGATCGGCAAAGCCCGTCATCACCACGCTGCGAATCTCGGGGTGAATCTTTTGAATGGCCTCGATGGCGCCCACACCGTCCATTTCGCCGGCCATACGCACGTCGCTGAGGATCAGGTGAAAGGGGCGGGTCTGGGCCAGCTCGAGAGCCTTGCGGGCGCTTTCAGCCTCGACCACCATGTAGCCCTCGCCCGACAGCAAGTCGGCCACGATTTCTCGAAAAAGGTCGTCATCTTCTAGCAGCAGGATGTATTGCACTCTACCTAGTTGGCCAATGGCAGCCTACCCTCCTGGCCGGGCGCAGGCGACGAGTGGCCAGGCTGGAATTGCCACGGATGGATCTGAAGAGCTACATCGACGGGCTGCGTACGGGTACCCCCGAATCGTCGGGCACCTTCACCCTGGATCCTCGAGCCGGCCGCGAAAGGTGGGGCGAACTGGTGGCCCAGCAACCAGTCCTGCCACTTCTGCGGCTGATTCAGACCTGCATTCGCGCTCAGGCCTCGTACTTGGAAATTCATGTGTATCCGCGAGGGCTGCGCTTTACGGCAGAGGGCCTGGGCCAGCCCCCCGAACAATGGGTGGAGTCTTCGACCCACCCCACCCACCAGCGCTGGCGCGAGAGCCGAATGCTGCTGCAGGCCCTGGCGGGCAGTTCCACTTTGATTGTACGCTTCCACGATGGACGCCGGCTCACTCTTGAAGGCCAGCAGGCGCTGTGGTCGGAAGCCGGTCCCGGACAACCCGATATCGAACTGGTGGTGATGTGGAGCCAGGACCTGGGTCCGACCCTGAGGGCGGAATTCCATCGTGAACTGAGCCGTCGACTGACCTTCTGCCCCATTCCCATCAGGCTGGACGCTCAGCCGCTCTGCAGCGGAACTCCCGAACGCATTCTAAAACCGGTGCAGCCGACCACCAGCCTGGGTGAGGCCGCCGGCAGCTTCGCCTGGCTCAGCGAACAGACCCGGTTGGCCCCGCGGGGATTTGGTATGGCTCCGATGGTGGCCCGACCTCCGGCCGAATATGCGGCCGAGGGGACTCGCCATCGCCTGACTGGCCACACCTCCCTGTTGCATTTCGTGGAAGGCCCCCTGGGCAGGCTGCAACCGCTGGTCGAAAACCCTCAGCGCAAACATGCCGACCAGGCGCTGCAGGGCAACGCCTGGCTGCTGGCCTTTGGGGCCTTCTGTTTCATCCACCCGGTGGCCTGGGTGGTGGGACCGGCAGGGGTGGTGCGCCACTTTTACTACCGACACAAGCAGCGCACCCAGCCCCGATACCTGGACCCCCCGAAAAACGCCTGCCTCTTTCCGGGCCATCAGGCCGAAGTCCCGATCGATTGCCTTACCCCTCTCCTGTATTCTTGGGACCTGCACAGCGCACGAGGATGGAAAGTGTCCAGTTGGTGTGCCCTGCCAATCTTGCCGGGTGGCCCAAACCTCCTGTATGCGGTCCACGATGGCGTGCTGCTCGAGCCTGTGGAACTGTCGGGGCGCCCCCTGGGTGGCCGGTGCGTTCGCCACTTTGACGAACTAAAAACCGACCTGAGCGGCCTCAAGGCCGTGCAAAGCGAAGAGTTGGCCGAGGCCGAGCAAAGTGCCCAGGAACAGTTCGAACAGCTGCTGACCCAGAGTCAGGATGCGCTATCGCCACAAAATGCCGAACGGGCCCGACTGGCGTTGAGCGCTCGCGAAGCCTGGCGGAAGGTTGTCCCTCGTCGATAGGCAGGCAAAGCCAGGGCGACGCCAAATCATCTCACGATGAGAACCACTTCCACTTCCGCTGTTTGCCTGGCCGCTGGCCTGTGCTTCACTTCCTGGCTGGCCCGACCCGTACTCTCCTGCTGCGCGCTTCCACGTGAGCCGCTGCAAGGCCACGTGCCGGTCTCGATCACGTTGGATCAGCAGAGTGCCTTCCTCTGGCGCGAAGGCAAGCTGGAGCACATGTTGTTGTCGGTGAAATACTCGGGCACGACCGATGAATTCGCCTGGGTGATTCCCGTCGAGTCGAAGCCCAAGGTGACGGTGGAAAAGGGCGCGCCCTTTACCGAGCTGCGCCGGGCCACGAAAATCTTGGCGCCGGTGCGCTCCAGCAAGGGCATGGAAGCCGCCAGCGCACCGGGCGGAGCGCCCCCCGAGGTTACCGTGCTTGAACGCAAAGAGGAAGGGCCTTATGACCTCGCGGTGCTCTCGGCAACTTCCGGCGGCGGCCTGTACAAATGGCTCAAGGCCAACGGTTTCCACCTCAGTAAGAACGCCCGCGGGCACCTGAACTACTATGTGGACAAACAGTACGTCTTCGTGGCCGCCCGCATTCGCAGCGGTGCCAAGGACAACCAGGCCATCGCCGAGCGACTGCGCCAGGGCACCATTGCCCCCATGCATCTCACCTTCAAAGCCAGGGAACTGACCTACCCCCTGAAGGTCACCGCAGCCAACCCCGGCATCTCGTCCATGGAACTCTATGTGGCGGGCGAGGTCGACCCCCATCGCGCGCGCGACCCCAAGGCCCCACGCAGCCCGTTCGCCCCCCGCAACGACACCGGCCTGCGCCAGGAAACCTTCCAGCTGACCCCCAGCGGCAAAGAGGCCTTTACGATTTCGGGCCCACCCGGGGTGGCCAACTCGGGGCTGAACTATCCCACCTTGCGACGTCTGATGCCCAAAGGCGGCAAGCTGCATAAGTTCACCGCCGTCATGAACGACGCTCAGCGTCAGGACGATCTGGTTTTCGCCAAGTTGTAGGCGAGTCGCAACGCCAGGGCGGCGATGGTGAGGGTGGGGGGGGCGCTCCCACAGGTGGGAAACACCGAGCTGCCCACCACCCAAAGATTGCCCCACTGGTGGCTGCGCAGCTGAGAATCCACAACCGCTTCGCCAGCCGGCCCCATGCGACAGGTTCCGGCCAGATGGGCCGGATCGCTGGCGTCTTCGAAGTGATGCACCTCGGTTGCTCCCATGGCCTGGAAGATTCGCGCGTGGACCAGCACGCTTTCGTCGATACTGTCCAGCGTGTACTGGCCCAGTTTGAAATGAATACGCGGCCGCGGCACTCCAAAGCGATCCGCCTGCTCGGAAAGACTCACTCGATTTTCGGGCCGGGGCAACTCCTCACAGTTGGTCACCAGCAACAACTGGCGGCTGACGTGTTGAAAAATGGCCCGACGCAGCTCCTGACCCCGCAGCCCCTGCTGGCTGAGACGCTGGGCCACCCGTCGAGGGCTGCCCATCGGCCAGCCGTCGTTGCCAATTGACACCAGCATGCTGGCTCTGTGGCGACGAAAGCGGCCGTCGCGCAGGTGGGTGATGCCAGAGACCACCTGGGGCGAACGAAAAGGCCACACGGGGCGGGGCGCCAGCGCCTGGCTCACCTGACCGGCCATACCCATCAGAAAGCGGCCCACCCAGGGATTGGGTAGTTGGGAATGCAGGAGCAGGCGTGGGGTTTCCACGGCATTGGCCGCCACCACGAAGAGGTCGGCCTCGAGGCGCTGCAGTTCCCGCTGAGCCCGGAGGTATTCCAGCCCCACCACCCGTCCCTCAGAGGCGATCAGGCGCAGCACCGGCGACTCGACGAGAATCTGAGCTCCGGCCGCTTCGGCCCGCTGCAGATGAAGGCTGGCGTCGTACTTGGCCCCTATCGGGCAAATGGGCAGACAGGTGGCGCTGCCGCGACAGGCGGGGCGCCCCTGATAAGCCACCGAATTTCGCGCCGCCGGTAGCACCTCCACACGGTAGCCTGCTCGAGAAGCTGCTTCGGCCACCTGACGGTCGAGATAGGTGGCCGGAAGGGCTGGAAGGTAGGCGCCGGCCACCCCCAGTTCGCGCTCGGCCTCGAGATAGAAAGGCTCCAGTTCGCCGAGTTCCAGGGGCCAGTCGCAGCCCACACCATAGCGCGTCCGCATACGAAAATCGCTGGCCAGAAAGCGCATGGCCGTGCCCAGCCAGTGCCAGGTGGTCCCCCCTCGCAGCTTCTCATAGACGGCCGTAAATCGGTCGGGACCGCGCTGATCGTAGTAAGCTTCATCGTCGTCCCAAGAGGGCTGCTCGGGGCTGCCTGGATAGGTGTCTGCCAGGCGCTCGCTGGCGGCGAAACGGGCCACGGCCGCGGCCCGATCCACGCCGGGGCCGGCCTCGACGACAACCACTTCCAGGCCGGCCTCGGCCAGTTTCCAGGCCAGCAAGGCACCCGCCACCCCCGAGCCCACAATGGCTACCCTCGCCAGGGTCGACTCCAGTCGGGTCGGTGCCCGGGTGGGCAGCCCGGACGGTGGGCAAAGGGGCAGGCGGACCAGCCATCCAGCCAGTCCTCACACCACCCCAGGCTGCACAGCAGCGGTAGTGCAGCCTGTAAGAAAGTCCGTCGACGCATGGACCCGACTTCTCGAAAGGACCCGGCAGCCCTCGCCAGAACCCGGTTGAATGCAATGGATATCCCTGTTTGTCTATGGTTCACTGCGCCCTGGCCAGTGCAACTACGGGGAACTCAGCGCGGCCGTACGCCAGGCGGTGCCGGCTCGAGTGGGGGGCTGGCTTCGGCTGCGCCCCGAGGGCTACCCGGCCCTCACCCTGGCCCCCGGATGGCCCTCGGAATCTGCCTGTCCGGGCCATTGGTGGGCGCTGGACCGGGCGGCGCCAACAGCAAATCTCGCTGGTGACGTCGAGGGAGAGCTTCTGGAACTCCGGTGGAGCCACCAACTCGGCCAACACCTGGATGCCTTCGAAGGCTTTACGGAAGTCGCCCCCGACTATCTGCGAGTGGCCTGTTGGACCTCGGCGGGCTGGGCCTGGACGTATGTGGCGCCCCAGGACAGGCCCGATTGGCCCCAGATTGCCGGCTGGCCACCAGAACAGCCGATCGCCCCCTGGGTGCCCCATCAGTGGCGCCAATAAGGGCCACCTACTCGGGAAAGTAATTGAGAAAGGTGTCCAGCACCAGTTCGGCGCCCAGCCGAGCCAGCACGCTCAGATTCTGACTGTTGACCGAAGTGCGCACCGAACGCGCGCCGGTGCCGCCGTCGAACCAGAGCACCACGCTCACCTGCCACAGCAAGCCTGGTGCCTTGGAAACGGGCAGATCGTGCTGGTGCTTTTCGAGCAACCTCCAAAGGCGGGCGAGATGCTCGTCCAGGTGGCGTTCGCGATCCAGGTCGCTGGTCAATCGCCAGCACGAATATCCGGAACACTCCTCCACCTTGGAGCCAGAGAGATTCCAGGCGCCCAGGCGTGGCACCCAGGGGCCCTGACGCTCGGTCAGCACCAGGGAGACGGTCATGGCGGTGGGCAAGGCTTCGGTCACGCTCATCCGAGATTGGCCAGGGTGCCATAGAGCGGCACCATCAGGGCCACCACCGTGAAGCCCACCAGCCCTGCCAGAAGTGAAATCAATATGGGCTCCATCAATGCCATCAACGTTTCGATTCGGTAGCCAACCTCGGCTTCCAGGTGCCGCGCCAGGAAGCTGAAGGCGCTCGACATCCGGGCCGACTCCTCGGCAACCTCGATCATCTGCCAGAAGACTCTGGGGCAGCGAGAAAGGTGCCGGAACATTGTGGCTACGGACTCGCCATCGCGAATCCCTTCCACCACGTGAGGCATTTCCCTGACCAGCAACGGGCTGCCACTGGCCTGGGCCGCGAGGCGCAGAGCCCGCAACAGATCGACCCCAACCTCAAGCATGAGCGCCGCCGCCACTGAAAAGCGAGCCAGCGAACCATATACCAGCACATTTCCCAGCAGTGGAAGCGACAGACCCAACTCGAACCACTGATCTCGGGTCACCTGGCGCAGCAGCAGCCACAAAACGCCAAGTCCCAGCAAAGCAACCAGCCACAACCAGGGCTGTTGTAACCAGGATACCAGCATCACCAGCACGCGACTGTACCAGGGCAGCTCCCCTTCCATTTCGGCGATCATCTGTACCAGGCCGGGGAGAATGGTGGCAAAAACCGTCACCAGCATCGCCAGCGAGAAACCCACCACGCTGAATGGATAGACCAGGGCAGCTCGCAACCGCTGCAACAGCTCGCCATCGCGTCGCAACCATTGGGCCAGCCGTTCGAGCACCACCACCAGCCCACCCGTGCGCTCTCCAACCTCGACCATACCGACGTAAAGCGGAGAAAACACCGAAGGAAACTCGGCCAGAGCCCGAGACAGGTAGTTGCCCTGCACCAGCCGGGTGTGAAGTCGTCGCGCCAGCTCCTGGCCCTCGGCATCGGGCGCACTCAGGCTCAAACTCTCCAGAGCCCGCGAAAGCTCTACGCCACCGCGCATCATCACGGATAGCTGCAGTGAAAAGACGGCCAGCTGCATGGGAGCAAATTCCTCTTCCTCCCACCGAAGCCTCCAGGACCTCGGCAACGGCTGCGCGAACGGGCGCGCATGCACAAGTCACTCTTACTTCTGGCTCTTCTCACACTGGGCTGTAGTCAGACCCAACCACCTGCAAACGGCACAGCCAGTCCGGGCGCTCCCCCGACCGCTCCCCCGACCGCTGCCGCCGCCCCCGAGGGATTCGAAGTAGCCCTGTCTGAGGCGGAAAAGCTTGCCTTCGAACCCCGGTTTCAGAAGGTCGACCTGCGGCGCGACACCAAGCTGAGCTCCATCGTGCTGGGGAATTACGACTTTGAACTGAAGCCGATGTCGGCCAACTCGGTAGCCAAGATTACCGGCCCCGAGCAGATGCGCGTGCATATCGGCCTGAAAGCTGGCAAAGAGGCAACCTTCGACAAGCCCCTTCCAGCTGTCGAATATGATGCCGCCCAAACTTACATCGACATCTACTCCTTCAAAAACGGTGCAGAGCAGATCTCGCATCTGGAAAATCGCAAGGGCAAAGTCGTGCTTACCTCCGTTACGGATCAGGAGGTGGTGGGCAGCGTCGACCTGAGCGGTGACGGTGGGTCACGGCTGCGCGGCCAGTTCAAGGCCAGCATTGTGAAGTAGCCGCTCCTCCCCGCTTGGGGAGGGGACCCCCACCGGGCACAGAAAGCGCCTCAATGCAGTCTTTTCGTGTCCTTCTGGTATGGCCCCGCTTTCCCCCCAGCTTCTGGTCGTGGCAAGCCACCGTGGAAGCCGTGGGCCGTAAGGCCACCCTACCGCCCCTGGGCCTGATCACCGTGGCCGCCCTCTGCCCTCCCCACTGGCAACTCAGCCTGGTGGACGAAGCGGTTGAACCCCTGACCGATGAGGCCATCCGTCAGGCCGATCTGGTCATGATTTCTTCGATGGAAATCCAGCGGGCGGCGGTGGCCGTGGTGCTCGAGCGCTGCCGGGCGCTGGGCAAGCGCACCGTGATTGGCGGGCCCTATGCCAGCAGCCACACCCAGGAACTGGTGGGCAAGGCCGACCACGTGGTGTGCGGCGAGGTAGACGAGTGTTTTCTCGACATCGCGGCGGCACTCGAGTCGGGGCAGGCCGAGCCGGTGATCAGCATCACCGATAAACCCGACGTAACGCGCATCCCGCCGCCACGCTTTGACCTGCTCAAAATGAACGCCTACACGGCCATGTCGGTGCAGTTTTCGCGCGGCTGCCCTTTCCAGTGCGAGTTTTGCGACATCATTGTGCTCTATGGCCGAAAACCCCGCACCAAAACCCCCGGGCAGCTGCTCTACGAGCTCGACACCATGCGAGCGTCCGGCTGGAAGGGCGAGGTCTTCCTGGTGGACGATAACTTCATCGGCAATCAGGTCAAAGCTCGCGAGCTGCTGGCCGAAATGCAGCGCTGGCAAGAGCGTCGTGGCTACCCGCTGTCGTTCTACACCGAAGCCTCGGTGAACCTGGCCCAGCGCGTCGACTTGATTCACGAAATGGTCAAGGCCAACTTCCAATACGTGTTCCTGGGCATCGAGACTCCCTCGTCGGAGTCGCTCAATGAAACCCGCAAGCTGCAAAACCTCAAGGGCAGCCTGGTCGACGCCGTGCACACCATTTTGGACAACGGGCTGTGGGTGATGGGCGGCTTCATCGTGGGCTTTGACGCCGACGACGAGAGCATCTTCGAACGCCAGCGCGAGTTTATCGAGCAGGCCGCCATCCCCTGGGCCATGGTGGGCATGTTGCAGGCTCTGCGCCACACCGCTCTCTATCATCGACTGCAAAAGGAGGGGCGTCTGCTGCCCGAAACCAGCGGCAACAACCTGAGCCTGCCCAACTTCCGCACCAGCCTGCCCCGCAAGTTGATGGTGCAGAAATACTGCGATTTGTTGGAACAGCTCTATCAGCCGCGGGCCTATTTCGAGCGCAGTCTGCGTTCGCTGCAGTTGTGGAAGCCCCGGCCGCCCCAGGCCGCCGCTCAATTGGACTGGAAGTTCAAAATTCGGGCAACTCTGGGGGGGCTGTGGAAGCTGGGGGGGGTCAGTTCTTATCGCCTGGAATTCTGGCGCGCCCTGGGCAAGGTGCTGTGGATGTCGCTGGGACACCCCCTGCGCCTTCACCACGGCTTCTCGGTGCTGCTGGCGGCGTTGCACATGGTGGCCTATTCCGAGCGCCTGGTGGCGGGATATCGGGCCATGGACATTCCGGAAGACGTCGAGCCGGTGCCCGCTCTTGAACCGGTGGCGTCCCCTTGAAGAAGCTGCTGAGCCTGGGGCTCCTGCTGACCTGCCTGCAGCTGGGGGCAGCCCCCACTTGGGCCGAACCGGCCCGGCCCGTACACGTTTTGCTGGACCAGGCCTACGACGAGTTGCTGGAGCGCAGCCCGGTGGAACAGACCCGCCAGGGCCTGAAGCGCAATCTGGACCGCTGGGATCGGCTGGGGCCCGACGAGGCCCGGGAACGGCTGGCTCTGATGCAGCGCTGGTCGCACAAGCTGCCGACTGCCGGCGATGCGGAAGAGGCCCTGTCGCTGCGGCTGTTTCGCTACCGACTGGAGCAGGAGCGGCGGGCCCTGCCCTTTGCCGAATACGACTATCCGATTAACCAGATGTACGGCTGGCACTCGGAAATCCCGGCCTTTTTGAGCAACGCCCAACCCCTGAGCAACGCCGCGGAAGCCGAAGCCTATGTGGCCCGTTTGCGGGCCTTGCCTGGCTTCTTTGAAGAGCTGGGCCAGGCCCTGAAACGCCGCGAACGGGCCGGTATTCTGCCCCCGCGATTCGTGTTTGACTACTGCCTTTCGGACATCGATCACCTGCTGGAGGGCTTTCCGCTGACCGCTACGCCCGACCGGCCCCATCCCATTTACCAGGATTTCCGAAGCAAGCTCGAGCGCACCAGCCTGGGGGCCGACCAGCGCCAGGCTTTGCTGGGCCAGGTAGAGCAGGCGCTGAGCCAGGACTTCGCCAGCGCTTACCGCGGTCTGCGCCAGCTGTTGGCCGAACAGCGCCAACGGGCCAGCGATGACGACGGGGTATGGAAGTTCCCGCGGGGAGCCGAGTTCTATCAAATTCAGCTGGAGCAGATCACCACCACAGAGTTGAGCGCCGAGGAGATTCACCAATTGGGATTGCGCGAGGTCAAGCGCATCCAGGAGGAGATGCGCCAGATTCAGCAACGCGTCGAGTTCAGCGGCAGTCTGGCTGAGTTCTTCGAGCACCTGCGCACCCACCCGCGCTTCTTCTACCCCAATACGCCCGAGGGCAAGGCGGCCTATTTGCGCGACGCCACTGCGGTGGTCGACGCCATTCGCCCGCGCCTGAAGGACTGGTTCATCACCTTACCGAGGGCACCGCTGGTGGTGAAGGCGGTGGAGTCGTACCGTGAACAGTCGGCCGGGAAGGCCTTCTACGAAGCCCCCGCGCTGGACGGCTCGCGCCCCGGCCACTACTACGCCAATCTCTATGATATGAACAGTATGCCGCGCTACCAGATGGAGGCGCTGGCCTACCACGAGGCCATTCCCGGCCACCACATGCAAATTTCGCTGGCCCAGGAATTGCCCGATCTGCCCAAGTTTCGCCGCCTGGGAGGCTTTACGGCCTATGTCGAGGGCTGGGGGCTCTACTGCGAGCTGCTACCCAAGGAGCACGGTTTTTACCAGGACGTCTACAGCGACTTTGGGCGCCTGAACCTGGAGCTGTTTCGGGCCGCGAGGCTGGTGGTCGACACCGGCATTCACCAGCTGCGCTGGACGCGCGCCCAGGCGCTGGACTACTACCTGAAGAACACCCCCAACAGCCGGCTCGACTGTCAGAAAATGGTCGATCGCCACATCGTGATGCCGGGCCAGGCCACCGCCTACAAGGTGGGCATGCTGGAAATCTTGCGCCTGCGCGAGCGTGCCCGAGAGCAACTGGGCAAGCGCTTTGACCTGAGAGAATTCCACGAGGTGGTGCTGACCCACGGAGCCGTGCCGTTGAAGATTCTCGAGGAACTGGTCGGGGAGTATATCACCAGAAAAGCCGGCCAGAGATAGACTTCGTCCACCACGCTCTTCAGTATCAAACGCCCTGTTCCGGCCCTGAAGTTCAAAGCAGTATTTGCCTGCAGACCGTCGAACGGACCAGCGATGATTCATCCCACCTCCTCGGTTTCCAGGCTACAAAACCTGTCCCCGGTGCGGCCCTCGCGGCCCTGCGAGAGCGCAGCCGGCGATGGATTCGTGTCCAGCAGCAACAGTTCACCCGGCATCTACGCGCCCCGGGCCAGCGAAGAGGTGGCGCCCACCGAGAGTTCGGAATCGCTGGGGCAGAAAGCCATGCTGGCCACCTGTCTGGCGGTCTCGGCAGCAGCCGGGGTGCTGGCCTTCGTGCCCAGCGCCGCGGCGGCTCAGGTGCAGATGCAGCCCCAACGCCAGGTTCGCGACCCTGCCCTGCGCCAGTTACTGGCCAGCAGCCTGGTGACCGGCAAGGTACCGGCGGGCACGGTGGAGCAGCGTGTGGCGCAACTGCGACCGGAAGTGCGTCAGGAGCTCCAGGAGCTGCCGCCCAAGGCCCAAGAGGCCTATGTGCAGCTGGACCCGCCAGCGCGCCGCTGGCTCTCGAGCCAGGTGAGCGGCTCCAGTGAGACCTTGTTTGGCAAGATCCAGCACCGCAAAGCCTTTATTCGTGGCAAGGTGGCCATTTTCAACCTGTTTGACATGATCAAGTCCAAGATTGGCGACCAGGTAAAGAGCGGGACCGTGCCCCGTCAGGCACAGCCCCGCATTAACGCTTACCTGGACACCCTGAAGCGGTTGGAACCCGCTCAGCGCGAGGCGATGGCCGAGGCGCTGGAAATCGAGTGGTCGAGCGGTAACAGGGTCGGATAGTCGAGGTAGCCCTCCTCCCCTCCCCCATAGAACAGTTCGGGCCGGGGAGCGTTGAGTTCGGCGCCGCTCCAGAGACGCTGGGGCAGGTCTGGATTGGCGATGAAGGCCTTGCCGAAAGCCACTGCGTCGGCTTCGCCCGCTTGCAAAGCCTGCTGGGCGCTTTCAGCCGTGAACCCCTCATTGGCGATGAAGACGCCACCAAAGAGCTTCTTGAGTTGGGGCCCGATGCGTCCCGGGCCGGCATGCTCGCGAGCACACAGGAAGGCCAGGCCGCGGCGCCCAGCCTGTTCGGCTACATAGCCAAAAGTTCGCAGCGGGTCAGAGTCGCCCATCGAGTGCGAATCTCCGCGGGGCGCCAGATGCAGCCCGACGCGTCCGGCACCCCACACCGAAATGGCGGCGTCGACCACTTCCAGCATCAGTCGGGCGCGATTCTCGAGACTTCCGCCATAGGCGTCCTGACGGTGGTTGGTGCTGTCCTGCAAGAACTGATCCAGCAGATAACCGTTGGCCCCATGAATTTCCACGCCGTCGAAACCGGCCCGTTGGGCGTTGAGCGCTCCCACCCGATAGGCCTCGACGATGCCCGGAAGCTCGTCCAACTCGAGGGCTCGGGGCACGACAAAGGGCTTCTTGGGCCTCAGCAGGCTGACGTGGCCTTCGGGTGCCAGCGCCGAAGGCGCCACCGGCAGGGCGCCGTTCAGATAGGTCGGATCGGACACCCGGCCGACGTGCCAGAGTTGCAGCATCATCAACCCACCCTTGCGGTGGACGGCCTCGGTGATGCGCTTCCAACCCTCAACCTGAGCCTCTGACCAGATACCCGGCGTATCGGGATAGCCCACCCCCATAGGCGTCACCGAGGTGGCTTCGCTGAGAATCAAGCCGGCCGAGGCACGCTGCTCGTAATATCGGGCCATGCACTCGTTGGGAATGCGATCGATGGCGCGGCAGCGAGTCAAGGGCGCCATCACCACGCGATTTTTCATCTCCAGCTCGCCCGCCCGCAGCGGTTGTTGTAGTAACGACATGAAACATACCTCCAGTGAAGGACAAGATAGGTCATTGCCGACCAATAGTCAAGCACTTGTTGAAGCATTAAACTGAGCCCCCTGACAAGGAGGCCAGACGCGTAGCTTGCCTGCCCGCGATCTCCAGATACTTTCTGAATGCCGTTGTCAGGGAAACTTGATCTAACGCAGAGTTGCTGACCAGCCCTGCGTGCTACCCTTACAGTCAAATCACGATCTGGAGGATACTTCCATGGCTATCAACTTCAGCACCTCGTTCAACCTGGGCGCAGTCGGGTTCAACTCGGGTTTCTTTCCCGGGGCGGCCGGCATGCCGCAGCTGGGGCTCGGCCCTTCCGGACCTGCTGGAATGGACGGATTCCTGGGCTCGGCCGCAATGAACGATGGCTTCGGTGGGCCGCTCGGGGGGCTGGGCCAGGGCTTTGGCAATCCTATGATGGGGCTGGGGGGTTTTCAGGGCGCCAACCTGCAACAACTGCAGGGAATGCTCTTTATGCTGGGGCGCCTGATGGGCTCGTTGATGAGCCAGGGGATGGGTGGCCCGGGCATGGGCAGCTTCCCGGGGGCAGGCGGACCGCCCGGCCCACAAGGACCGGGCGGCCCTTGCGCAATGGGTGGACCGGGAATGGCAGGCGGCGGTCAGACGATTGAAATGCAAAAGGATTCGACCTTCACGACTCCGGGTGGAGCGACCATCACCTGGAAAGGGGATGAAGTGAAGGTGAACGAGCCCGGCGGCGGGCAGGCCCAGGGCGCGGCCGCAACAGGACGGGGTTTCGGGGCGGGCAGTGGCCAGTTCAATATGGCCGCGGCCATGTCGGGCCCGGGCTACTCGGCGGCGCTGGCCATCTCGGCGGGTGCCGGGGCTCCGGGGGCGTGTGGCTGCGGGGCAGCCCATGCCGGCCAGGACGGCAAGCCGCGCAGTTGGCGGGTGTGGGGCGACCCTCATATCGACCACCCCAACGGTTCCAAGAGCGACTTTGACCGCAAGAACGCTCACTTTACCTTGCAAGACGGAACCCAGGTGATCATGTGCGCCGACAACCCCAAGGCGGTGGTGAATCGGGTGCAAATCATTCTGCCCGGAGGGCGACCAAACTGGCAGGGCATCGACCCTTCGCAGACCTCGGTGATGAAGGATGACGGAAGCGGTCACTTCAAGTCTTCCGGGCCCGCCTCGCAATATATGCAGGGTGGTTTTGGGGGCGGTGCGCCCTTCGGAATGGCCGCCTGATGCTGTGCCTGAGCTGCGGACACGATGAAGAAAGCCTGGCTCCCCGCTGCTCGCAGTGTGAGGCCGTGCTGGGGTATGTGGCCGAGGGGGGCGGCTACTTACCCCAGTTGCGTCAGCTGGAGCACGACCTGCAGCAGGGAAGCATCGATGAAGAAACGGCCCAACTGCGCCTGCAGCGCGCCAGCGAAGCCCTGGAAGTCATGCTGGAGAGCCTGGACGAATGCGGTGCCGGGCTGATGTCGCTGGGGCTCGACGACGTGCAACAGGGCACTCTGGGGGGCTTTCTCACGCCCCTTCGCCAGGGATTGCAGCGCCTGACGAACCTTCTGCAGGACCTCGACCCCACCCAACCCTGGGACGGTCAGGCCTGGGAAGCACTGGAGCAAGCCCAAAATCAGGTATTTCAGGCCAACCAGGGGCTGATCTCGCTGACCCAGGCGCTGATGGGCTTCGCCCAGGAGCCGGTCTCCTGAGCTTGTCAGTGGCGGGCCGGGTGGGCTAGACTCCTTAAGTCATGGATGTACAGCAGCGCGCCCGAGTGTTCAAAGCCCTGGCCGACCCCACTCGGCTGCAAATCCTTGACTTTCTGGCCGGCGACGTCGACCAGGAGCGCACCGGCAAAGACATCGCCGACGCTCTGGGCATCACCTTGGCCTTGCTGTGCCACCACACCAGCACGCTGGAAGACGCCGGTATTCTGGTGAAGCGCAAACAGGGGCAGTCATGCTATCACCGCCTCAACGCCCCGGCCCTGGAAGAGTGCCTGGGCAGCCTGAAGCGCTGATCAGCGCCCGCCCGACACGTCCAACAGAGCCCCGGTCGTAAAGGAAGCCGCCTCGGAGAGCAGCCAGACGATGGCTTCGGCCACTTCTTCGGGGCGACCGCCACGACCCATGGGCAGCGATGGACCCAGCCGGGCCACCCGTCCGGGCTCGCCTCCCGAGGCGTGAATGTCCGTGTCGATGATGCCCGGACGCACCGCGTTGACGCGAATGCCTCGGGCGGCCACTTCGCGGGCCAGACCCAGGGTGAAGGTATCCAGAGCGCCTTTGCTGGCGGCGTAGTCGAGATACTCGTTGGGGGCTCCCAGCCGGGCGGCGATGGAGGACACATTGACGATCGAGCCTCCCGCCTGCATGCGGCGCACCGCTTCGCGGCAGCACAGGATGGGCCCGATGACGTTGGTGGCAAAAATTCGCTGCAGGCGAGCTTCGTCGATGCCCTCCAGGGTGGTTTGCTGCTCGAGAATGCCGGCGTTGTTGACCAGCCCTTGCAGCGGGCCCAGCCGGTCGACTTCCTGGAAAAACCTGGTAATCTCGGCCTGATGGCTAAGGTCGGCCTGAAGGGCACAGGCCTGACCTCCGGCGCGCTCGATATCGTCGACCACCTGGGCAGCCGCCTGCTGCTGGCTGCGATAGTTGACCACGACGGAAAAACCACGGGCCGCCGCCAAACGGCAGGTAGCCGCTCCGATACCTCGACTGCCCCCGGTGACCACAATCCAGCTCATGGGTCAACCTTAGTCAAGCCGACATGAGGCTCCTGGCAATAAAGCTGTAACTCTAAGGAAACAATTGGGGGGCTCCGTCAAGATTCAGACAAGAGTCGCCCCCTATGCTAATTGGGAGAGGAGTTGTTGATGTCTCAGATTCTCTATTTGCAAAGCCAGGGCAATGGTCAGAGTTGCTGCTGGACCTATCAGCCCCAGGCCGGCTGGAGCACCAGCCAACCCCTGCCCGCGGTCGTCGCCAGCCAGGTGCCCGCACCCAGATCTTGATAGACCCTTGAGCCAGGCGCGGGCCTTGATGAGCCCGGCTTGACCTGAGATGTCCTATCCTCGGGGAATGAAAACCATCATGCCCCTTTCCCTTCTGCTCGCGACCGGTCTGGCCGCCCAGCCTCCCGAGCCAGAGCCAGAGAAGCCTCATAAGCCGGAAATTATTCAGGAAAAGGAAGCCCAGGAGAGTGCGGCGCACGGCTCACGCGAGTTTCTCTTTCGCGGCTTCGCGGCCCAGAGCTACGGCCTGAACACGCCGCGTCCGGGACTGCAGCGCAGCCCGATTGGCGGCTATGCCCAGGACGACCGCAAACTAAAGTTGGACGGGCTGAATCTAGACTTCCAATACGGGATGAATGACGAGAGCGAATTCGGTTTTCGCCTCGACACCGTACTGGGCGGTAGCTACCCTCGCATCGACGCAGCCGCTGGCCTCTTCCGCGATCCCTATACAGGGGCCAGCAATAGCGATTTTGACATCCGTCAGGCCTTTCTGCGCTACCGAGCCAACGAAAACCTGACCCTGGACGCGGGCAAGTTCGCCACTCATATCGGCTACGAGATCATGCCCGGGGTGGACGGCAAGAACCCTCATGGAACCCCGGCCTACGGCTACACCTTCAATCCTTTCACCCATACCGGACTCCGGCTCAACTATGAAATCGACGACAGCCTCAGCGCTATGGGACTGGTGGTGCTGGGGGCCGACAACTTCCAGGACACCAATCATAGCCTTTCTTTCGGAGGCCAGTTGAACTGGCACCCCAGCGAGGATTTCTCGCTGATCTTCAACGTGCTCGACGGGCCCGAGCGCGCTTACAACGACCGTGACCGTCGCCGCTACTACGAAATTCTTGCCAACTACGGGGTCAGCGACGAAGTGACGCTGGGCATGCAGGCCTTCACCTCGACCGAAGAGGGCCTGGCCCCCGTGTCGGGTTCGGCCTGGGTGAACGGGATGAGTTTCTATGTGCAGACCCAGCTTAGCGACAACTTTTTTCTGAATTTCCGCCAGGAATTCTACAACGACCCCTTCGGCATCCGGCTGGGCTCACCAGCCCGCATTCGCGCCTTTACCGTGACACCGGAAGTGCGACTCAGCCCGAGCTGGGCCATGCGGCTCGACATTCGCTTCGACAAGGCCACCACGCCGGTGTTCGGCGGCCGGGACTATCAGAATACGCTGTTCTTCCAACAGACCTTGAATTTCTGAGCCACAGGCCTTTTTAGAGAAGCGCCGGGCGGTGATGTACGCACTCAGATGGGTTTCAAAGTTCTAGCTGTTCTTTGATGGCGACTTCAATCCCAGCCAAATCCGTCGGGGAGAGGGTGGCGAGTTGAGAAGTGACGCGCAGTTTACTGACGGTGGTGAGCAGGTTTGCCTGTGCCTTGCGTTGTTGGCCATTGACGGTCACGAAGGCTTCGCCGGCGAATAGCCTGGTGACATTGGACGTGATGGGGACGACCTGGACTCTGTTTAAGTGGCGATTTGAGGCGTCGTTGCTCACGACCACGGCCGGCCGGACTTTTTGCGCTTCGCCGCCCACCGACGGGTTGAAGTTGACCCACCAAATCTCACCACGCTTCATCGGTGAGGTCTCCCACATCGCCCGCCACACCTTCGACCCACTCCAATGCCTCGTCGTTTGATTTCTCAAATTCCGCGAGTTCGCGATAGCTGGCGTCCAGGTCGGTGGCGTGGACGTGGGGACGGACCAGACCTTCAATAAACCGGCTGATCTTGCCACGCCCCACAACGCGGTGCAGACCGTCATAGACCTTCTCGTCCAGCGTGATTGTCAGCTTCTTTTGCATGTTTACGTATTCTATACGTAAACATGCCGACCCTGCTGGCCAAAGCTCACTCACAGATCCCCGGCCCAACAGAGGTGCTAGCAGCAGCACCTGAAGCAATCCCATTGGGGTTCACCGCGCACTAGTGCTTCGTCAAACCTTGATTTCTGGGTGGCCGACTGGAGTGACCCGACGCCGAGAATATGGGGATAACCGCAGAGAGCTTGTCCAGGATCCGTTGCGCTAGCTGCCCTCCACCAGGAGAAGATGGAGTCCGGGTGCACGCGCGCACGTGCCTCAGGCGCACGTAGTGTAAAAATGTAATTTTTACACTACGTGCTCCTCAGGGGAGCCCCACGCTATCGCCCCTTGAAAAGTGCTGGTTGTTCGAGTTGCCGCGGGAACCAATCCCTAAACTAGCCCCTAACCCGGCTCGCTTCGCTCCCCGGGTAGATGTTGGTTCAAAACATCCGTTCCAGGGCTCCTGCGTCGCCCCGGGAACAGCTGTTTAGAACTAAAGCTTGACGGAGCACTAGTCTGCGTTGGTGGCGTAGACCGGCGCGGTCTCCTTGACCTCGTTGGGGATAGGGGGCAGAGGCGGCAGTTCCGCGGCAATTTCACTCAGGTTCAGTCGCAATGAGGGGAAGCGCGGGCTGAGCAGAATGCTGTCTTGATCGTAGGCGCCACGCGTGACAAAGGCCCCATTCTCGTAGGTCAACACTTCGATGATCAACGGTTGTTGGGTTACCAACCAATACTCCGGCACCTGGTGTTGGGCATAGAGGCGCAGTTTGCGGATGCGGTCGTGGCGCAGGGTGGAGCGAGACAAAATCTCGATCACGAGATCGGGCGCACCCTCGTGGTAGGCGTAGCCCAGGCGGTCCCCGCAACTGACCATCAAATCGGGCTGGACGACGTCGTATTCGGTGAATTTGACCTCGAAAGGCGCCAACATCACCTTGCAAGGGCTGCCCTTAAAGTGACTTCTGAGGGCGACGTAAAGTTCTCCCAGGATACTCTGATGAATCGAGTTGGGAGAGGACATGGCGTAAGGGTGGCCATCGATCAGCTCCCAACGAGTGTTCGAATCCCATTCTTCGCGGTCGGCGTAGGTGAAGCGTCTGGGCAGGGGCGCGTCCATACAGAAGCTGATTTCTACGTTTGGCGGCGGGTCCCTGGATGGAATTCTCCTCGGTCACGGCCTACTCTGCTACCCAGAGCACACGAGGAACCAGGCCTGGCAACAGGAAACTTCCCATCAAGAGACTTTTCCGAAATGCGCTCGCAGAGATCGACTATCCCGCAGCGACGGAGAACCTATGGGCGAAAGCGATCTGCACCGCGACGTGATGGTCGACCTCATCGAGGCCCCGCGTCATCACCTCAGTGAACAGCCCCAGGTCTACGTCAGCGGCAACATCCTGTTCTACTATGAGGAGGGCAATCCCCACGCCCACCATTCGCCCGACGTGCTGGCCACGCTGGGCGTCGAGAAGAAGCGTCGTGAAAGCTACAAGCTGTGGGAAATCGGCAAAGCTCCCGAAGTGGTCGTCGAGGTCACCTCGTTCTCCACGCGCATGCGCGACGTCGGCCTCAAGAAGGGGATCTACGAGGCCGTGGGGGTCAAGGAATACATCCTCTTCGACCCTCGCAACGAGTATTTAATGCCTCGCTTTCAGGTCTATCGACTGGAATCGGGGGTGTTCGTCCCCTGCCTGGTGCCCGAACACGTCGGCTATCCCAGCCTGCTCGACCTGACCTTTCGAGTGGTCAGCGGCGTCTTGCGTATCTTTGAAAGCGAGTCTGGCCAGATACTGCCGACTCCTGCCGAACTGACCGCTCGATTGCTGGAAGAAGTGCAGAAAGTGGAAATGGAGCGCCGGCAGGCCGAGAGCGAGCGCCAGAGGGCGAATCGCCTGGCCGAGCACCTTCGCCAGCTCGGGGTCGACCCTGACTCACTGCAGGGTTGATCTATTCAGTCGCGGCTTGTGTCGCCTCGCCTGAGCCTAACCGGTTCTTCCTTACTCTCGGCTCGGAGCTGACGCCGAGGATGTTCTGGAGGGAACCACCCTGGTAACGAGAACTTCTCAAGACCGTGGACCTCAACTATACACAGCGCACTATATGTCTATGCTCTGCTGTCTTTTGCATGGCAATGTTGACTTATATTGTATCCGTTCAGTCCTGGTAGATAGGGCCCGGCAGGGATAGCTCTTGAAGCCTCGTACATTCATGCATGAAATTTGGCATTCCCGGTGCCGACCCGATTG
>CAZYPN010000053.1:0-48324 GCA_964649085.1 uncultured Burkholderiales bacterium | reverse complement strand
TGGACACCTGTCAGAAAACCCATGCCACCCACCCCAGATGGACACAAAAACCGCCCCGGGCGCGTGTCCAGTTGGGGTATACCCGAATTGGACCCTCGGGCCTCAGGCCGCTCGGGATTGGCCTTCGGAGGCTGGCCTCTCGCCGGCCGCCGGACCCGCCTTGCCGGGCTCGATGCCCACTTCGCTTAAGGCGGCCAGGGTGGTTTGCAAGAGCTTCTCGACTTTGGGGGGTAGTTGTCCTCCGTATTCGGCCCGAGCTGTAGCCGAACTGCGCATCAACTGTTCCAGCAACTGCTGTCCGCGGTCGCTGCGGGCTACCGAGGTCACTTTGTCCACCTTCAGCACTTCGCTCCCCTGTCCAGCGGGACTGGCCAGCAGCGTCTTTCGGGTATCGACACCTGGGGGGATTTCTTTGCCCAGAGAACTCAAAATGTTCACGCAGTCTTGCTGCAACTCGGCCGAGGGGTTTCGAAGTTCTCGCTGGCCTGGGGCAGCGAATGAGTCTGCCAGTGCTCCCAGGTTGGGCACGTCGCCACCCTCTTCCTGGCTGGCCTCGGGGCTCAGGGTCGAGGAGTCCTGTGGGAGGCTCCCGGAAGGGGAGACGGTCGAATTGGAAGCGGCTTGCTTGGGAAGCGGCCCGCGTACAGGATCGGTCGTCGGCAAAATACGCATATCCTGTTTTTCCCTCCGTGTTTCGTCGGGACAAGAGCGGAATGTTGACATGGCGTTAACAGTGATTAAACAATTCCTAAACAGCTGCGTTGAGACGAAGTCACAACCGACGACGCAGGCCGTAGACCAGGTTTCCCAGTGCCTCCTCGAGGGCCATGGACGAGCGGTTCAGGGCGGCATAAGAAGGCAACCAGGCAAAGAGGCCTCGCTCGAACCGGGCCGGCGCAGAGTTGCCTACCGGTGCCGCCAGAACCGTAAACCCTTCGGCCTCGAAGCAGTTGCGAGCCCGACGCATATGATGAAGGTCAGTGACCAGAAGAATGCGGCGCAAGTTTCGGGGCAGCAACAAGGCGGCGCATTGCTCGGCGTTTTCCCAGGTGGTTCTGCTCTTTTCTTCCAGCTCTACCGGGCCGAGCTGAAACTCGTCGCGGGCCACGGCCGCCATGGCGGCCGCCTCGCTGAGCTGGCTGCGAGCCGGGTCGGTGTTGCCGCTGCTGAGCAGCAGCGGCAGGTTCAGGCGTCGCTGAAGCCACACCCCATAGCGCAGGCGTTCCAGGCTGGACAGGCTGGGCTGGGGGCGGCCATATTCGGGCGAATCGGAGCGCAGTCCGCCACCCAGCACCACAATGGCGTCGGCCTGCATGCCCGAAAGCCGATCCGGCGTCAGCAGCGGATCGCTTTCCAGCCGGGTTATCAGCCAGAAGGAAATCCAGGGCGTCGATAGTGCCCACAGCAAGGCCACGGAAAGCAGCGCCAGTTTGCGAGCGGGGCCCGGCCAGCGCCGTTGCAATACGGCGGCCGCGGCCAGCAACAGAAAGAAACCGCCCGGAGGCAGCACCAGCCGCCTCAACCCGTGGGTGAGTTCCATGCTAGCGGGTGGGCAGCGGAGGGCGAAGGTCCCAGGGCGGTGGGCTGGCCTGGCGGTTGCCCCCGCCGTCGCCTCCGAGGTAGTGGTCGAACCACTCCAGCATGCGCAACTGATAGTCGAAACGAGAGGCGGCCTTGCGATTGCCGTGCCCTTCTTCGGGGTAGAGCACCAGCCGCACCGGAGCCTGGCCCACCATTTTCAGGTAGCGATAGAGCTCCAGACTTTGTGAAGGATGCACCCGGGGGTCGTCTTTGCCGTGCATGATCAGCAGGGGGGTGCGGTGCTTTTGCACGTGGGCAATGGGGCTGCGCTGATGGAAAAAGTCCCAGTGCTCCCAGGGGCGCTTGCGAGCGTGCACCAAAAACTCTTCTTCGGGGATGTCGGTCGTACCGCTTTTGCTCACCTTGTCGGAAATGCCCACCGACATCACTCCGGCGGCAAAACGGTCGGAATAGAAGGTGCTGCACCAGGCCGTGGCATAACCGCCGTAACTGGCGCCGGTAATGCCCACCCGACGAGCGTCAAAGCCCCCACGCTTGAGCAGAAAGTCGATGCCGTCGATCAGGTCGTCAAATTCCTTGCCCGCCGGATCGCCCTGACCCGCCTTGGAGAAGGCCACCGAGCGACCGATAGAGCCGCGATAGTTGGGGTAGAACACACCATAGCCTCGAGCAGCCGCCACCTGGCCGGGCATGGAATAGCCGTTGAGCCAGCCATTGATCACCTGCGATTCGGGCCCGCCGTGCACCCACATCAATAAAGGAGCGTTCCCTGGTTGGCTGCCCTCGAGAGGATGGATCAAGACCCCTTCCAGGGGGGTACCGTCGCGGGCCGAGTAGCGAACGGCTTCCTGGCGAGCCCAGCGCAAACGTTCCAAGGCGGGGTTCAGCCGCGTGAGCCGACGCGGGGGGTCGCCCCCGGGTTGCAGAAAAACCTCGCCCGGGTGGCGCGGGCTCTCGCTGACATACAGGCTGCGCCGGCCCTCGGCATCGCACGAAAGGTCGGTGACAACCTCGTCGGGCAATCCGGGGCGCTGCTGGCGCGAGCCTTGCAGGTCAAGGTCCCACACTTCGCTGGTCAGCCCTCGAAATACCAGCACGCGCAGGCGGTCGGCACCGATCCATTCGAACTTCGCTACTCGCCCTTCCAGCCCGGGCCACAGGTCGCGAAGTTCTCCGCTGGCGCAGTTGGCCAGCCACAGCCGCCCGTGGTCGGGGTCGTGAAGGTCCTCGGCCGTGATCATCGCCAGTTGTTTGCCATCGGGGCTGAAGTCGAACTGGCCCAGTTTGCCGGGGTTCTTCAGGGTTCTTAGAGGTTTGCCATCCTGGGCCCGCAGCAACTGGATGCGTCGATGCATCAACTGGGCGTCCACGCCCGGGTTGGGGGCCAGACTGAGGGCCAGCAGGCTTCCGTCGGGGCTCCACTTGAGATCGCCCACCGAGCCCTGCAAGTCTACCGGAGAACTTTCGCATGTCTCGTTGCCGGTGGCCCCCAGGTAGAGGTGAGCCGGTTGCCAATCCTCTTCGAAAACCTCGGCTCGAAAGCCCATTTTCTTCAAGTTCTTCTGTTCTTCGCTCTGGGGGGCGCGGGCGCTAAAGGCCACTCGATTGCCGCGTGGGGCCAGTGCGTAGTCGAGGATGTCCGTTTTGAAGTGCAGGATGCGCTGGGGCTCGCCCCCGGCTTTATCCAACCGATACAGGCTGGTTTGCTTGTCGTGGTTGCGCTTGGAGAGAAACGTGAGAGAGCGGTCGTCGGGGCTCAGCCGAAGCTGAGAGAAGGCCACGTGCTGGTTGAGCAAAGGTCGATAGTGACCGTCTTCCTCCAGGCTGTAGGCCTCGGGATAGGCGGGGCCGTCTTCATAGTCTTCCTTGGAGAAGCGACGAGGCTGGCTGATCTGATACACCTGCCAGCGCCCGTCTTGGGAGAGCAGTACTCCGCTGGCCGAGCGCAACTGAGACACCAGCGTTGGGGTCAATACCGGCGGGGCCGGTTCCCCCCAGGCCAGGGGGGCCGCCCAGAGCAGCGGGACGAGGGCCAGGAAGCAGGGGGCCGCCCTCAAGCCGTCAGCACCACGCGCACGCGAGACACGATTTCCTGCAGGGCCTGGGCCACCACGCGGGTTTCGGGATGGCGCACGATCACGTAGCCTTCGCCTTCATAGGATATGGCTTTGGGGTCGCCGGGTTGGGGCTCCTTGACATCGGTGATCAGGTGGTTGAGGTCGCGCATCACTTCGCGCAGGCCGTGCACCTCGGCCACGCGCCCCTCCCCCAGGCCCCGCAGGAAGGCACAACCGGCCGCATACTTGCGCTCGGCCGGGGGAGTGAACTCGTCGAAGATCATCAGTCGGCCCCAGGCCGAGAAGAAGTCGATGTCGTGGGCCCGATTGATCAAGGGCATAATTTGCACTCCCGGCGGCCGCGCGGCCACCTCGTTGATGGCAATCGAGCCGTCGCGGCGCCGGAACCATTCCATGTGGCTCAGCCCCTGCTGGATACCCAGGGCCTGCAGGGCGGCTCGCCCGACCTCGCGGATGTCGTCGTATTTCGGCGAATCAATTTCGCGCGGCAGTAGCACTTGATACTGGATCCAGGGGTTGCGCACCACGTCCAGCGGACCCGGAATATAGTGGGTCAGGCTGTGCCAACGGGGGGTGCCTTCCAGGGTTACCGTTTCGAACGAATGTTCTTCACCGGTGATGAATTCTTCGATTTGCAGAGGGCGCTGGGGCGAGGGACCGCTGCCCCGCAGCACATCGCGCATGCTTTCGGCGTCTTCCACGCGAAAGGTGGACTGGGTGGCGGCACCGTCGACGGGCTTGACGCACAGCGGATAGCCCACCTCTTCGACAAACTCCCAGGCCTGGAGTTCGCTGGTAGCGGCGCAGCTGCGGGCACAGGGTATGCCGTGCTGGCGGAAGGTGGCCTTCATGCGGTCTTTATCGCGAAAGCGCAGGGCGGTTTCCGGGTCCATCCCCGCGATGCCCAGCCACTGGCGCACCTGGGCCACCGGCACCTGAATTTGCTCATTGGCCGCCAGCAGGCGCTGCACCGGGCCCAGCCGCGCCGCCAAACCTTCTACAGCCCAGCGCATCTGTTCCACGCTCAGGCAGTTGTTCAGCTTCCAGTGGCCGGCAAGCTTGGATCGTAGCGAAGCGGGTAGGGCCTCTTCGGGGTCCTGGCTGACCACGGCCAGCTGAACCCCTTCGATACGGGCCAGATGATGGAGAAAAATCAGGGCGTTGTCGGTAAAGAACGGAGTCAGATAGACGGCAAGCATTTTTCTACTATACGAACCTCGTCAAGGATCGCCTGGCAAAACAGCAAAGTCGCCGGGGTGAATCTGTTGCATCATCTTCCCGAAGCTTTGCTGCATTGCCCCCACCAGTCCCTCACCGAGGCCGAATCGCTTGAGCAGCTCGATCAGGTGCTGGCGCTGATCGACCAGGTAACGCAAACCGATAACGAGCGTCAGGAACAGCCCGAGTTCTACGACCTGGACCCGCGTCCAGGCCATATCCTGCTGCGCAACCAGTTGCCTGGCTCTGGGGGCAAATCCGGGCCGCGGAATTTGGAGGAGGCCGAGGCGCACTTTCAGGGCAACCTCGACACGGGCACTTTAGAGTGTAAGTTCCGGCGCTTTTCGGGGCAGGGCTCGCTGGTGCGGGTGGAGACGCTCAAGGCCAACATTCGTCCCCAGCAAATCGAGGTTTTCCGGCATGTCTGGAAAGAGATTGAGGGGGATCGATATTCCTACCACTTTATCGACCGTCAACATTGGGAGCGGTCGTATCGCAAGTCGATGCCCTGAAAGGGACGCACGATGAAGTGGTAGGTTAACCCGCACAGGCCCAGGGTGCCGCTGACCACGGCCAGATACTGGGCGGCCACAGGCCAGCCACGGCCGTTGACGAGGTACTGCATCTCGCCCATGAACAGCAGATGGCTGAGGTAGAACCAGTAGGAGGCATCGGCCAGATAGCCCAGCCTGGCAGAAGGCACCTTCACCAGGGCGGTGAGCAACCCCAGGCATCCCAGCACGATGGCCCACCAGTAGCTGGCCATCAGGGCATGCACCAGTAACGTCGGTGGGTCGCCCCGCAGTTGCAAGGCTGCCGCCCCCAGGCGCAGCAGCGGAGCCACCAGCAACAGGGGCTGCCAATGCCGAATCAGAGTGCGCCAGTGCTGTGCGCCGGCGTGACACAGCCAGCCCACCCCAAAAAACATCCCGTGAACCCCCAGGGCGCTGATCACCGGGTAGGTGCGATCGGCTGAGATCAAATGCGGGAAGTGCAGGTGTGGCAACCGCGGCTCGTGCAGCCACAGCAGCAGCGTGGTGGGCAGCAGCAGCAGCAGCGGAGCCCAGGCACTGGCCAGTGGTCGATAGCAGCGTTGATAGTGGGCTTCGCTCCCCAGCCGATGATGCAGCAGCCCGGCCAACACCGTCAGGATGGCCAGATCGAAAAGGAACCACAGATGCATGGGGGATAGAATTTCGTAGTATTGACCGCGCTCCAGGTGGTGGCGCAAAACGGCCATGGGTGAAATGTTCAGCGACACGGCCAATCGCCAATAGAGCAGCCCGTTGTAGACCAGCATGGTCAGAAAGCAAGGAAGCATCAGCCGTCGCAGACGCCGGGCCAGAAACGGGCCGGTTCCGCGGCGCTGGAGTTGCTGGTGCGAGAGAAAGCCAGCCACCAGAAACAGCAGCTTGATGGCAAAGCCCCGCAACAACCAGGCCATCACTTCCAATTCGTTGCAGGTGATGTCGGCCTTGACCCCGCGTTCCCGATGAGTGAAGGCCAGCAGCCCGTGCCAGGCCAGAATGAAGCCCACCGAGAACACGCGGGCGGCGTCGAGGGCTGGCCAGCGACCGTTCACGGGCGATATCCAAAGGCTTCGAAGGCTTCACCCCAATGGCTGGCCACCTGCTGACGTTGAGTCGGCGAGAGTGGCAGGTGGATGGTGCTACGGTAGTTGCGCTGCGACTGTAAGAGGGCCCGAAGTTTTGGCTCGGCCCGATCCCAGCCGGGCATCTCCAGTTGTCGGTAGATCCGCTGCAGCTGCCCCACAGGATCTTCGCAAAGCTGCCGGTAGCCGACCTCCACCAGTTGTTCTGGGGGCAGGCCTTCGCGTCGCGCCAGATAGGGGCGATACAGCCGGCTGTAGAGCTCCAGGGCCGACAGTTCGGGGCTGCGCCAGCGCGGCTCCAGCCGATCGCCCAGGCTTTCCACGCGCTCCAGATGGGCCGACAGCGATTGAAAGACCTCATAGGGGTGGCGATGCAGGTGGACAAATCGGGCCTCGGGCCAGATGTTCAGCAGGCTGCCGAGCCGGGCCGTGTGGTTGGGCGATTTGAGCAGCAGAGGGCGCTGGGGGTTTGGGGCCGCAACCTTGCCCAGGAACCATAACCACTGGCGCTGCCAGAGTTGGTGTTCCTGGGGGCTCAGATCCAGTTCTAGATAGCGGGCCCAGTAGTGGGCTTTGTCGCGCCCCACCAGGTGTTGCAACAGGTCCGAGCGGGCCAGCATCAGCATGGCGAATTCGTCCTCGCCAGGATAATCCGGGCCGGTTTCCATGGCATCGGATGGACGCTTCCAACGGTGCAGCCGCCGACCCCAGTGAAAGCGGGCCCAGCGACCGTAGAGGCGGCGGGCCCAGGCGGGTCCGGCTCGGCCTTGGAGAAAGGCGAATGTGTGGGGGTTCAGGGTTTGCAGCAGGGTGGGACTGGCGAGATCCGGGTCGCAGGTCAGCAGCCGATGCAGCCAGGTGGTGCCGCTGCGCCAGCAACCCAGAATAAACAAGGGTGCGGTGGGCGGTGGGGGGCTGGGCGCGACTTCTTCCTGGCGCGCGATCAGTTCGTTGATGGCGCTTTGCAAGGTGAGTCTCAGGTAGCGGGGCGCCGAGCCGCGACCCGAGGTGGCGAAGCATTGCCGGGCCAGGGCGCTCCATTCGCGCCAGCGCATCCCCGTAAGCACCAGCTCCTGGCCGGGGTTCCAGAAGGTCACTCGTCCAGTTTCCACGCCAGCAGGTAGAATCCCATGGCCAGCCCGGCCGTGGCCGTGAATCCCCAGAGGGTGGATACGTACAGGGATCCGGCCAGAGCCAGAGTGCCCCCCAGGCTGTTACTGGCAAACCCCAGGGCTACGGCCCGGGGGGTCTCGTGCTGGCGAATCGATTCCAGCCCCCAGGCCAAAAAGGGCCCCATGAAGGCTCCGCTGGCAATGGTCAGGCCGGCCATCAGCGTCCACTGTACGGGCAGGGCCAACCACAGCGAGTAGCGCTGCAGCCACAGATGTCCGCCCAGCGAAAGGGCCAGCAGCAGCAACAGCCCCGGGTGCCGACGTGAGCGATCGAGCCAGCGGGCGCCCAGGGCCGAGCTCAACAGCAGCAGGGTGAGCACGGTTACAAAAGCGATCACCGGTGAGGGCAGCGACTTCTGGTGCAGCTGCATGAAATACACCTCGAGCAGAATGTAGGCCGCGCCCACCAGCCCCTGATACAGCTGCAGTCGGAGGTAGGTCCTGGGCCGGGGGCTTTGGCCCCAGCCCGAGGCGATCGGCAGCAGCAACAGCGCGGCCAACCAGCTCACCGAGGCGAGCAACGAACGTAGCTCGGGCTGGTTGCGATCCACCAGGGCCGAAAAGGGACGATCGTCGGTCACCGGGCTGAGGTCCCACTGGGGGTCGCTGAGCTTTGTGGTTTCGGACAGCCGTTGAAACAGCTCGGCAAACTCGGCCTCCTGGGTGAGCCCCGGCAGGTGATGGAAGCGCACTACCGAGCGGGCGATTTCTTCGGGGCTGGCCTCGCGGAATCGTTTGCCTTCGGCGGCCCAGCGAAAGCCCGTCACCCTCATCCAGTCTTCCAGCTGGTCGCGATCCTGGGGGGTGATCGGCTGGCGGCGCACCACGATGGAGGTAAAGCCCTCTTTCTGATAGGGCTGATAGGTGAGGGTGCGATTCCAGTGCCAGCTATAGACGGCCAGGTGTTGGGCGGGATCGGCTGCGCCTTCCAGGCGCAGTGCCTCGTACAGAGTGACCAGGCGGCGCTTCAAAATCGGGATTCCCGGGGGTTCGGTGGGGCGCTCTTCGATAATCAAATAGCCCGGGTCGGTGAGGCGACGCAGCAACAGGCGATAGGATTCGACGGTATGCAGCCAGTCGGGGGGACCGGGCAAAAACATCTGGCCCATGCTGTGGGTGTTCATCATCGTGATCAGATCGTAATGCTGCTCCTGCCGGGCCAACTGGGTCAGGGCGTTGCCCAGCTGAAAGTCGAGGCCAGCATAGGCATAGCCGCTGTCTTTGAAAAAATCGACCTGCATCAAGCGCATCACCGCTGGGTGCACCTCACAGCCGCGAATGTTTTCGGGGGTGGTCAGATAGCGGGCCGTTTTAACCACGCCCTGAGCCGAGGTGCCAATGATGAAGATCGTCGGATCTTTGACCAGGTTGCCCACCATTCTGGGGTCGCGGCGATAACGAATAGGGTAATCATTGCGAAAGCCGTCCTGAATGATGGCCGAACTGACGTAGTGGTAGCGGGGAATTCGGCGCTCGCGAGCACGCAATACCTCCACACGTCCGATCAGGTGGTCGTAGCTGCGAACGCGCGGATGACCCTCGCCAAACACCTTATAGGCCGTAAGATCGGGGTGGGCACGGGCCCAGGCATAGAGGTGGAAGTCACCACTGCCGTGTTCATAGTCCAGAGCCGCAATCGAGGCCACCAGAAGTGAGCCGAAGACCATCGTCCAAAGACCGCGGCCCAGGCTGGCCAGCAGCCCCAACCCGGCCAGCACCAACCCGGTAGCCAGGAAGATTCGCTCCAGATAGGTGACCTCGTGGGCGGCTACCAGCAGCCCCACCGCCAGGGCTCCGCCGGCCAGGTCCCAGAGGTAGACGTCGCCCGCCCGATAGCGTTGGAATACGCTGGCGATGTAGGCCGCCGGGAACAGAAACAGACCGACCAGCACGACATTCTCCAGGCCCAGCGAGGGCCACAGCAGCACCTTCAGCAGTGCCAGCCACAGGCAGCCCCAGCTGCCCAGCAGAGCGGCTCGGAAAACCGCCCCTTCCTGCCAGTTCAGGCGAGCTGCCAGCAAACCCCCGGCCGCGACTCCGGCCAGTGCGTAGGCGATCAGGGCCATGGCCTGCAGGTAGTGCGTGGTGTAGTTGAGCACCCGGAAAAACAGGTGCTCGAGAAAGAACATCAGCGTGCCCATAAACAGCACCCGCAAGGCGACCCCCAGGGGGAGACGCTCAGCCAAAGGTGCTGCCAGCCACGCGCTGCCTCATCGGCTGGCCGGATTCGCGAGCTGCCCAGGCTTTCCCGCCGTCGGTCCTTCGGCTACAATGCGGCTGTGCGTTCCCTGGCTACGGTGGTGATGTTCCTGGTGGTTTGCTGGCTTATGCTCAAGAGCCTTATGATTCAATATTCGGTGGGCCTGGGCCTGGTGCTGATGGCTGCGGCTGCGCTGCTGCCCTTGCGAGCCGAGGACGAGCCCTGGGACCTGTTTTGGGATCTGGCCGGATGGTTGGCAGCGGTGGCCATTGCCGTGCTGTCGACCAGCTATTTTCGCAAGCCCGTGGTGGCCTGGATTCAAAGCCAACCCGAGCTGCAGGCCTACCACCACATGGTGTTCCAGTTGCCCCCCTGGTTGGGCGTGTTCGGCTGTGTATTGCTGATCGATGTCCTCTACTACTGGGGGCATCGGGCCATGCACCATCGCTGGTTTTGGGATCAGCACGCCTGGCATCACAGCCCTCGCTACCTGACCTGGCTGTCGGGATCGCGCACCACGCTGCTGAACCACCTGGTGCTCAACGCCGTGCCTACCGTGCTGACGGTGCTGATTTTTCCCATTCCGCCCAGTCGCGAGGCGGTGGTCTTCGTGATGGCCTTCCTGCGCCTGGTCGACCATCTGCACCACACCAATCTGCGCCTGCCTGGCCAGGACTGGCTCGAGTGGATTTTCATCACCCCCCGACTGCACTATGTGCATCACGCCGACCAACGCCAACTGTCCGACAGCAACTATGGGTTGGTCTTTAGCTGGTGCGATCGGCTCTTTGGAACCTACACACCGGCCCAGAAGGTGCCCGCCCATTTTCCGCTGGGACTCAACTACCGCATCGAGAACTGGCGGTTGCTTCTGGGTCTGGGCCCGGCCTCGCGCGATTGAGACGACGCGAATTTCTCCGCGGGGCTGTGTTGCTCGGGGCTGTGGGCGGGCTGTCGTGCCGCTCGTCCGAACAGCCCTGGCACTGGGCTTCGCTCGATGACCTGGGGTCGGCCCTACAGCAGGGGCGGCTGACCCCGGAGCAACTGCTGCAACACTGCCGTCGCCGGATCGATTCGCTGAATCCCAGACTGGGGGCGGTGTTGGGGCTGAGCCCCAGGGCTTCGGGACTGGCGGCTCAGAAGCGCGCCTATCGCTCGCCGCTGTCGGGTGTGCCCGTGCTGATCAAGGATAACCTTTCGGTAGCCGACGGGCTGGCTACCTCGGCCGGTTCGCTGGCGCTGGAAGGCAACCAGATCGATCGCGATGCCGAGGCCGTGGCCCGCCTGCGCCGTGCCGGCATGATCCCCTTGGGCCGGGCCAACATGTCGGAATGGAGCAACTTGCGGGCCAAAAGGAGCCTCTCGGGCTGGAGTGCCCGAGGCGGACAGTGCCGTAACCCCTATGCTCTGGATCGCAGCCCCAGCGGTTCGAGTTCGGGTTGCGCGGTGGCGGTAGCCGCCGGGCTGGTGCCGCTGGCCCTGGGAACTGAAACCATGGGTTCGATCACCTGTCCGGCATCGGTTTGCGGCATTGTAGGGCTGAAGCCCACCCGAGGTCTGATCCCCTGCCAGGGAATGGTTCCCTGCGTTCCTTCCTTCGATTGCCCGGGCCCCATGGCGCGCAGCGTTCGCGATCTGGCCTGCATGCTGCGGGCCCTGGTGGAACCCGCCGTCGACTATGTGGGCGCGCTGCGTCCCGGGGCGCTGCGCGGGGCCAGGTTGGGGGTGGCTCGTCAGGAGTGGGGATTTGACCCCAGGGTGGACGAGCTCATGGAGCACGCGCTCAAATTGCTGCGGCAACAAGGAGCCGAGCTGGTCGACCCGGTAGCCGTGCCCTCCGTCCAGCCGCTGGGGCGGGAGGTGGCCCTGGTCTTTGCCTGTGAAATGAAGCAGGCGCTGGATGAGTATCTGGGGGCGCTGGGCCCCGAAGTGGCCGTGCACAGCCTGGAGGAGTTGATTCGCTTCAACCTCGAGCACCGTCAATCCGAAGGGCTGGATTTTCTAGACCAGGAGTTCCTCTACCGCGCCGACCTGAGTGGCGGCACCGAGAACCCCGACTACGCCCGGGCCCGCCAGCGCTTGAAGCTGGAAGCCCGGCTGGCCACCACCTTTCGCCAGCATCGCCTGGAGGCTATCGTAGCGCCCACGACCGGTCCGGCCTGGCCGATCGACCGGGTTTATGGCGACCGCTTTCCCGGTGGGGGCGGGGGCCCTGCGGCTCTGGCCGGACTGCCTCATCTGACGCTGCCGGCCGGGTTGATCCAGGGGTTGCCCGTAGGACTTTCTCTCTATGGCCCCGAGCGTAGCGAAGCCCGGTTGCTGGCCCTGGCCAGCGACTTCGAGCAGGCCCGCGGGCCCATTGCGCGGCCCGCCTTCCTGGACAGCCTGCCTTGAGGATGCTGGCTATCGGATTGTTGGGCTTTCTGCTTGCGGCCTGCCAGAGTTCGGCCGGGCCGGGTCTGCTGCCCCTGGGCGGAGATGTCTTTCGCCCTCCTGCCCAGCGCGTTCAGGCCTCGTTGAACCACGAAGTCTACCTGGCCACGCCTCGGCGCCTGAGCCGGTTGCGGCCCACCGCCAAGGGCCTCGAAGCCCTGCAGGTTCGAGACTTCCCGGAAGAGTCGCCAATCGCCCTGGCGGTCTCGCCACAGGCCGTATGCCTGTGGCGCGATTGGGAGAGGTTCTACTGGGACCGCCAGCTCAACCCGATGGCTAAACGCTTCGTCGACCTCAACCAGCCCTATCTGCAGGGACAGATGTGTGCCCTTCCCGCTGGTTTCCTCTACGATGAGGACCGGCTGCTCAGGGTTTCCTCTG
Source organism: uncultured Burkholderiales bacterium (assembly GCA_964649085.1). Classification (GTDB taxonomy): domain Bacteria; phylum Vulcanimicrobiota; class Xenobia; order Xenobiales; family JADMJV01; genus JADMJV01. Next base: position 35,688 of record CAZYPN010000053.1, on the reverse strand, counting down.
CCCAAGGCGAGGTGCGGGGCGAGCTGGAGCTGCCGGGCTACGTTGAGCAGATGTGGGTGCAGGATGGCCTGGCCTACATTCTGGACCCTGAACGTCTGCGCAAGTCGCTGCTGAGGGTGGATGTCAGCCAGCCCGACCAGCCCGTTGTGCTGGAACAGGTCGAGTTTTCTCGGGGCCCGGAACTCAAGGGCAGCCAGTGGCTCGACCTGGACAACAAGCGCTGGTATGTGCTGCAGGGCGAGCAGATGCTGGTCTTCGACAGCGACCACCTGGGCCAGGGACCCATCGGCAGAGTGCCGGGGCTGCCACCCCTGACGGCGCTGCCCGACGATGGGCGCTTTCGGCTGTGGAAGCACACCCCCACGCCGCCCCTGTGGGCCCTGGGACGCGACCGTGAGCTGGTGCTGGCCAGGCTGGAACTCACGCGCAATGGGCTGCGGGTAGCCGAGCGGCTGCCCCTTCAGGGCTTCCGTTTCCCCTTGATGAGTGCCCCCTTCGTGGAGCGGGCCGGCAGCAGGCTCTATGCTTCCGACGGCGGGGGGCTCTGGATCGTCGATCTGGCAGGCCCTAAGGCGCGACTGCTGGCCAGCCAACCCTTTCGCTACGGACTGACATTGGCCACCGCCCCATCCTGGCTGCCGCCCTCGTCGAGCAACTCGCTCAACAGGTGAGCCGCCGCGCTGACCACGGGTTCTTCCAACACCAGAGGCCCGTGCAGCCCCACCAGTTCGCGAATTTCCAGCTGGGGAAAGAGCTGGCCCCAACCCAGCAGGGGATCGGTCATCCAGTCGGGCTGGTGGGTGAGGCGAATCAGGCTCACCCTGCCCGCAAATTCTGCCTGCACCTGACGTCGTTGCAAGAACTCCTGGACCAGTTCCAGCTGAGCGCTGGGGGTTCGCGACCAGCGTTGGGGTAGCTTGCTGAGCCGCTCAAACAGATCGCGGGGCCGGCTGCGCGACAGGATTTGGGCGTGGGTCCAAAGCTCGTGCAGCCGGTTGGCCCAGAAATTGCGCTGTTCGCCTCCGGCCGGACCGGGCCCATAGGCGTCGAGCAAGATCAGGTGGTCGACCTGCTGGCCCAGTTCGGGCAGCAGGGCGGTGGCCAACAACCCTCCCAGCGAATAGCCGCACAGGCGGTAGGGGCCCTGAGGCTGGTAGGCCCGCAGATCGTGGGCAAAGCGGGCGGCCAGCGCCTCCAGGCTTTCGCGGTCGTGGGCGTCGGTGGCCTCATATTCCAAACCGATCACGGGTTGTGGGTGAGGCAGCCGCTCGGCCAGGCGTCGCAGCCCCAGCGTGCCGCCCCAGGCGCCGGGAATCAGCACCAACAGGGGTCGCTCAGGGCCTTGCCCGGGTTTGAGGGTTACCACGGCCGAATGCCTGGGACGCTGCAAATACTGGGTCAGCAGCGCCACGGTGGGATGGTCGACCAGAGCGCTAGGGGAAACTGTCCGGCCCAGTTGGCGGCTGAGTCGCTCGGCCAGCTCGAGGGCCTTGAGCGAGTGTCCGCCCAGCTGAAAGAAGTTATCGTGGACACCGATGCCCGAGATGCCCAGCACCTCTTCCCAGAGGCCGATCCAGGGGGCCGTTGGGGCCTGCTCGGCGGTGCCTGCAGACCTTCCCAAGAGTTGCCCCTGCAGGGATTCGAGCTCAATTTTTCCACTGTCCAGACGGGGCAGCCTTTCCACCCGATAGAGCCTGGCGGGCAGAGCGGCCGCGGGCAGATGCTGCTGCAGGTGGCGCCACAGGGCCTCGTAATCGAGGTGCTCGGGAGCCTCTATCCAGGCCCACACGGCCGAGCCGTTGGGGTCGAGCCGGGCCAGCGACTGACCCACAGTGGGAAAGCTTTCAAGAAGAGCCTCCACCTCCTGAAGTTCGACTCGCCAGCCACGCACCTTGGCCTGACGATCGATACGCCCGCGGTATTCCAGCAGTCCAGCCGACCATCGCCCCCGGTCGCCGGTGCGCAGGCGGCGGGGAAGCTCTCCCTCGGCGGGCAAGAAGCGCGCAGCTTCGAGTTGGCGGCGATTCCAGTAGCCCAGGGCCAGGGGGGGACCGGCTACCCAGATCTCGCCTTCTTCACCCTCGGGCAGCGGGTAACCGAAGTCGTCCCCCACCCAGATGCGGGCCTGGCCCAGCGGAACGCCCAGCGGCACCTGGGCGGCCCCCGGGTCGAGCCAACGAGTGTCAAACCAGCTGACGTCGCCGGCGCACTCAGTGCTGCCGTACAGGTTCAGCAAAATGGCCTGGCAGCGCGTCTGAAAAGCGCGCACCAGGTCGGGGCGTAGAGGCTCGCCCGAGCTGATACACAGACGCAGCGATTGGGGCCAGGGCCGCGAGCTGCGCAACAGGGCTCCCAACCAGCTGGGCACCAGGGTGAACCGCTGGATCTGGTGAGTGCAGCAGAAGTCCAAAAAGTGGTCGGGGTCGGGCTGCTCAGGGCCGGGGTAGGCGACCAGCGTGGCCCCACCGTCGAGGGCCGAGAACCATTCCGTGAGCCCGTCGATGAAGGCCAACGAGGTGCGCAACAGCACCCGCTGCTCCGGTTCCCAGGGGTAGAGTTGGGCCAGGGCCTGGCAGCGGCTGACGATGGCGGCGTGGCCTCCCAGAACGCCCTGGGGCGAACCCTGACTGCCGGAGGTGTAGAGCAGGTAGGCGGCCTCGGCCGGTTCCTCTGCGGCCAGGACCAAGGGCTGGTCCTGGCTGGGGTCGCCCACGGCCCCCGCCAGTGCCTGGATGTCACCAACGGTCACCACCCGCTGGCACCCACTGTCGGTCAGCACCTGCTGGCGACGACCTTGGGGCGTGCCCGGGTCGAGCGGCAGCACCGTCAGACCCGCTTTGAGTATGGCCAGCCAGCCCACCAGGCTGTAGACCGAGGGAGGGGCCAACAAACCCACCGGGCCCACCGGACTGCACTGCACCAGCTGGCGCGCCAGGGCCGTTGACCAGCGGTCGAGTTCCAGGTAGCTGTAGGGGCGCTGGTCGACCACGGCGGTGCGCTCGGGGTGTTGCTGCACCCGTTGCTGAAAGCGTTGCTCGAGGCGCAGCCCCGGTTCGGCCTCGACCTGGACGGGGTGGCGTTCGGGGAACGCGGCTTCCTCGAGAGCTTCCCAAAGCAGCTGGCTGAGCCGCTCGATGGCCGGGCCCTCGAGACGCTCGGGCTGATATTGCAGCCAGGCTCGCAGCTGGGTGCCTTCGTCGAGAAGGTTGAGCACCACCTCGAAGGGCCCCAGGGAAAACTCTTGCAGCAGGTGCTCGGCCTGCATTTCCGAGGTTTCCAGGCGGGTCCATTCGGGGTGGCCATAGGGCAGTACCGAGAGGGCTGCCCCGGTAAAGGGAAACTCCTGGGCCCGGCGGCGTGGGCGCAGCTCTTCCACCAGGGCCAGAAAGGGCAGGTCCTGGCGCTCCAGGGCGGCCTCAAGGGCGGTTGAGGTGGAGGCCAGAAACGAATCGAAATGCTGGTCGGTGCCCCTCAGCCGTATGGGAAGCAGGCTGAAGAGCGGCCCCACCAGATGGCGAAAGCCCGTGCGGTGGCGGCAGGCCCCGGGTAGGGCCACCACCAGGTCGTCGCGCCCGCTAAAGCGCTGCAGAGCTCGCCCGTAGGCGGCCAGAATGACGGCGTTCAGGCTGCAGCGAGCCTGGCCCGATCGCTGTCGCAGGGCGGCCGTGAATTCGGCGTTGAGATGCAGTGCCCAGGAACTCCAGCGGGCCACGGGCTGAGCTGGGGGAGGGGAGAGGCGAAAGTCCAGGCGCGGGCTGGCCAGCTCGGTTTTCCAGGCTTCCAGCATCGATTGGGCCTGACCCCCCTGAAGCCAGGCCCGAAGCCAGCGAGCATAGGCAGAGAAAGTCAGCTTCAGCGGGGCCAGCTCCTGGCCGCGCAGCAATGCCACCATTTCCTCCCGCAAGATATGGATCGACCAGGCATCGGCGGCCACGTGATGAGCCTGGATCAAGAGATGAGCCCCCTGAGGATAGGTGAAGAGGCGACAGCGAAAAGGGGCCTCTTCTGCCAGTAGAAACGGGGTTCGGTAGGCGGCCTGCAGGAGCAGTTCCAGTTCGCCTTCGCTACAGTCATACGTGCGAAAGTCCAGGGGGCTGTTCGTGGGCTGAGGCCGGGGTTGGGCTTCCTCGGGGGAGCGAACGAATCGGGTGTGCAGGGCTTCGTGGCGATCCTGCAGGGCCTGTAAGGCGCCGTGCAAGCGGGTGATACCTGCCTGGCTGAGCTGGGAAAAGCGCCACTCGGTGTTGAGGATCAGTGCCGGGTTGCCCGGTTCCAGTTGCTCCCAGGCCCAGAAGCTGAGCTGATTGGGCGACATCACCGCCGGGCCATTCTCGAGCAGGGCTTGAAGCCGCTGGCGGTCGGCCAGACGGTCGCCCGGGGAGGAAGGGTGGGACATCGGGGAAGAGGGGTTGGACATCGGGAGGGAGGGATCGAATGCAAAAACCCAAAGTTTTCTGCGGTGGAAGAGCCCGAGTCTGAGGATTCGATAGCCATCGTAGGCATCTCCTGCCGATTGCCCGGGGGGGTGCACTGCCCCGCTGATTTCTGGCGGGTGCTCTCGAGCGGCCAGGATTGCATCCGCGAGGTGCCGGCCGAGCGTTGGCGTCACACCAGTTACTACCATCCCCACGCTGACGCACCCGGAACGACCGTGGCCCGTGAGGCCGGCTGGGTCGATGGAGTGTACGATTTCGACGCCGAGTTTTTTGGCATCAGCCCGCGTGAGGCCGAGGCCATGGACCCCCAGCAGCGTCTGATGCTGGAACTGGCGGTGGAAGCCCTGCAGGCCGCCGACTGGCCGCTGGAACAGCTGGCCGGCAGCCCCACCGGGGTTTTTGTGGCGCTGTCCAGCTACGACCTGGCCCTGCATGCCGACGCCTTCGGCTGGGACACTCACGCCGCCACAGGGGCCTCTCCGGCCCTGGTTTCCAACCGAATTTCCTACTGCCTCGACCTCCGGGGCCCCAGTCTGACGCTGGACAGCGCCTGTTCGGCCTCGCTTACCGTGCTGGACGTGGCATGCCGCAGCCTGCGAGCGGGTCAATGCCAGCAGGCCCTCGTGGGGGCCGTGAACCTGTTGCTCGATCCGGCCTTCTTTCTGGCTTTCTCGCGCCTTCACATGCTCAGTCCAGGCAACCGCTCGCGGGCCTTCGATGCGGCTGCCGACGGCTATGTGCGCGGTGAAGGCGCCGTGATGTTTGCGCTCAAACCGTGGGCCGCGGCTCGGCGCGATGGCGATCGCATCGAAGGTCGAATTCTGGCCAGCGCCGTCAACCAGGATGGGCGCACCCCGGGCATTACGGCCCCCAACCCCTCGGCTCAGGAGGCGCTGCTGCGCTCGCTCTATGCCTGTGACCAAAGGCGTCGTCGCCTGGCCTATGTGGAAACCCACGGCACCGGCACCCCGCTGGGCGATCCCATCGAGGCCCGTGCGCTTTCGAAGGTGCTGGCCCATCCCTCGCGTCGGCTCTGGATCGGTTCGGCCAAAACCCAGCTGGGGCATCTGGAAGGGGCCGCTGGTGCGGTAGGGCTGCTCAAGGGGGTGCTGGCCCTACAACACGGGCAAGTCCCCCCCAGCCTGCACTTTCGTCAGCCCCCCGATGGGCTCGACCTGGAGGCTTTGGGGCTGGCCATTCCCCAAAGTGTGCAACCGCTGGCTCCGGGGTCGCTGGTTGGGGTCAGTTCGTTCGGCTTTGGTGGCACCAATGCCCATGTGGTGCTCGAGGGCCCCGAGCCCGAGCCCCCCCAGTCCGACCAGGCCGAGCCCGCTTTTCATCTGGTGCCGCTGGCGGCAGCCTCTGCCGGTGCCCTGCGGCAACGCGCTCGGCAATGCCGGGAGCTGCTGCGGCAGGGAGCTGCCTTGCCCCGGCTGGCGCGCTCTCTGGCCCGCCATCTCCAACTCCCTGCCCAGGGACCCCGGCAAAGTTTCCTGGCCAGCACTGGCGATCAGCTGGCGGGGCTGCTGGAACACTGGCTCGAGGCCTCGGTCGAGCCGACCTGGCCTCTGGGCGGGCAGCCGCGGCCGGTGATGGTGTTCAGCGGACAGGGCCCCCAATGGTGGGGCATGGGGCGAGAGCTGCTGGCCTTTCCCGTCTACCGAGAGATGATCGAGCGTTGCGATGACGGGCTGGGCGAGCTGCTGGGGTGGAGCTTGTTGGAAGTGCTGGGTAGCGGCCCCCACGACAGCCGGCTGCAGCAGACCCTGTATGCCCAGCCGGCTCTTTTTGCCCTGCAGATGGGCCTGGTGGCCCTGTGGCGCAGTTGGGGCATCGAGCCCGCCGCCGTAGTCGGCCACAGCGTGGGCGAAATCGCGGCTGCCTGCTGTGCGCATTGGCTGACCCTGGAACAGGGGTTGCAGGTGATTGCCCAGCGGGCCCGTACCATGGAGAAGGCTTCGGCCCAGGGGCGAATGGCGGTGGTGCGCTGCTCGTTGGCCCGTGCCCGCGAGCTGTTGCAGGGCTCGGACCTGGAAATTGGCGCGGTGAACGCGCCCGACTCACTCACCCTCAGCGGCCCGGCCAGCAGCCTGGAGGGTTTTCTGCAACAAGCGGCGGGCTGGGGCCTGGACGTGCGGCCGCTGGACGTTCACTATGCCTTTCACAGCGCCCTGGTCGAACCGGTTCGAGAGCCTCTCTTGCGGGCTCTCGAACGACTGCAGCCAGGCACGGGCAGACTGCCGATGGTGTCCAGCGTCAGCGGCTCGCTGGTCGAGACCGGCCAGCTGGGTGCCGATTATTGGTGGCGCAATGTGCGCCAGACGGTGCTGTTCGCCAGCGCCATCGAGACCGTGCTGGACATGGGCCACCGCCTCTTTCTCGAAGTGGGTCCCCATGCGGTGCTGACTCCGGCCCTTCGCGCCTGCGCCGAGGCCCGCCAGCAGTCGATTCGGGCCGTGGCCTCCTTGGCCCGCGAGGTCGACCAGCAGCAGGCCGTGCTACAGGCTCTGGGCAGCCTGTGGGAGGCGGGGGCGGCGCCTTGCTGGCCTAAGATTCTGGGAGAGGGGCCGCGGTTGCGCTTGCCGGCCTATCCTTGGGACCGCCAAACCTACCGCTCGGCCGCCCGCGATCGCCAGCGCAATCTGTTTGCCCAACAGCCTTATCCACTGTTGGGCCGAAGTCGCGATGCGACCCAGGGCTGCTGGGAAGGGGTGGCCGATGCCCGAACGCATCCGTTCTTGAACCAGCATCGCCTCGACGAGGCGCCGTTGCTGTCGGCTTCTACGGTGTTGGAGTTGGCCCTGGAGGCGGGTCTGGCCGACCAGCCGGCCTCGGGCTTCGAGGTGTGCGACCTTCGGCTCGTCGAGAGCTGCTTTCTCGAGGCCGAGCGACCGGTGCCCCTGCGCAGTAGCCTTTCTTCAAGGGGCGAAGGCGAGTGGCAACTGCACCGGCTGGCTGGCGATCAGAGCTGGCAGTTGCTGGCCCAGGCGCGCTTGCGACCCGGGGTCAGCGGTTGTCGGTCTCGGCCTGTCGAGTCTGCCAGGCGTCGTCCCTGGCCCCCGGGCCAGGTGGAGCAGGGGGCCAGTCGCTGGGGTTTTGACTATGGCCCCTTCTTCCAACGGGTCGAGGCCTGTTATGCCCTGCCCGGGCAGGCGCTGGGTCTGCAGTTGCAGTGGCCCGAACAGGGGGCCGAATTTGTGCTGCATCCGGGAGCCCTCGATGTCGGGATTCGAGCTTTGCTGTGCCTCAGCGATCCGCTCGCGGGCCAGCGAGCCCTGCCTTCTCGAATCGAGCGATTTCGACTGTTCAGGGTTCCCCAAGGCAGGGTGTGGATCGAGGCCGAATTGCGCGGACAGGGCCCGCGTCACTGGGACAGCCGGGTGGGCTGTTGGGACGAACAGGGGCTGTGCTGGGAAATGGATGGCCTGATCTGGAGCCTGCTGATGGCAGGCGACTGCGGCCACGAGGGGTTGCTGGATTTGCAATGGACGGCCTTGGCGGCGGCTGAGGCCAGCCCGGGCGTGGCGCTTGAGGGTCCGGGGGCTTCACGCCTGCAGGGGTTGCTCCCCTCGGGAACCGAGTGGCGACTGTTTGTGGCCGACGAGACCGACCCCCTTCCTCTCATGGAGCAGCTGCTGGGCTGGGTTCAACAGGAATCGCCCCAGCGTTGGGGGCTGGTCACCTTTGAGGGCCTGCAGCAGTCGGCCTTGCGAGGGTTCTGGAGGGCGCTGCAATTGGAGTTTCCCTCTCGCCAGCCGCGACTGATCGACTTGCCCCAGAACCCCCAGCCGGCCGATCTGGCTTTGTTGGGGGCAGCCCTGTCGGTGCCCGAGGAGCGGGAGCTGCGCATTCGCCAGGGACAGATGGAGCGCGGCCGTTGGCAGCGCATTGAATGGGATCAATTGCCCGTGCATTTCCCCCAGGCTACGGCCATGCAGGCCGTGCCATGCCCGCAGGGCGGATTGCAGCGGCCGATGTGGCGTGCTCGGCCAGCCCCGTCGCCGGGCCCTGGCGAGGTGTTGCTCGAGGTGCAGGCATGGGGGCTTAATTTCAGTGACGTGCTCAAGTCCCTGGGGCTGTATCCCCTGTGGGGACGCAGCCCGACCCTGGGTTTGGAGTGTGCCGGCAAAGTGATGGCCTGCGGCCCGGGGGTGAGCGAGCCGCAGCCCGGCCAGGCGGTGGTGGCGCTGGCAACGGGTGTGCTGGGCAATCCGGTGTGTGTGCCTGCCGAGCTGTGCGCGCCCTGGCCCGAACACTGGTCGGCGGCCGAGGCCGCCAGTCGCCCGCTGGTGGTGATGACCGCCTGGGCGGCACTGCACGAGCTGGCCCGGCTGCAGCCCGGAGAATCGTTGCTGGTTCACTCGGCCAGCGGTGGCGTGGGACTGGCAGCGCTTCACTTGGGGCGGCAGCTGGGCGCGCGGCTGCTGGCCACGGCCGGCAGCCCCGAGCGACGCCAGTATTTGAAGGGCTTCGGGGTCGAGCGAGTCTACGACTCGCGCAGCCTCGACTTTGTCAGCCAGGTGCTGCAGGACACCGGGGGGCGGGGCGTTGAGGTGGTGCTCAACTCGTTGAGCGGGCCAGCGCTGGAGGCGGGACTGGAATGCCTGGCCGAAGGCGGGCGCTGGATCGAACTGGGCAAACGCGACTTCGATGAGCGGCGCTGCCTGTCGCTGGGGGCTTTTCGTCGCGGCATAGGTTTCCTGAGCCTGGATTTGGAAGCCCGGATCCTTCACCACAGCGCCCGGTTGGGCGAGTGTCTGCGGCGGGTTCTGCCGGACAGTGTCGCCCTGCCGTTCAGCAGCTGGCCGGCGGCCCGGCTTCCCGAGGCCCTGCTACAGATGGCTTCGCGAGCGCATCTGGGCAAGTTGGTGGTGGTCAACGACGACCGCCCCCCGCTACTTCCCCCGCAGCCTCAGCGCCCCAGGCTCAATCCTGACAAAGGCTATTTGATCAGCGGTGGGCTCAGCGGCCTGGGAGCTGCTCTGGCCCGTCAGCTGGTGCTGTGGGGTGCCCGCCATCTCTGGCTGGCGGGGCGCAGGGGGCCAGCAACGCCGGGTGCCGAGGCCTTGCGCGACGAGTTGCAAGCTCTGGGAGCGCGGGTTGAGCTGTTACAGCTCGACGTCACTGCTGTGGAGGCTCCCTGGCCCGAGCATGAGGTGCCGCTGGGCGGCGTGTTTCACGCCGCCAATCACATGGAAGACCGGGTGCTGTCGCAACTCGACGCTGCCACCCTGGGCAGAGTCTATCGAGCCAAGGCCGAGGGAGCCTGGCGCCTGCATCTTGCAACTTTGGGCCAGCCCCTGGAACATTTCGTCTTGTTCGGCTCGATTTCGGGAGCTTTCGGGGCCGCGGGACAGGCGCCCTATTGCGCGGCCAATGCCTATCTGGAAGGCCTGGCTGGCTGGCGTCGCCAGCAGGGGTTGCCCGCGCTGCTGGTGCACTGGGGCCCGGTGGCCGAGGCGGGCTACCTGCAGCAGCACCCCGAGGTGCTCCATCACCTGCGCCAACGTGGCCATCGCCCTTTGCAGGTCGACCATTGCCTGGTGATGTTGGGGCGTCTGTTGCAGCTGGCCCCGTGGTTAACCCGCTACCCGGCTGTCTGCCAGGCCGACTGGCCTTTGCTGGCGCCCCACTCTCCGCAGCTGCGAGAGCTGGTCCAGGGCGCTGAAGCAACCCCGGGGGACAGCGAGGCAGAGCCTGCAACCGCGCTGGATTTTTTGGTGCAGCAGGCCCGGCGCATTTTACGACTGCAAAGTCCCGAAAGTCACCTGAACCGATCCCTACGCGAACTGGGTCTCGATTCGCTGCTGGCCGTCGAGTTTCGCAACGCCATCGAGCGCCGTTTCCAAATCGCCCTGCCGATGCAGCGCGTGCTGCGGGGACCCTCGCTGCAAGAACTGGCCGAAGAGATCGATGGCCGCAGGCTGTCGAGTTCACCGCCGCCGGAAGTGCTGCCCCACTTGAGCGACGATGAGGTGGGCGATCTGTTGCGCCAGCTCGAGGGTTAGACCACTTTTGAGAATTGGTCAGACCCCTTCTCCGCCTGGCTCGAATTCGAGCCAGGCCGCCAGCCGGCCCCGTCGGACCAGGTGGGCGCCGTCGGAGTTCAGGTAGAGCTCCAAGGGCTCGTCGCCGAGCACTTCGCAGCAGCCCATTCGCACGACCCGAACCGATGCGGGCAGCAGCGCGTCGAGTTCCGAGGGAACGCCCAGTCCCGAGGGCTCTCCGACGCGAGGAGGAACTCCACCTGCGGTGCGACGAGCCCGGCCGCCGTCCAGGTCGAGATCTTCGAGCACAAAGGGGGGCTCGAGTTCAAGCCGCAGCAATCGCTGCAACACGCCGGGCCCCTGCGGCAGGCTGATGTCGCCCTCGGGCTCGGCGTCTTCTGCTTTGTAGGGGCGGTAGATGGGTCGGGGCCCGGGCAACGGGCGAGAAGCCGGGCGGGCGGGCTGGTCGGGAGCCTGCAAGGCTACCAACGCATTGGTCCCCCCGAAGCCGAAGCTGCTGACCAGAGCGCGCGGCAGCGGCTGGTCCCAGGGCTGGACGCGAGTGGGAATACGAAAGCGGTCCTGAAGGTTGCTGAGGTCGGGATGCCAGGTGCTCCAGTTGGCCTGGGGAGGAATTTCGCGATGATGCAGGGCAAGCACGGCCCGCAACAGCCCGGCCACCCCGGCGGCAGACATGGTGTGGCCGATGTTGGCCTTGATCGACCCCAGGAAGGGACGGGTTGAGCCCTTCAGGTGATGGGCCAGCGATTGCAGTTCCACGGTGTCGCCGGTGCGGGTGGCGGTGCCGTGGCATTCGACATAACCGAAGTCGTCGAGCTGTAGGCCGCAGTCGCGCAGGCCCAATTCGATCAAATGGGCATGACCTTCGAGGCCGACCGTCATGGGGTTGTCGGCCCTCCCGTCGCTGTTCCAGGCCACCCCCCGCAGGATGGCATAGACGGGGTTGCCGTCGCGAAGCGCGTCCGACAGGCGTTTGAGAATGACCACTCCGCCGCCTTCACCCATCAGGAAACCGGCCGAATCGGCGTCGAAGGGGCGACATTCGTGGGCGGCCACCGCGCCGATGCGGGAAAAGCCGATCAGGGCGTCGGGCACCATCATCATGAAGATGCCTCCGGCCAGGGCCACGGGCGCAGGGCCATCGTTGGGGGCGCTGCGCAGGTAGTGAACGGCCTGCACCACGGCCGTCAACGAGCTGGCACAGGCCGAATCAATGGTGAAGGCCGGACCGCGAAAATCGAAGACCTGAGACAGGTTGGTGGCGCACATGCTCTGCAAGGAACCGGGCAGGCTGTAACTGCGGGCCGGCCCAAATCGTGAGCTTGCGGCCAGGGCCTGAGCCCGCTCGAAAGGCTCGCCAAATTGTCCCGAGGCCAGCTGTCGGGCACGCAGGGGGGCGGAACACATCAAACTGAACTCTGAGGTGGAAACCCCGAGAAACGAGGCCGCCAGGCTGCGGTCCCAATGGTTTCCGTCCAGCCCGGCGTCTTGCAGTGCTTCGCGGGCGAGTTCCAGCATGATGCGCTGCTGGGGGTCCATCGATTCGGCCCGTAGCGGCGCGATATCGAAGCCCGGGCCGTCGAAAGCATAGGGATGTTCGAGCAGCGCTGCTCGGTCACAATAGGTGGTGTAGGTGTCGCGGGTACGCCCCTCCACATAATAGAGGGAGTGGTCCCAGCGGTTCTTTGGAATGGGGCGAAAGCTGGAGCGACGACTGACCAGGTTGTTCCAGAGCTGGTCAGGGTTGGACGAGTCGGGGTAGCGACAGGCCACTCCGACAATGGCAATATCTCGAGGGTTCATGGTGGCCCGCGCCTTCGTCCAGCCCCGGAAACGGTCCTTTATGCGTGAGAGTGCCCGCAGTCGCAGGAGCTGGAGGGAATCTTCACGAGCTGGTCGCCGCGGATCACGGCCTGGAAGGTGTGGCCATCGTCACGCGTGTAGACCATGGGCCCTCGCGGAGCCTCAAGAATTCGATTCTGGCGCTGAAGGTAGGCCAGTCCGGCCATTTCCTCGGCGACGGCCTGGCCGTCCACCGGGCTGAATCGCATCTCGGACAGACGACCCCGGGCGTCAAAAGCCAGCGTCAGACCGCCCAGAACCTCGGTATGTAGCCCCTCCAGTCCCTCGACGCTAACGGGCACCGATTGACTGTACAGCAGGTTGACCACCTGTTCTCCGCGCTCGTCCTGCGTAAGCGATACGGTGCGCAGGTCGAGTCCCTCGGGAAGGCCCAGCAGTTCGGCGCGTGCCTGCACAAAGGCGGTGGCTTCTTCGGGCGATACGAAGTTGTGATCCACACTCACCTGTGGCAGGCTGCGCAGGCGGTTCTCATGGGCCTGCAGGTCTTCCGGGGTGATGATCTTGCGGTCGAGGAAAATCTGGCGGAAGGCATCGCCCAGTTTGCCCTGATGGAGGTCCTGGTCGGCCTGGATCAATCCCAGGGCGATATCTTTGAACTTGCCGCGATTGGCCGGAGCGCGATCGACCGCCCGGGCCAGCATAGGACCTAGCGCGTCGGCGGCCGATTTCAGGGCCTGGGCCGGGGGTAAAGCGTCGACGTCCACCGCCTGACGATAAGCGCTGTTCAGGCAGTCGTAGAAAGCTCCGGCGAAGAGCCGGGCAAAGCTATGAATTTCGCCGCCCAACGTTTCGTCGTCGCCGCGACCGTCCCCCAACGTCTCTGGCTTGACGTAGGTGAACTTGTTCTGGGCATTGCGCAGCCAGGCACGGTCGTCGTCGCCCGGGTCGTCGTTGGTGAGGCGACGATGCTTGCCAAATTCTTCGGCCAACCAGGCGATGGCATTGGGCTTGCTGAGGTCGCCGCCGGTTTGCTCCAGGATGCGCTGGTTGCGTTCCAGGTCCTGAAGGCTGGCCAGCATGGCCGAGCAGTCACCAAAAGCCTCGTGAAATGCGCCGGTTTCGCGGTCGGAGGTGGAGAGGTAGCCGGGTTTCATACCATCGAGCACGGCATGGCCGGTTTCGTGGGCCACCACGTCGGTGGAGTTGGCCGTCTTCACCACGGTGTTCAGCACCTGGCTGGGTTGATAAAAGTAGTTGGTCGACCCTTCCCAGCGCGAGTAATAGGCGTTCATTCCGGCCTTCTTGTGGGGCACCACCGTGAGCGGCCCACCCCCCCAGAACGACCAGCTGACCGGGGCTTCGCGATACGTTTCCCACATGCTGAGGGTCTGGCTGGTCACGACCTGAGCGTTGATCTGGGCCTCGGCATCGCTGCCGGGGCTGGAGGTATAGTTGCCCTGGGCATCGGCCTTCACCACTTCACGGGTGTCCTGAATCTCGACCCTGGAGTTGCCCAGCTGCGAGCCCACCACGCCGACGTCGACCTGAACCTCGTCGCTGGGACCTACCCAGGGGTCCTGCCAGAAGGTTTGCACCTTCACCTGGGCGGGTGGGGCCTGGGGCGGCTGGCTTTGAGGGGGCTGGGAACGACGGGCCTGAACTTGCACGACTACACTCCTCCACTTCCCCCAATGTCAGTCTAGGGGGGGGCTGGCAATGGGGGGTTGGCGGCGTGTAACAATCTCATCATTCCTCGTCGGAAAACTGCACCCGATCGTCGATACGAAATTCGCTGACCTGGGCCAGGGCTGCGCCTTCAGCGGCCTCGGCTTCGGCAGCAAAATCCTTCAGGGCCAACTCGCTGGTGAAAAAGCAGTGCCAGCCGTCTTCGAGATGCTGAGCGTCGTGGTCGTCAAAACACCGCCGCATGGTCTCGATGCCCTGCAAGGCCTGGCGTAGACTCTGCACCACCTGGGGGGCCCGTTCGGGGCCGGGCAGGTTGTGCAGCACCTGGCGGTAGAGCTCGTCGAGCTGCTGCAACGGTTGCTGCAACTCCGCCAGGTCGGCCATGCCGGCGTTGATAGACTGAATGCCTTTCAGAACCTCGGCCTGGGCCTCACCCAGCGGAACCTGGCGGGCACCGGCGGGAGCGAATGTGCGAATCGGCCTCATCAAGGTTAACTCGCAATGGCGACAGTGGCTTTCGGGGGGGCTGGCCCCGCAACGCAGGCAGCGCAGCTCTTCCGAGTTCCACCATTCATCCATGGCCTCGAGGGCCGCCTGCAGCTCGTCGAGCAAATCGACGTAGCTGCGAGACTCCCGGGCCACTTCTTCCCAAGACTGGTTCTCCAACAGCTCTGCCAGCCGACCCAGAATGCCTACCAGATCCTGATAGATCAGCTGTTGCTCGGTCCACAACTTCTTGGGCTGCCCTCGCATGTGCTGCATGCGCTCTTGCTGTGAGCGTTGCACGACTTCCACCGCCCGTCCCCACTGGCGACAGGCGCGAATCAGTTCGGTCGAGGCTTTTCGCCCTCGCAGGCTGTTCAGCACCGCCTCTCCCAAAAGCGAGAGATTGGCCGGAGCTTGAGGAGAGCTCTGTTGTGATTGAAAGTTCTGGCGCAGGTGATCGAGGAAGTTCACGGGGGAGACTTTCTCCTTCAATACAGGAGCCCTCTTGCGAGGGCTCCTGCTCGATGGGTGGGAGGGGGCGGGCCTATTCTCCGGCAGCGATCTCCATGTCGCCGCCGGCGTCGCCCATATCCATATCGCCGCCTGCGTCGCCGCCAATGTCTTCGCCACCGCCGAAGTCTTCAGCGCCACCGGCATCTTCGGCCCCGATGTCCTCGGCCCCAGCGGCTTCTTCGCCACCGGCCGCATCGGGATTGTCGAAGCTGGCTTCCTCGGGGCTGGTGAACTCGCTATCCGAAGTCGCCCCCGCTTCCTCGCCCTGGGCGGCCTGGTCGGTGGAGTTTTCTCCGCCGGTGGCATTGGCGTCGGTGGCGGCCTGGTCGGTGGGCGGGGTTTGTTGGGTGGAGTCCAGCCCGTTGGGGCCGTTCTGACCGTTCAACAGGTCCTGACCCGCTTGTTGAGCCTGCTGGCAGTTGCCGCCGCAGCCCTGCCCTCCGCAGCCTTTTGAGCTACCCCCGCCCTGGGGGCCGCCGCCTCCTTTGGCACCTCCGGCTCCTTTGAAAAGCTGGCCAATCTGACCGATGATGTCGGAGATGCCTTTCATGGTTTGGGCCGCATTGCCCTTGCCCTTGGCCTGGCCCTTGGCCAGCATTTTCTCGATCTTCATCTGAGCGATTTGTTCGTTCAACGATTTCTGACCGCTCATCAGATTGTACTGCAGCTGCATAAGGTTCATCGGATGTGTCCTCCGCCATGTGGTGTGATTGCTCACCCCTAGCTTAGGGAGGCGGGGGAGGGGGGCAGCTGAAACGATGTTTCCGAAAAGTTAACGCTTCGTCAGTTCTTCTTCGGCATACAGGGCGTCGATCTGCTCGGCATAGCGCTGATAGACCACTTTGCGCTTTACCTTGAGGGTAGGGGTCAGTTCGCCTGCCTCCTGACTCAGTTCCTGAGCGAGCACGGCGATGGCTTTCACCTGTTCAAACTTGGACAGATCGGCACAGCGCTGCTCGACCTCTTTTTGCAGCAGTTCGATCACTTGCGGCGCCTGACACAGCGCTTCGGGCTCGCCAGAAAGACCTTTGTCCCTGGCCCATTCGGCCAGCCTGGCATAGTTGGGCACCAGCAGGGCGGCGATGAACTTGCGATTGTCGCCCACCACCACACACTGTTCGATCCAGGGGCTGCCCTGAATCAGTTGCTCGATGGGCTGGGGAGCCACGTTCTTGCCGTTGGACATCACCAGCAGGTCCTTTTTGCGGTCGGTGATGGTCAGATAGCCATCCTCGTCGAGGATGCCGATGTCGCCGGTGTGAAACCAGCCGTCGTCGGAAATGGCTTCGCGAGTCGCTTCCGGCTTGTTGAAGTAGCCGCGCATCACATTGGGGCCCTGACAAAGAATTTCGCCATCCTCGGCGATGCGCACCTGAACTCCCGGAATGATTTTGCCTACGCTGCCTACGCGTGGCTGCAGCAGGGGGTTGAAGGAAATCACGGGGCTGGTTTCGGTGAGACCGTAACCCTCGGTCAGCAAGAATCCGGCGCTGAGGAAGAACTCGGCCACGTCTTTTCGCAGTGGCGCTCCGCCCGAGCAGAACAGCCGGATGCGCCCGCCCGTTTCCTGGTGCAGCTTGCCCAGCACAGCCTTGAAGGCCATGGCATATTCCAGCTTCAGGGCCCTGCTCAACTGGCCCCGCGCCCGGGCTTCATAATGTCTTTTGCCCACCGACAGGGCCCAGAAAAAAGCCTGGCGGCGCAGCATGGGTCCGGCCTGCACTTTGGCCATCACACGGGCGTGAATTTTTTCAAACAAACGGGGAACGCTGGGCATCAGCGTGGGGCGAACCTCTTTCATATTGGCCGCCACGGTATCGACGCTCTCAGCATAGGCAATGCAAGCGCCGACGCTGGTCACGCAGTAATAGGCTACCCGTTCAAAGACGTGACACAGGGGGAGAAAGGAAAGTTCGAGGTCGTCACTGCGCATTTCCAACAGAGGACGGGCCGTGAGCGCGTTGGAAACGAAGTTGCCGTGCATCAGCATGGCGCCCTTGGGTTCGCCCGTGGTGCCCGAGGTATAGACCAGGCTGCACACGTCGTCGACCCGCAGTTGCTGCACCCGATCTTCAATGTCGCTCTGGCGGCGACCGCGGGCTTCCTGGCCGAAGCTGAGAAAATCGCTCCAGCTCCATATTTTGCGTGTGGAAGCCGCGGTGTTGGGGCTGAGGGCGATGATATGTTCCAGCTGTGGCAGCCGGCTTTCGGCCGCGACGATGGCCTGCAGATGGGCGGGCGTGGCCGCCACTACGATTCGAGCTCCACAATCCTTCAGGATATATTCAATACCTTCGGGGCTCAGCGTGGGGTAGAGCGGCACATGCACGGCTGCGGCATGCATGGCGCCAAAATCGGTCACCACCCATTCGGGTCGATTGTTGGCGATCTGGGCCACCCGGTCGCCGGATTGGATGCCCAGTTCGATTAAGGCAGCAGCAAAGGCTTCAATGTTTTCCTTGACCTGTTGGTAGGTCTGGTAACGATAGACCCCGTTGATCTTAGCGCCCAAATAGTTGCGAGCAGCGGCTCCCGGTTGCTGCAATACCTGGCGAAACAATTGGGGCAGGGTGTGAATCGGCTGCGACTCGGCCCACTGCAGCAGGGGGGCGGCTTGATAGTGAGAGGTCATCGGCTCAACGCACCTGCCGATACTGAAAGCGCAGGCTGCCAAAGCGCACTTCGTCCTGGTCTTGCAGCGTGCGTTGCAAACCGGGCTGCAGCTGGACTCCGTTGACAAAAGTGCCGTTCGAGCTACCCAGATCTTCGAGGTGAACCAGGCCGTCTTCGCGCACAATCTGGGCGTGGCGGCGCGAGACTCCACCCTCTCCCAGATCGCTGAGGTCGACCTGGGGTTGCACATTGTCGGCCAGGCTGAGCCGGCCTACCAGATTGCGGTCCCAGCGCAGGGGCAGGTCACGGCCCTGAGGCAGGGGCTTGAGCAGTGCGAAGGGAGCCGGCTCGGCTGGCGGGGGCGGAGGGGCTGGTGGAGCTGGTGCGGCTGTGCGTGGCGGCGGAGCCGCGGCTCGGGGGGGCGGGGGAGGCGCCGCAGGGGGCGGCGGTGGTGCCGATACCGGTGGGGCAACGGGCGCTGGCGACGAGGCACCGGGATAACTGGGCTTGGGCGGCGGAGCTGGCGAGGGCCGAGCAGCCGGAGCCGGGCTGGCATAACCCGAGTAGCCTCCGGAGTAACCGCCGGAGTAGCCGTAGCCGGGGGGCGACGCTTCGTAGCCCGACCCCGACCGGGGGGGCTGGCGTTGGGCCAGTTTCAGGTTGTTGCCGCATTTCTCGCAAAACGACGAACCCGGCAGGTTGTATTGACGACACTTCGGACACTCCATCGGCAGGTCTTCTCGGGGGCTGCAGGCAGTTCCTGGAGCAGCAGGACATTCGGCGTCGGCTGGCAAGGAGCCGCTTCTGGAGGATCATGTGTTGAAGCGTGTATTGTCGAAAACTCTGGCCTGTCTGGCGGTCTCGGCCAGTCTCTCCCTCAATCTGTCGGCAACCCCTGGGCCGGCTTTGCCCGAGGGCTTTTCCGCTCATCTGCTTCCCTCCACCACCCAGCTCTATGTGGAATTGAACCCCAAGGTTTCTCTCCACGAGGGCGAGCCCGTTCTGGCTCGTCTGCGTCGCAGTCCGCTGCTGAGAGTGTTGGGGCGAGCCGCCAAAATGGCCGGGGTGGAACTGGACGACTGGACCGCTTTGCCCGTGCTCAACGGCCGTGTGTTGCTGGCCCTGACGCGCACCGGCAGTCTTTCTCCGTTCGAGCACATGGAACGGTTGCGCCAGGCGCGGGAGCGGCTTAGCGAGTTGCGCGGGGCTGCCGAAGCAGCTTTTGAGGGAATCAACCAGTATCGGCGCTATCAAAAGAAGTTCCCACGCTCAGTCGAGGATCTGGCCACTCACGGCTACTTCGAGCCAGAAATGATCCCGGTAGGAGCGCAACTGCAACTCTTGCGTCGCGGATCCCAAATGTCGGTCGTGGCCCGTCAAGAGGTTGCGGGGGAAGGCACGCTTGAAGTGGTCTGGCCTTCCAGTCAAGCTACGCCTCCTGCCGCTGTACCCGACTGGGGAGGTCTGATGGTGGCCCTGGGTTGCGGTGACCACGGTCATGTTGCGAAATGGCTGGACAAGCTGGACCCAGAACTGGATTTTCTGGCGCGTGAGGGCGACCACTGGCGTCTGGACAGCGCCCTGGGCGCCTTCGAGGTGGTGCTGGCCCGCAACTGGATCGTGATCTGCAATCGCGGCGAGCTGACCAACGCCTTGCTGACCTCGACTCCGCCCCCGACCTCTTTGGCCTCCAATCCTCGGTTCGCCGCGCACCTGCCCCGCTTTGCGGCTGCCAGCGAGCTGTTGGGATTTTTTGACCTTCAGGATTTCGCTACCAGCAGCCCCGGGCTGGCCAGCCGGGCCAGTTTCGATCCCGAACGCAGCGGCCTGCGTTCCGTTTCGATGCACAGCTGGTCGGCTCTGGACGGACAGCGACGCCTGCAGGCCCACGGAGAGATGTTCCTGCATTGGGAAGGACTGAGCCCGGTTGTGAGTAGCCAGGCTGAAGGTGCCCGCGGAATTCCTGAAAGCTGCGAGTCGGTCTACTGGGTCGACCTGGGCGCCAGCCTTCAGCTGGTCGAGCAGGTGGCCAACCGCTTCAACGGGCTTCCGCAGATGCTGGAGATGAGCTGGGCCCAGGTTGAGGCGCTGTTCAGCTCGGCGCTCAGCCGCAAATCGCTGGCTGAGGGAGGTCAGGCAACTTTTTACTCCGAGAGTATCGACTCACTGGCCATGCAGCTGGAAATGTTGCTGGACATCTTCCAGACCTATGCCGAGCTGGGCAAGACCGAAGATGGGCCCCCAGCACCTCCCGGTTGGACACAGTTCCCAATGGTCGTGGCCTTTCAGTTGCACAACAAAGAGGCCAACGATGCGGTGGTCGAGCATCTGGAGAAGATGCTGGGCCAGGCTCGCAGTCTGCGCGTCGAGGGCGTGGAGCGTCGGGTGGGGATGCAGGAGCGTTGCAGTTTGACCGTCCTCAAATCCACCCCTCCTCCCCGCAAGTTAGAAGGCGAAGAGGCCGACACCCCGGCGCCTCCCCCGGCTCCGCCGCTGGTGATCTGGTCCAATGGGTCGACCCAACGTTTGGTGCCCCCTGTGCTCAAGGTGCAGCGGGGCCAACTGGCTGCCCTGGACCAACTGGGCAGCTACCGGCGCTTTCAGCAGCAATCGGCGGGCACGCCCCTGGCTCTGCTCCACCTCAAGTCCGACAAGGATTATGCTCTGATCAAGGCACTGCTTTTGATGCTGGGCAGCGATTTCCGGCCCGAGGCCGAGGTCTATGGCCGCATTCGCGACGGTTATGCCGCTCTGGAGCAGGTTCCCAACGGTTTGCTGCTGCGCTCCAGCCTGTTTAGCGAGGGAGAACAGCCGTTGCCTCCCCCTGCGGTCGAGGAGTAGGCGTGGCACTGGTCGTGTTCGACCTTGACGGGGTCTTGATCGATTCTCGTGAGGCCAACTATCAGGCTTTTTCCGAGGGCCTCAAGGCGGTTGGCCTGCCATTGCCCGAGCCCCCCAGCGTTATTGGTCTGATCGGACGCTCGGCCCAGGAAATGTTGCGCATCCTGGGTTGTCCCCCCGAGCGCGTCGACGAGGTTTTTGCGCAGGTGGTGCAGCCCTATTATCTGGCTCACCTCGAGCACCTGGCCCGGCCGGTAGAGGGGGCCGCCGCCGTGCTGCAGGAGTTGCGCCAGCGCGGCCATCGGCTGGCCGCCTGCACCTCGGGCGACCGTTCGACCCAGCTGCGGGCGCTGCAGATGATGGACCTTTGGGACTATTTTGAAGACATGCAAACCCCGGATGATTCCCGCTTCCGTAAGCCCGAAGTGGAGTTCTTGCAAGAACAGATCCAGCGCCTGGGCTATGCGGGTCCGGTGTTGCACGTGGAGGATAGCCCGGTGGGCTTGGAAATGGGGCTGCGCTGGGGAGCCACCACGGTGTTCGCCGATTTTGGCTTTGGTCGGCCCGAGCCCTGGCAACCGCACTTTCGCATCGCTGCCCTTCCCCAGTTGCTGGAAATCGCCGAGGTGTGGGACAGGAACTCGGCTTGATTTGAAGAAAATTCAATAATGACTTCCACCAGCGCACAACAGGTCCCGCTGTCCCGATTCACCACCCTGGCTGTGGGTGGGCCCGCCCGGGAAATGGTTCAAGTTGACACCCTGGCCGAGGCCCTGGCGCAGGCCGGTCGGGCCCGCCACATGGGATGGCCGCTCTTTGTGCTGGGGGGCGGCAGTAACCTGCTGGTTGCCGACGAGGGGTTCCCCGGGCTGGTGCTCCAGTGGGACGACCGCTCCTGGGAGCTGCTCGAGAGCACGGATTCCACGGTGCTGTGCAAGGTGGGTGGCGGCTGGAGCTGGGACGAGTGGGTGGCTCACACCGTAGAACAGGGTTGGGCTGGTTTGGAGTGCCTGAGCGGCATTCCCGGCCGGGTGGGGGCGGCCCCTATTCAGAATATCGGCGCCTACGGTCGCGAGGTGGCCGAATGCATCGAAGCCTGCTGGGTGCTGGAATGGGACAGCGGCCAGCAGCGCCGATTGCCGGCTGCCGATTGTGGATTTGCTTATCGCTACAGTCATTTCAAGGGTCCTTGGAAAGGGCGCTTCCTGGTAATGGCCGTCGAGTTTCGGCTGCAGAAAGAGGGTCTTCCTCAGATACGCTATGCCGAGCTGCAACGGGCTCTGGAAGGACAGAGCCTCACTCTGGCCCGGGTACGCCAGACGGTGCTGGGCATTCGCCGCGGCAAGTCGATGGTGTGGGACCCCTCCGACCCCAATCATCGCAGTGCCGGTTCGTTTTTCATGAACCCACTGGTGGCGGCCGAACGAGCCCGGCAGCTTCGCCAACAGTGGGGCGAGAGCATGCCGGCCTATCCCGCTGGTGAAGAAATGTACAAGCTTTCGGCCGCCTGGCTGATCGAGCGATCGGGCTTCCCCAAGGGCTATGTTCAGGGGGCTGCCGGGCTCAGTTCGCGGCACGTGCTGGCCCTGATTAACCGAGGTTCGGCGCGGGCTGAAGATATGCTGAGGTTGGCCGCCCGTGTGCGCTGCGGCGTATTCGAACAGTTCGCCATCGAGCTGGTTCCCGAGCCCGAGTTCCTGGGCTTCTCAGAACCGGTTGCAGAGCTTTTGTCTAAGTTTTCTTGACCTCCTCCTCGCCATCGCCTATCCTACAACCATGTCTACATTTTCATCGGCTTTTTCCTGGGGATGGCTGCGCAGTTGGGAGGTGGCTCTGGCCGGGCTGGTCTTGGGGGCTTCCTATGCCGCCCCGACCATGACGCTGCTGCTGGGCTGGGGAGACCTTTTGCTGTGGTTCGGGGCCATCGTTTTGGGCACCGGACTGCTGCGTGACCTGTGGGCGCTGTTCATCACCCGGCCCCAACGCGGAGAGCGCCAGGTGGCCATGTGCGCCGAGTCGATCGTGGGCGTAGCCGCCATTGCACTGGGCCTGTCGCTGGTGATTGCCAGTTTTCTGGGACCGTCCGCCGATACGCTTGACCGTCTCTGGTCCATCGGCGAGGTGGCTCTGGTTCTGGCCGGTTCCCTGGTCTTCTCGGCCTGGGTCCACGACCTCGTTTTCGTGCATCAGGGCGGTCGCTGGCATCTGCTGCGACACCCCGATCACGGCAGTTTTGTCGTGCATCTGTTCCGCGGCCAGGCCAGGGCCTGTGCCCTGCCGACTCCATCATCGGACTGACGCTCAATCTGCGATCGGACCGATGTCGTTCGGCTATCTGCCAGAAGGACAGGCCTCTGGCTGACAGGGCAGTGTGAGCGTCACCACCACGCCTTCGCGTTCGGGTCGGTTGGCCAGGGTGCAACGCCCTCCAACCTCCCAGAGCAGCGACTGCACCATGGTCAGACCCAGGCCCAGTCCGGGCTGCTGGCCAGTGAAATAGGTTTCTCCCTGAAAATAAGGCAGGAAGGCCCGCTCCAGGTGGTCGGGCGGCAGCCGCCGGCCGTCGTCTTGAAAGGAAAGTTCGACTTCCTGGCCCAGGCGGCGCCCGCGCAGCGTAACCTGGGGCGATTGCTGAGGGTGGAATTTCTTGCTGTTTTGAAGCAGCTCCCAGATCACCAGGTAGGCCGCTCGTTCGCCCAGGTAGAGCGTCAAGTCGCCCGCTTCGGAATGCAGCCATTGGGGCCGAGGTATCTCCAGCTCTTCGGCCACGCTGGTCAGCATGGTGTGCAGCCGGTTCAGAGAGAGCCCGGGCCCCGAGGGCCTGGCGGAGGGTGTGTTGAGGTAGCTGAGGATGCCCTCCAGTTCGCGGCGCAGCTCTTCCACCCCGGCCTGAGAGGTTTCGGCCAGTTCTTTGATCTTGTCCACCGATAACCGATCGGCCTTGCGAGCCAGGAAACTCAGACCGAAGCCGATCTTGGTCAGCGGAGTGCGCAGCTTGTGAGAAATCAGTGCCTCGAAGCTCCAGCAGCTGCGCTGGGCCGAGAGCTCCTGGCTGATGTCGCGCAGTTGCAGCAGCACCTCTTCGTCGTCGCCCAGCTGATGACGCAAGGCACTGACCGCCAGCCAGGTGGCCGGGGCCCGGTCGCACTCGGGACGGAACAGCTGGAAGTTGCCCTGCAGCTGGGGCCAGCCTTCCCAGGCCTCGGCCGGTTGCGGTTGAAACTGCTCCAGGATGGCGGCCGCCATGTCGCTGCCGGTGGCCTCGGCCGCCAGCCCCAGCCAGCTACGCAGGCGGGCGTTGGCATACAGCAGCCGCCCCTGGCGGTCTACCAGGAGGTAGCCGTCCTGGGCGTGTTCCACCACCCAGTCGAAGCGGGCCCGCTCGGTGCGAATGCGCCGATAACGGTTCAGGCGGGTGACCGTGCGAACCCGGGCCCGCAGCTCCTCGGCCTGAAACGGTTTGGACACGAAGTCGTCGGCGCCGGCCTCGATGCCTGCTAGGCGCGAGGCAGAATCTTCGAGGGCCGTAAGCATCACCACCGGTACCTGGGCCAGCAGCCGATCCTGACGCAGGCGACGGCAGACCTCGAATCCGTCGATGCCCGGCATCAGCACATCCAGAAGAATCAGGTCGGGCTGCAGCTGTCGGGCCCGTTCCAGGCCCGACAGGCCGTCGTCAGCGAACTCCAGG
This sequence comes from uncultured Burkholderiales bacterium, assembly GCA_964649085.1. Lineage (GTDB taxonomy): Bacteria > Vulcanimicrobiota > Xenobia > Xenobiales > JADMJV01 > JADMJV01. The sequence continues at coordinate 11,611 of CAZYPN010000053.1, read as the reverse complement.
CGATAGCCCTCGCGCCCCAACAAGGAGCGCAGCAACATGCGCCCGGCCCGATCGTCATCGATGACCAGAATGAGAGGGGATTCTTCGCCGCTCACCGCTTCAGTTCAAGTTGGATGGCCGATTCGAGGGCCGAGTCCTGAGGCGAGGTGGTGCTGCCGAAAAACTTGACGACCTGTCCTTTCTTGTTGATCAGGTATTTGCCAAAGTTCCAGCTGGGCAGCGTTCCACTCTGGCCAAGGAAGCCGTAGAGGGGCGATTGTCCATCGCCCGATTTGACCCCAACCTTGTCGAATACGGGAAAGCTGACTCCGTAGTTCAGCTTGCAGAACTGCTGGATTTCCTGATTCGACCCCGGCTCCTGGCCACCGAAGTCGTTGCTGGGAAAGCCCAGCACCACGAAACCCTGTTCGCGATACTTTTGGTAGAGCTTTTCCAGACCTTCATACTGGGGGGTAAAGCCGCACTGGCTGGCAACGTTGACCACCAGCGTCACCTTGCCCTGATAGTTGGAGAGCGGGGCTGACTTGCCATTACGGCTGGCCTCGAGTTTGTAGAAGCTGGCACCGCTGGCACCGATGGCCAGGCTGAGCAAAACAAGCAGAATCTTCATCCAGAGAACTCCGACGCCGCGGGCCAGTCCCCTTCTGGCGCAATGTTCAAGCCTCGGCAACCCCCGGCCCTGGGGGGGCGGCTAAGTTGAAGAGGTGAAAGTCGAGAATCGTCCCAGCTTCTGTTTTGCCGACCGCTTTAGCCGCCAGGAAATCCTTCAAGACCCGCAGAGGGCCGAGCAGTTTCGCGACCAGTTTGTGGCCAGCGAAGCGGGCTACTTTCAGCTTTGCCACGACCCCTCCACGGGACTGGTGTACGACGGGGTGGATCTCGATGCCCGCACCGGCCGGGTGGAGAAGATGCGCAACTGGAGTGCCCCCTCCAAGGAATGCCTCGACCTGGGCGTGTTGCTCAAATCGCTGACCGGCAATGCCGAAGCGCAGCGCCTCGTGGCTCCTGGGAAAGCCCTGGAGCTGTTGGAAAAAAAGCTCGATAGCTACCAGGACTTTCAGCGCGAGAACCCGGGCTATGCCGGCTTCTTACCCTGGTACTACATCCGCAATGGCGGTATCGAGGCCACTCCCGACTGGTATGGCAAGATTCCGGGCCTGGACAACGGCGAGTGGATGTGGACCATGCTGCTGACGGAAAAAGTGCTGCGCGACGGTGGCCACACCCAACTGGCGGAGAGGTATGCCGGTTACAACCAGGGGCTGATCGACAATGTGACGCGGGTGTTCTACGACCCCCAGGGGGTGGCCTGTCGGGGTGATGTGCGCATTCACGACCCTAAGGACCCCAATACCGGCTATGAAGCCCTGAACCCCGGGTCCTTTATGACGGGTGAGCACGGCGTGCACGAGGGCTGCATGTTGATTCACTTTCTGACCCTCTTCGGCAAGGACTTGCCAGCGGGAGCGGCCGAGCGTATTTGGGACGACATCGAGATGGTCCGCGTCGAAACGCCCGCTGCCACCACCTGGCAGGGTTTTTGGGGCTCGGCTCACGAGTCGTGGGCCTGGTTGTTTTTACCTTTTCGCGACCATGCGGGCTATCGCGATCTGCACCGCCTACGGGAGCAGGTGCGCACTCAGAACGCCGTGGAGCGAGGCTACCCCGGGCTGGCAACCTCGACCAACGGGCCCCGCGGAGGTTACCTTTCCGCGGCCGGTATCGAAGGGGTGGGCAGCCAGCCGGTAACGGCCAATGACACTTTTGCCGTCTACGGGGTCTTCCCGCTGATGCTGGAATATGCCCAGCACGTGGGCCCGGGCAACCTGGCCCTGGCCTGGCTGCACAATATGCTGAGCGCGCCTCGCATGCAGGGCCCGCTGGGGGCAGGAGAGTCGGGCACCAACGATGGCCAGGCTTTCTCGGCGATGAAGACCACCGACGGCACCCATCCCACTCTGTTGGGAATGATGGGCGGGCTGGAGAAAGAAATGGCCGATTTGTTGCGCGAGAAAGGCAAATACGACGACTTTATGCAGCGCATCGACCAGGAGTATCGCGAGGCCTTCGCCCGGCCCCTGCATGATCGGTTGCCTGCTCTGGCCCCCCAGGCCCGCGTGCCTCGCCAGCTGCTGGGCGACTACGAGGTGGCCTGATCCAGCGTTTGTACGGCCTGCAGCAGTCGATAGGCATGCTGGGCTCGCTCCAGGCCGGGCTCGAATTCCCCCTCGCCGATCAACTTCAGCCCCTGGGACCAGTGTCGAAAGGCCTCTTCTAGCAGACGATGGCCGGTGGCCACGGTCTCTTCGCTGTCTTGATGCGAGGGCTCCGACTGGTAGTCATCCCAGAACTCCCGAAGCTGCCCCTGCAGGTCACTCACCAGTTCGCGCAGGACCTGGGGTTGAGTGGCATGTTGGCGAATGGCCTGACGCAGCTCTTGAAGAGCCGGCCCGTCGACCCGGCGTCCGAACACGAGGCTGCGCAGTCGGTCCTCCAGGCTGGGCTGGCAGGGAAAGCGCTCGGCCAGGGCGCGCAGCCGATCGTGAGGAATTTCGCCATCGAGCAGCTTGTCTTCGATGGCCGCCATCCAGGCGAATCGGGGGTCCTCCTCGGGCAGGTGCTCGAGCACGTCGCTGACGCGCGCGAGCAGGTCGTCGAGGTCGGCCCTGTTCAGGTCGATATGGGAAAGCCAGCTGAGGAACTGGACGAAGGTCATCAGCGCTTACGCCAGAGCTTGACCAGTCCCCCCCGATGTCCGGTAACCGCCAGTGAACCCTTCATCCAGCACGACCACACCTCGTCGCCCTGGCCCAGGGGCTCGGGCTCGGCCGGCAGCGGAGAGGGTTTCTTGAGGCTGGGCAGGCGCTGAACCGCCAGCCGCGGCTGGCCTTCCGAAGCGCCCACCAGCAGGGAGTGACTGGAATTGTCGAGCCAGAGGCCTCGCAGGTCGCCCCCGTAGCGAGCCTTTTGCGAAAAGCGCCGGGCCTGAGTGCGATGATTCATCGTCAGGCTGCCTCCCAGAGCTGAAAGCACGATGAAGTCGGCATTGCGACTCAAACGAATGTTCGTCACCTCGGCGGGCTGGTCTTCAATGACGATGGGGTCGTCGGGCTTATCGATATGCCACAGCACGGCTCGCACCGTTTCGGCCATGCAAAACCACCTGCCGTCCTCGGAAAAGTGGGACAGTCGGGGTTCCACCCGGTAGACGGCCGGAGGCGCCGTCAGGTTCTTCAGTGCTCCGGTTTTGGCATTCCACAGGGTGGGCGTGGAACGGGCCCGCAACCCCAACCACCACTCGGTGTCGGGACTGATGGCTACGGGGTCGATGGGGCAGCGCACCGGAGTGATGGCCTGGTCGGCCAGGTTCATCTTCACGGCTTCGTCGCGGTCGATGAAAAACAAACTCTTGCTGCGCAACCCCAGCAGCCGCGTGCGGTCGCCGCGACTGAAGAGCAGCTGATTGGTCTTATAGTTCCACATGGAAAACGAGCCGTCGGTGGCCCAGCTGGCCAACACCTGAGACTCGGGGCTACATTCGACCTGCTCCACGTTGATATCGCTGGCGTGGCGAAACTCACGCTCGACCTGCCAACCGCGTTCGGCAGCCAGAGAGCTGCGTTGGAACACGGTGGCGCTGAGGGCCAGCAGGCCCAGATTGAATTGACGACGGTTCATGCGGAGATGTTCCCAGCCGGCTGCCCCAGAACCTTCAATCGGCCGGGCTCCAGCAGCGCAAGGCAAAGCCGCACAGTCGATAGAGCACCCGAGCCCCCACGTTGCCGTTCCACTGGCCACCGTCGCGATCGGGCGCCACCTCGTTGAGGTCGAATCCCACGAGTTTTCTGCCGCTTTGAACCAGGGTTTTGAGCAGCAGGTTGGCCTGGGCAAAACTCAGCCCACCCGGAACCGGGGTGCCCGTGGCGGGGCACAACCCGGGGTCGAGCCCGTCGATGTCAAAGGAGCAGTAGACGTGCTGAGGCAGGGCGCCGATGATTTCCTTGCACAACTCGTGCCAGCTTTCCCCGTGTAACAGGCGTTCTTGCAGTACCGCATCGTAGTGGGTGGTGATGCGAGGATCGTGGGTTGCTCGCTCATACTCGAGTTCACAAAGATCGCGCACACCCACCTGAACGAGTTGGGAAATGGGCACCTGTTCGAGCACGTTGTGCATGATGCTGGCGTGGGATTGTTGGAATCCCTCATAGGCCGGGCGCAGGTCGGCATGGGCGTCGATCTGCAGCACGCCCAGGCCAGGAAACTCTTCAGCCAGGGCCGCGATGGCCCCCAGCGGAATGCTGTGCTCGCCGCCCACCAACCCCACCAACTTGCCCTGCTGGCGCCACTGGCGGGTGCGCTGATAGGTGAAGTCCTGGACCTGCTTCGACCATTGATTCACCTGAACGAGATCGGGGTCGTCCGGGCCAGCCCCCCCGCGCTCGATCAGCGGAGCCGAGAGTTCGCAGGCCCGACGATTGAGTTCTACCAGCCAGGGTTCTTCGGGCTCCAGATAGATGCCGTATTCCCAGGGCCTGGGTAGCCCCAGGCGCAGCAATTCGGGGTCGAACAGGTCCAGTTGGGGGCTGGCCTCCAGGATAGCCCGGGGCCCGTTGGCCGTACCCCGAGCGTAACTGGTGGTGGCCTCCCAGGGCACGGGTAGCAGAATCAGCGAGGATTCTTCGCCACCAAAGGGTAGGCCGAAAATGCCCCCCTGGGTACTACCCGCACCGTTGGGGTCGAAGTTAGGGTGTTGGATTTTTTTGACGTTCATGGTGTTCCTTTGTGATCGGGGCGGTTGAAGAGCCGTTCCATCCAGCAATAGACGAGCGGCACGACCACCAGCGTCAGCACGGTGGAGACCGTCAACCCACCCACCACGGCTCGGGCCAGGGGCTGGTTGGTTTCGCTGCCGCCGCCCCAGCCCGTGGCCATGGGGATCATGCCGACGATGGTAGCGATGGCGGTCATCAAAATGGGACGCAACCGTGTGCGGGCCGCTGTGATCACTGCCTTGGAGCCTTCCATGCCGTGCTCCTGCAAGTGCTTGGCGAATTCCACCATGAGGATGCCGTTGCTGACCACGATGCCCGTCATCATGATGACCCCCATGAACGACATCACCGAGAAGGGCGTGCCGGTTAGCAATTGGGCCCAGCACACACCGATAAGTCCCAGCGGCACGGTAGACATGATGACCATGGGCTCCCACAGCGTGCCGAACTGGCAGGTCATGATGGCGTAAATCAAGAGCATGGCCAGTCCGGCTGCCAGCACCATGCTCGAGAAGGCACCCTCCTGGGCTTCGGTCTGACCGGCCAGAGTCCAGGTGAAGCCCTCGGGCATTTGCAGCGAGCGCAGCGCCTGACGCACACCCTCAGATACCTGACCCAGGGGGCGACTGGTATTGGCCGTGATGTCGATCACGCGCACCTGGTTCTTGTGCAGGATTTGCAGCGGGGCCGAGCCCAGCGAAATTTTGGCCACGTCGCGCAGCATCAGTGGGGTGGAGGCCTGGTTGCCGGCGCCGCGATTGTTGGCCGCATTGAACAGAGCCGCAACCGGAACCGCCCCCAGATCTTCCGGATGCGTTCGATAGCGATCCTGAAGTTGGGTAGCCAGGTTGAACTCATTGCCGGTAATCGGGTCGATAAACCGATTGCTGCCAGAAATGCCGCCAGCAATGGCGGTATTGATGGTAGTGGCTACCTGAGTGGGGTTCAGTCCTATCAGGGCGGCACGATCACGGTCGATAGAGATATGGAACGAGGGCACCTGCCCCTGGGGGTTGATCTGCACATCGGTGGCACCGGGCACACCCTTGATCAGGCGCTCGGCCTCGAGGGCCAGGCGCATGGCGACGTCCTGATCGAAGCCCTGGATCTGCACGTCGATGGGGGCGTCGGCGCCGAAATTCAGGATGCGCTTGGCCAGACCCCCGGGACTGACGATGATGCGTACCCCGGGAAATTTGTCCGAAAGGGCTTTGCGCAATTCGCCGCTGATCACGGCAACGTGGCGCTTGCGCTCGGAGGCGGGGCTGAGTCGCACGAACAGGCGCGCCTGGTTTCCGGGCGAACCGGCCGAGGTGATGATGGCCAGCAGTTCTTCGGGCTTCAGTTTTTCGCGAATCCTCCGGTCGACCTCGCGGCACACCTCGGCCGTGGCCGGAACTCCGGTGCCCAACTGGGTGCGCACCGTAACCGTGACCACCCCTTCGTCGCTTTCGGGGAAGAACTCGGTGGGAATACGGGGGGCCAGCGCCACGGCCGATCCCAGGCAGAGCAGCAGCAGCAAACTGGGAATCCAGCGTCGCCGCAGGCAGAATTCCAGAAAATTCTGATAGCGTTGTTCCAATCCCTGATAGATGCGTTCCAGCCGCCCCGGCGGACCCGAGGTGGCGGCCTGACGGATCCAGGCGATCGACAATACGGGATCGATGCTCATCGACACAAAGTAAGAGGCCATCATGGCGTAGATGATGGTCAACGACAGCGGTACGAAGAGCTTCTGTGACACGCCGTCGAGGAAGACCACGGGAAAAAAGACCGCAATCGTGGTCAAGGTTGAGGCCAGCACGGGCATGCCTACCTCGCCAGTGGCCCGCAGCACAGCCTGCTTGAGGTCGTTTCCTCCGTCTTCTTCCAGATGGCGGGTAATGTTCTCGCGCACCACAATGGCATCGTCTACCAGGCGCCCCAGCGCCAGCGTGAGCCCGCCCAGCGTGAAAACGTTCAGACTCTGGCCCGTGAAATACAGGCAGATCAGTGCGGCCGCTACGGCCAGCGGGATGCCGATGCAGATGATCACGACACTGGTCCAGTTGCGTAAGAACACCAACACCACCACGGCCACCAGCACCGCCCCGGTGAGGCCCTCGTGGACGAGGCCCTGAACGGCCGTGCGGATGTAGTTCGACTGGTCGAAGATAATTTTGAGTTCGACCCCTTCGGGCACGCCCACCAGCTTGGGAACGGTTGCGGCCACGGCGTCGGAAAGCTGCACCAGATTGGCCTGGGGTTGCATCAGCACCCACAGGGCCACGTTGTCCTGACCGTTCACCCGATAGATGTCGGTGCGAGGGGCTTCGCCGTCGACGACCTCAGCCACGTCTCGCACCTTGATCGCTACGCCCTGACGCGTGGCCACAATCACCTGAGCGATGTCCTCCACCGAGCGCAGCAGGGTGGGAACTTCGAGCTGGTAATCGAGCCGTTCGTTTTGCAGCACCCCACTTGGGATCAGGCGATTGTTGAGGCGCAAGGCCTGTTCGACATCTTGCAAGGTGATGCCGCGCGCTTGCAGTTTCTGTGGATCGCAGTTGACGTTGAGCTGGCGCAGAACCCCGCCGCGCACCTGCACATCGGACACCCCCGGCAGGCGGGCCAGTTGGGGCGCCAGGGTATTCTCGCAAAGGTCATATTGTTCGCGGGGTGACAGCGTGGGGGCATCCATGGCGATCTGGACGACGGGGAAGTTGGACACGTCGAACTGGGCAACGGCAGGCGATTCAACCCCTGGGGGCAGCTGGCGCATGGCCCGTTGCACATTGGAAATGATCTGCACCAATGAGGCGTCAAGACTTTGGCCCCACTTGAACCACACCTGAATCTGACTGCGCCCCACCGACGAGGTGGAAGATACCCGCACGATGCCCCCCACCCGCGAGACGGCCTGCTCCAGCGGCAGCGTGATCGAGCGTTCCACTTCCTCGGGGCTGGCCCCGGCGTAGTTGGTATTGATCTGGATGCATGGGATGTTCAACGACGGGAACATGTCGATGGGCAACCGCAAACCCGAAATCGTGGCCAGAACCAGGATCACCATGCTGATGGTGAAAACGGCCACCGGGTTGTGCACGGCCAGTCGGGTAAGCCACATCAGAGTTTGTCCGCCGAGACGGGCTTGACGAGCTTGCCCTCCTGCACCAGATCGATGCCGCGGACAATCACTTTGTCGCTGTCCTCCAGGCCCTTGAGGATAATGGCTGTGTCGCCCTGCAAGGCTCCCACCTGGATAGCCTTGCGCACCACTTTGTTCTCTTTGTTCACCACGAAGGCATATTGTTGCTCGCCCCGGGTCACCACCCCCTGAATGGGCAGCGTGAGGGTCTCGCGATTGTTGCCTTCGATTTTCAGCCGCGCCAGCATGCCGGGCCGGAGCCGGGTGTCGGGCTCTACCAGCCGCACTTCGACGCGCATGGTGCGGCTGTTCGGGTCGAGTCCGCCGGCCAACCGCTGCACTTCACCCTTCTGGCTGGTTCCCGGCAGAGCGTCTAGAACGACCTGCACGCGCTGACCCGGATGGATCAGGCTGAGGTCGGCCTCGCTGAGCTGGAAGGCCACGCGCAGTCGCTCCAGGCTGGCCACCACCACCACCGAGGTCGAGCCGCCCGGTGTGACATAGGCTCCCGGGTCGAGGTTGCGGGCAATGACCACCCCGTCGATGGGTGAACGCACTTTGGTATAGTCGCGTCGCACCTCTACGGCCCGCAGCGCCGACACCAGGCTTTCGGACTGGGCCTGGGCCGACTGTACCTGGGAACGGGCGGCCTGTTCCTGCTCGTGAGCGCTGGAGGCCCGCAAGCGGGCCTGCTCCAGCTGGCGCAAGCTGGACTTGAGCTGGGCCTCGGCCGAGCGCAGGTCGGCGGCGGCTGATTCTGCGGCCGCCTCGGTTTGATCGACCACCTGTTGGGCGATCAGGTCCTGGGCGGCCACTTCACGAATGCGGGCCAGGTTCTTTTCGGCCAGCTTCAGCTGGGTTTGGGCCTTGGATACGGCGGCCTCCGACTGAATCACCTGGGCTCGCACCTGGTCGACCGCCTGCTGCAGCACTCGGGTCTGGTCGCGGGCCGAGGCCAGGTTGGAAAGGGCCGCCTGAACCCCGGCCTGGGCCGCCGAGGCCTGAGCCCGGGCCTGCTGCACCTGGGCTTCCAGCTGGCTGTCGTCGACCATGGCCAGCAACTGGTCCTCTTTGACGGGGTCGCCCACCGACACGTAGACGGCGTCGAGTTGGCCCGCCACCTGGGGCACGACGGCTACCTGGGTCAAGGATTCGACGGTTCCCGTGTACTCGCGCAGTTGACCCAGCCGCTGGCGTACAGGACTGGCCACGGCCACGACGGGAACTCTGTCGCCGGAAGGCTTTTTGGGTGGGGCACCCGTGCAACTCAGGAGCAGCACGCCCATCGAGAGGCAAAACCAGGCTTTCATCGTTTCTCCAATTGGGCGCGAAGCTCGTCGTCGTTATCCAACCCCACCGCCCTCAACAGAGCGGCGTGGGCGGTGCGATAGCGGTTTACGGCCTGCAGTTCGCCGATCTGGGCGCGGGCCAACAGTAGCTGCGCGTCCTGATACTCCAGATTGCTTCCCAGTCCCGTTTCATAGCGTTTTCGGGCCAGTTCAAAATTGTCGCTGGAGGCTCGCACGTTGACCTGAGCGGCTTCGATGGCGGCCCAGGCATTGCGCAGATTGATCAGGGCCGTGGTGGTGTCGCGATAGACCTGTTGACGGGTGGCCTCGAGCAACTGTCCGAGCGACTCGGCCTGGGCACGGAACGTGTCGGCTTGAAAACGATCGAGAAAACCATTGAACAGGTTGAAGTTCAGGTTGATGCCCACCGACCAGAAATCGTCCAGCGGCCCATTCACTCCGCGATAGCCGGTTTGGGCATTGGCCGAGACGGTGGGATAGCGATTGCGATAAAACTGTTCCATGCGGGCCCTGGCGGCGTCGATCTGGGCCACGATCTGACGGGCTTCGGGTCGGTGTTGCAGAGCCACTTCCACCGTGGCCTCGGCTTCGGGAACCGGGGCCCGCTCGGGAATCGGTTGCAACATCAGTTGGTAGCTGCGGGTGCTGGAAACCCCCATCGATTGGTTGAGAGCCACCCAGTCCTGCTCGACTGCGTTCTGGGCCAACACCAGGTCCAGACGGGCCTGGGCCAGATCGGCCTCGGCCTTGGCCATTTCGTTGCGTGCCTGGAGCCCGGCCTTGAAAAATCCCTGTGACTCTTTGAGGTGGGTTTCTTGATTGGCCACCACACCTTCTTGAACCCTTACCGTTTCTTGATCGGCATAGGTTTGGAAGTAACGCTGGCGCACCTCGAGCAGCAAATCCTGGCGCAGAGCCTCGAACTGTTGCTCCGAGGCCTCCAGGTCTTTCTGGCTGGCCTTGAGGCCTTCGCCCCGACGGCCGAAATCGAAAATGATTTGCTGCACGCTGAGGGAGATCTGGGTAAGCCCCTGGCCGCCACCCCCGCCGCCGCCAACTCCGGCCAGGTTGCCCAGCACGGCTCCGGCTGTGCCGCCGCCGCCTCGCTGCGACTGATTGCTGGCCGACGAGATAAAGTTGGCCGTGGGGTAAAAAGGGGCCGAAGCCACCCCCACCCGGGCCCGGGCGGCCTCGATGTCTTTGCCGGCTGCTAGCAAGCGGGGGTTCTGCTTTAGCGCCAGTTGCTCGGCCTCGGACAGCGCCAGGGCCAGCGTCGGTTGGGAACGGACGGGCACACTTAAAGCTATCGAAAGCAAGGTCCCCGTCAAACCCAGCCGCAGAAAAAACGACATTCCCTGTTCCTTTCCTGGAAGCACCAAGTTGAAACGGACTCGACAGGTTCCCAGGCAGCGGTTGCCAAAGCCCCGACGATGCTCCATTCAGGTTTTCAAATCAAGGTAGTCGAGGGCTCCGACCGAGGTGGCATCCACCCGCTCGACAGCCCCAAGATCACGATTGGCCGCAGGCCCCCTGGGGCCATTCGTCAGGTAGGCTGGATTTATGTGGCCGACGAAACCGTGTCGTCGCTGCAGGCCGAGCTGCGTTGGAACGGCGACGCCCGGCGCTTTACGCTGCACAACCTGTCCCAGACCAATCCCACCAAGGTGAACGGTCAGGAGGTGGAGCAATGGGAACTGAGCGCCGGCGACCAGATCCAGATCGGCCGCAGCACGCTGGACTTTCAGGCCGTCGACTTTCGATTTGGCGCCCAGCGCCCGGCGCGCGAACCTCGCGCCGAAACCATGCCCCCGCCCGACCCCACCCCGCCGCCGCTGAGCTCTTCCGAGGCAGCCGTAACCACCGCCCCACTGAAAGTGCAGTTGACCCGCAGGTCGGCCCTCAGCCTGGTTGTTACCGAAGGGCCAAGCAATGGCCAATGGGACGAGATTCGTGGCCTCAGCATTACGTTGGGAGGACCCATCGACCCCGACACCGCGCCCAAACGCCCCGGATTTGAGCAGGACTTCGCCTTGGCCGACGTTCAGTTGCCCCCGCGCTGTCTGGGCCTCACCTGGAAAGAGCTCGAGCAGTGCTTCATGGTGACGCTCTTCGACCCGACTCTGCCGCTGCGAGTGTATCGCTATGGCGACGGCATGATGTGGAGCGCCGTTGCCGATCCCGGGCAGCCGACCTACGTGCGGGCTGACGATACCCTGGAGTTAGGACGCAACCGCGTGCAGCTGGTGCACTGGGACGGCGGCTAGACCAATTCTCGTAAGTATTGTCCGCACGAACTCAATAAAGTTGGGTTACAAGGCGGCCAATCAAGACAGAACTTTGAGAATTGGGCTAGTCCCCATGGCACTTCGTGCCTCCCGAAAAGCATGAAAACGGAATGGCGT
>CAZYPN010000052.1:0-48661 GCA_964649085.1 uncultured Burkholderiales bacterium | reverse complement strand
ATCTTCCCCGAGGGGCCATCGGCCCGAGTGGTGCTGCCTGCGACTCAGCCGGGGCTGTTTGTCGTGTCCGGACGAGAGACACGACATCTTCCCCGAGGGGCCATCGGCCCGAGTGGTGCTGCCTGCGACTCAGCCGGGGCGGTTTGTCGTGTCCGGGCGAGAGACACGACATCTTCCCTGAGGGGCCATCGGCCCGAGTGGTGCTGCCTGCGACTCAGCTGGGGCGGTTTGTCGTGTCCGGGCGAGAGACACGACACATTCCCTGAGGGGCGGCCCTCCGCCCATTGCGCTTATTGAGCTTGGGGTTGTTTCAACAGATAGAGGGTTTGGATTCGGGGGCTGCGGGCCAGGTCTTCAGGGGTGCTGTGGGAGGGGTGCACCCCGGGCACCAGATCGATGTCGGCTTTATAGAACACGTATTGCACCATGGCCGAACAGTACATCGAGCGGCGCTTGCCCAGCAGGTTGCGCTTTTGGCGGGCGGTGCCGGCCTGTAAGGCCAGGGCGGTGCCCAGCACTTCCAGCAGCGAATAGGTGGCCTGGCAGGCCACCAGGTCGAGGGCGTGGGTCATGACTCGGTCGACTTCCGATTCACTCAGGCCAAAGTCGAGCACGGCCAGAGCCGGGCAGGCTTCGGGGTCGAAGAACTTGGCGATGCGGTTTTCCTGAACTCCCATACGATTGTGCTTGATGCCGGTTTCCAGGTCGCTTTCGATAATCCAGTTGTGACCATCGCGGCGGCGACCCTGGAAAATCCAGGCATGCGACCAGCGCCCTCGGGCTTTGTCGGGCATCAATTTGCGCGTGGCGATTTGAATCAGTGAGTCGATCAAGCTGCTGCCGCCCACCAGACCGACTCGCCCGGGAGCTGCATAGTCTTCCAGAAACACCTGATTGCTGGCTTCAATTTCTACCACTCGCATGGGCCCGCTTGCCTGGGGCGAACCTACCTCGCGGCAGGGGTCGAAGTGGTTGATCAGTTCCTGCATTCGGCCGGGCAGGATATCGTGTTCCATTTACCAGCCCAACTGTCGCAGACTGGCGCCGTAGAGTAACAATGTACTGGCGATGCCCACCGCATAGGAGAGAAAGCGCCAGGGCTGCCAACCGAACAAGAGGCAGGGCGTATGCAGCGTTCGGGCCGCGCAAAAAGCCACTACCAGAGCCCGATAGAGAGGTAGGGGCAGGCAGCTCAGCGCCCCGCACAGAGCGGCCACTACGAACATGGGAATGTTTTCCAGATCGTTGCGCCAGGCCGCCTCGGCCCTCATCAACAACTCGGGTTGGGGGCGGCTTTCGTCAAAGGGTGCCCCAAAGAATCCCTGATCTTCGCGATACTTGAAACTCTTCCAGCGAAAACGCGCATATCCCTGAACGCCACTGTTGGCGAACATTTTCAGAAAGAGATAGGCCGAAGAGGCCACAAAAACGTTGATATATTCCGCTTGCACGCCTGACAGTTGGACAGTCGAAGACAAGCTTCCTGGTGGGAACCCCCCGCCTTCGATCGGAGTTGTCCATGACGTTGCGGTTGACAAGCGAAGAACGATCGAACATAATCCCGAAATCTGTCTTGAAAGGAGGGGCCCTGCAGGAAATGAGATCACGATTCTGTTTCACCGGGGGCCCTGCCTCATAGCGGTCGACTCGCGCTCTGAGCCGAATCGCCCGCTGCCGCCACGCCAGCGGGTTTTTTGATCCCAAGGGATTCGCTGGCACGAACACGCCAGAAAGGAGCCCTCATGTTCCATATTCGATTTGCCGGACGAGTTTTTGAAATCAAGCCCAAAGTGTTTGAGCTGTCCCTTCAGGCCAGCGACGGCGAAATTCTCAGCAAGACCGCCGATTGGCTCGGGGTGCCCGAAACCCGCCTGGATGACTATGTGATCGAGCGGGTTCCAGGTACCACCGTGATCGTGCGGCCAAGGGTCCGCTGATGCCTCGCCCTCGTGGACTCGCTTAGCGCCTACCTGCAACAGCTAGAGTCGGAGGGGGTCCGCGATTCGGGCGGTTTCTTCAGCCTGTCCTCGGAGAAGGTCGCCGAGCGTTACGCCAGCTTGCTTTCGATTCAGCCAGCCTTGCCCTGGCTGAGGTGGCTGCAGCTGGCGTATCGTTTGCGAGCGCGTCGCTGCCGGGCTCAGCTTCGCAACGATGAGTTTCGGCTGCAGTGTGCAGGGTGCCCCGAGTTGCACGGGTTGCACCAGGCTCTGATGGACTATCCTCGGCCCATCGAGGGTCGCCTCTCGCTGTTGCATGAGGTGCTGTGGCTGTTTCTGGCTCAGAAGCCGCAACGCATTGTGCTGACCAGTGCGGCCGGTCAGCTGCACATTCACCCCGACGGTTTCGAATTTCGGGATCCTGCAGGGCCTACCGAAGAAGACCTGTGTATCGCCGTGGAATTGCAGCCCAACTGGCTCAACTTCGCTCGTCGTGCCTGGCTCAGCGCTACCCTTCACCGCGAAATTCGGGCCCAGGCGGCCTCAATGCCGGGTGTGCTGGAGTGGGATGGGCGGGTGGTGGCCGAGCCCTGGAAATTTCCTCCGTCGTGCTCGCTGATCATCACCACCCTGGTGGCCCGCGAGTCCTCGGTCGGCATTCCTCATCTGGCCTGTCCGTTTCCGGCCGAGGTCGAGCCCGTGCACGTCCAGGTTGGGCCTCGCCACCTGGAATTGCCAGGTTCTCGAGGGCCGTGGTTCATACTGGAAGGTTTTCAGGGGGAGCCTCTGTTTCGAGGCGCCCAGGAAGAAGGCATTCTGGTGGCCTCAGAGTGCAGTTTAGGGCCGGCTCGACCCTATCTACTGCCCGGCGAGCGCATGCGGGTTCGCCTGGCCTTTGCCTATCGCCCGGGACCGGCCGAGTGGATTCCCGTGATCGATGGGATTCGCCTGGAATCCCGGCCCCTGCCGGGCTGGCCCGAGGGCTGCTGGCTGGTGGCGGCCTGTCCGCCCGACCTCAAAACCGATTACAGCGGACTGAAGCTGGTCGAAGGCGAGGCTGTGCAGGGTTTTCTCGACCATCTACGGGGTCGATACGCCCGCCGGGTGGGCGAACTGGTGGTGAATTTTCCAATGTCTGCGCGACGCTTCGCCATGCTGGGCGATCAGTTGGCGCGTTAAGAGGGTTCGTCGGATTTCCAGTCGCTGGTCCAGAGATGGACAACCAGGCCTGAGAACAGGGCCAGCGTGATCCAGCAGGGTACACCGGCTTCAAAAAGCGGCAGGCGAACCCGAAACCAGTTGGCTTCGTCGGTGAATTCACCGGTCATCAGGAAGTGGTAGAAAATTCCGGCACAAACAAACAGGAAGAGGTGCAGATTGTGGCGGGCCTCGGCCTTCCACGTGCAGACGCCGGCCAGAAACAGGATCCCATGGTAGTGTGGCCAGCTGCGTCCCAGGGCCAGCAGTTGCAAAAGAGAGCACAGCGCGAAGGCGTGGAACAGGCCGCGCTGATTGCGGGGCAGTCGGTAAACAGTGGCCGCACCCAGCCCCAAGACGACCAGGGACATCAGGCGTCCCAGGCCGTGATTGCCGGTCCAGCGGCCCAACACGTTGGCCACCGACTGGTTGGTGTAGGCGTCCTGAGCCGACACGGCGGCCGCTCGCGGAGCCACTTTGGTGATGTAGGTCAGCAGCAACTCGGGACAATGCCGACCGGCCACCAGCCACACCGGAAGGGTCCACACCAGCATACCCAGACTGAACCAGCCCAAGAATTTCCAATCGCGGCGCATCAGCGGCCAGAGCAAAAAGATGGCGGGATAGACTTTCAGACTGACGGCCAGGCTGAGAATGGCGGCGGCCAATCGTGGACGTTGGGCGCTGAAGGCCCAGGCAAACAGGCCCGTCAGGCTAAAGGTGAGCAGCCCCGCCTGTCCCGAGACCAGCGTGTCGAAATTGGGCGCTGCCACGGTGAAAGCGATGCCGGTAAGCAGCGCCGTGACCACTCCGGCCGGGGTGCGGGCCGTGGGCCCCAGAGCCCAGGCTGTCAGCGCCGTGCCGCTCAGAAATCCCAGGCCCATATTGACGTACAGCAACATGTCGACGGCCGTGCGAACCTCAACGCCGGTCAGGGGCATGGTAAGGATGGCCAGCAGGGGGGGGTAGGGGCACTCGTTAAAGAGAGGCCGGATGCCGTGGGCTCTTTGCCAGGCCTCGTTGAGCTGAGGAACCCAGATCTCGGAGAAGGCGCCGTCGAGCATCATTCGCGATTGAATCAGCCAGGAAGCGTAAAAGTCTTTACCATAGATCGGGCTGTTGGGGTAAATGTGCCAGAGCGCTTGCATATAACCGCTCTGCTTGAAGATCACGAGTAGCACAAGTGCATTCCAGAGCATCAGGCCTCGTGACATGGCCGGCATTTCCACGCGCCGGCATTTCTTCCTCGCCCTAGAATGGTTCGCGGCCAGGGCCCCGAAAGCAAATCGATGTTCAAGCGAGCTCTACTGTTTTTCTGCCTCACCTGCCTGCCTCTCGCCGCCGAAGAGGCCAACCACGCCGATCACGAGGAGTTGCGGGCCCTGTTGCGAGGGGTGCAAACCGCCATGAATGAACAGAAGTATCAGGATTTGAAGCCATACTTCCATGACCATCTGCGTGTAACCACCATCAATCAGGATGTGATCACCAAGCCCGAGGCCCTGGAGCCCTATTTCCGTGAATGGATCGGTCCGGGCAAGTATGTGAAGGGCCTCAAAATGGAGCTGACGGCCGACGACCTGACTGAGTTTTACGGCGAGGGCGACTCTCGCTTTGGGGTGGTGCGCGGTGGAGGTGTCGAGGACTACGACCTCACCGACGGGCGCCGATTGGATATGCGCACGCGTTGGACGGCCACCGTGGTGAAACAGGGAGGCAAGTGGAAGATTTTGGCCCTGCACATCGGCGCGAATTTCTACAAGAACCCCATTGTCGACCAGTTTCAGAAGGCGGCCGGCTACTATGGCGTGGGCGGATTCGCGGCCGGCTCGCTGTTGGGGGCAGTGCTGACTCTGGCGCTGGTGCGGCGAGGTCAGCGCTCGGCCTGAGCCCATGAGAAATCCCACGCTGGCGGGTTGCATCGTGCACTCGCTCAAGACCCGCGAAATGAGTCCCGACCTGGCCGGGGCCCTGCTCAGCAGCGATGGGAAACGGGTGCTGCGCCACGACGAAACCGAATACTGGGATTATAAAGAGCAAATCAGCCTGGACTCGCCCCAGGGGGTGGCCTCCTTTGTCAAAGACGTTCTGGGCTTTCACAATGCCCACGGGGGGGTGCTGATCGTGGGCGTCAGCGATGACTTTCGGGCGCTCGGATTGTCGCGCCAGCGGGTGTTGGACACCAATCGGCTGCACCAGAAGATCCGCCGTTTTGTCGGACCGGATCTGTTTCTCTTTCAAGACTGTCTGGTGCTGGCCAATCGGCGCGTGCTGTGGCTGATCTTCATCCCGCGGCGCGAGGGGGCGCCCGTACCGGTGCAGGCCAACGGCCCCCAGACCGGTCCGGGGCGCTACCTGATAGCCCGCAACGACTACTACGTGCGGGTGGGCGATGAAGTGCGCAAGTGCATCGACCCCGCCGATTTCGAGAGGCTCTTTTCGGGGGTTCGCGCTTCTCATTTGCAGGCCTATGCCTATGAGGTCGACGAGCCCTACTTTCGCCTGCTGGCACCCCACTGCGACCACTTCATCGGCAGGTCCAAGTTGTTGCTTGAAGTGCAGGAGGCGCTGCTGCACACGCGCCATCCCATTATCGCCCTGGATGGCTCGGGCGGGGTGGGCAAAACGGCGCTGGCCATCGAGGTGATGCGAGGCCTGTATGAGATGAAGAGCCACCTGTTTCTCGTATCCAACTCGGCCAAAAGCAAGGTATGGCACGGCTTCACCAGCGCTCGACAGGCGGGTTTTTCGGGCTTTACCGAGTACTTGCAAGAACTGGCCAAAGTGCTTCAGGTGCCCCCGCATTCTCAGGTCGACCGGTTGAAGGCTGAAGTCATTGCCGCCATGGAGGGCAACGAGGGCGTTTTGCTGGTCGACAACCTGGAAGAGATCGAAGACCCCGAATTGGCCCGCTTTCTCAGCCGCGAAGTGCCGGCGCCGGTGAAAGTGCTGGTCACCAGTCGCGTTGATAAAGGGTTGGGCGCTTTGACCATTTCGATTCCCGAGATGCAGGAAGACGAAGCCCGCGAACTGCTGTGTCGAGAGCTCGATCGGGTGGGCTACACGGGCTACCGCAGCGAGGGCACGCAGCTGCGGGAAATTTTGGCCGCTACGGGACGATTACCCCTGGCTTTGAAGTGGGCGGCCGGAGTGGCCGTCAGCTACGGATCGTTGCGCGAGGCCTCGCGGCGGCTGCGTGCCAGCGACAGCAGCAAGCGCGAGTTCTTGCATTTCTGCTTTGCCACCATGTGGGATACGCTTTCACCACTGGCCCGCCAGCTGGCCATGCTGTCGGCCTATCTGGGCGAAGAGTGGAACCTGCCCACCGCCTGCGTGGCCTTGGAGAGCCGCGAGGCCGAGGTGCAGCAAGCTTTCGATGAACTGAAGTCCAAGGGCATTCTGGCCGCCTCGGCTACCTGGAAAGGGGCCACGATGCTGCCCCTGACCACCGACTTTGTCACCGGCAAATGGAACGAAGACGATGGCCTGCGCCAGCGAGTCAATGCGCGTCTGGCCGAGGCCCTGGGGGCAGGGCCCCAGGAGGGGCTGCTGCTGAACTGGCCCGAGGAGCGACGGGTGGGGGTGTTGCGCCGCCGCGCCCAGGAACTGTCCGAGGCCCAACCCGAGCGAGCTTTGCTGTTGGTGCGTCTGGCTCAACACTGGTCTGACGAACCTCTGCTGCAGTTTCTCGAAGGTCGCTGCCTTTTTCATATGGGTCAGCGGGCTGATGGACTGTCTCTGATGCGCGTGGCTTTGGCGCGTTGTGAAGAGCATCGTGCCGGGGAAGAGCGGTTTTTCTTTGCGCAGGCCTTGCTCAGTCACGGGGGGCGTCAGGGGCAACGCGAGGCCTTGCAAATGTTGGAGCACACCCTGCCTCGCGCCGTGGGCGTTCCGCCTGAGAGAATGCGCAGCGTGATCGAGGTTGCCCTGGAGTGCCGAGAGTTTCGCACTTTGCGCTGCCTGCTGGACAAGACTCGCCATCCCCAATATTTGCAAGAGATGCTGCAGGTGCTGAGGCCCGAGATGCGTTCCGGCACGCCGCTGCTGCAAACCTGCCGCAAGAGCCTGACCAAGGCCCTGCAGCACCTGAGTCGCGCCAGTGAACTCAGCGAGGCCCAACGCACCCACTACCGTGAGTGGATGGGTCAAATCGCCAACTCGTAACAGCCTTGTCATCGCGCGTCGGTATTTCAGGGGTTAAGCTAGGCCCGTGAAGATCAGCCCCCGCCAGGAACTGGTTCGAAAATTGCCCGCCCACGTCGAGGGTGAGGTGCTGGTTCGTCTGGCCGAACCCCAGGATCGAGTTACGTTGGAATCGCAGCTGCCGGTCCGGGTGCTCGAGCAGTTCGAGTTGCCGCAGCTGCGCAGCGGCCGGGGGGAGCTGCTGCGTCTGGCTCTGCCGGCCGGAATGTCCACTGCCGAAGGAATCGCCAGGCTCGAGCAGGACCCGCGGTTTGAATATGTGACCAGCAATGACCTGCGGCGGGTGTCGAAGGTGGCCGATGACGATCTGGCCAGTGAGTTGTGGGGAATGGAAAAAATCGCCGCCCCCCAGGCCTGGGAACGCTCGGTGGGGTCGCGCAGCGGCCCGGTGGTGGCCGTGCTGGACACCGGTGTCGATCTGCAGCACCCAGACCTGATCGATAATCTATGGACAAACCCCGGGGAAGTCCCGGGCAACGGCGTCGACGACGACGGCAACGGGGTGATCGATGATGTGCACGGTTACAACGCCGTGCGCCAGACCGGCGATCCCGATGATGACTATGGCCACGGCACCCATTGTGCAGGCACGCTGGGAGCGGTAGGCGACAACCAGCAAGGGGTGGTTGGGGTGAACTGGCAGGCCCGACTGATGCCGGTAAAAATGATGGAAAACGGCGAGGGCACGGTGGCCGACACGCTGCGGGCTGTGGCCTATGCCACCCGCATGGGGGCCCGCATTACCTCCAACAGCTATGGTGGAGGTTTCAATCCAGCCGAACGCGACGCCTTTGAGAGCAGCCCGCTGCTGCACCTGTGTGCGGCCGGCAACGAGGCCAACGACAACGACGTCAGCCCGTTTTATCCCGAGGAAAGGCCGCTGGGCTATCCGGGCAACTACGCCTTCGACCATATCGTGTCGGTGGCGGCCAGCAACCCCCACGATCGGTTGGCCTCGTTTTCCAACTATGGCGTTAAGAATGTCGACCTGGCCGCGCCGGGCACGGCCACCCTGTCGACCGTGCCGGGTGGCGGCTACGACACCAAGAGCGGCACTTCCATGGCCACTCCTCATGTGGCCGGGGTGGCCACGCTGATCGCCAGCCTGTATCCCCAGGCCAGCAACCGTGAAATTCGCACGCGGCTACTGGCCAATGTTGATCCCGTTCCCGGATTGCGTGACAAGGTGGCTACGGGTGGCAGGCTGAATGCCGCTCGGGCCCTTGAGGATGACCGCCTGCCCCCCAACGCCCCGGGTCAGCTTCAGGCCAGCCCGAGTGACGGCCAGCTGCAGGTGTCCTGGATCAACTCAGGCGATGATGGTGACCAGGGCCAGGCCTACCGAGTGCACCTGGACTACGATGGGCGCCAGTGGTCGCTACCCGCCGGCCAGCCCGGCCAGCCTCAGCAATTCACCGTGCCCCTGGGCGTGGGCCGCGGCGAGTTACAGCTGCGCAGCGAGGACAATGTAGGTCAGCTCGGTCCGGCTGCCGCCGTTCAAGTCGACTCGCCGCTGCGCGAGGTGGAGCTTCAATGGCAAAGTGAGACTTGGGGATTGGATGCCCAGGGCCACTGGACCGACAGCCCCCAGGGGCCCTATGCCAATCGCGCCGATAGCCAGCTGGTAAGCGACTGGATCCACCTCGAGGGGCCGGCCCAGCTGCGCTTCGCGGCTCGCCATCGGCTCGAGCCCGGGGCTGACTACGTGCACCTGGAGGCCCAGCGCCAGGGCGACGACGATTGGAAGAAGCTGGAAGAATTCACCAGCTTTCGCGAATGGCAAGACCATTCTGTCGACCTGTCGTCCTTGCAGGATGCCCCGTTTCGGCTGCGCTTTCGCCTGACCAGCGATGGCTCGAAAGTCGAGGACGGCTTTGTCCTCAAGCAGTCGCGTCTGCTTTGCTGAATTCTCTCGGCAGGGACCTTTGCAATTTGAACAAAGGGGTTGGCAGAAAGGGAGGGTTCAAGCTGGATGCCTTTACCGGAAGACCGACTGACCAAATTGATCGCCGAAGGCGAGCTGTTGGGCGAGCTACGCTATGAAATGGAGCGGGCGCGTCGCTATGGCTGGGATCTGGGCCTGTTTCTGGTAGAGCCTGAAATTCCTCAAGACATTTCCGCCGATATGCATTATCCCGTGCTCAAGCGTCTTGCCAATGTGTGCGCTCAGGCCATGCGCTCGGTGGACAAGGGGGTGCGTTATCAGAGCGGCGTGCTTTATCTGCTGCCGGAAACGCCTCTTAGCGGCGTAGAAGTCGCCTCGGCCAAGGTGCGCAAGATGTTTTCAGAAGTCGAGTTCACCCATCCCGATACCGAAGAAAAATTTACCTGCGGCGTGCGCCGAGCCATCAAGGTCTTTTCCGGCAAGTCGCAGCGCGACGCCTCCACCGAGGAAGGCGCCCTGCGGCTGGTGCTGCAACAGCTGCGCGACGCTCTTAAGTCCTGAGCTGCAGCCAGCAGCGGGCCCAGCCCCAGCTGAAGGGGTAGTTTTGCTCACCCAGCACGGTCCAGCCCGGTAGCGGGCGGCTGATGCTCAGGGCTCGCGTGCCCGGGGCGGCACCTTCCAGGCAGTTGACCACCTGCAGCCAGTTGCTATCGCTCCAGCTGGTGGCGCTGAGCAGGATCAGATCGCTGCCCTCGGCATCGCCGGGCTGTAGGGCTCGGGCCTCGATACTCAGAGGCACGTCGAGCGATCGGGCGAGGGCCCGGGCCTTGGCGGCCCGGCCCGGCACCACTTCAACTCCGCGACTTGGGGCCCCCCATACCAGGCTTGCCACCAGACAGCAAATGCCCCGTCCGCAGCCTACCTCAAGCACACGGTCATCGGCTTGTAGTTCGGCCCAGGCCAGCAAGCGCCAGGCCGTCCAGGGGGGCGTTTCTCCATATAGAGTGTCATCGGTCGACCACGGGGGTGGGCCTTTGATGCGGTGGGGAGGGCCGGTGAGCCCCTCAAAGGCCAGTGCCAGGCTGAGGCGCCAGAACCAGCGCTGGCTTCCAAGTTCTTGAAAGGCGCGGGCCAGCATCCACTGGCGATGGGCCAGGTTTTCCAGCCCCAGGCGGACTTCTTCGAGCACCCGAACAGCTTAGTTCATTCTCTGGCGGGCCTTCAATGCCAAGGGACAGGGGGCAGGGGCGCGAAAAGGCCCGGCGTGGCCAATCGACGAGTTGTGGTGAAATGCGGCACCGCCGTGTTGTTGGGCAGCGAGGGCAAGCTGCAGGGGGCGTTGCTGCTGTCGCTGGCCCAGCAAATCCGTCAGCTGCGCGACCATGGGTGGGAAGTGGTGGTGGTCAGTTCGGGCGCCGTGGGCATGGGCCGCAGCCTGTTGAAAACCGGACAGGAGAACCTGCGCGAGAAGCAGGCTCTGGCGGCTCTGGGCCAGGTGGAGCTGATGAACGTCTGGCGCCGCGTGTTCGACCTGTTGGAAGTGCAGGTGGCGCAGGTGTTGCTCACCCGCGAGGACCTGCGAGCCCGCGAGCGCTATTTGAATGCCCGCAATACGCTGGTCACGCTGCTCGAAGCCGGGGTGCTGCCCGTGATCAACGAGAACGACTCGGTGGCCGTCACCGAGATTCGCTTTGGCGACAACGACATTCTCTCGTGCCTGGTGGGGGCGCTGGTCGACGCCGAGTGCGTCATCAACCTGACCCAGGCCCCCGGCCTGCTGGACTTTTCCCACGACCCCCCCCGGCGCTTGACCCGGGTCACGGCCATCACCCCCGAGATCGAGGGGCTGGTGCGCCAAGAAACCTCGCGCGGCGGCACCGGTGGCATGGGTTCCAAGCTGCAGGCCGCGCGGGTGGCTCTGGAAGTGGGCACCAGCATGGTGATTGCCCGGGCCGTGGAGCCCGATATTTTGTTGCGCATCCTGGCGGGAGAGGATGTGGGCACGCGCTTTGAGGCCGGCGGCAAGCGTCTCAGCAGCCGCAAGCGCTGGCTGGCTGCGGGGGGCGCTCCGCGGGGCAAGCTGCACCTGGACGCCGGGGCTGCCCGCGCGCTGGCGGCGGGGCGCAGTGTGCTGCCGGTGGGCATTCGCTCGCTCGAGGGCGAGTTCGGGGTGGGCGATCTGGTCAGCCTGCTCGACCCCCAGGGGAACGAGCTGGGGCGCGGCCTGGTCAACTATCCCCACCACGAGCTGGCCCGGCTTATCGGCCAACCCACTTCTCAGTTGGAACAGATTCTCGGCTACAAGGGACATCCCGAGGCCGTGCACCGCGATCATCTTTATGCCCGGGAGGCCCCATGTCCGAGCTCCTAAGCCAGCAGGCCCGCAGCTGTAAAGAGGCCAGTAGCAGCATTGCCTGGCTGTCGACGGCCCAGAAAGACACCCTGTTGCAGGCCGTGGCCAGCCAGCTACGGGCCCAGGGCGAGCGCATTTTGGCGGCCAACCTGCTCGATTGTCAGGCCGGCGAGTCGGCCGGCATGACGGCGGCTCTGCTCGACCGCTTGCGGCTCAGCCCCGAGCGCATCGAATCCATGGCCCAGGGGGCCGAACAGGTGGCCCGCTTGCCCGACCCGGTGGGCCGCGAGGTGGCCTGGACCCGCCCCAACGGGTTGCTGATTCGCAAGGTGAGGGTGCCGCTGGGGGTGCTGTGCATGGTTTATGAGGCCCGCCCCAATGTGACCATCGAGTCGGCCAGCCTGGCCCTGAAGTCGGGCAATGCCTGCTTGTTGCGAGGCTCGCGCAGCGCCGCCCAGAGCAACGCCGTGCTGGTGGACATCGTGCAGCAGTGCCTGCAAGCTCAGGGCCTGCCGGGCGAAGCGGTGCAGGCCGTGGCCGACCTGAGTCGCGAGTCGATTGACGTGCTGGGGCGCCTGCGGGGGCTGATCGACCTGATGATTCCTCGGGGTGGGGCCGAGCTGATCCAGCGGGTGGTGCAGGGGTCGCAGGTGCCGGTGCTGGAGACCGGCGTGGGCAATTGCCACCTCTATGTGCATCACAGCGCCGACCTGGACATGGCCTGCCCGCTGATCATCAACTCCAAGTGCTCGCGCCCGGCCGTGTGCAACTCGTTGGAGACGCTGCTGGTCGACCGTTCGGTGGCGGCAGCGCTGCTGGCTCAGCTGGGCCCTCAGCTCCAGCAGCGCGGCGTGGAAGTTCGCGGCTGCCCCGAGACGCTGGCGTTGCTGGGTTGGGGCACGCCCGCCAGCGAAGCCGACTGGGACAGCGAGTTTCTCGATTTGATCCTGGCGGTGCGCGTGGTGGACGACCTGACCCAGGCGCTGCAGCACATTGCCCGTCACGGCAGCGGCCACACCGAGGCCATTGTCACCCGCGAGCTGGAGGCGGCCCGCCGCTTTCAGCGCGAGGTCGACGCCTGCGCCGTGAACGTCAACGCTTCCACCCGCTTCACCGACGGCGGCGAGTTTGGCTTTGGGGCCGAAATCGGCATCTCTACCCAGAAAATGCACGCCCGCGGCCCGGTGGGGCTGGAAGAGCTGACCACCTGCAAATACTGGGTCGAGGGCCAGGGGCAAGTGCGCTAACGGTTGTGCGCCAGTTGCATGAGGAAAATTGCCGGGTTACCAGCTTTCTGGTGAACCATCGCAAAGAGCTCAGCCTCTTTGGCCTGCTCAGCCTCATCCAGGAAGCCGCCTGGGAACACGCCGAGCGATTGGGCTATGGCCACGAGGCTATGCTGCAGCGGGGGGTGATCTGGGCGCTGATCCGGCAGCAGATGAGCCTGTCGCGCTGGCCCGGCTGGGGGCAGCCCGTGCAAATCCGCACCTGGCTGCGCCCGCTGGAAGGCCTGCTGGTGACCCGCGACCTGCAGTTTTTCAACAATGGCGACTGCTTTTGTCAGGCCACGGCCCAGTATTTGATGCTCGATCGGGTGCACCGACGGCCGTGCCCCGCCCCCATGCAGCCCCCCGACTTTTACACCGGCGAGCGCGGCCCCCACGACCCGGTCAAGATCTCTGCTCGCGAAGGTCTGCCCCGCCTGGCCAGCTTTGCCATCCGCACCAGCGACCTGGATATGCACGCCCACGTCAACAACACCCGCATCGGCCAGTGGATCACCGACGCCGTGCCGCTGCAGGCCCACGAGCAGCAGAGTATTGGTCGCTACGAGGTCGATTTTCAGGCCGAGATGCACGCCGGCGAAACCATCGGCGTCGAGGCCGGGCCGGTGGGCGAGGGCCTCTGGCACTTTCAAGGGCGACGCGAAGGTGACGGGCGTATCGTGTTCACCGCTCGGGTAGGCACTTCGGCGAGGGGGTGAGCGACTCGTCCGCTTCCGGGCCGAAGGTCACTCGCTCATAGATCTCGTGCAGAGGTGCCCGTGGGCTTGGGCAGTTCATTGGGTCGCGAGCCCTGATCCTTGGGAGGCGCCAGTTGACCGGCTCCGGGCATCGTCAAGTCGGGCGCCGGCAGTTCCGGAACCTTGGCGTCCTGCTCGGGCAAAATGCCGGCCGGTTTGGCTGCCGATGCGGTCGAGGGCGGCTCGGTCAGGAACGGCGAGCTGATGCGGGCGGCCAGCAGCAGCTCGGTGAGTAGCTCGGCTCGACGCGACCCGGCCACCAGGCCTTCGATGGAGGGCTTGAGTTCTTCGTAGCTTTGCAGCACCTTGCCCAGCTTGACCACCACCAGCCCGTGATTGGAAAACAGGGTACCGCTGACCGAATTGGGCTTGAGGCCACGCACCGCGTCGGCCACGGGCTGCCCCAGCAGTCGCTCGATTTGGGGCAGGGTCAGGTTGCCCAATCGGCCTCCCTGGGCCTTGCTGGGATCCAGCGACAGGTCGCGAGCCAGCAGGTCAAAGCGAATGCCGTCCTGTAGTCCGCGGGCTACATGCTGACCATCCTTTCGGCTGGCCAGCACAATGACGAACACCTCGTATTGAACCAGTTGAGGCTTGAACTGATCGTAGATCTCTCGCATGGTGGACTCTTCCACCCCCTGCAGCAACAGGCGCTTTTCCAGCAGGGCAGTGCGGGCTCGCCTGAGGGCAATGACGGCCAGGTCGGCATTGGGCAGCTTGCGGGCGGCCTTTTCCAGTTCGGCTTCTTCCTCGGCGGTCAGGCGCAACTTGCGCCGTTCGGCCTCTTGCTCCACCAGTCGCTCCTCCACCAGTCCCTGCAGCACCTGCGATCCCGAGGCCAGCTTCAGCACGCCCTCGAATTCGCCCATCGACACCGACTGGCCGTTGACGGTCAGGGCCGCAGGCGGGGATACCGGGGCCCGGCGGGCTCTGAGAAATTTCACGGCCCCGGCGGTGCCTACCGCACCTATCAGTGAGCCCATTACCAGCGGTGCCAGCCAGTTGCCCCGGGAACGGCGACTCACGGCGCCTCCGAGCGCGACGATTCTTGGAGCAGCACCTGAGAACGCAGCAGCTTCCATTGGCTGCCCCGCAGCACCCAACGGTCCTGACATTCGGTGTCCATCTTCAAGTCGAAGGGCTTCTTTTTGGCCGGGTCGAGTAGCCGGATCCGCGTGGTGAAGCGCACCCGGCAGTCCACCTGTGACGCGGTTGCGGTCGACTGCACCACGCGATGGGATTCTTCGATGCGCAGAGCCGGCAGCAGCAACTGCTCCAGTCGGGCTCGTTCCACGGGCAGCGGCACCAGCGTGCCATCGGGGTCGCGCAGCTCGAAATTGCGGTCGCGGATCGAGTGCACGCCATCGACGAATTTGAGCGCCATGGCCCGACTGCTGCGCTGGTAGGCCTGCTCGATGGGCTTGTAGACCTCGCCCATCGCGTGGGCGGAGCTCAAGATCAGAAGAAGTAGGGTTGTTCGCATTGCCCATCGGCTTTGCGCCTCAGGCACAGAATCCTGGCACGCTGCTTTAAGGCGCTGTGTGTTGAAGAAACTTAAAATTCAAGCCCGCAAATGGACAGGACCAGCCTGGTCATCGTCAAAGCCGGTGGAGCCGCAGCGGGGAGCAGCAGAGGAGATGAAATGAAACGCCTGTTTTCCGAATTTGGTAAACGATTGCTGTTGGTCGGGGCTCTCTTCCTGCCAGCCCAGGCTGCCCCCATCATTTCGGGAACCTTCGCCCAGGACGGTGGGGCTGTCGGAATCGTGCCGATCTCGGCCACCGGCGGGTCTACTCGAATTGCGCGTCTCGGGAATGGGGGTGGCAACCCGGCCAACAATATCGCCACCATCGAGAGCAACGCGGGCCTGCCAGCGGGCACCTTGACCACGTTGCTGCCAGGTGCCCACCGAGCCGGGGTCTTGTCGGCGGTTTTCACCGGCGGTTTGATTGGCGACTCCATCGAGTTCGACGCCTCGCAGATCCAGTTGGTGGCTCTCGGTTCACCGAGTTTCGCCTACTTTGTGGCCCTCGACCCGCTCTTCGGCTCACTGCCGACGGTGTTTCAGCCTCTTACTCTCGGGCTGCTTCCTCAGACCTTCTCGGTGGTGCTGCCGGCCGACGGTGACTACCGTTTCACCTTTGGGGCCGTGCGCACCAATCCGACGGTGACGATCAACGTGCCGTTTCTAGGCCAGCGCGACGCGTCCAGCTACTCTACCACGGCCTACCTGAGCAATGTGCAGGGGGTGGATCGGGTGCCCGAGCTGGATGCTGGCGCCGCCACTTTACCACTGCTCTTTGTTTCCGGCCTCTTGCTGGCCGGGCGGCGCCGACGAGCGGTCTGAGCCCCTACCACAGAGACCAGTGGCCTAGCGCCAATACCTGCACTCCGATGCAGAAGTTGGTCACGCCGTGGGCCAGGCTGACTTCGCCCAGGCTGGCTCCGCGGCGATAGAGCTGGCCGTAGGCCAGCCCGGCCAGAAAGGCTGCCAGCACATCCTGGTGCAGGGCGGCAAAGGCCAGCGACGACAGCACCCAGGGCACCAGACCCACCTGAGTGGGGGCGAGGCTATCGAAATCGGCGCTCTGGAGCCGGCGCATGAGAAATCCTCGGAAGGCCAGTTCCTCGGCCAGCGGGATGATCAGGCTCGAGCCCATCAGGCGAAATGCCAGCCAGAGCCAGGCCCAGCCCCCCTGCAGGTGTTGCCACACCGTGACCCCCGGTTCCCCGGGCACCAGCGCGGCCCACACCAGGTAAACCCCCAGCCCAACCCCCAGGGCTGGCAGGCTGAACCAGGGGCCCAGGGCAAGTCTGGACCAGCCCACCAGGGCAGCTATCGCCAGAAGGATGCGCAGCGGGTACAGCACCGCAAAGTCATGGGCGCTGAGGGCCTGCCCCAGCATGGTGCCCAGTAACAGCGCCATCAGGGGCAGCAGATACGGGGCCGCAGGATATTCTTCTCTGAGGTCATCGTCGGCTGGCCGAGGGTTGCGCTGAAACCAGCCCCCCTGTTCGACAGCGAACACCAGGAACACCGAGGTGAGGATGAAGGTCAGCCAGCCAGCCTGCGAGTGAAAGCCCTTGGTGGCCACATAGGGCGAGAACCCCGTGCCAATGATCACCAGCACGGCGATTCTCAGGCCGTTGATCAGCCAGCTCAGGGCGCATCCCACTGGCAGCAGCGCCAGCGCCTGGGGAAATCGCAGTTCTTTGCGCCGCAGCCAGAGGAAGAGCAGGGTGAACATCGAGACCAGCCCGATGCCTTCATAGCCCGAGCAACCCGGTTCAATTCGGATGGTGAAGGTGCTGGTGCCCAGTTCATAGGTCTGGGGCGAGGCCGTGACGTCATCGTAGACGACCGCCAGAACGGCGCGGGCCAGGTTCAAGGTGCCTCCGGCCAGGGGGTGCCAGAGCCAGTTGCTGACGCGCATGATGCCCAGCGACAGGGCCCCCAGGGCCAGAGCCAGGCTTAGCCAGGGGGCGTGCCGCTGCAGCCAGGAACGCCAGTTGCCGGGCCGCAGCAGGGCGCTGATCCAGCTCAGCATGAAGGCGCCCAGCACGGCCAGCCAGCTGGCCGCCTGCAGCGCCGGAGGTTGCCCCTGCAAGGCCCTCCACAGCGGATGCAGGCCGATGGCTACGGCCATGAAGACCGTCAGATGAAGGGCCGCGGCGCGGCGGCTGAAGCGATCGAGCCCCAGACCTCCCAGTTGGGCGGCTTGCAGTCGGTAGAGAAACAGGGCGAAGGCCAGGAAGCTGAAGGTCAGGTGGTAGACTGGCAGGTGCAGCAGGGCGCGAATTTCGGTGCGCAACTCATAGTTGCGCACCGCCAGAAACTCGGACTCCAGAAAGAGCACTGCGATCCACAGCAGCAGCAAGGGCATAGGCGTCGCCTGGGTTCAGGGTTTGCTCTGGCCGCGCATCTGGGCTTGAATGCTGCGCCACTTGATCCGCTGTTCGGGCGACAGGGTAGCCGTGATTTTGCGCGAGATCTCCAGGTCTTTGAGACGCAGCGACACGGTGGAGTCGGCGATTTGCTGAAGCTTGGCGCGGGCCTCCGCGATGGTGATGTCCTCTTTGGCGATCAGTGCCTTGTACTCAGCCTCGAGCTGGTTCAGGCCGGTGCGCCCCGACTTGATGGATTCGTTCAGTTCCACCAGGGCCGCTTTCATCGTAGCCACCTGCTGATCGGTAAGGGCCAGTTCCTGTTTGTAGTCAAAGATCGTCTTGACCTTCGCTGGCTTG
Organism: uncultured Burkholderiales bacterium; assembly: GCA_964649085.1. Taxonomy (GTDB): domain Bacteria; phylum Vulcanimicrobiota; class Xenobia; order Xenobiales; family JADMJV01; genus JADMJV01. The sequence goes on along the minus strand of CAZYPN010000052.1, from coordinate 30,818 downwards.
GACGGTTCGGAGAAGGCTGGTGCCAGCAGCAGTGCCACCAGGGCCAAGTGGAGCAAGGCGTTTCGCACTTCGAGGACTCCTCATCGATGAATAGCAAAAAACCCCGATTTCTCGGGGTTCTCTATGGTGGGCGCAGAGGGACTTGAACCCCCGACCCCCTGCTTGTAAGGCAGATGCTCTAGCCGACTGAGCTATGCGCCCAAAATGGTGACCCGGACGGGGTTCGAACCCGCGATCTTCGGCTTGAAAGGCCGACGTCCTAACCGCTAGACCACCGGGCCACGATCACCAGAGTGGGCCCAGCTGGATTTGAACCAGCGACCAACCGGTTATGAGCCGGCTGCTCTCACCGCTGAGCTATAGGCCCTCAGGAGAACGACATCATAAGCGTGGAGGCGATCTCTGTCAACTGGCAACTTTGGAGTGAAAGAAGGAAAGAACGCGCTCGGTGAGCTGTTCCACCGGCAGAAGAATCAGTTCCGAGGGAGTGAGCGTCTCCAGTACGTCGTCGGTCCACTCGGCGTCGGTTTCCAGCACCTGGCTGCGCAGGTCTTCGTAGCGACCACCCAGATCGCGCAGCAGCGAGACTTTGTTCTCCAGTGGCAGCTGCTCGTGCAGCTGCAGGTGCAGCAGGGCCAGTTTCTCCACCTGTCCCCGCGGAGCGCTGGGAACGATCATGATGGGGCACTGATCTTTGCGACCGGTGCCGATGAAGGTGCTGACGCGGCGGACGCACCATTCCTTGGTGCCCACCAGCGGATAGGCATTGTCGGCGCGACTTCTCATCTTGGCCGCACGTCCCATCTTGGTAGTTACCTTGACGGTGGACGAGCGGGTCACTTCGCCCATCGTTCCCAGTCCGTCTACCTGATAGCAGGTGACCCCGGTGACTTCGCGCACGGCCTGGTTCACGACGCGCAGCGTAACCAGGTCGGCATAGGGCACCGAATCGGGGGTGATCGACAGCTGCTGCAGGGCCTCGAACACCGGGCCTTCATAGCTTTCTTCCAGGCGCGAAATGCCCACCGTGATGGTCTTGGCCTGATGCTTGATGGCGTCGATGGGTCGGCTGAGTTCGGCGATGGCCTGAGAGAGAATCTGCACCAATACTTCGGCCACGCCCAGGGCCGAGGCGCTGGCCTGAAACTCGGCGGCGAACTGGCGCAGCGAGCTGGCCCCCGTGAAGTATTGGAAAAGCCCGCCCAGCTTGGCGCCCACCTCAAGGGAAAGGCTGCTGTTGAAGCGTCCTTTCCAGAGCTCGTCCTGGAAACGTCGGCCCAGGTCGCGAACCTGGCGCAGCAGGCTGGGCGACAGGGCGATGGCGTCGCCTTGATTGAGCACCTGCACGGCCAGGGCCCGGGCGTGGCGCAGCTGTTCGGCCCCCCCGTCGATGGCCTGGGCGCAGTAATAGCCCCACAGATGGCCAACCAGCGTGTTGAGCAGCACCGAGGCGGCTTCCGAGGTTTTCGGCACGTACACCACCCCCGCGGCGTAGGGCTCGAAGGCCGTGAAACCCTCGGTGGCGATGACGATCGGCACCGATTTGTGCGATTTGAAAATGGCCACCTCTTTGACCGCGTCTTTCAGGGCCATGAGCGGCAGACCGGCAGCGCAAATCAGCGTCAGTGGTTCACTGGACAGGTCGATGTGCTTCTTGTCTTCGATATAGTCGGTGGCGATCGATTTGTAGCAGAGTTCGCTGAGTTTGATGCGAATCTCATCGGCCGCGGCCCGGGTGGGTCCGCTGCCCACAATGGCCCAGTCGCGACGACGTGGCGCCCATTCTTCGGCAAAGCGCTCAACGGCCTCATGAGAGCCGAGCACCGATTTCATCAGGTCGGGAAGCCGGCTCAGCTCGCTGAGCTCGTGGTAGACGGTTTCGGGGTCGACCATGCCCAACGCCAGCGCCAGTTGATAGCTGACCAGATAGCCGGCCACTACCTGACTGTAGAAGGCCTTGGTGGAGGCCACCGACATTTCGATGTCGCGACCGTCGCTGGTGTAGAGCACGCCGTCCACCTTGTAGACCAGATCGGAGTTGCGCCGGTTGACGATGGCCAGCACGGTGGCCCCTCGCGATTTGGCCAGGTCGACGGTGCGGTTGGTGTCGGTGGTGGTGCCCGACTGAGAGATGGCGATCACCAGGGCGTCGTCGAGATGCTGATCCATCGAGTAGCCCGACAGTTCGGTGGCTTTCATGGCCGACACGCTGAGGCGCGGCCCCAGCAGGCGCTGGGCGATGGCGGCCACGGCCTGACCGGCCACGGCGGCTGTGCCCTGGCCGATGATCAGAATGCGCCGCACCTGACCCCCCTTGAGGCGCTCCATAAAGACCTGGGGAAGAACTTTGTCGTCCAGGTTCAGGCGGGCAGTGCGCGACTCGCTGTGCAGCACAAACTTGCCGCGCAGCGTTTTGCGGATAGACTCGGGAGCGTCGTTGATCTCTTTGAGCAGATAGTGAGAATACTGACCGCGGTTGATATCGCGAGTGGTGATTTCGGCATTGTGCACTTTCAGGCTGTCGCAGGCGATGGGCGTGCCGTCGAAGCTGAAGGCCTCAATGCCTTGCAGGTCGCCCCGACCGTTGGACGTCAGCACCAGCACTTGACCGGCCGTCTCGGGCTTGCCGGAAATGCGTTCGCTGGTGCCGTCGAGGCGCAGAAATCGTTGGGTTTGCTCGACCACGCCGTAGAGTTCCGAGGCAAAGACATAGCCGTGGTGACACAGGCCCACGAACAGAGCCTGACCTGAGCCGCGCAGAGCCAGATAGACCTTTTGGGGCTCCAGGCTGTTGTGCATAATGATGGCGATCGAGCCTTCACACTGGCTGACCGTCTTGCAAAAGGCTTCGCGCATATCGCCGCTGCGCTGGAAATAGTGATCGACCAGCACGGGAATGATTTTGGTGTCGGTGGTGATGCGGGTGGGCAGGCTGCGTCCCGTTTCCGAATGCACCCGCGACAGCAGTTCGCGATAGTTGTCCACGTCGCCGTTCAGGCAGGCCATGATGCGGTGAGGCGAGGTGGCGGGCGCCAGTCCGGATTTGCCGTTTTGCTGCAGGGTGAGCTCGGAAACCGGATGGCAGTTGGGCTCGCTGATGATGCCGTTGGAGGCCCAACGGGTGTGAGAAAACACGTTGACCGGGCGGTCCTCGGCCGAAAGGGCACGCCACAGCAACTCGTCCTGGCGCATGGATTTCTCGATGGCGGCCACGTTGTCGCCCAGGGCCCCCACTTCCTGGGCCACTTTATAGACAAATACCAGAGCGCTGCGGTCGCTGACGATCGAGCCCTCGACCAGTTCGATGCCGTGTTGGCGCTGCTCCAGCAGGGTTTGCAGTTCACCGGGAAGCTGACGACCCCAGCTCTCCAGGGCCTCGGCGCTGGAAAAGGCGATCATCACCGAGAACCCCAGCGAGTCTCGCCCGCGCACTTCCATGCGGCCGATGTTGCCCAGCGTGACGCTGAGCTTCCAGGCTTCGAAACACGCCTTGGGCTGATGGTGATAGGCTTCGGGCAGCAGATCACGACAGCGCTGCAAACCGCCCAGCGCATCGTGCACCAGTGTCCAGGCCAGGTCGCGAAGGCGCACGCCGTGGGCGTTCAGGCTTTCCATAAGGTCGCTGGAGAGGGCACCGGAGGTGGTGGCCTTCTGCATTTCCTGGTCGAGCGCGTCCAGCTGGGCGGCGGCAGCGGCCAGGCGCTCGCGCAGGGACGGGTTGTCCCAGAGCTGACCCAGCACCGGCCACTCGCGGAGATTTTCCAGATGCGATTCCAGCCTGGTCAGTAGAGGGTCAAAGGCTTCGGGCTGGCTCCACTTTCGAGGCAGCTCTTGCAGTTCTTGAAAGGCTTGAAAGACCGCTTCCCAATCTTTCTCCACCGGGGTCGAGGGATAATCATAGACAAGACCAGCAATACCGCACATTCCGAAGTTACATCTCCTATGGCTGGCGCTTTCGGCCCGCCCCACAGGAGTCCTGGAACGGAATGTGTAGGACAAATGCCCGAAGCGACAAATCCTATGGGCTAATGCCCGCCCCCTCGCCCGTTTCGGATTGGAAGGCCAAGGTCACGGTTCCCCCTCAGGTCGTGGCCATCTTCAGCCGGCAACTGGCCACGATGTTGCGCAACGCCGTGCCCATCATCCAGTCGCTGGAGACCCTTTCCCATCAGCCCGAGTATCCCAATTTTGGCGAAGTGATCCGCGACGTGGCCGAGAAGGTGGCGGCCGGACACGTCTTTTCCCATCAGTTGAGCGCCTATCCGCGCATCTTCTCGAAAATCTTTGTGACGCTGGTGCAGATCGGCGAACGCACGGGCGACTTGGACGGCAGCCTGGAGCGCCTGGCCGACTGGATGGAACGCGATGAACGGCTGCGCCAGCGGGTCAAGTCGGCCATGACCTATCCCATCTTCGTGCTGATTCTGGCCACCGCCCTCACTTTGTTTATGTTTTACACCGTGCTGCCCAGTTTTCTGGGCATTTTCAAAGAGATGAACGTGCCTTTACCGTTGATCACGCGGGTGGTCATGTTCATCACCGAGGCCGTGCGCCAGCCCGGTTTCTGGCTGATCTTTCTGGCCGGGGGGGGCGCGCTCTACACGGCCGGCCGCGAGTGGCTGCGCACCACCTCCGGACAATTGGCGCTGTTTCGCTTTCTCAAGCGGGTCCCCCTGATGGGAAGCATGCTGATGTTTGGCAGTTGCGCCCGCTTTTGCATGTCGGTCGAAGCCATGTTGAGCTCGGGTATGGACATCGCCCGCACCATGCGAATGGCCGCTGGCGCCAGCGGCAACCCGGAGTTTCTTGACGACGCCCCACGAATGGAAAAGACCATTATGGAAGGTGAGCCCTGCTCGGATCATCTGGCGGCCAATCCCCAGATTTATCCACCCTCGCTTTCTCATATGGTGATGGCGGGTGAACAGGCCTCCAGGCTGCCAGAGATGTTTGGCCGGGCCGGGTCCTACTACGATATCGAGATGAACTTCAAAGTGGACGCCCTGAGCGCAGCTATGGAACCGCTGATGCTGGCCGGCGTGGCCAGCGTGGTGGCCACGGTGATTCTTTCGATCTTCCTGCCGCTCTACTCGTATCTGGCCACGCTTAGCGCTTGATGTTGAACTCCAAATTGCGATAGTCACCCCCGCCGGGGCGAAGCTGGATCGGGCCCACGGAAGCCTCGCCCAGGCCCGGTTGGCGGGCCACCACCCTGAGAGTTTTGGCCTTTCGGGTCGACTCGAACTGGATTTCCACCACAAAATGGTCGGGCTTCACGTGCTTGATCTTCGACCACTGAAAGGTCTGTTGATAGGGAATTTCGGGGAGGTCCACCAGGATTTCAACGTCGCCGGGGCTGTCCTGGCAGAGTACTTTTCCTTCGATCAGCAGCTTGACCGGGAAGCTCTCAGGGGTGGCCTGTGTGGCAGGACGCGACCCGGCGGGAGCTGCCCCTGGCGAGCGCCAACCTCGCACCATCCAAAGCAATCCCAGCAGGGCAAGAATGAGAAAGCCAACGTTGAGCGCCGAGGCGGGGGGGAGCATCGCAGCCAGACGTTCGCCGAGCGGGGGGCGATATTCGCGGCGAGGGGCAGGCCCCACGTGATGGCGCGAATGGGCGCTCTTGGTGTGCACTTCCAGCTTGGGTGAGGGTGGCGCTTCTTCAACGGCCCTGAGCTGGACCACCGCAAAACCGCGATTTTCGATGATCTGGCGGGCGTCGGCCAGGTTTCGGGCCTCCATGGTGCCCGTGCGCACACCGCCTGCAGAGTCTTTCACCTGGAAGTGGAAGCGAGCCATGCGGCCTAGTTTAGCCGAGGGTCGGCGATTCCCTGGCGGGTTAAGCCTTGACGCTAAAGTATGAATACTTAGACTAAAAGTATGAAATCTACCGTGTCTGAACGGGGCCAGGTCACGATTCCCAAAGAGTTGCGCGATCGACTGGGCCTCAAGCCCGGGGTGGTGCTCGAATTTGTCGAGGAACAGGGCCGGTTGGTGGCCACCAAAGTGTTGCCCGGCGATCCCCTGGAAGAGTCCTTTGGACTGCTTCAGGGAGCGTTGACCAGTGACGAGATCATCACCCGGCTGCGTGGCCTCCCCGACCAGGTCGACCCTTGAGAACCGCCGTCGATACCCATGTTTTGCTCGTCGTCTTTCTGGCCGGTCGCTCGCAGCGGCGAAGCCTGGGTCTGAGGGGAACGTCTGTTCCGCAGGAGTTTCTCGCGGGATTGAATATTTATCAACGGTGTTTCTCAAGCGACTCGAGCTATTCGGCTTCAAGACCTTCTCTCAGAAAACGGAAATCGACTTTTCGCGCGGTTTCCTGGCCGTGGTGGGGCCCAACGGTAGCGGCAAGAGCAATCTGACCGACGCCATCCGCTTCTGCCTGGGCGAGCAGAGCGCCAAGGCCATGCGCGCCACCAAGCTCGAGGAACTGGTCTTTGCCGGTACTCCCAGCCGCAAAGGCACGCCCTTTGCCGAAGTGACGGCCATCTTCGATAACTCCGAGCAGGTGCTGCCGCTCGACGCCCCCGAGGTGGCCATCACCCGGCGCCTGGAAGATGGCGATAGCAAGTTTTACATCAATCGCACCGCCTGTCGTCTGCGCGACGTGCACGAGCTGCTGATGGGCAGCGGTGTGGGTCCCGGCAGCTTTTCGGTGTTGGGCGGCAAAGAGGTCGACCGGGTCCTTTCTACCGACCCCAAAGAACGCCGCGCGATGCTGGAAGAGACGGCCGGGGTCAACCGCTACAAGTTCCGTAAACGCGAGGCTCAGCGCCGGCTCGAGAAAACCGCCGCCAACCTCACCCGCCTGCACGACATTATGCGCGAGCTGGAACTGCAGCTGGTGGAAAGCGAAAAGCAGCTCGAGCGTTATCGCAAGTATCGCGAGGCTCAGGTCGAGCTGAAGGCGCTCGAGGTCGAGCTGGCCATTCAGGAGTGGAGCCGACTGCAGCAGCGCATCGCCGACACCCGCGAACAGCTGGCCCGGGCTCACCAGCAACTGGTCGAGCTGGAGGCGCGCACCGAAGAGTCGCGGCAGGCTTTGCATCAGGCCTCGCTGGCCAAGCGGCGCCGCGACGCCGTGCGCGAGGAGCTGATGGGCGAGGTCAGCGACCGCCGCGAGAAGGCCAGCGTGGCCCGGGCCCAGCGCGAGGCCCTGGGGCAGCGGCTGCAAGAGCTGCAGCATTCGGCCGAAACGGCCCGCCAGCGGCTGGATTCCAGCCAGCAGCGCATCGACGACTGCACCCAGGAGTGGCAGGCCGTTCAGGACCAGCTCCCCCAACTCGAGCAGGACCTGGCCGAGGTGCAGGCTTCGCTCGAGCATCACCGCCGCGAGGTGGACGAGCTGCCCTCGCTGGGCCAGGGTCCCCACGCCCAACTGCGCCAGCGCCTGTCGCAGGTGGAAAAAGAACAGCACCTGGCCCTGGGCAAGCGAGAAACCCTGCGCGCCCGCCAGGAGCAAGACGACTATCGCATTCTTGAGCTGGTCGAGCAGCGCGAGCAGCTGCGCGCCGAGGTGTTGCAGTCGGCCAGCCAGCCCACCCTCGACCCGGAGCTGCAGACCCAGCTGGAGGAAGCCGCTGAGCTGGCCCGTCAGGTGGAAAGCGAGAAGGCCCAGATCGAGGAAAAGCTTCGCGAAACCCAGCAGCAGCGCAAGCAGCTGGAAGGCCAGCGGCGACCGCTGGTCAGCCGATTGGCCGAACTCGAGGCGCTGCTGGAAGATGGCGGCGGGTTGCCCCCGGCCGTGCGCGCGGTGGTGCAGTGGAAAGAACAGGGTGTGCTAGGCCTGCTGGGCCAGCTCATCAAGGTGCCTTCGGGGCTGGAACAGGCCTTCGAGGCAGCTTTGGGCGGTCACGTGCACGACGTGGTCACCCGCGACCGCCGGGTGGCTTCGCAGCTGATCGAGCGGCTCAAGCAGGAGCGCATCGGCCGGGTAACCTTCTGGCCGCTGGACCTGGACCGCATGCCGCCGCCGCCTCCCCAGCTGCCCGACCGTCGCGGGGTGGTGGGCATCGCTCTGGAGCTGCTGGGCTATCCGCGCGAAATCGAGAGCGTGCTGGCCGAGATTTTGGGCCGCACGGTGGTGATGGAAGACATGCCCACCGCCCTGCAGCTCTACGATCGCTGCCGCGGCCGCCGCCCCCACCTGGTGACCCGCCAGGGTGAATATCTCAATCCTAGCGGCGCCCTGACCGGTGGTTCTTCGCGCAACAGCCAGGGCGGGCTGCTGTCGCGCCGGCGCTTCCTGGACGAGGCCCGAGCCGCCCTGCAAAAGCAAGAGATGGAGCTGCAGCAGTGCATCGACCGCGAGGAGCGGCTGGTGCAACAGCGGGCTCAGGCCGACCAGACTCTGGCGGCCGCGCGCGAGGCGCTGCGCTCGCTGAAGGCCGAACTGGCCGACCTCGAGGCCGAGGGGCGGCGCCGTGGCCAGGAGCGCGACCGTTTGCAGAAAGGCCTGGAGAAGGCCGACGAAGAGATGAAAATGCTGCAGGCTCGCAGCCGCAGCGCCGACAGCGAGCTCGACCAGCTGGAGGAGCGCATCGAGCAGTTGGCCCAGGAGCAGGCCGAGCTCATCGAGCAGCTCGGGCAGTTTCAAGAGGAAGAGGCTCGACTGCAGCAGCTGCGCGAAGAGAGCCAGCGCCTGTTCAGCCAGGCCCAGCTAGAGGCCGAGCGCAAGTTGCAGGCCCAGCGCAGCGCCGTGGCCGAGGCGGCCCGGCTGCAGCAGCGCCGCGAAGAACTGGAGCAGGACCGCCATCTGGCCGAGCAAGAGCTGGCCCGCAGTCAGGGCCTGCGCGAAACCCTGCGCGGCTCGCAAGAGCAGCTGGAAGCCCAGATTCTGGTGTTCGACACCGAATATGCTACCTTGCAGCAACAGCTGGAGGAGATGCAGCGGGTCAATCAGGAGCAGGAACTGGAGTGGCAACGGCTGACCGCCCTGGTGGCCGAGCAGGAAGAGCAGCTGCGCGGGGTTCAGGCCCGCCACACCAAGCTGGAAGTCGAACTGGCCGGGCTCGAAGCCCATCGTGAAGAGGCCCTGGAGCGGCTGGGCCCGATCGGCGAAGGCGAAGAGGTGCGCCCCAGCCAGCCCATGACGCCGGCCGAACTCGACAAGGCCAAGCAGCGGGCCGGCAAATTGCGCAATTTCCTCGAGAACTTTGGATCGGTCAACCTGGGCGCTCAGGAAGACCACGAACGTCTGGTGGCGCGCACCGACGAGCTGCGCACCCAGATTCAAGACCTCGAGGAGGGGGCCGAGAGCCTGCGCTCGATCATGGCCGAGCTGGACGCCGTGACCATGCAGCAGTTCCGCCAGACCTTCGAGCGCGTCAACGAGACCTTTGCCCACACCTTCACCGACCTGTTCCAGGGCGGCACGGCCCGGCTGGAGCTGTCGGACCCCGAAGACGTGCTGGAGTCGGGCGTAGAAATCGTGGCCTGTCCCCCGGGCAAGCGGCTACAGAACCTGACGCTGCTCTCCAGCGGCGAGCGGGCCCTGTCGGCCATGGCCTTTTTGCTCTCGCTGCTGACCCACAAGCCCAGCCCCATCGTCATTCTGGACGAGCTGGACGCACCTTTGGACGACTCCAACGTGGAACGGGTGGCCACCCGCCTGGGTCAGTTCGCCAGTTCCTCGCAGTTTCTGGTCATCACCCACAATCGCAAGACCATGGAGTTTGCCGACCGACTCTACGGGGTGACCATGGAAGAACCCGGCGTCAGCCGCATCCTCTCGGTCAAGCTCAGCCAGGACGGCGAATACACTCCCACGTCCAAGCCTACCCAAGAGGTGCACGCCTGATGTCTCAACTTCGAAGCCTGCTCGACCGCCAGTTTTGCCTTATGGTCAGCCTGCCTAGCAACGACGCCCGGCTGGCCGTGGCCGCCGTAGAGGCCGGGGCCCAGTGTTTGAAGGTGCATATCAACTGCCACCACTTCGCCAGCGGCACCACCTTTGGCAGCTGGGTCCAGGAACGCAGCGCCATTCTGGAGGTGTTGCAGGCGGTGTCGGTGCCGGTGGGCATTGTGACCGGTGAAGAGGTGCAGCCCGGGCCCGACGACCTGGCCGATATCCAGGCCCAGCGCTTCGACTTTTGGGATCTGTTCTGCAAGTTCACCCCGGCCGGCCATCTGGACTTGAAGATGGACCGCATGGTGGCCGTCGACAGCAGCTGGACCCCTGAGCTGATGAAAGCGCTGGAACAGCTGGGCATTCACATCATCGAAGGTTCGGTGATTCCGCGCAGCGAGTATCGCACGCCGCTCAATCTGGTGGATCTGGCCACCTATCTACGCCTGACCCAGTGTCACCAGATGCCCGTGCTGATCCCCACCCAGAAGGCCATCGAGCCCCACGAAGTGGGGGCGCTGCAGAAGGCGGGAGCGGCCGGGCTGACCATCGGGGCCGTGGTCACCGGGCTGGAGGAGTCCAGCCTGCGTAGCGCCACCGCCAGCTTTGCCGAGGCCATCGCCCAACTGCCCCCGCGCGCGTGAAGCCCTGGGCCTTCGTCCCGCTCGACGATCGGCCGTGTTGCCTCGATTTTCCCGCTCGGTTGGCGCCGGTGCTGCTGCCTCCCGTCGAACTCTTGGGGCGGTTTCAGCAGCCGGGCCGAGGGGCCGAGCTGGTCGAGTGGTTGGCCACCCAGGACGTGGCCGGGGCCGTGGTGTCCCTCGACATGGTGGCCTGGGGAGGGCTGGTGGCCAGCCGCCATCCCGCCAGCGACCTGCAACAGGCGCTGAGCAACCTGAAGGCCCTGCGTCAGCTGCCCCTGCCCATGCTGGTCTACCAGACCATCCTGCGCAACGCTCCTACCCAGCTCACCGTGGAGGACATGCACTGGGCCGAGCGGCTCGTCGAGCTGTCGGCCGCCGCCGGGGCCGGCAGGAGCCAGGAACAGGCCCGGCTCGAAACCGAGATTCCGCCCGAAGTATTGAGTCGCTATCGAGGGGTGCGGCGGCGCAACCAGCAGCTCTATGGCTGGGTGGCCGAGCAACCCTGGGAGTATCTCACCTTTGCCCTCGACGACAGCCGCACCACCGGTTGGAACCTGCTCGAGCTGCAGGCGCTGGGGGCGGTGAACAGCCTGCCCGGCACCGACGAAACGGGCTTGCTGCTGCTGACCCGCGCCCTGGGTCAGCAGCCCACTGTGCAGGTGCACTGGTCGCACCCCCAGCTTCCCGGGCTGCAGGGGCTGTATGAAGATCGGCCGCTGGGCGAGGTGCTCTCGGCCCACCTCGAGGCCGCCCGGCTGCGGCTCGGCGACTCTTCGCACCAGCTGTGGATCTATGGGCGGCCCGAGCAGCCCCAGGTCGAGGCCCGCTGGCAGCCGCCCGGGCCGCCACCGGCCAGCTGGCTGCAAGCGCTGGAAGCGGCCCTGGACCAGGGACACTCGGTGGTGCTGCTCGACGTGACCTTTGCCAACGGCGGCGACCTGAGCCTGGGACAGGCCCTGGCCGAGCGGGGCCTGTGGCAGCGGCTGGCCGGCTACGCTGCCTGGAACACGTTGGGCAACCGACTGGGCACGGCCCTGGCCTGCCTGGGCCTTTGCCCCGACGGCACGGCGCGCCGGCGGTTTTTGCTTGAACGCATCGCCGATGACCTGCTGTATCAGGCCGATTTTCGCTGGCGGGCGGCCGCCCTGTTGGGCCACCCGGGACTGCAACTCACGCCCGCCGAAGAGCAGCGGGTGCAGAATGAAGTGTTTCCCGAGCTAAGGACAGCCTTTCAGGCGCTGGCTCCCGGAGTAGAGCTTCAGTTCTCCCTGCCCTGGAGTCGATTGTTCGAAATACGCGCTGAGGTGAGTGCATGGTAAATCTGATCGCGCTGGTGGTGCTGGCTCTCTTCGGATTTTTGGGCTATCGTCGCGGCATCCTCAGTATGGCGTGCTCGTTCACGGCTTTGCTGTTGGCCGGTATTTGGGCCCCCTATGTGGCTCCGCTGCTGGCGCCGCTGATGGGGTTTGTGCCCCTGGCCCTGAGCTGGCTGGCCGGTGCTGTCGTGGGTGGGCTGCTTTTATTTGTGCTGGCCGACTACGCCTTGCACACGCCCCTTCGCCGACGCCTGAAACGGCGCAAAGAGGAGGATTTACCGCCCCTACCTCCCGGCGAGGCTCTGGCAGGGATTGTGCCGGGAATGATCTGGGGCTGCGTTCTCATGGGGCTGGTATTTGGGGGAGTCAGCGCCATCGGTCGGGCCCAGCGGGCCATGCGGCGCGCTCAGGCCGAGCTTGACTATCGGGTTCAGCATCCCGGACCCTGGGTGCGCATCGACGACAGCAAGTTGGGCCTGGGCCCACCGCAGGGAGCCGAACTGTGGGTGGCACGCGTCGACGATTCTCTGCTTGCCCCGGTGGTCAACAAGGTGACCCCCATCGACCAGGGAGTCGAGCAAACGCTGAGCGACTTCAACGTGGCCGTGCAGGACCCGACCTTGAACCAACAACTGGTTCAGCACCCCAAGGTGCAGAGCATTTTGCAGGACCCTCGCATGTTGGATCTGGCCCAGGACCCCGAGATCCAGTCGGCGGTGCGTGGTCAGGACTACCAGGCCCTGATGAATCATCCGAAGATCGCCGCCTTGCTGCAGGACAAAGAGTTTCTCGATCGCTTTCTGTCGCTGCACCGCGACCGGGTGATCGATGAGTTGCGCCAAACTCCTTAGAAGCAGCCTTGCAAGGTGGCGTTGAGATCTTCGAGGGTGAAGGGCTTGGTCAGATAGTGATTCATGCCGGCCTCTTTACAGCGGTTGCGACTCTGCAGGTCGATGTGCCCGGTCACTGCCACCAGAGGCATCGTCAGGCCCTGGCCACGCAGGTGCTGGGCCAGTTCGCATCCGTCCATTCCGGGCATTTCCACGTCCACCAGGGCGACATCGAAGCTTTCTTCTTGCAAGGCCAACAGGGCCTGAGAGGCCGACTCGCAGGCCCGCACTTCGTGGCCCAGGCGGCGCAGCATGGCGCTGACCAGTTTGAGGTTCACGCGGCTGTCGTCTACCACCAGCAGCCGACGTGATTGGGTTGGAGCCGTTTCACGAGAGTCGATCAGACTGGCGCAGGCCCCCTGCATCCACAGGCGCAGCTCGCCGGGGCCAAAGGGCCAGGGCAAACGCTGCACACCGCGGGGCAGGCTGTCCAGACTGCGGGGCCTCCAGCCGGGGGGACAGATGACGGCGCGTCGTCCCCCCAGGGCCTGCAGACGCTGGGGCAGAGTGGCTTCGTCGCCCACTTCTACCAGGGCGAAGTCGCAGCGCGATACCGGCTGACATTCGCCGGCCTCTAGCAGCTCGCGCAGGCACTCTTTGAGCCGTTCGTCGTCGACCGCCAGCTTGAGCTCGTTGAGGGGAAAGGCTTGAAGCGTGGGGGTTTCTGAAACCTGCAGGGGCATCTGCCAGAAGAAGGTTGAACCACGTCCAATCTGGCTTTGGCAGGCGATGTCCCCACCCATGGCCCCAACGATCTGGCGCACGATGGCCAGTCCCAGGCCGGTGCCGCGATGCTTGTTGGAAAGCTCGCTTTCTACCTGGGCGAAGGGCTCGAAGATCTGTCGGCAGCGTTCGGCCGGGATGCCGATACCGGTGTCTTCTACGGCGAATTCCAGCCGGTCGTTGCGTTGTTCCAGGCTTACCGTGACCGAGCCCTGGGGAGTGAATTTAAGAGCGTTGGTTACCAGATTGATCAGTACCTGGCGCAGTCGCACCGGGTCGAGCACGAGGCCCTCGGGAACCTTTCGGTCGACCCTCAGGTAGAGCTTCAGGCCTTCTTGAGAGGCCCTCAGGGCCAGGGGTTTGAGCACCTCGGCCAGGTAATCTCGAATGCTGGTGGCCCTGGGTTGCAGTTTCAGTTCACCACTGCGAAACCTGGCCAGGTCGAGAATGTCGTTGACGCTATCGAGCATGGCGTCGGCCGAACTGCGCAGCAGGCCCAAAAACTCGCGTTGTTCTTCGGTGAGGGGCGTGCCCTGCAGCAGTTCGCAGAGGCCGAGAATGCCGTTCAGGGGGCTGCGCATCTCGTGCGAGGCCGAAGCCAACCATTGCAGGGGGTCGACCTGTTCGGCCGGCAGCGTGCGCGCTTCGCGATAGGCCTCGCTGACGCGGAGATGGCGAGTTTGCTGCACCCGCAGTTTGAGGTCCGACTCGACGGCCAGGGCCAGGGTTTCCAGCAGTTCCTGTTCTTGCGGTTTCCACTGGCGGGGCTGACTGTCGATCACGCATAGTGAACCCAGCACTCCCCCGTCCTGGCCGTGCAGGGGGACGCCCAGATAGGCTTCGACCTTCAGGTCGACAATGGCCAGATTGTCGCAAACGCGCGGGTCATTGCGTGCGTCGCCCACCACCAGTGGGGCCGCAGTGCGCACCACGTGTTGACAAAACGAGTGGCTCAGAGGCGTTTGGCGGGCCTCGCCCCAAGGCGGGCCCAGCCCATGGGAAGCGGCGAAAAACTGTCGATCGTCGGTGACCAGCGAGACCAATGCTACGGGAGCCTGCAGCAGTGCGGCCACCAGTTCAATCACGCGCTGCAGCCTGTCGTCGATGGGCGTGTCCAGCAGTCCGGTGTCGTCCAGAGCTTCCAGGCGGGGCTTGTGCGACAGGGCGTCGACTTCGCTTTCGGCCCTCTGCACGACGGCAGGGGCCATTCGCCCCTCACGCAAGCCACGCACCCGATTGCGACCCTCGGCTTTGGCCTGAGCCAGCGCCTGCTCGGCGCCGTGCAGAAGTTGATCGACCTGGTTGTTTCCCAGGCCTTGTTGGGCCACTCCCAGACTGAGGGTTGCGGCCAGCTGTTGCTCGGCCTGCTGGCGCAGACGCTCGGCCAGCTCGCAAGCTCCGTCCAGGTCGGTGTCCGGACACGTCAGCAGGAAGGTGTCCGGGCCAAAACGCGTCAGCACGTCACCGCCTCGGATGTTGTTTTGGAGCAGATCGGCCAGCTGGCGCAAGAACGTTTCGGCCCAGCTCGCCCCCTGGCGTTCCAGCGCGTCGCGAAACTGATCGACGTCGATCAGCACGCAGCTCAGCGGGCGCCCGGTGCGCAGGTGCTGGGCCCAGAGCTGTTCCAGGCTGTGGGCTCCGGCACGCCGATTGCCCAGGCCGGTAGCGGCATCGTCGTGGGCCAGCTCTTGCAGGGTGAGATTGGCCTGTTTCAGGCTGCGGTTGCTGGCCTCCAGCTCCTCCTGCAGCCGGTGCAGGGTTTTCAGCTGAGCCAGCTGCATGTCGTGCAGCCGCTTTTTGGCCAGGCAGTTGCCGATACGCGCCTTGAGCAAACTGGGCACAAAGGGCTTGATGATCAGGTCTTCAGCGCCGGCCTCGATGCACTCTGCAGCCCGACTCAGGTCGGAACCTGAGAGCATGATTACGGGAATCCTGCGCAGATCGGGATCTTGTTGCAGCCGAGCCAGAACCTCCATGCCGTCCAGTTCGGGCATGACGATGTCGAGTAAGACCAGATCGATGGGCTGGCTGAGCAGCATTTCCAGGGCTATTCGGCCATTTTCCGCGGTGATTGCCTGGTAGCCCAGTTCGCCCACATAGCGCGACAGCACTTTGCGTTCGGTCGAGGCATCATCCACCACCAAAATCGTGCCTCGAGCCCCCGTCGAATCGACCATGCTCAGCTCTTGGGCGACATGAGGTTGGAATACACCCGATTGAGCCGGGTCTGCACGCCGCGGGCCACTTTCAGGCGCACCGTGAGTTCAACCGCGTCCAGTGGTTTGTTCAAGAAGGCGTCCACTCCGGCTTCCAGGGCTTTGGCTGCCTGCTGGCGGGCTCCCGGAGGGGTCATCAGGATGAAGTAGGGATAGCCTCCCCGGCTGTCCTGGCGAAGTTTCTTGCACAGCTCCACGCCGCTGTAGCCGAAGGGGTTCTCGCAGCACAAAATGGCGTCGAAGGGGGCCTCTTGATAGCTGCGCAGACCCTCTTCTGCGTGGCTGACGTGCACCCACTGATGGCCCAGGCTTTCCAACTGCTCCTGAATTTGGCGGCTGGAGTCGGGCTCGCTTTCAACGATCAAGATGCGCAGTGGCGATGGGGCAGTGGCTGCGGACTGGGCTTCGACAGGGGGTTCGGGGGTGGCTTCAGCAATGGCCGGGAGGTCTTCTTGGGTGGCTGCGGCTGCGGCTACGGGTTCCTCGGGCTCGAGGCTGGCTTCTTCCTCGACAGGTTCGCGCATCAAGAGCAAGCAGCCGGTCAGCTGGCGCTCGCGCACCAGGGGCTGCAGCTCCACCTCGAGCAGGGTGGGGCCCTGGCGGCACTGCAGCTCCAGCTGCAGATGTAGAGGACGCAGCCCCTGCAGGGCTCGCGTCAGGGAATGGCCGGGCAGGTGCTCGTCGAGGCCCAGAAGGGCCAGCACGTCCTTGCCCTCGAGCTCGCCCTCTGACCAGCCCAACAGCCGCTCGGCCTCGGCGCTCAACAATTGCGGATGTCCCTGGGGGTCGAGCAGCAGCAGGGCCTGATCGAGGCAGGCCAGAGCACTGCTGACCTTGTCGCGTTCGTCAGTCAGTTCTTTGTAGAGGGTCTGTACCTCGCGAGAATGCACGTCAAGTGAGCGCTGGAGGCGATGTCGGTCTTCCTCAAACTTGCGAAAGCGGTCGTTGAGCAAAACCAACAGGGCCAGCCAGCGATCCTCGTCGGGGGGGTGGCCTTCTTCAATGCCCAGTCGGTGCAGCAAAGCCTTGAGGTGACGATGCAGGATCACTGGTTCGGGGTTCGCGTCGCCGGAAAGCTCTCCTTTGCTACGGGTAAAAGGCTTTGTCGGGGTCGCCTGGGGTGGCTTGAGCCTGCTTTGCGGGCACAAAGTGCGCGCTTGGCGTGCATCCGGGGTCGCCTGGGGTGGCTTGAGCCTGCTTTGCGGGCACAAAGTGCGCGCTTGTAGTGCATCCGGGGTCGCCTGGGGTGGCTTGAGCCTGCTTTGCAGGCACAAAGTGCGCGCTTGCCAAGCAAACGAGGGTCTCTTGGGGGGCTTGAACCTGCTTTGCAGGCACAAAGTGCGCGCTTGGCCTGCACATGGGGGTCGCCTGGGGTGGCTTGAGCCTGCTTTGCAGGCACAAAGTGCGCGCTTGCCTGCACATGGGGGTCGCCGGGGGGGCTTGAGCCTGCTTTGCAGGCACAAAGTGCGCGCTCCTGGTGAGCTCGGTGGTTCGCCTGAATCCAAGGGCTATCGACAGAATGCCAACGATGTCAACTCGCACCCGGCCCCGGTCCGATGGCCGCGCTCTTAGTCGTCGCCGTCGGCCTGGGGCTCTTTGGTCAAGTAGGTACGGGCCTCCCAGAGCAAGGGGAAGCAGCGCTTGTGAGTGGTGGACTCGAGGTATTTGGCACCCGAGGAGCCCCCGGTGCCTTTGCGTCCTCCAATGATGCGTTCCACCGCCAGGTAGTGATGCACTCGCCACAGCACCAGAAACTCATCGAATTCGATAAGGGCCTCGGTCAGCAGGTAGAGACGCAGATTGCGGTTAGGGTTCTGATAGAGTTGCTTCAGTCCGTCCAGTGCCTGCTGACGAGCCCCTTCGCCCATCTCGTCGTCGCGCAACCCCAGTTCGGTGGGCATTCCGTAGCCCTGCGAGCGCAGCAATTCGTAGAGGGCGGTGCGCAGGCTGGGCCCTTCCAGGCGCTTTCTCAAGGAAGCTTGATACTCGGGCCAGTTTTCGAAAACCCTCAGGTAGCGCTCGTCGGCCAACCCGGCGATGAACTCCAACTCGCGAAACTGAATGGACTGAAAACCGCTGGCGGGGTTGAGCCGGTCGCGAAACTGCAAGAAATCGGCCGGTGCCATGGTCTCCAGAATGTGAATCTGGTCAACCAGCAGCTTCAAGATCTTGACGATGCGGTTCAGACGGCGGTAGGCGCGCAGCACCTTGTGCTCTTGAATTGCCTGGATGGCCGACTCCATCTCGTGGAGGATCTGCTTGAACCAAAGTTCGTAGGCCTGGTGGATGATGATGAACAGGGTCTCATCGTGATGGGGCGGGTCAGACTGGGGTCTCTGCAGTTGCAAGAGTTCCTCAACCTGCAGGTAGCGGTTGTAGGTCAGCTCGTCTCGGCGATAGATTTTGGGGCCCTCATAAGGCATCTGCGGCTCTTTGGGGTAGGGTCGGAGCATCCTGCTTGACGAGTTTGGCTCATGGCTTGACAGGAGAATGTGAATTAAATCACAATCCAGAGCGAAGAGGTTTTTTTGAGCATTACCCATCCCACTTCCGTGACGGGGGAAGCCGGCGGGACCGAGCAGTCGGGTCTGTCGGCCTTTAGTTTGTATGCGCGCTTCGTTGTCGTCGCAACGATTTTCCTGATTTTCGTCGGGGCTCTAGTGACAACCAAAGGAGCCGGTCTGGCAGTTCCCGACTGGCCGTTGTCTTTCGGCAAGCTGAACCCTAAGATGGTTGGCGGTGTGTTCTACGAGCATGGTCATCGAGTGGTGGCCAGTGCGGTTGGGTTTTTCACTTTGGTGATGGCCTTCTGGGGTCAATTCAGCCCCCAGACCACTACCGTTAAAAGGCTTTCGTGGCTGGCCCTGGGATTGGTTATTGTGCAGGGCTTGCTGGGAGGGCTCACAGTGCTGCTGCAACTGCCTCGCCCCGTCTCCATTGCCCACGGCTGCGTGGCCCAGTTGTTTCTGTGCACCCTGGTGGCGGTGGCTCTTTACACTACCCCCAGCTTTTGCCGGGCTCGACTGTCTTTGTTGGGCGAGCGCGGGCTGGCCTTGCGGTTGTCTGGTTTTCTGGCCTTCGCCGCGGTGCTGGTGCAGTTGCTGGTCGCCGCCACTATGCGCCACATGGGTGCCGGTCTGGTGATCGGCGATTTCCCCACCAGCCTGGGCCGCATCATTCCGCCCTTCGACTCGGCCGAGATCGTGATCAACTTCACCCACCGGGTGATGGCCGTGGTGGTGTTGCTGCTGATCGGCCTGTTCGCCTCCAAGATCTACCGCGAGCGCCACCGATTGCCCGGACCTGTGCACGGACTGGCCGCCGTCATGGTTGCCCTGGTGCTGTGGCAGATCTGTCTGGGCGCGGCTGCCGTATGGAGCGCCCGCGGAGTGATTCCCACCAGTTGGCACGTGGTCAATGGCGCCATGGTGCTGGCTGCCACGTTTGCTACCTGGATGTGGGTCATGCGGGTGTCGCGCTTTGCCGCCCCGGCGGCCGAGGGTGACGACTCAGCGGCTCAAGCTCAGGCGGGATTGACTCCCGCTCCCACGATGCTGCGTGACTTGGCCGAGTTGTTCAAGGTGAAACTGGTGGCCATGTCGGCCCTCACCGCCGGACTCAGCTTCTGGGCCGGGCGAGGCGTGCTGGACCCGGTCGACCTGATCCACGTCACACTGGGAGTTACCCTGATTGGTGCCGGTGCCGGCGCCCTCAACGAATTGTTGGAAATTGAGGTGGACCGCAAAATGGCCCGCACTCGCCAGCGGCCGCTGCCGGCGGGACGCATGTCGCCCGAGGTCGCCGAGTTCTGGGGTTGCGCCTTGTCGGTGCTGGGTGTTCTGTACCTGGGGCTGCGCATGCACCCCCTGGCAGGTTTGCTGGCCGCGCTGGCCGTGGTCCTCTATGCTTTCGTCTACACGCCGCTCAAGCGGCTCAGTCCTTATTGCACGCTGGTCGGCGCGGTGCCGGGAGCTCTCCCGGTGCTGGTGGGGTGGTCGGCCGCCACCGGAGGTCTGGAAATTCAAGGATGGGTTCTGTTCTTGATTCTCTTCCTCTGGCAACTGCCCCACTTTGCGGCCATTGCCTGGCTTTGCAAAGATGACTACGCCCAGGCCGGGCTACCGATGTCAACCGTGATCGATCCCTCGGGACGCATGGCCGCCGCCGATGCGGTGGGATACAGTCTGGCCTTGATTCCCGTCAGTCTCGCCCCGGTACTTTGTGGCCTGGGCGGGCCGCTCTATCTCTGCTTTGCTCTGCTCCTCGGGCTGGCTTATCTGTATGCCGGGGTTCACTGGAGCCAGCAGCGCAACCGTCCTCGGGCGCGTCGTCTGTTGCTGGCCTCGGTGGTTTATCTTCCGCTGTTGTTCGGGGGCATGGTCTTATGGTAAGCCTAAAGTTTAACAGTTTGTGACTTCGAAGGAAACGAACATCGGGAGTACAAAGAGCCCCGGGTTCCAAGTAACAGATACAAGAAGGTGTTCTCCATGAACCTAAGGTTATATCGATGGTGGGCTTGCTTGGCGGCCGCTGCGCTGAGTGGATGCGCTCTCAACGGGCCCCAAAGCACCATCGTTTCGGACGGCCCGGTTGCCCGGTTGCAGTTCGAAACGTTCCTAGTCTCCCTATGGGTGTCCGTCGTCATCTTTGTCGTCGTCGGCGGTGTCTATGCCCTGACGCTCTGGAAGTATCGGCTGCGGGCCGAGGACGAGCAAGCGCTCGGCGACCTGCCCCTGCCCGATCAGGGCCACGGTAGCTCGATTTTCGAAATCGGCGTGATCTTGATCTCTATTCTGCTGGTGGGCATTGTGGCCGCGCCTGCAGTTTACGGTGTGTTCTACTCGGGCACATTGCCAGCGGGCGAGAAACCCCTGGTGATCAAAGTAACGGGTTACCAGTGGTGGTGGAAGTTTGAATACCCCGACCACGGTGTGGTAACCGGCAACGAAGCCGTGATTCCCGTGGGCAAGCCCGTGCAGTTCAAGGTGCAAACGGCCGATGTGCTGCACAGCTTCTGGGTGCCTCGCCTGGGCGGTAAGATGGACCTGACCCCCGGTCAGGACAACTGGCTCTGGCTGCAGGCCGACAAGGCCGGCAACTATTGGGGCCAATGCACCGAGTTCTGCGGAGACAGCCACGCCTTTATGCGGTTTCGGGTTATCGCCAAGAGTGACGCGGAATTCCAACAGTGGATGGTCGATCAGAAGAAACCTGTGGTCGACCCGGCCTTCCCGCCTCAGTTGATGAGCAAACAGTGTGGCATTTGCCATATGATTCGTGGAGTTCCCGGAGCCCTGGGCCTGGTCGGTCCCGACCTGACCCACATCGGCAGTCGCTCCACCATCGCGGCCGGACTGCTCGAGAACACTCCTCAGAATCTGAAGAGCTGGATTGCGAACCCGGAGTATCACAAGCCGGGGAACGTGATGTCCAAGGCGGGCTACAAAGCGATGAAAATTGAAGTAACCAACGACGATGCTGAGGCGCTGGCACAGTATCTGTCCAAGTTGAAGTGAGGTAGACGACGTGGCAGCCGCAATGCATATCGAGCCGGCCAAAGAGGCCGGGTTCTTCGACAAAATACTGCCCCGGCAGGTCGTTCCTCAGGGCCTGTTGGGTTGGATTACTACCGTAGACCACAAGCGAATCGGCATCCTTTACGGTGTCACTGCACTGCTGTGGTTTCTGGTGGGAGGTCTGGAAGCGCTACTGATTCGCTTCCAGTTGGCCCGACCCGAGAGTCGGCTCTATTCCGCCGAGCTTTACAACCAGCTCTTTACGATGCACGGAACCACCATGATCTTCCTGGTGGTGATGCCGCTGGCAGCGGCATTTTTCAACTACAACGTCCCCTTGATGATCGGGGCTCGTGACGTAGCCTTCCCCAGGCTGAACGCTTTCAGTTACTGGATGTTCCTCTTCGGCAGCCTGCTGATCAATTTCAGCTGGTTCGATGGGGGGGCGCCCAACGGCAGCTGGGTGGGTTACGCACCGCTGAGTCTCTACCAGTATTCTCCCTCCCACCAATATGACTATTGGCTGGTTGGCTTGCAGGTGCTGGGGGTGGCCTCGGTTGTTGCCTCGCTGAACTTCCTCACAACCATTATCAACATGCGGGCCCCCGGAATGACGATGATGCGTCTACCGGTGTTCGTATGGATGACCCTGGTGACCAACTTCCTTATCGTGCTGGCCTTTCCGGCCATTACCATCGCTCTGGTTGAGCTGATGTTCGACCGCACTTACGGCACCAACTTCTTCAACGCCATGAAGGGTGGCCTACCTGTGTGGTGGCAGCATCTCTTCTGGGTGTTCGGCCATCCCGAGGTTTACATTCTGATTCTGCCGCCCATGGGAATTGTGTCTGAGGTGCTTCCGGTGTTCGCCCGAAAGCCGCTCTTCGGCTACCCGCTGGTGGTGGGCTCGGGTATCGCCATCGGCTTCATGGGCTTCACGGTGTGGGCTCACCACATGTTCACGGTCGGCATGGGCAACATCGCCAACGCTGCCTTCACGCTAACCACGATGAGTATTGCTGTTCCCACAGGTGTGAAAATCATCAACTGGGTGGGCACGCTCTACAAGGGCCAGTTGCGCATGCGGCCTCCAATGCTCTTCGCGCTGGGCTTCATCTACCAGTTTATGATGGGTGGCTTCTCGGGTCTGATGCACGCCAACGCGGCTCACGACCTGCAGCAGCACGACACCTACTTCATCGTCGCGCACTTCCATTACGTGCTTATCGGCGGCGCCCTCTTCGGGCTCTGGAGCGGCATCTATTACTGGTATCCTAAGATCACCGGTCGGATGCTGAACGAGAAGTTCGGCCATATGGCCTTCTGGTTCTTGTTCATCGGCTTCAACACCACGTTCTTCCCGATGCACTGGCTGGGCCTCAACGGTATGCCCCGCCGTATCTACACCTACTCGGCCAACCAGGGCTGGAACGACCTCAATCTGCTCTGCACCATTGGAGCCTGCTTGATGGCCGTGGCCGTGATCACCCTGTTTGTCGATATGTTCTTCCTCTCGCTCAAGAATGGCAAAGAGGCCGGACCGGATCCGTGGGATGCTCGCACCCTCGAGTGGACCATTCCCTCGCCTCCGCCTGCCCACAACTTCGACGAGATTCCCCAGGTCAAGGGCCTCGACGACCTTTGGTTGCGTAAGCATCCTGAGTTGATTCACGAAGAGCACGGCGAAAGTGGAGATGGACACGGGCACGACGCTCACGCCCACCACGATCACGATGCCCACGGCATTCACATGCCCGGGGGCACCTGGTTCCCGCTGCTGGCTTCGGTTGGATTTGCCATCGGCGCGATGGGCATGGTGAAAATGGGCGGTTGGGCTCATATCACCGACGCCGCCGTGCTGGCAGGAATGGTGAAGTGGCGCTATATGGCCATCATCGGCGGTTTGCTCGGCGTGCTGGGCGTATACTGCTGGTCGCTGGAACCGATCGGGGGCTACTACATCCATTTGAACAAAAAAGAGGAGGCCGAGAGCCATGAGTAGCGCTCACGCCGAAATCGAGAATCCGCACGAGATCGGCTGCACCGGTCTGCCCCATCGAAAGATTTTGATGTGGGCCTTCCTGGCCTCCGACTGCATGTTCTTCGGTTCGCTGATCGCCACGTATCTGGTGTATCGCGGCCACAGCACCGACCATCCCTTGCCGGAAGAGATCTTCCAGCTCAACCTGACTTCAACCAGCAGCTTTGTGCTCTTGTTGAGCTCCTGGCTGATGGTGCTGGCACTGTCGGCGGTGCAGAAGGGTCAGCTGTGGTGGTTCCGTCTCTGGACGCTGGGCGTGGCCTTTTTCGGCAGCATCTTTCTGGGCTTTCAGATTTACGAGTTCTCGCACTTCGTGAAAGAAGGGCTGACGCTAAAGCAGAACCTGTTTGGCAGCACCTTCTTCGTCTTGACAGGCACCCACGGATGTCACGTGGCCATCGGTGTGCTCTGGTTGATGAGTCTGTTTTTCTACAGCTTCATCGGCGGGGTCACCCCCAAAAGGGCACTGGACGTCGAGATTGCGGGCCTCTACTGGCACTTCGTCGACATTGTTTGGATCGTGATCTTCACCGCGGTCTATCTTTTGGAATACATCATCTAGGAGACGGTCATGCAGCACGCTTCGGATAATATCCTGGATGAGCACGAGGGCCACGGAGGTCATCCCTCCACCCTGTTTTACAACATCATTGCGGTTGCGCTGTTCGTCATTACGGCCATCGAAGTCGCAATTCTCTACCCGCCGCTGGACCAGGCCGGCACCTATCTCAAAGTCATCACCCTGGTGGTGCTGTCGTTGGGCAAGTTCTGCGTGGTTGTCGCCTTCTTCATGCACCTGTTCTTCGATGCCCCCTTGCTGACGTTCTTGTTCGCGATGGGAATGGTTATCGGGGTGGGCACGGTGGTGGCCTTGATTCACGTGATTCCTCCTCCCGAGCATCCCCTGCAGCCCCTTCCCAAGAAGGGGCACGAGGCCAAGGCCGACCACGCCTTCCTCGAGCGGATGGACCGGTGGCGGCGGAACCCGCTGGGATAGGCCAGAGCGAGAACGGTCGGGGACAACCCCGGCCGTTTTCTCTTGGTCGGCGCCTGCGAGTGCTGGCCATCTGGACTGGTTTGGGGCTGGCCCCGATCGCCTGGGTGCAACTGCAGGCGCCACCGGCACCGGTGGCGCCGCCGGAGTTGGCCGACGTGCCCGGCGTGCGTCTGCTCTATCGCCACGAGTGCGGACGTTGCCATCAGGTTCAGCTGCCTGGCATGAACGGAAAAATGGGCCCCCCGTTGCGGAACCTGGCCCCCCGCGGACGCGGTTATCTCGAGCAGTCTTTGCTGGAACCCGGCAAGGTGGTGGTGCGGGGATATGTCAACGGAATGCCCAGCTATGCCCACCTGCCGGCCCTGGAGCGCCAGGAGCTGGTCGACTATCTGATGGGGCTCTGAAGTGATGAACGAACCATTGCAGGTCATTCCCTGGGAATGGCACTGGCACCCCGACCCCGGGGTAATCGAGGGCCTGGTGGCTCTCACCGTGCTGTATGTGCTGGCCATGGGTGTGGGCAAGGCCTATCTGGCCCCTGAAGCCCCGGCGTTCAGCCGTTGGCGCCAGGCGGCCTTTCACCTGGGCACGGTGCTGGTTTTTCTCTCGGTGGCCACACCTCTCGATGAACTGTCGGAGGTCTATCTGTTCTCGGCCCACATGTTCCAGCACGTCATTCTGGTCTTTCCAGTGCCGGTGCTGTGGCTGTGGGGAACCCCCGGTTGGCTGCTAGAGCCGTTCCTCAAGATGGACTGGAGCGCTCCGCTCTTTCGCCTGCTCACCCGGCCGTTGGTAGCCTTCTCGGTCTTCGTGGCCGTGTTCTACGCCTGGCACATCCCCGGACTGTATGAATGGGCGCTGCGCGACTCCAAAGTGCACTTCCTCGAGCACGCAACCTTCATGGGTGCAGCACTGCTGCAGTGGTGGCCACTGATGCCCCCTTTGCAGGTGGGCAAACCCCTGCATCCTGCCTGGCAACTGCTCTACCTGCTGGCCAACTCGATTGTGCAGTTTCCGCTCTTCTTTTTGCTGGCCTTTACCAATCGCACGTTCTATCCCACCTACATCAACGCCCCGCGCATTACCCAACTGACCCCCGCGATGGACCAGCAACTCGGCGCCATTTTGATGAAAGTGGCTTCCATGGCGGTGATGTTCATCGCCATGGTGGTGATTTTCGGGCGCTGGTACTATCGCGAGGGCGATCGACGGCGGCCTTCGACTATTTCAGCAGGTCTCGCACAGCCGTAGCGATTTCTCCGGGCTTCCAGTCGTTGCCCTTGATCATTCGCCTCAGTTTGAGGTTTTCGTCAAGAACGGCGGTGCGCATGTTGTGCTCGATCACGCCCTTCTCGGTGTAATAGATGACGTCGAACATCGAGGCCACTTTGGCAATGTCGTTGGGCTTTCCGGTGAGGAAGGTCCAGTTGGTCGAGCCCTGATCCATTCCCTGAGCATATTCCTTCAGGTTCTCAGGGGTGTCTCTCTTGGGGTCCAGGGTGATAGAAATCACCTGAAAGCGCTCTTTCGACCCTTCCATCTGGTCGAGCAGGTCCTTGGTCTTGTTCAGCTTTTGGGCCAGCATCGGGCATTTGTCGGGGTAGGGGCACTGGGTGTAGAGGAAGGTGATGAGAACCACCTTGCCTTTGAAATCACTGAGCTTGACCGCCTTGCCTTCCTGGTTGACCAGTTGAAAGTCGGGAACTTTCTGGCCGATTTTCAGGCTGGAGCCCTGGCCGAAAGCCAGAGCGCCCGTTAGCAATGCGGTGCAGAGCACAAAGAGTAACTGTCTCATGTTCAAGGCCTTGCAGGCCCGGACTAGTTGTCCTGCTGGCGCAGAATCTTCAGCAGCGTGCTGGCGGCCACTCCCGAGGCCAGCCCCACGCCCGTGCCGATCAGGCCGCCCATGAGGGCGCCCGATACCGGGCCGTAGCGGGCCGTATCGAAGGTATGCTGCACCCGCTGCATCTGCACCCGACCATCGGGGCCATAGACAGGAACGTCCCGATAGACCGGTTCGGTGCCGTTTTGGAAATTCTCGGCCGAGTTGGGAAAGGGCAGAAACCAGTTGCGCTGGTAGTAGTCGCGGGGAATGCTTCCCAGGTTGACCCGCTGGGTTAGGGGGGCCATCCAGCTGCGGGTGTGCACTTCTTTTTGCACCTGCTCCAACTTGCCCGCGGCGTGTCCAATCAGGGCTCCGCCCACCAGGCCCAGGGCGCCGCCGCCCAGGGTGAGAGCCCCGGCCTGAAGCGACAGTTCTTTTTGCTCTTCGGGGGCCAGTGGCTTGGCAGTGGGCGCCTCTCCCTCGTTCAAGGCTCGTCGCAGTGCGTTGATTCCTACACCCAGACCGAGCCCCACCAGGCCGCCGCCGACGGCCCCCAAGAATCCCCCCAGCAAAGGCTCCAGGCTGCGGCTGTTGCGGAACACCGGACTCTGATACTGTCCCACCTCGGTTTCCGAGATGCGCGGGCTGTAGCGATGCCACCAACCTTCGAGTTCGCTGTGGCAGACACGCCGCTCGTTTTCGCCCGAACCTTCGGTGTGGCACACTTCATCATAGTCGGCGTGGGCGCTGTGGCTGTAGCCCAGCAGGCGGGGGTGGCGAATCGAGTGGGTCTGCAGGCCTTCGGATACGGTGTTGAGCCCTTGCGCTCGAAAGCCCAGATAGGTGCCCACCGCCGCTCCAATAGCCGCGCCCGCGCTGGTCGACAGCGCCAAGCCGTCGCGCTGAGGGTCGACGGCCGAGCCATAGTCCTGATCGAGCACCTTGCGGCCGACCTTCTCGACCCAAGATCGCTGGTTTGAGGGAGGGATGTTCACCTGGTTACCCTACCCCCCTGAGAGTGGGAAGGGAGTTGCCGCCGTGTTGCTACTTCAGCAGTTCCACCGACTCTTTGCACTGGAGAAGAGCCTCTTCCAGAGCCTCCAGCGCGTCTTCGTCGGGCTGGTCGAGCAGTTCCCAGCCGGCCTGGGCGGCGGCCCGCAGGTCGGACAGGGCCAGATCGGTGGCTTCCATCACCTCAGGGGATTCGGGGTGCCGCCCCACCTTGCTGGAGATGCGTTCGACGATCATCTCGACGTGACGCAGTCCGGATTCGAACTGGGCAGGCTCGACCACCGCGTCGAGCACTCCGGCCGCCAGTTGATGGAGCGAGGCCAGCAGCGGCGGCAAATCTAAGGACGGGCGCTGCGGCTGTTCGGGCTGGCTCAGACCCTCGCGGTCGACATAGTCGAGAACCTCCTCGGGGGCCGAATAGATGGCGGCCACCACTCCCAACTGGTCGGCGGCGTCGATCAAGGGGTCGATCCAGAGCTCGGGCTGTGAAGTGTTGCGGATCTCTCCCAGCAGTTGATAAAGATGGTCGGCGGCCGTCTGGGTGTTGGTCTCGGGGCTTAACTGCAGCCGCAGCAAGTCCTCACAATGACCCGCCAGCACGCGCCATTCGTCCTGACCGCTGCGCCGCAAGCTTTCCACCAGCAGGTTGACGATCGGGAAGGGCGTGGGTCCGGCCGTAAAGTCGCTTTGCACCTTGTGGCTCACCAATTGATCAAAGACCCCCAGCGCCTCCACGATACGGTCGGGCCATTCGCTGGCCTCGGCCGGAGCTGGCTGATCGAAGTGCTGCGACCAGTGGTCGAGCAGATCCAGGGTGGCTGCCAGTTCCTCCTCAAGCTGCTCCTGAAGTTGGGGAGGTTCCATGTGTTCGAGAATTCGACCCCACTGCTGATCCAGTTCGGGCAACAGGTCGAGCAAGGCCCGCGTGGCCGGGCTGCGCAAGCCCCCGATCCAGGCCTCAAGATGGCGCAACAGGCGATTGACGTAGGGCTGGGAGGTCGGTCCTCGCTGCGCCCACTGCAATTGTTGCTGGCGCAGGCTTTTGATGCTCTGCAGTGCTTGCTGGATGAGCTGATGATGATCGCCCCAGGACTGCTCCTGACCCTGGCCCAGGGCCGTTCTTAGCTGTTTCAGGGCTTGCTCAAGGGCTTCGACGGCAGCCAGGAACTGGCGTGCCGAAATCTCGGTCATTTCAGGATCCTGGCGCCAACTCTGCCGCACCTGCTGGATTTGCTGTTGTACACCGGCCAGCGTGGTGTCGACCACGGCAAGTAGCTGTCGGGGATCGCCCTCGCCTTCCTGAAGGTCCAAAAGCCCTTCCAGAACCTTCTCGCTCCAGGTTTGACTCATCTTGGCGGGCAGGTTTCAAGCCCCCCCTGGTTCAGCCCTTTTCAGTTCTTTGTAAGGGCTGGACGATAGTCTCCCCGCACACACAAAGAGGAGTACAACCATGCAGATCCAGAGCTTTCCTACATCGCCGATCGCGGTGCGCAACCAGGCCCCCACACCGCCACCCGAGGGCCCGCAAAAACCCGAGCCTCCCAAGGACGAAGTCAATCTGAATCAGCCCGCCGAACCCGGTGTGCGCTACGGAGCGCTGGCAGTGGCGGGCGGCGTGGTAGCAGGCGGTGCCGCCCTGGGTGCGGCTGCCGGACTGAGAGGCGGCCTGCTTTCCGAGCTTGTTGCCTGGGGCAGCATTCCTGGACTGGCCATTGGTGGAGCCCTGGTGGGCGGCATTGCGGCTGAGGCTTTGGGGCCCAGCAGCAGCGAATATCGCGCTATCGGTGGAGCCATGATCGGCGGATTGGCCGGTGGCGTAGCCGGCGTGGCCCAGGGCATCTGGGCTGGCGGAGCCGGTTCGCCGGCACTGGCCACCACGCTGGGCATTTCCGGCGCTTTGATGGGCGTGGCCCTGCTCTTCAAGGTTGCGGCCTCCGACAACTAGCCTCCGTGGCGCGCTACGCCATGGTGTTTGAAGCTAAGGGCTGGCTGCTGGCGCTGCTTCTGGCGGCGCCAGTGGTGGCGCCAGTAGTGGCCGAGGATGTGCCGGTTGGGCACCGCCGCGAACTGCGGGGGGCCTGGGTGGCCTCGGTTGCCAATATGAATTTTCCCAGCCGGGCCGGGCTGTCGGCCGAGGAGCAGCAACAAGAGTTGCGCTTGCTCGTCGACTGCCTGGCCGAGGCTCGTTTCAATGCGGTGTTTTTCCACGTCCGCCCCGAAGGCGATGCGCTCTACACCTCGGATCTTGAGCCCTGGAGCCGTTTCCTGACGGGTCAACAGGGCCAGAACCCCGGATACGACCCGCTGGCCACCCTGTTGGAGCAGGCTCACCAGCGCGGCATCGAGGTGCACGCCTGGCTCAACCCCTACCGCGCCCGCGGCCTGCCCCCCACCCCTGCACTGCCGGTAGAGCCGCATTTGGCGGCCCTCATGCCCGAACTGGTCTGCTCCTACGGCAATTTTCTCTGGATGGACCCTTCGGCCCCCGAAGTGCGCGAGCGACTTGTAGAAGTGTGCGCCGATCTGGCCTGTCGCTACGACCTGGACGGGCTGCACTTCGACGACTACTTCTACCCCTACCCGGAGGGCGGCCACGACTATCCCGATGAGGCGCGCTGGCAGCAGTATGTGGATTCGGATGGCAGGCTGAGTCGGGCCGACTGGCGACGTCAGCAGGTCAACCTGGCCATCGAGCAGGTTTCTCAGCGCCTGCGCCAGGAAAAGCCCCACCTTTGTTTCGGCATCTCGCCTTTCGGACTGCCCGCCCCTCAACGTCCCGAGGGCATTGCGGGTTTTGATCAGTATGAAAAGCTGTACGCCGATACCCAGCTGTGGATGGATCGAGGTTGGGTTGACTATCTGGCTCCGCAACTCTACTGGCCCACCACCCGCCAGGCCCAGGCCTACGAGGTGCTGTTGCGCTGGTGGGTAGAACACGCCCGCGAGGGTCGGGGCATTGTGGCCGGCATCAACTGGTCGGCCCTGGGCACCAAGCCCGAGTGGACCCTGGACGAATACCGCCTGCAGCTCGACCTGTCTCGTCAGCACGGCGCCCAGGGCACTCTGGCCTGGAGTGTGCAGCCCTTGCTGGAGAACCGCCAGAATCTGCGCAGCTGGCTGCGTGACTATTTCGGCGGCGTGTGCCTGCCGCCGCCGCTGCCCCGCCCCGGGCCCGAAGTCGACCCTCCGCAGCTGCGCTGGGAGGGTGACCGACTGCACCTCGACCATTCCGACCGCGAATCCCTGAAGGCCTTCACCCTGTATCGGGCCAGCAGCGACGGCCACTGGACGCTGGACCAGGTGCTGCCCCCCACCACCCGCACTCTCGACCCGCCCCCGGGTCCCTTTGCTCTGGCCGCGGTCAACCGCTACGGCCGCGAAAGCGCCGGTCGCCGCCCCTAGCTTGCGGGTGTGCACTTTGTGCCTGCGATCGAGGCTCACGGCCCCTCGATGTGCTTCCGTAGCGCGGGTGGCGTGCACTTTGTGCCTGCGAACCAGGCTCACGGGCCCTCGACGGACCCCCGTAGCGCGGGTGGCGCGCACTTTGTGCCTGCGAACGAGGCTCACGGGCCCTCGAAGTGCCCTCGTAGCGCGGGTGGCGTGCACTTTGTGCCTGCGAACCAGGCTCACGGGCCCGATTCGTGCCCCGTAGCGCGGCTGGCGTGCACTTTGTGCCTGCGAACGAGGCTCACGGGCCCTCGAAGTGCCCCCGAAGCGCGGGTGGCGCGCACTTTGTGCCTGCGAACCAGGCTCACGGCCCCTCGAAGTGCCCTCGTAGCTCGGGTGGCG
>CAZYPN010000051.1:0-50189 GCA_964649085.1 uncultured Burkholderiales bacterium | reverse complement strand
GCTCGGTTGGAGCAAGCGGTCAGCGGTGGACACGCTTATCGAAAGTAAAAGCTCGCGCCTCTCTGGCGACAGCACAAGATGCTCGTGAAGCTCTAAGAGAGGAACGAGTTGCGGTAAGAACGGCACCAACAGCTTGACACAGGTACAGTTCGCAGCAGCCCACGAGAACTTAAGGTCATCCAGGATTGTCAAATAGGATGAGACCCGGGGCCTTCTGATGGCGGCCGGTTTGCTGGCACGGGCCCGTTCAGCAGCCTTAAAGCATACTTGCGGTGGTCGCCAGTTGCCCGCACGAACTCATTGAGGATTTCCCGCTTAACCTTGCGCGTAGCAGCTTGATAGCGCGGTCTTATTTGGCAGAGAAGCTCTCTTCTTGACGGGAATCCGTTACCTCCCGCCCCTAAGGGGGCCGGTAACATTATTCGTGAGGCAAGTGCGGGCTCACGAGTAAGATCTATGGTGAGTCAATGCGCGTGCATCCGGCGTGCATCTTTTCTTGATGGAAACGGAGCCCCAGGCCACAAGCTCGCGAGCCCCGACAAGCCTTCGCCCACTCCATTGCGCTGGGTCTACTCCAGTCGGGGTTTCCGGCCGGCCTCCTGGCAAAAGGGCCCCGGCCAGTGGCCGGGGCCCAGAGGGGCTTACCGTTAGCTCCAAAATGCCCGATCGCGGCGCTCGCGCAGCTTGAGCTTGCCCAGAGCCCAAAGCCCCTGGGCTACCTTGAGTATCTGCTCTCGCGCCTGCTGCACCTGCGACTCGGCCAACCCGACCAGTGCTTCGAGCCGTTCGCGCAGGGTGCTGCGCTGCATCAGATCCAGCACCCGCTCGACCAGCTGCGCTTCGGCGCCCAGCAGGGCCGCCGCCAGCACCTCGATATCGATGAGGCGAAGGACCTTCAGCATGCTGTTGTCGTCGAGGTCGTCGAGCTGCTCGAAGGTGAGCTGCGGTGCAACCCTGGCTTCATCGCGCAGCGCTCGGCTTTGCAGCATTTGGACCTCCTTCTTGGCAGCCGGTGGAGGCGGCGGCGGAGCGGGTGGCGGGCAGCCCCCGGGGGCTTCGAAGTCCATCGGGCCGTTGTCCATCGCGGCTTCGGGGGCCGGTGCCAAGAACGGGTCACCGCCAGCGGCGAAGGCGACACTCTTGCATTTCTCCATTTTTGGAGAGGGAGCAAAGCTCATCAACGGCGCGGCGAACGGGTCGGCGCTGCCCGCGAACGGGTCTGGCGGAGCCATACGACAGAGCTTGGAGGGTGCTGGGCTCGGTGCCATCGGCATCTGAGCCCGCTTGTGCATTCCACCTCGCCTGGCTTGCTCCTGAGGCACCTGAGCCTCGGCCCAGCCTTCCGGTTGCGAGACGGCCTGCACCACGCGGTGGCGCTCGCCTTCGACTTTGCTTTGATGATCGACGGCCACGAAAGCGGTGAAGCGACACAGCACCCCGTACTTCAGAGAGACCTGGGTAATACCGGCGGGCTGGCAGGCCGGGTCGCGCCAACCGGCCAGGAAACCGTGCTCGAGCTCGAGCACGCGCTCGCGAGCCCACATTTTGCGGATGCAGTCGCCGGCATAGCGAATCACGGGCAAGGTTTGACTCCAGGGGCGGTCGTGAGCGTCTTTGCCTTCGAGCACAATCTGTTGGGGAACCTCTCCGCTGGCTTTGGCAAAGAGCCGGCTGCAGGCCCCCTCGAAAAGGTCGACCTGTTGGCTGGAGGCCATGCCCGCGATGCGCACCCGAGTGAGCAGCGGACGGTGGATACGGCGCCGCAGGTTGTCCATAGCGACGTCGAGTTGCTCTTCGCTTTCCACCAGGGTGAAGTGCCCGCCACTGACCTGAGCGATGCGCTCCAACAGCGAGTGATTGACCGCCTTGTCGATGCCCACGCAGAACATGCGTATGCCGGCGGCTTCTTGCTGAATCCAGCGCAACACCTCGCTCTCGTTGCCGACCTGTCCGTCGGTGATCAGCAACAGATAGGGTTGATGTTGTCCCTGCAACAGCTGAGTGCCCTGCTGGATGGCCTGGAGAATTTCGGTGCCGCCGCGGTCTTCCACACCGCCCAGTTTCTCCAGCGCGCTGAAGCGCTCTCGGTCGCTGGCGGGGATCAGCCCGGTTTTGGCGGGGTTCAGGTACTCGACCTGGGTATCGAAGGTCAGCACCTGGAAGTGGTCTTTCTCGTTGAGCGAGTCGACGAGGCGACCCACAGCTCGACGAGCGCAGACCATTTTCCAACCCTGCATCGAGCCCGAACGGTCGAGCAGCACCACCACTTGACGAGGCTGCAGCGGCGGACGCTGGAGGCCGCGGTCGGGCACCAGATTGACCATCAGGTAGTGCTCGCCATCTTGATGCTGGCCGTTGACCGTGGTCTGGATGTGATCCAGGGCCAGGGGAAAACGCACGATCAGGTCGCGATCGAGCCGGTTGGCCGTGGGCGAGAGTTGCAGGCGCAACCCCGAATCGTCCTGCAGGCACTGAAGGTCGGACAGGCTGACCGAAGGCGGCTGAAACGCCAGACCACCGCTAAGCACCTGCAGATCGATACGCAGGCGCACAGGATTGGGGTAGCCCGGAAGCAACACCGGCGGGCTGATACGGCTGGCGTCGGGTACGGCATCGGTGTCGACCGCCGTGCCCTCGCCCACGCCGGCACCAGCCAGGGGGCTGCCGGGAATATAGCGCGGGGCCACGACCAGAGGGAAGCGAAACATGGCTTGATCGTCGATCCAGCTCAAAGGTCCGTCGAGGGTAAGTTCAACATCGACCCACTGACCCGCCGGGATGTTGCCCACCGTCATGGTGAACACCTCGGCCCGTTCTTCTTCGGCCAGAGCCGCCTGTTTGCCCTCGGCGATGGCCTGTTGGTAAGCTCGCCGGGCCTGGCCGCGCTCTTGAAGTTCGCCGACGATGCGACGCTCCTGTGTTTGCATGACGAAGGCGCTGACGGCGGCGCGGGCCGGCATCGGGAAGATGTACACCGCTTCCAAGGGCTGATTGTAAACATTGAAGAAGCGCTGGCGCAGCTTCAACCGGTAGAGCAGCCCGAGGATTTCTCCTTCGATGTCCATGCTCTGTAGCGGCAGGTGCCCCAGGGGGGTGTGCAGGCTGCCGAAGCTGCCGAGCTCGTCGGGCATTCGGTAGCGATGATAATCGGCTTCGTTCAGGGTGTGGAGTTGAACTGGACTGGCGGTCACGGCATAAGCCCCCTTTGGATGTGTTGGACCAGGCGTTCCAGGGTGATACCCTGGGGTAGTTGTTGCGGGTCGATGAGTATCTGAACCCCGGGCAGGGGCTCCAGGCAGGTCAGCAGCCGGGCACTGCTCGCTGGTTGTGGAGCCGTCTCGGAGCGCTGTGGGACCTGGCTCCAAAAGTCGTGCTCGCGGCGTTGGCCGGAATGATCCGGGCCGGAATGATCCGGGGCCTGGGGCACTTGCGGGGGTTCGGGCAACGGCTGCTCCAGGTGGATGAGCCGGGCCAGAGCCTCTTCACTGAGCCCCAGGAGAATTCCCTGAATGTCCTCCAGGCGTCGTCCGCCCAGTTGCAGGTACTTGACGGCCAGAATCTGCAGCAGATGCTTGCTGGAGTAAAAAGCGGTTCTGCCTTCGAATCGAGCCGCCCGATCCAGGAGACCCAGGGTGGTGTAGTAGCGGATCAGCCGCGGATTGGGTGACCAGGTCACACGCTTGGAGTCTCCTTCCTGCCAACCCAATTGATCCATCACTTGCTGGACCCAGTGGGAAAGTTCTTCGAGTCGGACGAGTTTCACTCGCCCAATATAACACTGTCATACGACAGTGTCAACATGTCTTCACCTGAAACCGGATTCCTACCACAGAACCCTGTTTTCTATTAGGGCGTGTTGACCTGAACCGCGGAGGACGCTGAGTGGTCGCAGAGAGCCTGTCAGCGTTCCGGCAACTGGTGTACCATGCGCTTATCTAATGCCGTCCCGAAGGACCTCCAGGCCGCGCTGTGATAACTCATTCATAGGTGGTCCTCTGCGTGCTCTGCGATTGCAAATGCCTGGTTGAGCACCGTATCAGGCCGAAGCTTGACTCGCCGAAAGGCGTCGAGGCCCCGTTGTAACATGGGGACACAAGGTGCCCCATCGAGTCAGAACTGTTGAGAATGGGGAAAGGGGAAAGACTGTGAGGCACGGGGCCTTACCTGGAAGGGCACCAGCGGCCCGGCACCCCAGACCCTACTGGGGCGGGTTGGCCCGGTATTTCAGGTAGCCTTCCACTTCTTGGACCAGGTTGCCCGTACCGCTCAGGATGTTGCGCACCTGCCATCCGCTGGCCGACTTCTCCAACAGCACTCTGCGACCGGAAACTCTGCTGCGGCGACGGTCGAGACCGAGGCGCACAAAGACGTCGACTTCAGCTCCTTGTGGGGTGATGCGTTCCGGCATGACCTGGTAGCCAAAGCAGGCAACCTGGCCTCCAAGCAGCAGGTCCGAACCCGGCCACATCGGGTCCTCGTAACGGTAAGCCTGCATAAGCTGCTCGTACAGCCCAGGCTGAAATCGAGAGCGGTGGCGCTGAAAAAACTTGACCTCAACCCCGCTGCCACAGGGGCGAATGGCATACCAGTCGGCATACAGGCGCTCGACCGTTGCCCGGGGCGCCTCGCCCCACACGCCCAGGCACAGAAGCCACAGGCAGAGGAAGAGGCGAATCAGTTCTGCAGGCCGCCTTCGCGCAAAACGATCTCGCGCAGCTTCCGCAAGGCCTTGACCTCGACCTGACGCACCGACTCGCGACTGACGCCCATCACCTCGGCCAACTCGTTGAGGGTTTTGGGCTCGTCGCATCCCTCCAGGCCGTAGCGCTGACGCAGCACCATCAATTCGCGCTCGTTAAGGTGGGACATCAACCAGTCCCACTCCTGAGACTGAAAATGCTTCTTGAGATCGCAATCGCCATTCTCCAACAGCGAACCCAACAGGGTGTCCTGGCCATCCTGGCCCACCGGAGTCTCCAGCGACACCGGCTCCTGTGCCACCAGCAGCACGGTGCGAAGCCGCCGCAGCGATTCGCTCTGAAGCTCAGACACTTTGGCGAGGTAGACAGGGTCGTTTTCGTCGACGTTGCGCTTCAGCGACCGCGCCAGCTTGCGCTTGACCCCCTCGACTTCCACGGGAAAGAGCTCCTGGCAGAGCTGCTGCTCGTCGCCCCCACCCACCTGGGTCAGGCGAGAATACTTCTGCACCAGGTCGTGCATGTGCACGGGCAGACGCACCGTGCGCCCCTTGTTGGCAATGGCCCGGGTGATGGCCTGGCGAATCCACCAGCAGGCGTAAGTAGAAAACCGGAAACCGCGCGCAACGTCGAACTTGTCGACCGCCTCCAGCAATCCCAGATTGCCTTCCTGGACCAGATCCAGGAAGGAGAGGCCCGAGCCGATGTAGCGGCGGGCCATACTGAGAACGAGGCGGAGATTGGCCCGGGCCAGCTCGCTGCGAGCGGCCAGGTCACCCTCTTTGGCGCGGGAAGCGAGGTCGAACTCCTGCTCGCGAGTCAGCAGCGGCACCTCGGCAACCTCGTGGAGGTAGCACTGCAGGCTGAGCTGGTCGGACTCGTGGCCCATCGTGCGGCTGCTGCGGGCCCAGCTGAGCTTCTTGGCTCCGGTTCTGCGTGACATCTGCGGTTTGCTTGCTGCCAGTTGATTCATCTTACCCCACCACCTCTTCGGGGACGATGTCCCTCTGTGTAGTTCCATGTAACGTCAACGGGCAGCAAGCTGCGTCATACCAGGGTATGATTTTTTTGCCTCCGGCTTTTGCCGCCTCAAAATTCCTGTGCTATAATGCGCCCTATGCCTGAAAGCCGACAAAAACTCAAGTTCGTTCTCTTCGAAGCCCGCCTCGACCAGGATATGGTCGAGCACGAGCGGAGCTGCATCGCCAAAGCCGCCAATATGGCGGCAGACCAGTGGACCGTCGTCGACATGACGCGGCAAATCCCCGATCTGCAGATGTTGGAAGGCGTAGACGGCATCTTTATAGGCGGCACCGGAGACTACTCGGTGGCCAAGGACCGCCCCGACTTTTTTCAGCCGCTCATCGATGTGACACTGTCAGCATTAGACAAGGGGCTGCCCGCGCTGGGGCTTTGCTACGGATTTCACCTGATGGCCGAGGCCGTAGGCGGGCGCGTGGTGCGCAGCCCCGAACAGGGGGAAACCGGCACCCACGAGGTGATTCTTACCGAGGAGGGGCAGCGCGACATCATACTGGGACACCTTCCTCCGCGCTTTCTGGCCCAACAGGGCCACAATGACGCCGTGGAGGAGGTGCCTGCGCCGTTCCTCTGGCTGGCCACCTCCGAACGCTGTCGCTGGCAGGCCCTGAAGCACCCCACCAAGCCTTTCTATGGGCTGCAGTTTCACCCTGAACTGGGGCGCGAAGACTTCATGCTGCGCATGCGCAAGTACGCCCACGAATACGCCTCGACCCCCGATCGTTATCGCCAGATCGATGAACAGGTGAAGGAGACCACCATCCAGAGCGTGGTGGACAAATTTATCGACCAGGTGGTGCTGGGCGCGCGAGTGCACTGAGGTGCTTTCATCCCAACCCCTCAAAATTGGCGTGTCGGCCAGTCTGGTCCCGGCCGGAGTTCACCCCACCCTGGCTCTGGGTCTGCCCGTGCTGGTCATGCTGGAATCGCTGGCCCACTGGGTGATGTCGCAGGGCGACCTGGCGTTCTTAATTCCCACCTCACCAGGCTCGGAGTGGAACATCCCCTGCCGGGTTCCCCATCTGGTCGACAGCCTGGACGCTCTGGTGCTGCAGGGCGGGGCCGATATTTGCCCGCGAGCCTACGGTGAAGAGCCCGTGAAGCCCGAGTGGTCGGGCGATCCTCGACGCGATGGCTACGAATTGGCTCTGGTGCGAGGCTTCATTGAAGCGGGCAAACCCATCCTGGGTATCTGCCGGGGGATGCAGCTGCTCAATGTTGCCCTGGGGGGTAGTCTGTATCAGGACATTCCCGCTCAGGTTCCCGGCTCCACCTGTCACCGCAACGACCAGGTGGTGCCCGGGGTGCGCCACCCCGTTCAGTTCATCGACAGCAGCTGGCTTCATCAGCTCTATGGCGGAGTGCCCGCCGAGCCCGTCGTCAGCGTGCACCATCAGGCCGTAAAGGTTTTGGGCGAAGGCCTGACGGTCGAGGCGGTGTGCCCCCAGGACCGACTGATCGAGGCCATTCGGCTCGACAGCGACCGACAGTTCGCGGTGGGACTGCAGTGGCATCCCGAAATCCAGCCTCCCAAGGACCCGGGATACCTGAACCCGGAGCCGATATTGCAGGCTTTTCGCCAGGCAGCCCTGCGGCGACGGGAAGGAAATTCCGGCGCTCGCTGCTAATCGCCACCAATGCAAGGCTCCGTCTACTCGGAACTGGTCCCCTCTTATATCGCCAACCTGCGCATCTACCAGAGTGGCAAAACCAGCGCCGAGGTGCAGCGAACCTACGGGCTAGAGCGGGTGGTGAAGCTGGCCTCCAACGAAAACCCCTGGGGCCCTTCGCCCAAGGCACTGGCGGCCGTGCGGCAACACCTCGAGGAAACCCACCGCTACCCCGACCAGGCAGTCACCGACCTGCGGGCAGCGCTGGCCCAGCGTTTCCGCCTTGGCCTCGAAAACATCATTGTGGGAAATGGCTCGGAAGGCATCATGGGCTACATCGTGCGAGCCTTTCTCCACGGCGACGACGAAACCATCACCGCCAGCAGCACCTTCAGCGGCTTTCCCATCCTGTGTCAGAGTCGAGGCATTCAGCCCATCGTTGTGGACCTTGCCAACTATTGCTTCGACCTGGAAGCCATCAGCCAACGCATCACGCCGCGCACCAAGCTGATCTATTTGTGCAACCCGAACAACCCCACCGGCACTTTCTTCAGTCGTCGCGCCTTCGATCGCTTCATGGAAACCGTCCCACCGCGCGTGCTGGTGCTGCTCGACGAGGCCTACTTCGAATTTGCCCAGGGCCTGGAGCACTACCCCGATTCGATGGATTACCGCCACGATAACGTCATCACCTTGCGCACCTTTTCCAAGGCCTACGGGCTGGCGGGCTTTCGGGTGGGCTACGGCTTTGGACACCCCGAACTGATCGCCAGCCTGTGGAAGGTCAAGTTGCCCTTTGAGCCCGGGTTGCTCAGCCAGGTTGCCGGGGTGGCCGCATTGGAAGACGACGAGTTCCTGCAGCATACTCTGGTCCATAATCAGCAGGGTCTGGACTTGTATACTCGCGAATTGACCCGGCTGAAGATCAGTTGGGTGCCTTCGGCCACCAACTTCATCGCCTTCGAGACCCCCCAGGGGTGGACGTCGCAACAGCTATTTCAGGCCATGCTGCGACGAGGGGTGATCATCCGGCCGCTAGACCAATCGGGCCTGCCCGGATGTCTGCGCGTTTCGGTAGGGCGACCCGAAGAAAACGAGCTGTGTCTTCAAGTGTTCGAGGAGGTCCTGCAGCAGGGACCTCCCGAGGTGGAATGAGGGATTTGGAGCCGGATGGACGCAGCAAAGGCATTTGAAGAGGTCGCCAAACTGGCTCCCAAGGAGCCCGACCGAGCCTATATCCCCATCGTGGCTGCCGCGCTGCGCTCTAAGGCCAGCTACTTAAAGATTTCCTACGACCAGGGAGGCACGATCTTCGACTATGACGGGGACGTGCTCTTCGATTCGGAAAACCTCTTTCAAATCGCGCTGAAAGCCAACAACACCCGTCCCGAAAGGCACCTGGCCACGGGACTGTGGTGCTTGAATCAGAGTGAGCCTACCTGGGTGAGCTATGAAAGCTGGGACGGCGCCAGCGGCGGACGCGTCAAGGTGGAAGCCGGCAAGGTGAAGTTCGAAAAAATCCTCAAGGCCCCCTGGAAGGAAACCACCGTTTTCAATCGGGTTCGAATGCAGTCGAAGAAGGGCTGGAAACCCTTCGGAGGGCTGTTCGGAGGCAGCGGCAAGATCGACACCGTTCCCCCCGAGGTAAAAACGATCATGGATCTGTGCCGATTCGCCCCGATTCCCATCGAAATCAACCAGCAGGTGATCAGCAAGCCCGTCGATCTGGGACGCTCACTGGTGTGCCTGGTGTTCGACCCGCCCGCCGAGCGACGCGATGTGCAGCGGCTCAGCCTGGGCGAGCAGGATACCCTGGATCAGGTTCGGGTGACGGCGGGCGAGGCCTATTCGGCCATCATCGCCGTGGGCGGGCAGAATCCTCAACTGGCCACGCTCAACCTGGTGGTCGACGGCATGCTGATCAAGCAAGACGACCCCCAGTTGGCCGCGATGGGCCTGCGCTGTGTGATCACCTGCTCGGACCTGCAGGTGGACACCGAGGGCAAGGTTGTCAAAGACGAAGCCTATCAGGCGGTGCTGGCCGATCTGACCCGCAAGGCCCTGGCCATCGGTGAGGTGCTGGCCGATCAAATGGGCGATATGAACGCCCTCGATCGGGTAGAAGCAGCCGACTACGTCAAATACTATGCCGACCAGCACGAAGCTCTGGGAGAATACGACGACGCCGAGCGGCTCTTTTTGCGCCTGCTGGAGGCCCAGGAAGAAGCCCTGGGAGACGACGATCCCGAGCTGGCGGAAACATTGCTGAAGATCGCTGCGCTTCGCGAGCAGCAGGGCCATTACAAAGAGGCCCGCGAGAGCTACAATCGGGTGCTGGAGCTCTTTGAGGACATCCGTCCCGATCAGGCCCAGCTGGCCAGCTGCCATGCCGGCCTGGCTTCGCTGGCCTTTGCCGAAGAGCAATACGAAGCCGCCGAGCAGGATGCCCAGATCGCGCTCGACCTGCGCAAAAGCCATCTGGATCCCAACGACATCCAGCTGGGCATCAGCTACGAGTTGCTGGCCCGCATCTATCGAGCCCGTTATCAGTATCCGCATCGTAAGTTTCTCGAGGTGGACACGCTCTATTTGCAGGCCATTCGCGTCTTCGAGAAGTCGCTAGGAGCCAGTCATCTCGACGTGGCCAACCTCGTATTCGACGTTGCCGAGCACCGCCGCGGCCAACGCCGCTACCGCGAAGCCGAACCGCAATACAAAAGGGCCCTGAACATCCGCAAAGAGCAGCTGGGCGAGCATGACCCGCTGGTGGCCGAAACCCTGGACAGCCTGGGCACTCTGTATGAAGAGCAGGGGCGCAGTGCTCAGGCCGGCGATGCTTACGAGCAGGCCCTGAAAATCTGGGAAGAGATCCACGGGCCCAATCATGATGAAGTGGTTGGGCGTATCAACAATCTGGTGGTGCTGTATCGCCTGTATGGCAAGTTCTCTCAGGCAGAGCCCCTGTATGAGCGAATTCTGGGCAGCCACACCGCCGACGAGCAGCCCGACTCGCTGGAAGCAGCCCAGGACTATAGCAATCTGGCTCTGCTGCACGCGGCACAAAAGAAGTATGACCTGGCCGAGCAGGGCCTGAGAAAGGCTCTGGCCTTCCTGGACCGGGTAGGCAACGCTGCCGAAGAGAGGGCCTGGACGCTGGACCAGCTCAGCGAAGTGCTGGTGCAGCAGAACCGCTATGAAGAAGCCGAGAAGCTCTTGCAGCAGGGCTTCGAGCTGTGGGGCAAGGCGCTGGGTGAAGACCATCCCGATCTGTGCGTCAACCTGGAGCAGCAAGGCCGGGTATTTGCCCGCCAGGGCAAGTCGAGCCAGGCCGAAGAAGTGTTCCGCAGGTCGCTGGACCTTAAGGAGAAACTGCTGGGGCCCACCCATCCCGACACCATCAACGTTTTGGGCTCGCTGGCCGAGGCCCTGAGGGCGGCTGGTAAAGAGGAGGAAAGCCTGGCCCTACACCGCGATCTGCTGGTCAGGCGAGAGCGGGCGGTGCGCGAGGCCGAAGAGGTCCAGGACAGCGAACCGGAAGCTGCCTCCCCCGCCGCTACCACCGGGCGCTACAGCAAGGCCAGGGCGGAAGCCGAGGCTCTGAGCCATCAGGCGATCGCTCCGGCCAAGGTCTACAAACGTTACCAGGAAGCCGAACACCTCTACCT
The DNA here is from genome assembly GCA_964649085.1 of uncultured Burkholderiales bacterium. Lineage (GTDB taxonomy): Bacteria > Vulcanimicrobiota > Xenobia > Xenobiales > JADMJV01 > JADMJV01. Next base: position 39,176 of record CAZYPN010000051.1, on the reverse strand, counting down.
GAAGGCCCTCTTTGCGCGCGAGCAGGCCCTGGGGCCCAGCCACCCCGACATCGCCCACTCGCTCGACGATCTGGCCGGCCTGTATCGGCGTCATCGCAAGTTTGAAGCCGCCCAGGAGCTGTGCCAGCGCACGCTGGAGCTACGCCGTCAGACACTGGGCCGACAACACCCCGACGTGGCCCTGAATCTGGTGGCCCTGATCGACATCCTGTGCACCCAGCAGCGCTGGAGCGCCGCCGAACCCCTCACCCGAGAGTGGCTCTCACTGGTGGAAGCCACCGTGGGCGAGCACCATCCTGAAGCCGCCAAAGTGCTGGAAACTCAGGCCCGCATCTACGGTGCTGCCGGTGCTTTGGAGAAACAGGAGGAATGCAATCGCCGCGCCCTCGAGGTTCGCAGGCAGGCCCTGGGCACCGAGCATCCCGACTTTGCCACCAGCCTGGCCGATTTGCTGTGTTTGCAGAAGAAATACGAAGAAGCCAGTCGACTCTATAGTTTTGTGGTAAGCTCGCTGGAGGAGTCCCTGGGGCCCGAGTCTGCCGAGTTGATCCCCGTGTATGAAAAATACGCGGGCGTGCTGCGCAAACTCAATCGTGAGTCGCTGGCGGTGGAACTGGAAACCCAGGCCATGGTGATGCGGGTCCAACACGGGCTCGATTTTGGCGACAATTAAGGGGGCCAGCTTGCCCAGAAGAGGGTTTTCACTCCTCGAGGTGCTGCTTGGAGGCATACTGTTCGCCTCCCTGGTGGTGTTTTTTGCGGGCATCTGGGGGCTGCATGCCCGCACGGTAGGCCACAGCCGAGCCCGCATTATCGCGACCTTCATCGCAGCTCAACAGCTGGAGAACTGCATCACCGCCGGGTTTCGCGGTGTGGACTATCTGGCGGCCGAGAGCTGGCAACCTCAAACGATTACTACGGTCATTCGCGGCCAACCCCAACAGACGCTGTTCGAATGGAAGGTTGAAGTCCGAAACCACACCGATCCCACTCTCTCTGGCATGCTCAAGGCCGTGAAGGTGCGGGTGCGCTTCGAGGAAGACTCGCGAATCGGTGGCAAGAAGGAGGTGGTCTACGATACGATGCTCAGCGACTCGTAGCCCACGCGGCCGTGGCTTCAGCCTGGCCGAAATTCTCGTCAGTCTGGCGTTGCTCAGCCTGATCATGGTGGCCATGGACGTGGTGCTTCGCTCGGGAGTTCGCTACATGCGCCACACGACTTTGCTGACAGAACTGCAACAGTCTTCGGTGCTGGCGATCAGTCGACTGACCGCCGAATTGCTCGAGACCAATGAGAACGCCTTGCGGGGTGACGAGATCAGCTACGTTGCCTTCGGCTCGCCTCGTTCGCCGGACGGCGGAACGACGTTTGACGGTGCCAACAACCTGCAATGGCACAAAGTGGTGGCCTACTATATCGCTCCTTATCAGGGAGAAACGGCCCTGTATCGCAAGGAGAGGGCTTTCCCGACACCCAACCCCGGCCCCCCCTTGATCGACGGCAGCGAAAATCTCGCCTACTGGACGGCGGCTCCTTTTCCGCGGCAGCTGGTGGCCGAGCGAGTCTACCATCTGGACGTCGTGTCATCGACAACAATCGATGTTATAATTGGGGTTAAGTCTCAAGATGGTCAGTTCGTGATCATCGGGCAGACCAATGTGAAGGCGAGGAACTGAGATGCCAAAGCGTCGTCGCGGCTCAGTGTTAAGCACCGTCCTGCTGGTCTCTATGTTCCTCATGATGATCACCGCGTTGATCGCCGACAACGCCCTGCATCACTTTCGCACCACCAACTGGGCCGGCAAAGCCGGCACCTCACGCTACATCGCCTATGCCGGCATTCAACACGCGCTGGTCATCCTGAAGCAGCAACCCGAATGGAGCGGCAATATCCCGCGAACTCCCGTTCCGGGCAGGCCCGAACTGTTCTACGAGGTCAAGGTGGAAAATCAACGCAGCCCCGTGGAAATGGGGCATCATGGGCTGCCTTTCAACATTCAGGTGGTACCCGAGAACGCTGCGAAAATTACCTCGCGGGTGTTTTGGGACGACGGCTCGGCCACCCGCGAACTTTCGGGCATGATCGGCACGGCGGTGTGGCGACCCACCTCGTTCATCAACGCGGCCTCGGCACGCACCAGCGTCATCATGGAAGGCGATTCGAAAACCCGAGCCTATGACTTTGCCTGGTACGACAGCGGCGCTCGCGACTCGGGTTCCACCGATGTCCAGTCGGGATATATCGACCCTGAGGAGCCCGATGCCTCGCCCACTCCTAACGGAAATGGCAATGGCAATGGCAACAATCCAGGCACGTTCACGCGCGGCAAAGCCAGCGTGGAGTCGACTCAGGTGATGACCGTAGAGGACACCTCGAAGATCGAAGGCGACCTGATCCGCCCTGAATACGATGAGGATACTCCAGTCGGCGCCATTCGCTCCATGATCGACGACATTGCTCCCGATATCGCCAGCCAGATCGACCAGAACAATCCGCAAGAAGACGTGAACTACACGGGCGAGAAAAAACGCCCCACCACCTCGGCCGACATCCGCGCCTCGTCGCCCCCATACAACCCCGACGAGGCCGTCATTGAACAGGCCAACTTTCCGGCCGTGCCCCGTCTCGATCAGTGGGGCAACCCGGTGTACAACATGCAGGGCGATCAGATCTACGATCCGGCCACATTGGAGCCGGGCCCGTATAAAAACATTACCGTTCCAGCCGGTCAACAACTCAAGCTCAAGCCCGGACGCTACTACGTGTCGGAACAGTTCAAGGTCGATGGCGAAATCGTCGTCGACGAGTTCGCCCAGGGCGACGTGATTTTCTTCGTCGGCGAGAAAATGGTGGTCAGTGGCTCCGGCAAGGTGAACTTCTATGGCGATCCGGCCCGCCTGCAGCTGTGCTTCTGCGATCAAGACCAGCCCGAGACTTCGCCGGGCGTGGTCAACACCGAATCTGTATTCGGGCGCTCGCGCGGCTTTTCTACGCTGCAGATGGAGCCCGGTGCGAAAGCCACGATGGTGGCCCAGGGAAAGAACCTGGTGGCACGCATCGACGGGGCTCGCCTGCTGGGCTCAGTGGCAGGCATGCTGGTCCATTTGAAGAGCGGCGCCACCATCGAATATTCCACCCAGTTACAGTCTCGTCAGATGGCGGGCGGCAATCCCTGGAAGCTCCAGGGGGTCTATGAACGTGTGGTGCGTTAGAGGCCTCGGCGCTCTGAGGTAGAAACGGCCCAAGTGATAGAATCTACGCCTCTTTCCGCGGTGGAAACCGCGCTCAAGCACTGGGAGTCCCAGGAGAAACTCTGCAAATCGCAACTCAAACTCTGGAAGGAAGCCCGCGAGGCCTTGAACCGGTCCGACCTGGCCCGTTGTCTGAAAGTCTGCAAGAGCCTGCAAGCGGACACGCCCGACTCGCTGGCGGCCTCGCTGGCCCATCTGCAGCAGTGGTGCAGCGATGAGGAACGGCAACGCCCTCTGAAATTCGGCGGTCAACTCAAGCAGGCCGCCGAGGAAGCAGGTCTGAGTTTTCACTCGCTGGGTCAGCAGCCCCCCACCTTTCGGCTGGCGCCCATTGAGGTCGAACTGGACTTTAAGGCCGGTCTGGCCCGCCTTAGCTACGCCAGGCTGCCGCTGGGCGAAGCACCACTGGAGGTGACCCGCATTGTGCACGAACGGGCTCGACTGCTGGCCAGTCTGGAGTCAGAAGGTTTTGAGCCGTCGGAATATCTGGCTCGGCTGCACCTCGCCTATCGCCGCTGCCTGCTCAGCCAGGGGCTGAAGCCCGGCGACCGAGTGGAGTTGATGGACCTGCTGCCCGAACTGGCCTTTCTTTCCCAGAGCGACCGTTTTCGTAAAGACCCCACCCGAGAAAGCTTCCGCCCCTACGGAAAGGTGCGCCTGGCCTACGATCTGTCCCGACTGCGTCGCAGTGGAACCCTGGAACATCAGGGGGCTCGCCTGACCCTGGGAACAGCCACGCTGGGCACGGCCCGCCACAAAGACCGGGTGCTGTTCCTGGAAGAGGCGGGGCAAGGACAGTACTATCTTACTCTGGCCTTTCAAGGAGGCGCACCCCGATGAGTGGATTGACCCCCCGTGTGGCCCGCCACATTATTCAACGTATGGGCGAAGCCGGACAACCTCCCGACTACGGGTTGTCTTTCGTCAACGTGGGCAATCAGGTCTATCTGGACATTCTGGCCCAGGAATACCTCGATCGCCTGCTCGAGAGTCAACGCGGCTCGGCCTTCAAGCTGGTGCAGGGCTATTATGGCGGGGGCAAAACCCACTTTCTGCACTGCTTGCGCGATCTGGGCTGGCTGCGGGGCTTTCTCTGCTCGCTGGTGCAGCTCTCGCCCCAGGAATGCCCTTACGAAGATCCGCTGAAGGTGTATCGGGCCGTGGTCAGCCAGCTGACCGCTCCACCCGAGGCGCCCGGCGAGGTGCCCACCCGCGGCATTGGCGACCTGCTGCGCGACTTCGCCGACGGGCTGGCCGCACGCAAAACGCCGGCCGAGCGCGCCGAGTGGCTGCGCAAAACCCAACGCAAAATCCAGGTGGATCTGGTGTCGTTCCGCCGAGCGGTGGCCGCCTTTCTGACCTGCTGCTGGGAGCAGGATGCCAGTGGCGAAGCGCTGTTGGAAAGCTGGCTGCGGGCCGACCCCGTGCCGCGGGGCGAACTGAAGAACTATGGTATCTACGAAACCATCGACCAGCATAATGCCTTCGCCGCCCTGCGCAGCCTGTGCCAAACCCTGAACGGCTTTGGTTATCCGGGCATGCTGTTGATGTTCGACGAGGTCGACCGCAACCTGTCGCTGAGCAATCGGCGCATCGCGGCCTTGGGCGATAACCTGCGCCAGGTGGTCGATCTGTGCGGCGGGGCACAGTTGCCCGGAGTGCTCTTCGTCTACGCAGTGCCGCCCGAGTTCTTGCGGCTGGTGGTGCCCGAATATCCCGCCCTCGATCAGCGCCTGCGCAGCCCGCTGCCGCTGTCGCGGATCAGCCCTCAGGCCACGCTGATCGATCTGGAGAAGCTGGATTTGCAACCCGAGGAACTGCTCGCAGCCATGGGTTCCAAGTTGCTGCAGGTGTTCCAGGTGGCCGAGGGCTGGAAAGCCACCGAAGCGATCCAGCAGGGGAATTTGCAGGCGCTGTCGCGGGCCTGTGCGCGTTACTCGTTTGAAGTTGGCCATCGGCGAACTTTTGTGAAGAGCTGGATCGCCTTCTTGCATCAGCAAAAAGAGTCGGGGGAGTCGTGGATGAGCGAGGAGATGGCGGAAAACCTGCTGATGCACGGCCTGCCCCAGGGCCAATCCAGCGCCGACTTCCTGGATGTCTAGGGCCACACGACGACGCAATCTGCATTTGCAAACGCTGGAGGCACTGCGCCTGGGGGTGGTTCCCAGAATTTCTCCCGAGGCGCTCACGGTAGCCCGTGAGCAAGAACTGGCAATGGTCGAGCAAGACCTCGTCGAGACTCCTAAGGTGGGCTCGGCAAGGGTGTTTCTGGGCGACTACGGCACGGGCAAGACCCATCTGCTGGAACTGATCGAACACCTGGCTCTGAGTCGCAACTTCCTGTGCAGCCGCATTGTGCTCGACGAGGAAGAGGTGCCTCCGAGTCACCCCCAACGGGTCTACCGAGCGCTGTGTCGCGGGCTGCGATACCCCGAGGGAGGACAGGGCCTGGCCCCGCTGCTGGACCGCATTGTGCCCCACGAACGCTGGCTTCGCCCCGGCAGCTCGAGCTATCATCATTACCTTTCGCCAGTCCTGCAGTATTGGAAAGCCCTGGAACCCGAAGACCCGCTGCGCGACGAATTGCAGGACTGGATCGAGGGACATCCTTCGGCCTCAAGCAAAGAGCTCGAACCAGAACTGCGCCGCCGCACTCGGCTGCGCGGGCTGCGGCTATTTGCTCTGAAGGATTATCGTCCCTGGGCCCATCTGTACAGCTACTTGATCGGCGGGCTGGCCCATCTGGCCCAGCAGGCGGGCTACGAGGGGCTGGTGTTGCTCTTCGACGAGGCCGAATTTTACGGCCTGCTGAACTCGACCAGCCGAGAGTTTGCCGACCTGGTTTTTGGCTATTACGCCACCGCCGCCCTGGGAGAGGAACGAAGCCACTTCGACCTGAGCCGTGCCAAGCGTGGTGGACAGTTGATCCACCGCAGTTTTCCACCGCTCTATCAACGGCGTCAGCCGCTGTATTGCGTCTTTGCTATGACCGAAGACCCGGCCGGTGTGGGCGCACTACGTCGCATTGTGGGAGAAGACCGGCTGCAGCGGTTGACCCCCCTGGGTCTGGGCGACTATCAGCAACTGTGCCTGAAAGTGGTCGAACTCTATCGAGCGGCCTACGAAGACTGCAAAGTGGGCCAGGAGGTGCAAAACCCCATGGGCCAGGTGGTCTATCGGGGAGTGGAACGCGGGGTGCTGGGCAATCCACGCCAGGTGTTGAAGTTCGTGATGGAACTGCTCGATTTCAGCCGGCTGAGGCGCGATGAAATCGGCGATTTTGTGGCTGAAGTGATGGAGATCCTACGCAACTCGTAAGCCTGATAGACGACGACCCCTTGTTTCATCTGCTGGTGCAGCGCGTGGCCCGTGAGCTGGGCCGGGAACAGCAGCTTCGTTGTTTTCGCTGTCTGGCCGAGGCTCAACCGTCCCCTGGCCTGTGGGTGCTGGACATGAACCTGCCCGATGGCTCCGGGGTCGACTGGGCTCGAACCCTGCGAGCCGCGGGCCACGCCGGCCCGGTGATCCTGATCAGCCATAGCCAACTTCCCCCCGAAGTTGACCTGAATCCCTTGCAACCGTGCAGCTTCGCCAGGAAACCTCAGGGTTTGGAACAACTGAAGTCATGGATGAGGTTGTGGTGGCCCTGATACGAATTCTACTGGTGCTGTGGTTGGCGGGCTGCGGGGGCCTGGGGGCCGGGGGCGCTCGCTACCTGAAGCAAAGTGCTGTGTTTCAGCAGCAGTTGACGACCTATCAACAGCAACTCAAAGAGATTCCCGGTTTGCCCCCCGCCCAGCGCAAGCCACGCGCCGACGATTTGCTGGTGCGCATCCGCGAGAGCCACAACGCTCTGCGGGGACTGAAGCCCACCTCGCGCGTGGCCAGGGTTCACCAGGAGCTGGACACCCTCTACGGGTTGTTGGAGCAGTTTGTGGAAACCGCCGCCAGCGGCAGCGGCGACCCCTCCGACCCCAAGCTGAAGCAACTCTCCAGCGACTGGTCCACCCATCTACGAGCCCTCGAGCAAGAGCTCAACAAGCTCTAGGAGCGTTGTTCCGTCGCGATTTTGGCACAACCTGTGGACCGTCGCCCGACCTACAACCCCTTCTCGACTTCGCGCAGGGGGGGTCCAGCCGGCCTACTGGAGGGGTTGGCGAAACTGGTCAATTGGTAAGCCGTCGGCAACAATACCCCAGGGCCGGCAGGCTACAGTGGGGTCAACCTTAGCCAGGAGTGACTCCGTGACAGAAGACAACCAGAGCCGCGGCATTGGAGCCGATGCCTTTCACAATTTCGAAGAACCCGAGCGGCTGCTCAGCCTGGATGAGCTGGGCCAGCTGCCTGTGGAAGAACGCGAGGCGTACTGGTTCAAGCACTATTATCAGGGCGATCAGGTTCCGCAACTCACGCTGCGTGCGGTGGTTATCGGGGCTCTTTTGGGCGGGCTGATGTCGCTGTCGAACCTCTACATCGGCCTCAAAACGGGCTGGGCTCTGGGGGTGGCCATCACGGCCTGCGTCATGTCTTATGGCATTTCCAAGGCGTTCCGGTTGCACCTCAGCATTCTGGAAAATAACTGCATGCAGTCCACCGCTTCCTCGGCCGGCTATTCCACCGGGGGCACCATGGTTTCGGCGGTGGCCGCCTACCTGATGCTCACGGGCCATCATATGACCTGGCCGGTGCTGGCCACCTGGACCTTCTTCCTGGCCATGCTTGGAGTGTTCATCGCCATCCCGATGAAGCGCCAGATGATCGACGTTGACCAGTTGCGCTTTCCCAGCGGCATCGCCGCCGCCGAAACCCTGCGCAGTCTGCACTCGGAAGGGCCCGAAGCCCGGGCCAAGGCCAACACTCTGGCGGGAGCCGGGGCCCTCTCGGCCCTCTGGAAAATGCTGCTCGACTTCGCCGAGAAAAAGGGAATGCACACCACCCTGGCCCCTGGCTTTAACTTCGCCGGACACCCCTTCGCCAAATGGACCATCGGGCTGGACCTGAGCCTCGTGCTGGTCGCTGCCGGCGCCATCGTGGGCTGGAAGATGTGCTGGTCGATGATGGCCGGCTCCATTCTGAACTACATGGTGTTGGCCCCCCAGATGGTCAGCCTGGGAGCCATCAGCGCCGAAAAGCTGGGATTTCGCGAGATCGTTTCCTGGAGCACCTGGACCGGCGCCGCCATGATGGTCACCTCGAGCCTGTTTGCTTTCGCCCTGCAGTGGCGCACCGTGGCCCGAGCGCTTTCGGGGCTGGGGAACGTTGTGGGCGGGGCGGCCCGCAAAGCCAGTGCCTCAGTCGAAGACATTCAGGTTCCCAACAGCTGGTTTGTGGTGGGAACGGCTATCGCCGGCTTCGGCTGCGTGATGGTTCTGCACAGAGTTTTCGACACCGCCATCTGGGCGGCCATCGTGGCCGTGGCTCTGAGTTTCGTGCTCAGCCTCGTGGCCTGCCGGGCCACCGGCGAGTCGGACATCACCCCGATGGGCGCGATGGGCAAAGTGTCTCAGCTCACCTTCGGCGTGCTGGTGCCCAGCAACATGATCACCAACTTAATGACGGCCAGCGTTACGGCCGGTGCCGCCAGCGCCTCGGCCGACCTGCTCACCGATTTGAAAAGCGGCTACATCCTGGGGGCCAATCCCAAGCGCCAGTTCATCGCTCAGTTCCTGGGTGTTTTTACCGGCACCCTGGTGGTGGTTCCGGCCTTTTATCTGCTGGTGCCCACGGCCGAGGCCCTGGGCGGCGACCAGTGGCCGGCGCCCGCGGCCACGGTGTGGAAGAAAGTGGCCGAACTGCTCTCCAGCGGGGTGGATGCGCTGCATCCCACCGCCCGTCTCGGACTGCTGTGTGGGGCCGTGGGCGGTGTGCTGCTGCCGCTCATCGAGATGTTTCTGCCGGCCGCCATGCGACGCTTCATTCCCTCGGCCACCGGGCTGGGGCTGGCCTTTGTGATTCCGTTCAGCAATGCCCTCTCGTTCTTCATCGGCGCCGTACTCGCCAGCCTGTGGCAGCGAACCAACAAGGAAAAGTGCGAACAGTTCATGGTGCCGCTGTGTTCGGGCGTCATCGCCGGCGAATCGCTGACCGGGGTCGGCATCGCTCTCAAGGATGCCATACCAGGGTTACTTCTGGCCACTCGCAAAGGCTGATCCATGAGGAGTTGTCGGGAGCCCACTTGCCTGGGCTGGCCCCTGATGTCCAGCGATCAGTATTGCAGCTGGTGTGGCCAACGATTGGTCGAGGTTGAGGCCCATTTCGAGTCCAAACTGGGCGACCAGTGGGTGGTGCTTGAGCCTCCCGTTCTCAATCGTGAGCGTCCGCCTTCGCTGCGGCTGTTGGTACGCCACAGTGGCGAAGCAGGCCACCTGAGGCTTCGACCCGGTGACTTCCAGCTGACGGCTCCATGGATTGACCTCGACTACAGCAGCCTGGGCGAAGACCCCCTCAGGCCGGGCGACTCGGTGCACTTTCCCGTGCGCAAACTCAAGGTGCCCGGCCCCGAAGACCTGCCCCACGAAGTGCGGGTGGTCATCAAGCAACAGGAGGTGCGAGCCAGCGCCTCGCTGACCTTTGTGCCCGCTCCAGAGTTCCTGCTCGAGCTGAGTGCCAGTGAAGTGGTGTTGGCCTCAGACGCCGAGCCCTTTCTCGAAGGTGCACTGGTTCTGCGCCGAGGTCGGGTGTGGCTGCAATCGCCGCCACGACTCGAGCCTCCCCTGGGCGAACTCGAGGCCCACGAGGGTCAGGAGCTAGAACTGGACGCCCTGGAGCGCCCCCGCTATGGCTTTCGCTTTCGCTTTTCCGGCGAAGAACTGGCCCGGCTGCGCCAACGCAGCGCCGACCCCCATCAGGCACTGCGGCGCGAAGCCAAAGTGGTGTTCAGCTACCTGGATCGAGGGCAAAAAGGCTCCGGCAGCCTGACGGAAAGCCTCAGCGGCGAGCTGCCCCTACAGCTTCAGTTCTTGCTGGCCCCCGAGCTCTACCTGGAGCCCTTTGGCTACGAGTTGCGCCGCGACTGGTTCGTGGTTCTGGGCCTGGCCCAGGCAGCCAGTTTTGCCCTCACGGTACACAACGGCCCCCCCGGGTCGGCTCCGCGCCAACCACTGCAACTGCAGCAACTCCGGGTGCGTGACCTCGACCAGGGTGAGGATTTTCCCCTGGAGGGCGAACAGCCCGCACCCTGGACCATACAGTCAGACCAGCCCCTCGACCTGCGCATTCGGCTGCCCCGCGAGCTGCGCCAGAGCGCTGCTACTCAACTGCAGCGGCGTTTGCAGCTAATACCGGTGAGCAACGACCCGGTGCAGCGCCTGTTTCATCTGCGCTTCCAGGCCGAGCGAGCCGAGGTGTTCCCCGGCTACCTGGTGATCGATCTGGGAACCACGGCCACCTGCGCGGCCCTGGTGCACGAGAACAAAGCCGTGGATCGGGTGCCCCTCGAGGGGGTGAAGGAACTGCCTTCGGCGGTCTGCTACCTGCGCTGGAGCCAGGAGCAGCGTTGGGAAGTGGGGCAAAAGGCCCTGATTCGCAGCCTGGAGCCCGCCGCCGAGCGTTCCGTAATCCTTCAGGCCAAGCGCCGCGTGGGCGACGACGACAACCCCTACGAGGTGGTGCCCCTGGACGAACCCAGCGAGACCATTACCCTGACCGCTACCCAGGCCTTGTCGCACCTTTACCGGGAAGTGTTCGATCAGACGCTCGAACACCGACTGGGCGAAACTTCCTCGGAAGTGCTGATCGAAAAAGTGCTGATCACCCACCCTTCGAGGTTCTCGCTGCGCCAGGTCGAGCTGCTCAAGCAGGCAGCTCATGAGGCTTTGATTCAACATTGGGAGCGCTGGACCGGCCAGAACCGCAGCGATTTGCCCGAGCCTCTCACGCTGCACGAGCCAGTGGGCGCGGCCTTTCACTTCCTCAAGGATTGGCAGAATCTGAAAGCCGTTCACGCCCGCCTGGGCCACGGGGAGGACCCCCTGACCTGGCACCTGCTCGTCTACGACCTGGGCGGGGGCACCCTGGACGTGACTCTGGTGCAGCTGCAGTCGGTCGAGCAGCCCTGTCAAACCGAGCCCGAACCCACCTTTGCTTACCACGTGATTCCTCAGGTGATCGGGGCCACGGGCGAGCGCTGGTTTGGCGGCCAGGATGTGACCCAGAAACTGCACTCCATGGTTGTCGATGTGCTCACCGAAGTCCTGGACGACTGGATGTGGCCCGACCCCGAGCAAGGGGGGGCTCAGCGAGTCGCCTGGCAACGCAACCACAATCTGCTCAACTACTGGTCCGAGAACTTCAAACTGGCGCTGGTCCGCGGCGAAGACCCCGAGAGCGGTTGGGCCCAGTTTCCCGCCCTCACCTGCTGGGAACGTGGCCGCGAGCGCCTGGTTACGGCCAGCCACTGGCGTCAGAAAGTACGCTTGCCCGGCCTCGAGCAACTGGAAACGGCGGTGGAGCCACTGGTGCGCAACAGCATCGAGCGCATTCACCACATGCTTGAGCGGCTTCCCGAGCAGCCCGCCCCCGAAGTGGTGTTGCGAGTGGGCAAGGCCAGCCAGTTGCCCTGCATCGGGCGTGCCCTGGAAAGCGCCTTTCCCAGCAGCCTTCACGTGGCTCCGCAGCAACTCAAGGGTTGCGTGGTCGAGGGAGCCTGCCTGCCGCCACTTCCCGGGCTACCCAGCGGAGTTCAACTCTCCAGAGGCGTGCGCCGCCCCGGAGTGCGCTTTCGCTGGAAGCCCCAGGAAAGCTACACGGCCACCACCTGTCGCCTGGGCTTCCAGGGGGATTATGGCGACGGCACTTGGTTTGAAGAGGTTGTACCCGAGGGCACTCCCATCCCTCTGGGTGGCCTCATCCGCAGCCGCGAAGGACTCATTCTCGCGCCCGGACCTAATGTGCTGGTGTTTTTGGAGAATGCCGGCCACGAAGACGCACTGGTGGTCGAGGGCAGAGCCAATGGGGACATTCAGGTGCTGGCCCGGGCCCCGGTCGACATCCCCCAGCTCGGTCCCGACCAGATGGAGCAGTTTCAGATCATCTTTCACCTTCAGTCCAACTGGGCTCTCAGCGTGCGCCTCGAGGCGCCCGGTTGGGAGGGCCTCGAGGTTCTACATCTCGACGGCAGCCAGCTGGGCAGACAGTATTGAGCCAGGGAGGTCAGGTGGACGCTTCAATCGAGGAACAGATCCTGAGCGAGCTTCGAGCCCTTCGTCACGAGGTGCAAGAGCTGAGGGCGATGCTCAAAGCCCGGACTCAGGACCCAGCCTACCATAATGATCCAGAGGGCCTCCCCCCGGACCCCCCCGCCTACCAGGACCCAGGGGGGAGTTGGTTGTTGGATGGGATCCCCGAGGGGCTGCGCAAGCGGGTGCAGCCTCTGATGGACTCGCCGCCGCCGCTCGAAGAGTCGGGACCCCGGGCCCGATGGTTGTTGGAGTTCAGCGAAAACGTCGAGGATTTTGTGCGCTATGAGGGCGAGGATTGGCCCGGCGCGGAAGCCTACCTCGACAAATTGCAGCAACTTCAAACCGCCTGGGGTCTGCAGCGCCTCACCCCACGCGAGGGAGACGAGGTCGATCCTCGCTATCACCTGGTGCTGCAGAGCCTGCCGAATGCCGAGAGGCGCGACCAGGTGGCCCGCTGTGCCCGAGCCGGATTCGTTCTTAACGGGGAAATCCTGCGTCGGGCGGAAGTTGTCGTCTACCTATAGCGACCCGCCCAGGGCTATCACCCTGGCTTTCAAGGCTTCGACTTCTTCCTGAAGTCGGGCCATCTCTTTGCGCTTCAGCCCAGCCTCGGCCTGAGCCCGAACCGCGCTGCGACGGGCCTCTTTCAACTTGGCTTCCATAGAAGCCAGAGCCTCGGAAGGCTCGGCCACCGGCGCCTCACTTCTGCGCTTGAGCATTTCAATCTGCTGCTGCAGGGCTGCGTTCTGCCGCCGCGCCTCTTCCAGCGCGGCTTCCAGTGTACGTACCAGCGGCTCCATAGACTCCTGGCTGCGCCCCTGCAACTGAACCAACTGCTGGTGCTTCTCGATCAGCGCCGCCTTAACTTCCTGATACTTCGACCCGGCCAACTGCAGCTTCTGCCGCAGCTCCATGACCCCGGCCTCAAGTCGAGCCATCTTCTGGGCATCTCCCGAGGCTTTCAGAGCCTGATTCTCAGCCTCCAGTTCGGCCACTTTACGGGCCAGCTCGGGATCGGCTCCGGCCGCCTTGGCGGCGTGACGGTCGCTTTCTTCCTGCAGACGCGCGATCTCGTCCTGCAAAGCGGTAATCTCGTTGAGCAACTCACCGGTCTCGTCCTGAGAGGCAGCCTGCCTGGCCGCCTCCAGCTCGGATTCCAAGGTGCGAATCCGTTCGCGAGCCTGCTGAATATGGCCAACGGCCTTCTTCAACTCGTCCACCCGAGTATTGAGCTGATCTTGAAGCTGACCCACCTGCTGCTCTCGCGCCTGAAGCTGCCCGGCCAGGGCCTGATCGCCCTGCTGCATCACCTCGGCCAACCTGGCCTCCAATTCAGCCACTCGCTGCACCGAGTCGGTAGAGGCCGGTTGGGCGCTGAGCTCCTGGGTCAACAGCCGAATGCGGTGGCGCGCGTCGGTCAACTCGCGCTGCAGGATGGATACCCTCCAGTCGCCCGTTCCCTCGGAACCGGCCTGGGTCAGCAGCTGGTGAACCTGTCTTTCGCGGAACTCCAGCAGGGTTTCCATTTCGGCCACCAGATCGTGGGCTTCCCGCAGCCGCAACAACAACTGGCGGACGTAGGCTGCCGGCACCTGTTCGTCGCCCTCGGGCAACGGGGGCAATGCCTCTACCTGGGGGGCTGGAACCGGGCGTTCCAGCAGCTGAAGCAACTTTTGTTGAAGTTCTTCGGCGTGTAACTTGCGCGACCGGTTCTGCTCGGCCAACCTCAGCAAATCACGCCGATAGCGACGCGCCACTTCAACCGCTTGGTGAAGTCGCGTTTCCAAGGCCTGGGCTCTTTTCCCCGAAAGCTTCCAGGCCCTCACCAGGTCTTCTACTCTGGAGGGCCTGAAGGGCGTTGTCGTCTCTGACACGGGCCAGCTTTTCGCCTTCTCAAGGGCGACTCCCGCAACCTCGACAACATTTAACAATCTGTTCAAATCGGTACAACAGAGGGATGACCTGCCTGCCTGCGAAGCGCAGCCCATGCTGCCGAGCGAGTGCCCCTATCCGGATTCCCAACCTGAGAACACGGCCAACCATCCTCTCGGCACCTCGGCTTCAGAGGGCCAGTGCTCACAGTGCAAGCGAGACTTCCGCCGCTGCCCCGAATGCCAAACAGCCAATCGCTGGCTGGCTCGCTTCTGCCGCCACTGCGGTCGGGCCCTGGAAGCCCGGAACTGGCTGCCAGGCCAGGCTCTCAGCCCCCTGCACGAGCGACAGGTCAGCTGGCCCCAACGCTGGAGCTCGCCGCTGGCGTGCGGATTTGTCCCCAACTGGGCCGGACTGCTGGACGGCAGGGCGTTTTTTCTGGGTAAACGCGGGGAAGTGCGCACTCTGGCGCGTCAGCCCCTGGGCCTCGAGCAACCCGGTCTGGGCAACCTGCCGGTGGCCTCCGAGCCCGCCTATCTGCACGGTTACATGGCCATTCCTGGCGAGGATCAACTGACCCTCATTGATTTACTGGACAACCGAACCGCCGCCCGGCGCGTCCAGCGGCTGCGCGGGCATCTGCTCTGTCCCGTGGCTTCAGACCAGGCACAGTGGTTGGCCGCCCTGGTCCACGACGGAGACAATCGTAGCCTGCAGCTCTTCAAGCTGGCGCAGGGTCGTTTTCAACTGGCCTGGAATCAGGTCGTCGACGGTGGCGGGCCCGATTCGCAAAGAATTCCGCGTCTGTTCTGGTGCGAGGACGTGCTGGTCTGCTTTAACGAGCAAGGGGTTCTCACGGGTCACAACCCGATCAATGGGCAGGAACTGTTTCGCCAGCACTGCCCCGTGGCGCCGGCCGGGCGCGATCCCTGGGTTGGCGGCCCGCAGGCCTACTGGTCCGGAGTCGACGGGTCGATCTGGCGCCTGCGCACGCGCCCCGAGCTTCAACTGCACCAGATCGCCAGCAGCAATTCCCTCACCATGCTGTCGATGGCCGTGGGCCCCGAAGACCTGGTGGCCTCGTATGGCCGCACGCTGCTGCGCGTCGACCTCGACACCGATCGCTGCGAAAACCTGGAGCTGCCCTATTACTGCACGGTGCCTCCCTGGGTAGGTCGCTCTCAAGCCGTAGCACTCACCCAGGAAGGACACCTCTACCGATTGACGGTGGGAACTCAAACCTTTCGCGTCGAGTCCACCCTGAAACTGCCGGGCGAATTCAGCGGCAGCCAGTTGTCCCCGTTCTGGAGCGGTCGCGACTGGATCGTGGTGGACCAGTCAGGCCAGGTATTCATCGGCGAGTAAAGGGAATCGTCAAGGTAAAGGTGCTTCCCTGGCCCACCTGCGAGCGAACCCGTAGCTCGCCCCCGTGGTCTTCGGCGATTTGCCGCGATACGGCCAACCCCAATCCGGTGCCCCCCAACTCGGCAGCCGGTCCATGCTGCACCCGAAAAAATCGTTCGAACAGTTTTTCCATATCGGCCTCGGCAATGCCCACCCCGGTATCGGTCACGCTGATCTCCACCCCGGTGCGGCGGGCCTGAGCCTGCAACACCACCTTGCCGTGGCCCTTCAGGCCGGTGCACTTCACGGCATTGTCGAGCAAATTGACCACAGCCTTCTGGACGTCGTCCTCGCGCACCTCAACGGCGGGCAAGCGCTCGGGTAGTTCGCACTCCAGCAGCAGATTTTTCTCGCGGGCAATCCCTTCGAACATCACGGCGGCCCTGCGCAACACCGGCACCAGATCGGCGGCTTCGCGAGCGGCCACGGGCGGGGTGGGGTTGGTGGCCTGCTCCAGCGAGACGATCAGACGCGCCAGGCGATTGCTTTCTTCGTTGATCACCTGCAAAAATCGCCGCGTCACCTCGGGGCTCTGATAGGCCCCCTCGAGCAGCGTTTCCACATAACCCTTGATGGTGGTCAGTGGAGTGCGCAACTGCTGATGGATGTCGCGAAGCACATCGTCGATGCCCTTTTCGATCTGCTGCACCGGAGTCATATCGCGCAGATAGGCCACCCAGCCCTGCAACCGGTTCTCCTCGTTGTGAACCGGCGAAATCTGGGCCAGATACAGGCTCTGGGGAGGCAATACGACCACCTGCTCCTGGGGCTGGTCGTGGGAAGACTTGACCGTCTGAACCAGCAATTTCAGGAAATCTGAAACCTCAATGAGTTCCCAGATCGGCTGATCCACCCAGTCGGTCGAACTGGTTCCGCCGAGCAAGTCCAGCGCCCGCTGGTTGACGAAGCGCACCCGACCGCTGCGGTCCACGCCCAAACACGCCTCGGGCACGCTCTCAAGCAACGCATCCAGCAATTGCCCCCGGACTCGTCGGGCCACCGAAACTTACTCGGAGTCTTCGTACTGAAACTTATAGCCGATACCGTGCACGGTTTTCAGCAACTTGGGCGAAGACGGCTCATCTTCGATTTTCTGACGCAACCGTCGCATATGCACGTCTACCGTACGGGTATCCCCCAGATAATCGTAGCCCCAGAGCTGCTCCAGCAGGAAGTCGCGGGTAAATACCTTGCCGGGATTGGTGGCCATGAGCTTCAGCAGATCGAACTCTTTGGGCTTCAACTCTACTTCTTTGCCATACTTGCGCACTTCGTGTTTGACCAGGTTCAGGGACAAATTGCCAAAGACCAGTTCGTCTTTTTCCTCGGCCTTACCGCTGGTGCGACGCAATACTGCCTTGACACGAGCCACCAGCTCGCGGGGAGAGAAGGGCTTGGGAACATAATCGTCGGCCCCCAGCTCCAGACCGAGAATCTTGTCGATTTCTTCGCCCTTGGCCGTGGCCATGATGATGGGAGTCTTCATCTCACGGCGCAGAATGCGCGTCACTTCGAGCCCACCCTGGCCAGGAAGCATGACGTCGAGAATGATCAGGTCGGGGCGATCCTGCTTGGCAACATTGACAGCCTCTACGCCGTCGTAGGCGCAGATGACGTCATAACCTTCCTTCTCCAGGTTGTATTTAATGAGTTCAACGATGTTGCGCTCATCGTCAACGACGAGAATTCGCTCTTTGGGCATCCGAAGTGATCCCTTCCCCTGTTTCCTGGCTCGCTGGTTCTGCCTAATATGCCATTATCCTTCAGGCCTCGGCCCAATCTGCGAATCGAATTCATCAGGGATTGAATTCGATTCCGCAGGCGGAAAAGCCGTCCGACGTCGAGAAGGGGTGTTCCATGAAACGACCATGCCCTGACCTGCTGGCCATGGAAGACCAGCAACTACGTGACTTTTGGAAAGTCCAGCGACCTGAAAATTTCAAGCGACTGGGCGATCGCCTGCTGGCCGAATCGCTGCCGCGATTTCCACCTCGCGAGGCCAGCTTCTACCTGCCTGACCTGGTCCAGCTGCGCACCGCGGCCAACCTCTCTCTCGAACAATTGGCTCAACGACTGGGCGTCAACTCCAGCATCTTGAAAGCCTGGGAAGAGGGCGAAGTGCGCCCCCCCGCCAGCCTCTCGCTGATTTATCAGGCCCTGAGGTAGTTGGGAGCGGGATAAAAGTGCTGCACCTGCACACTTCCGTCGTCGTGACCCACCACCAGAGTGTTGGTCAGCCCCAAAAACAATCCGGTTTCCACCACCCCGGTCAACTGGATCAGTTGGGCATGCAACGTCTCAGGGTCTGAGATCAGGCCAAAGCAACAATCAAAGATGTAGTTACCCTGGTCTGTCAGAAAGGGGCCTTGCATCCCCTCGCGCCGCTCCACGCGAGCCCCCAGATCCTCGATGCGCTTTTGCAGCCGAGCCCAGCCGAAGGGAACCACCTCTACGGGAACGGCCCACTTCTCACCCAACTGCTGAACCTTTTTGCTGGCGTCCACCATGATGACCAGGCGGTTGCTGGCCGTTGCCACCAGCTTTTCCTGCAACAATGCCCCGCCACCACCCTTGATCAGGCGCCCCTGAGGGTCGACCTCGTCGGCCCCGTCCAGGGTAAGGTCGACACGCTGAAAGTTGGGGTAGCTGGCCACCAGGCCAATCCCCAGTTCACGAGCCTTCTCGGCCACCCCCTCGGAGGTGGCCACGCCTTCGACCTCCAACCCCTCTCGCACGCGCTCGGCCAGCAACTCGAGCATGACCAACGATGTGGAACCGGTGCCCAGACCGACCACCATGCCCGGCTCGACGAAGCGCACGGCGGCTGCGGCTGCCGCTCTTTTGGCGATCTCGTTAGCCATCGATCATCTCCTCCAGGGGACGACGGCGACGCAGGCGCCGCCGGCCTTGCTCAGGCGTGGCCACCTCGGCCACCGGGGCCCTGCGGGGCACAAAGGCGGGTTTGCGGGCGGGCGGCCTGGCCGCCTTGGCGCGCTCTTTCCAGAACTGCACTTCCTCTTCAAAACCGCTGGCCTCAAGCGAAAGAAACTCCAGCATGCGCAGTGCCTCAGCAAAACCTTCTCGCTCTTCGAGCGGTCGCCCCTGACCTTTGCGCCGCTTACGCTTGAGGGCGAGGCGCCGGAACAGCAGGAAAATCGTGTGCATGAACTCCTGCTCTCGGCGAGCCACACCCAGCCGCCCGGCACACTCCATCACCGCTTCCCACCAACCCTCGCCCTCGTCATCAGGCTCAAGCAGACCCTCGGATAGCGCCAGAGGCAGCACCCAGATGCAGTAGAGACAGACCCGACTGGGACGCTCGCGGGGTTCAGCCCGATCGCAACGCGCCAGCAAACGATGCAGCAGTCGGCCATCGCGGTCGTGCTCCATGGCGCCTCGCTCGGCCGTGCGCAAGTAGGCCTCGAGATTGAGATCGATGGCTTCCAACAAGCCCGATTCGTCCAGCAACTCCAGCGACCGCGAAGCCGAACCCTGCTCGAGCAAGCGGGCTACCTCCTCGGCGAGCCGGGCGGGCGCGCTGCGGTGCACCGACTCCGCCAGGCGGGTGATGGCCTCCCAAGTTGCGGGTTCAATCGTAAATCCCAGCCGAGCCGAAAACTTGATGGCCCGAACCATGCGCACCGGGTCTTCCTGGAATCGCATCATCGGGTCGCCAATCGTGCGAATCACGCGGCTGCGAACGTCTTCCATGCCGCCCACATAGTCGATCAGCGAAAAAGTGGCGATATCATAGAAAAGACTGTTGATCGTGAAATCGCGTCGCACCGCGTCCTGGTGAGGAGTGCCGAAGCGATTATCGTCGACGACCAGCAGGTCATCCTCGTCGCCCAAACCCAGGTCGGGCTGGGCCCGAAAGGTCGAGAGTTCGATGATCTTTCCGCTGGCATAGTGCAGATGGGCCAACCGGAAACGGCGACCTATCAGCCGGCAGTTGCGGAACAATCGCTTGACCTGGGCCGGACGAGCCGAGGTGACGATATCGAAGTCCTTGGGCCTGCGCCCGAGTAGCAAGTCGCGCACGCCACCCCCTACCAGGTAGGCCGTGTGGCCGGCGCGATATAAACGATAGAGTACTTTGATGGCATCCGGGTCGATGTCGCGTCGACTGATGCTATGTTCGGACCGTGCAATCACGGCGGGTTCAGACATAGACCGGAGTTATTCCCCTCCTTGGAAGATTCCTCTGCCAAGAAAGGACATGCTCGGGCACTACCGAAGCGCCCCCGAACAAACGCACCCTCATCCGACAGGGTGAATGGTTCGCACAGCGGTCCACCGGCCCGCCGTACAAGAAATCTTGGGAGGATATTCAATGTTGCGCAAACGAGGATTGCTGATGGCAGGCGTAGCCCTGGCCCTCAGCCTGGCCGCAGGGGCGGCCCCGGACTGGAAAACCCTCACCGACGCCCCCCGCAACATCGACGGTCAGGGCTATCGCAAGGATCGCCCCATCGACATTCGACATTCAAAGGGCGAGGTCATCATCGCCATGCCCAACGACCAGTGGGTGCTGAACAGCGCCGGGGCGATGGGAGCCGACAAGGAGTTCTATCACGAAGTACTGGGTGCTCGCCTGGGCATCTGGGCTGGCGAGTCGATCGCTGGCAAACAACCCCGCGCCATCGTCAGCGAATGGGTCGGCAACATCAAAGCCCTGACGGGTGGAGAGTGGAGTGCGCCCAAGGCCAAGAGCATCGCGGCCGTGCCCGTGGTTGAAGCAGGCGGGGTCGACGCTTTCGGCAACTACTACTACCGCATTATCGCGTTCAACAAGCTCGGCATCAATTATGCCGTGGCCACCCGAATTCCCTATGAGCATCGCTGGAATCGCGTGCTCGACGAGGACACCACCTCGCTGATCACCGACTGCCACAAGAGCACCGCTCAGGTCCAGAAAGAGCTCAACAAAAAGAGGCAACGCCGCTAGTTGCTGCGGCAACTGGCCCCCACGGCTCTACTCCTAGGGCTGGCAGCCCCGATGGCTGCCGGCCCTTTGTCTGATTTCTTGCTGATTGAAGGCAAGAGCGGCGCGCTGAGCAAGATTTTTGTCGTCCGGGGTGATGGCCGCGACTGGCAGCGACTTACCAACCAGTCGGGCTCCGAGGCCGACCCCTGTCCCGCACCGGGGCAAGACCTGATCTACTATCGAACCCAGCTGGCCGGCGACTGGGACATTGCCCGCTGGGACCTGAAGAAGAAGCGCCGAGAACTGGTGGTTCAGCATCCGGCCGTCGATCGGCAACCCCGACCCAGCCCCGATGGGCGCTGGCTGGCCTATGTTTCGCAGCGATTCGGCGCCGAGGAACTCATGTTGCTCGACCTCCAGTCTTCCGATTCGGCAACTCGTCGACTGACCTTCGACCAGGGCAACAACTGTAGCCCTTGCTGGCTTCCCGACAGCCGCTCTCTGATCTACAGCAGTCGGCGCAACGGCCAGGCCGACCTGTACCGCATTCAGATTCCCTCGGGCGACATCGAACGCCTGACCCGCTCCGATCAGGACGAGGTCGACCCCAGCCTCTCACCCGACGGCAGTCGGGTGGTCTTTCAGAGCGTCGAGGGGATGTACCAGCGTGGCAAACTGGGCTTGCTCTGCCTGAACGACCTGCGAGCCCCGGTCGAGTGGCTGGAGCTTCCCGGAACGGCCCACCGGGCCGGCTGGTCGCCCGACGGACGGGCTCTTCACTACCTGGACTACCACGCACCCACCAGTCCCACCAGCCCCACCCTGATGAGCTATTCCCTGGAGGACCGCTCCTTGCGACAGCTTCCGCTCTTTCGACGAGAACTCGGCAGCTACTGGCACTTCCAACAAGCCTGTTGGGGGGCTAGAAGCCAGCCGATTCGTCCCTGATCGAGCTCTCTAACCGCCGCCTCCAGGCCTCCACCTGCTGGCGCAGCTGACGTCGCTCCATGACCGGGGGAAGCTGGGGGGGCAGAAAGTGAACCTCCATCACCCCTCGACGAGGCCTGTAGCGGCCCAGCGGCAGCACCTCGCGGCTGCCTGAAATTCGCACCGGGATCACCGGCACGCCGCTGCGCAGAGAAATCCAGGCCACTCCGGGCAGCCAGGGCTGAGGGTCGCCTTGCGGACTGATCTTCCCCTCGGGGAAAATCATCAAGGTTGCCCCCCGCTTCAGCAAACTCAAAGACTCTTGCAGCGCCTCGGGGTCGGCCTGACCCCGGCGCAGCGGGAAGGCCCCCATGGCCCTCAAGAACCAACCCAACCAGGGGATGGCAAACAGATCGTCGGCGGCCAGTGAGCGCAGCGGATTGGGACAGGCCGCACACATCAGCCAGGGATCGATCAGGCTGCGATGATTGGGGGCCAGAATCACCGGTCCGCGCAGCGGCACGTGCTCGAGGCCCCTGACCTTCAGGCCGCCAAGACCCGTAAACACAGCCCGGAACCCCCAGCGACAGGCCACATAAAAAAGCCATTGATACCAGGGTAAAGTCGAAAAAATCACGGGACGGGTTCGGGCGAAGTGTAGCCAGTACGCTGCAGAGCGCCTTCCAAAAACCCCGGTTCCACAAGCATTACAGATTGAACCGTGCCCTCTGCCACCACCACCCCCAGGTCGGCCATGGCTGCACGGTAGTAGTGAATGACCCCCTTCTTGGCAGGATGCGAGTAAATTCGGAACGGCGGCCCCCAACGGGCGGCAAGCTCGGTCCAGGGCTCTCCTACCTGGGCCACGGCCTCATCCTTGCGCAGCACCGTCCAGTGGCCTTCGAGAACGGTGAGGTTGACCACCCGGCGCTCGCGATAGCGAACCAACAGGCCGCTGGGCAAAATCACCATCTCCTGGGGCGAGGGTGGCAACCCCGCCTCATCGAGACGCAGCCCCAGAGAGTAACGACGCACCTCGGAACCAGTACCGGTTTGTAGCTGCCACTCGGCATCCTCAGACCAGTCCCACTCTCCGGGGGCGCACCAGGCCGACACGGTCACCAGCAAGGCCAGCACGAGACTAAGAACGAATCGCCACCCATGCATCTGCGACACTGCCATGTGCTAGACTTGCGCAATCCCGCCACCGTTCCCTGCGAAGCGGAACTGCAACCCGAGGAAGCGCGCCTCTGGATCGCTCGCAAACCCCTCTCGCCTGGCGAGGGACTGCAAGGCTACAACCTGATCCAGGGACCCTCGATCTACATGCGCCTGGAGGCCCGACCCGCCAGCCCCGAGCCCGTGGCCCAACTGCAGCAACAACACGAGCACATCCAACGCTTTCAGGGGCTGCGCCAGCGCGCTCTGGCCGGCCAACCCTGGCAGGCACAGGCCGAGCAATTGCAGCACGACATCCTGCAACTGCTCGACTGGGAAGAGCACCACCTCTACCCCTCGATCAGCGCCTTTCTGGGAAGCGACCGCCCTGCCCGCGAACGCGGCTATGAACACCAGGGCATCCGACGCTGGCTGCCCCAGCTCACGCAGGCCCTGGAACAGGCCAGCGACTCGCGCCGCTGGGAACGCTTCTCGCTGGACTTGATCCACCTGATGGAGCACCACCTCGAGTACGATGAAGAGCTCTATCGACTGTGGCCCCGGGTGAGCAGGAAAGCGGTGGAACGATAGACAAATAGGCCACAATTCGGTCGCGAGGAGGTCTGGGTTTTGGCGGTATCAAGCGCGACCACGCCCTCCCCTGATCTAGCCCCCCGGCTTCATCCAAATGCCCCCACCCATCTGCTGCACGTGCTGGAGGAGTTCGACCACGGGGTACACAGCGACGCCCCCAGCACGGCCCTCCGAGCCCTGAAAGAAGCCTTCATTTTGATGCTGGGCATCTCGTGCGACCTGGTGTGCGAGGCCTGCATCCATCTGGGCGCCAATCCCGAGATGTACCGAATGGAAGAGGGCGACAGTTATCGATTGCTGCCGACTGAAGAGCGACTGAAAGAGGGTCTCTACTTTCTAGGCCAGCACGTCGACGATCCGGTGGCCCGAGACCTGGTGCAACTCTTCTTCGACGATACGGGCTCGCCGCGCCAGTTCTACAAACTGACCCAGGGCGGCAAGGTGGAGGGCGCTTTGGGAGGTCTGCAGCGTCTTTCAGATTTTTGCGGCGAGGCCCGGCGGGCGCCGGGTCGCGGCGAGGCCTTCAAGCAGCGCAACGCTTACCTGCCTCATCTGGAAAGCTGGCTAACCTGCCTCAACCGGGTGTTCGAGGCGGCCGAACTGGTGGGCGAGCGCACCGACCTGGCCGGTCACCAGCGTGCACACTACCGCCTTCACGGGGTCGACCTGAAAATCGGCTCGCGTCTGCCTCTGAACGACTGCAAGGCCTGCATCCCCAGCCGTCTGTTGGAGCCTCCGGCCGAATGGATTCAGGGGGCCAGCTATGTGGGCATTCCCCAGGAGGTTCCCGAGCACACCCTGCACCTGGCCGACCGATTTCTTAAGGCCCTACAAGAACAGGACCCTATCGAATCGACCCGCTTGCTACGCGACACGCTGGAATTCATGTTGCGCTACTTCGCGGGGGTGGGCTATCTGCTGTGCCGCGAACTGGACTGTCTCAGCGAAGCCATTCAGAAACTGGCCCGCAATACTGAATCGGTCGACAATTGCGAACTGTTGCTGCAGAACTGCGTGGAAGCCCTCAAGCTCAAGCAAGATGATGTGGCTGCCAAAGCCTTTGTGGGCGTATTTTATCGGCGCGATGCCAACCTGCTGCTTCAGCCGCGCTCTCATACCAACATTTTGCTGCTGGAGGGCGTGCTCTCCAGTTGGTTCAAGCAAGAACGGGGACGCCAGCCCGAGGCCAGCCGCTATCAGAAGGATTTCAAAACTTACTACCCGCTGTTTCGCGACTGGGTGCGATCGATGGGGCCCTACTTCAGCCACACCGAGCACTTTGCCGAAGAGCCCAGCCCACATGGACAGTTGCCCTTGACGGTCAACTGTGGCGACCATCTGCTCGAACTGGTGGGCGACGACTACAATTTGCGCATCCGCCAATGCCCCGTGTGTTTTCCTAACCCGATCTGGACGCAACAGGCCAACCCCACGCCCCAAACCCGGGTCATGCCGGTGCTGAGCGCCGAAGAACTGATTCGCCGGGCCAACCAGAAAGACAGCAGTGAACCGGCGCCTCCCGAGCCAGAGGCACCCGCAGAGAAAGCTCCTGAGGCGCCCAAAACCTTCCCTGGTGAGTTCCGGCCCATCAAAATCCCCCCCGACTGCCCCAAGTTTCTGGGCCGCGTGCTGCGTCGCCTCGACGTGCACCTGCGCCGCGGGGAACTGCCCGAGAGCCGCTACGCCCTGCGGGACGCACTGGACTATCTGGTGCGCTACTGGGCCGGTGTGGGTTGTGCCTGCGCCCGCGAGGCCGGCAAACTCAGCGCCGAGGAAGAGAAGATGGCCTCGCAGAGCTTGTCCATTCAGGAGTGCGAGAAGCTGCTGCTTTCCATTCTGAAAACCTTCGGTCCGGGGGTCAACGAACTCAGCGAGGAAATTCTGCAGGTCTACTACGACCGCGATCTGTTTTCGGAAGAACTGCGGCCGCTGGGGGCCCACACCCGCATTCTTCAAACCGACGCCAGCGCCGACACCACCATGCAGTTGTTGGCCGATTTTTGCGAGAGTCAGGACGATTGCGACATCTATCAGGCGCGTCGCGACCTGAAGACCCAGCTGCCCGTGTTGCGCGACTGGCTGGCCCGCTCTCAGTCGTTCTTTGAACAGTGCCAGCACCATGAGGAAGAGGCCGATAAAGACGGCCGCATGGAGCTGGTTGTGCAATGGGACAAGACCTACCTGGAGCTGGTGGCTCCCGACTATGCTTTCTACATCCGTCCGGGCTGCGATCAGGTGCCCGACCTGCCCGTGCCCGAGTATATCGAGCCCGAAGAGCCCACCGAGAGCCAGGTGCTCAAACCCAAGGTGATCACCACCGAGGAACTGGCCCTGCAGGACCCGTTCCTGATCCACAAAGTGCAGTACGTGGGTATGAGCAACAATTCGGCAGGCGTTCCCTGCAAATCGGGCATAATCAGCATCCAGAACGCAGGCGGAGGCACCCTGACCGGCCGCGCCTACGCCACCCACCCCTGTATCGAAGTATCGCCCAATCGATTTCGCGAAAAGACGCAGCTGACATACTGGCTGGACGAAAAGAGCATCCCGCGCGACTATGTGCCCGTTCTCGTGCTGCGTTCGGGCGGCGACGAGCGCCAGATCACGCTGGCCGAGATGCGCCCTCTGAGCAAATTCAGCACCATGCCGAAAGACCAGGCGCTATTGATGACCTACGCGCCAAGCGTAGGCGGTTTCGTTCTGGTGAATCTGATTACCATTTGGAAAGCCAAGACCATGGAACGCCGGATCACCCCGGGCAAGTTACTGAAGAGCCTGGTTGACGAAGAAATCACGCCGCTGAAAGCGGACTCGCACCTGGTCGGCGGGGTATTCCTTCTCTACTCCGTCGCGGCACCGGTCCTCACCTACTTCCTGTTCAAGCGCCTGGCCCACAGCGTGCAGGATCTGATCACCAAACAGTTCTCAACGGCCCTCACACTGCCAATTCCACTCATGTTGGTGCTGTCTGTCATCGCATACTTTGCCTTTCCCATACTTTCGTTGCGCGGCCTCAAATCAAGCAACCTTCTCGGACTCTACGTTTGGGCCGTTATCTTCAACGCCTGCGCAGCTGCTTATTGCTATGCCGACTACACTGGTAGGATTGCGGAATACATACAGGATCCAGGATTTCGGAGAGTCGTTCCCGCAGCCCTCACGGCCCTTTTCATCGCCATGTGGACGCTTGCCCTTATTTGAGCATCCAGGGTTTACCTTACCGCAGCAGAAGTTCTCCAAAGTGATGGCCCCAAGAGTTGCTGTTGTCATACCTTGCTTCAAGGTGCGAGCCAAAATCGAAGCCGTATTGTCAACCATCGGTCCAGAGGTCGCACACATCTACGTCATCGACGACTGCTGCCCGGAACAATCCGGCCAACATGTCAGCGCGGAAGTAGATGATCATCGTGTAACCGTGCTCCACAATAGCAGCAATCTCGGTGTTGGTGGTGCCACGCTTCGGGGCTATCGCGCGGCCTTAGAAGTCGGAGCAGACATCATAGTCAAGATGGACGGTGACGGCCAGATGGATGGAGCTGAAATCGCCGCACTGATACAACCTATTGCTCGAGGCCTGGCGGACTACGCCAAAGGCAACCGCTTCTACGACCTGACCTACCTCAAGCCCATGCCGATCGTTCGGCTCATCGGCAACAGCGTCTTATCCCTCATCACAAAAGTATCCTCTGGGTATTGGAACAGTATGGACCCCACCAACGGATTCACGGCGATTCACCGCAATGTCCTGTTGGCACTACCGCTCGATTCCATCGAGAGCCGGTATTTCTTTGAGAGTGACATGCTCTACAGACTCAACCTGCTCCGAGCGGTGGTCTGGGATGTGCCCATGACCGCCAAATATCGCGATGAAGTGAGCAACCTTAAGATCCTCTGGGCGATCGCTGAATTTTCCTTCAAGCACTTCGTGCGTACGATAAAACGCATCTTTTATACCTACTATCTGCGCGATTTCCAGGTGGGCTCCATCTTGCTCATCCTCGGGGTGCTGCTCAGTCTCTTTGGAGTCACCTTCGGTTCCTATAATTGGTATCGCGGAGTCAGCCTGGGTGTAGCCAACACCAACGGCACGGTCATGCTTGCCGCCTTGCCCTGCCTTGTGGGCCTACAAATGCTACTGACTTTCATCAGTGCTGACATCAACTCTGTGCCCACCCGCCCCATCCATCCCTTACTCTGTCATCGACCACCTGGTGTAACGCTTGAGCAAACTTGAAATGAAACCTTCCGAAATATTGGACAGGTGGCTCCCAGCTCTCGTTGTGGTGCTGGCGACTATCGCCTACGCGAATCACTTTCACAACGAGTTTCAATTTGACGACGGGCACGCTGTGGTCGACAATCTCGCCATCCGAGACCTCAGAAACATCCCCAGAATGTTTGTCAATGGAAAACTGATCAGTGCGTTGGCGGTCAATCAGAACTACCGGCCATTGACGGCCGTCTCCTTCGCTATCGACTATGCTCTCGGAGGCGGGCTCATCCCATTCTACTTTCACATCACGACCTTCATCGTCTTCGTCGTTCAGTTGCTCGCGATGGGCTGCCTGTTCAGTCAGCTCCTACCGAGTCGCCGTCAGGCCTGGTTGGCAGTAGCTCTCTATGGTGTCCATCCGGTAGGCGCCCAAACCGTCAACTACATCTGCCAGCGTTCCGAGGTCTATGTCGCGGCCTTCCTTTGCCTCGGCCTCTATCTTTACATCCGCCACAAGCCAGGCTGGGCTGCAGTGGCCTTCATCCTTGCCGGATTGACGAAACAGAACGGGTTGGTTTTTCCAGCTCTGCTGCTCGCCTATGAATATTTTCTTGGACGAAAGAACTTTCGAAAGACTATACCCCTGGTTCTCCTGGGCTTGGGCCTCACGGTCTTTGTCCTCAAGATGACGCCCAAAACCTTTGAAATCGGCCGTGATTCGATGATTCATTACTGGGCCACTCAACCTTTCATCCTGATGACGTATCTGAAACAGGCCATTCTACCTACCGACCTGGTTGGAGACAGTGACATGCGGCCCTTTGCACACCTGGCCACACCGCTCGCAATCGCAGGATACTTCGGCCTTGGGTGCCTCCTTGTGGTCGCCTTTTCCAGCCGCGGTCGCATAGGATTTGGCCTGAGCTGGTTCATCATCAGCCAGGCCCCCACCTTACTGGCACCCTTCTCGGATGTCACCAATGACCATCGAATGTATGTCCCTTTTGTAGGCCTCGCGTTGATTGCTGGCCACCTCGCGTCCACAACTCGGCGGCAAGTATTGCTGGCGCTTATGCTTCCGCTGGCCATCTATGCCACTCTCGAGCGCAATCGAGTCTGGGCCACCCACGAAGCTTTTTGGTATGAAGTCACGGTCAAATCGCCGGGCAGCGGACGCGGCTGGATGAACTATGCCCTCAGTGTCATGGCCCAGGGCAGAAATGAGGAAGCTCTCGAAGCCCTAATCATTGCCCGCCCCCTGACCAGCGACACCTTTTCTCCCCTATGGCTAAACTTCGGTGTGATTTATGGGTTACTGAACGAGCATGACAAAGCAGAAGCCGCCTTCAAAAAGGCCATGGAGGTCGATCCGGGTACTACCCCTATGTACATCTACGGCAACTGGCTGGCCAGCCGTCAGCGCACGGCCGAGGCGGTCGTTTACCTGCGCAAAGCCTTGTTGGGCAATCCCAACGACTCCCGACCGTTCTCGGTTCTGTCCGCGATTTGGAACAACGCCTCTAAACTTGCGCAGCGAGAGCAAAAAGCCAGTCGCTTTACCGACCTCGCCATGCTCTTCTTTCTCGACGAAAAATACGACAACGCCATCAAAGCTTGTGAACACGCCAGCACGCTAGACCCGGAGGACCCGGTGCCACACAACAACCGAGCCGCTTGCTACATACGAATGGGCAAGTGGAGCGAAGCGGAAAGGGCGGCCCTGAAGGCCCTCGAACTCCAACCTGATTTCCAAAGCGCCCAGGAAAACCTGGCGAAAGCTCGATATCACCTGAAAAACAAAAGCTAGGTAAGGGCCTGCAAACCGGTCATTGCCATGCTACACTTCTCCGAAGGAGGTTCCATGAGGCGAAGAACCCTTGGCTTTTCAATAACGGAGGTCCTGATCTCCATTGCAGTGCTCGCCATCTCTATCACTGGCGTCCTGGCTGCTCTAGCCTATGATGCCTTTAGTGCCGAGCAGAGCGGTGCCTACACATTTGCGGTAAACTACAGTCGACGTATCCTCGACTTAATGCAATCGGGTCAAATCGACCCAACCGCCCCAGGATTTATCACGGCGACCACGCCGGCGGCGGTCGACAGCAACCCCGGCAACGACGGCACCAACTGGCGAGACCTGGATGACGGCCTCTTGAATGGTGGCGGTGCCATCAATCTTTGGGGAGCTCCGGGAAGCGTGGAACGTCAACGCTTCGACATCGAGAAACTGAAGTATGGCGTGAATCTTGCCCAGCAAAGGGTCCAGCCCACGAAGACTTCAGGTAGCCCGAACAATTACAAAAACTTGCTGATGGAACTCACTGTAACTACCCGGTGGCGCGTGCGCCGCGGATTTCGCTCTGTGCAACTGAGAGGCTACTATGCAACTTCTGAAACTCCGTAACCGTCGCCGCCGCGGCCTGAGTCTGGTTGAAGTCATGGTCGTCACCGCTTTGATGGCTTCTATCAGCGCCTTTACCATCGTTCTCTACTCGGCTGCAATGGGCGACTTCGAACATGCCAACATGAAATACTCGATGCACATCTATGCTCGCAGGGCGATGTCCAAGATCGAGAACGTTTTGGCCACGGCCGCCGCGCGGCGGCCTAACATGGCCATCGCGGAGGCTTTCTATTGGCCGGAAACTGGTGACACCACCGAACAAACCTATTGTGACTTCATCACCGCCTCGAATTTCATTCAATCGTCAGCCACCGAGTGCGCCTACGCTTTCGACGACGGAGCGAACAGCCCGGCGGGCTACACCGCCCTATACCGATATCGTATCGCCTGGACTCCTACCCAACTGGGCAACGTTCCACCCAAGTCGGTCTACATGGAACGACTGCAGGACACCGCCATTAACTCAACTCCGATGACCGGGCTCTATCGCCAGGTTCTATCGCCCAATATTGGACGATGCACCTTCCGACGTACACTCACCGGCACCATCCAGGTCCGCATGGTAGTCTACGCCTTTGATACGGATACCGGTCGAGGCCTGGACGGACAGCGGATGAGTTCGCAGACGAAGAGACGGCGACGCGACGCCACCAGTACGGCTACGGATACGCACGAGAAATCCTACGAATTGCTGACCTCTATCCCGATCAGCACCCTGACCATCAAGTAAACCAAACTTACGAAGAACTCGCCGAGGCATCGGCAGGAAAGGAAGACCTATGACCAGGCGATCGAGATTCAAGAAACGCAGGGGCGTTGTACTGCTAACAACCCTGTTTTTCATGATCTTATTTACCTTGCTCTCCTTTGCGCTCTACCAGTTGAGCCCAAGTGAGAACCGAACAGCCCAGAGAGACCGGACACTTACCGAGGCTCACTTTGCCGCCACCGCTGGCATTCGCAACGTGAAAGAGTGGATCACGGCCGTAGCCAAACCTGAGGGAGACCCCAATAAGGCCAACTATCTCGGTCAAAACTGGGACGGTCACACCGTTACTGCAGGCACGGTTTCATATCCGAGCTTGCACAATGACCCCTTCAGCGTCCCCGCCGGCGACCCAAATTTCATCCAGACAACGCTGTCGGCTCTCTCGTGTCCCTACGGCAGATTTGCCGGGCAGACAGGAATGGACTTTCTGGGACTTGCCCCGAACGTCAACCTCTCGCTTACGGATTACAATGCGATGAAAGCCCAGCAGGGCAACTGGCTGGCCCTACGCAGCAACAACCCCCTGGTCGTGGGCGACTATCGTGTCCACGGTTTCGTCGTGCCCTCTAAGACGACAATGGACATCATCCAGGGCAACTCGGGGGCCACGCTGAGAACCTACATGGTGGTGGTCATCGCTTACCGGAACAATCTGCCGGTGTTGAGAGCGCGCTGCTTGCTACAAGAGGAAAGCGCTGCCAAGTACGCCTATCGCTCCAATGTCGGCGACCGCGACGTCTACAACAACCCCGTTACCTGGAACATCTCCGATGCGAATTCGGTGTTGTTCGACGGGCCCGTCCACACGAACGAGGTTCCCTACATCAACGTGCCCTCCAGTTATTGGGACGCTGCTTTGCAATATTTCTCCTGGGACTCCGTAGCCAGGCAGCATCCAAAGCGCGCTTTCATGGGCCCGCTGACCTTCTCAGGCACCTCAACCTCCATCGACCCTGCGCTCGCCTTCGACGGGGTAGGTTGGCTCGGGGGCAACTACAGTGGAACCTCCGATACCCGCCGACCCTTTGACAACTTCGGCAACCCGATTCCATCTTCGGCCCAGGGCGGAAACCCAGACCCTCAAACGGGCCCGATCGCCAATCGCTACGACCGCCTCATCGAGGGCGGCCGTCAGGCCATCAGCCGAATTAGCTCGGTGCCCTTGCCGGAGAACCTGGTCTCGCTGCGTGACGGCGCTTTCGGAAACCCCGCCGTAACAGGCCTGGATCCGTTGTTGGCTCAGGTGGATTCGACGCAACGCAATGGCGCGCTGCCCACGCCGACGTTCGTTCGCCCCGCCTATACCAACAGCAGCGGTTCTACGGTCGGCGCTCAGACCTACAACAATAACCCCTCCGCCGATAACGGCATCTTCGTGAATACAAAAACCGGCACCACTGAGGCTGCCGGCGGAATTGTTGTCAAGGGCGACGCCCGCAACATGTATCTCGAAGTTCAGGGCCCAGACGGCAAAGTTATCACCGACGTAGCCGCGCTACAAGCGGGCACGGCAGTGGGCAATCCCGTGGTTCGAGTGCAGGCCACGACCACAAGTTACGATTCGAACTCGGGGACCGACATCTACAACCACGTCAACGTGCCCACCTGGAACCCGCCGGTCTACGTTCCGACCGGCGCAGCAACCTACATTCCAACCGTCCCTGGCACCGCCGGTTACACGGTGGCCACGGTTCCTGGTTACACAGTGGCGACCGTGCCTGGCTTTACGGTGCCCACCGGTACTTCGCCCATCCACGGAATCCCGGGCTGCCCCAGTCCGGACTACACTCCGCCCTCTGGCGAAGGATCGGGAACGGGAACCTACAGCTGTCCTCACCGGACACCTGCGACTTTCAACCCGGGAACCCCGGCCAGCTTCGTTCCTACGGTTCCCGCCAGCTATGTGCCCGGAACGGGCACCGTCGCGGGCTACACTCAGGCTGGAGCTGCTGCCCATACGGTTCCTGGCTTTACCTCCAATAACTGGGTGCCCACAGGGGCACCTATCGGTAAGAACCCCAATACCTACCAGGCTCAGGACTGGGTGGTTGATGTCAAGAACACCGCCACTCGAATCCCTGGCGCCATTCCGCTGCCGAGTGGCACCGATGAGAATGCCTGGCGTTATGGGGTTGGCACTGAAATCACCACGACGAGCGGCAATACCAAGACGGCCAATCGCCTCGGCGACCATTACGAACCCGTGGCATCCGACCGAGGGATCAAGCAGGTCGTGGTTCACCAGGGTGCCAGCGACACGACAGGAACCCCCCTCAGTTCGACCGCATTGAATCCTGGAGACCCAGGATACAACGCCGCACTTCAGGACATTCCTGTCGGCAAGGTTCTTGTCTACAAGCAAAGCCGCTCCGACGCCAACCGCCTGGATGTGTTCATCCTCGACCGACCCTCCGGCCTTACCACCGATGAGCAACCCGGCGGTCTCAACGGCGCCGTCTACGGCACGGGCAATATCCACGGCCTTCGCGGCGTCAACATGGAACGCAAAACCATCGGCGTTCAGTATGGCACCAATGCCGCCACCGACATGGGTATCGCAATCATCGACAACGTCTGGCAATTCGGCACCCCGAAAGGTAATAAACCGACCAGCGCCAATCACGGCTTGGGTATCGTTGCGCCAAAACTGAATGTGCAAACACGCGAAGCATCGTTCCTGGACAAGAGTCTGTATGTCTACGCTACCATCATCGCTGGCTCAGCCAGCCAGACTGGAACGGGTGCCTGGCCATACCAGGGAATGCACGTCTCGAACGCAAATAACAACACGACTGCAAACTTCAATCGCACCGCCTCCACGACCGACAACAACGCCCACCGCCGAACGGTAGAGATCTTCGGCGGACTGACGGAACAACAAACCAAGGCCAGGCTGCAGGGCTCGAAGGGTTGGAGTCAGATTATGACCTTCGACCCGGAACTCTCCCAGTTCCCACCACCCTTCTTCCCCTCGTCCAACCTGCTGATTCCTCTGGCTTACACCCAGGAATCGGTTATCGGCAAGTAAAAGCCGAAAGAGGGCCTGCAGCTTGTGCAGGCCCTCTTTCTTTTTGTCAGTGCATTGTTAATCGAAATGGCTACAACGTGAGACTCATCCTCCTGGCCCTACTTTGGGTAACATCGTTTACGGCTTTGCCCGCCACCCCACTCGACACCACTAGCGGTGAAGTCCGCTTTGAACTGGGAAGAATTACTGTGCCCTCCGACAGCCGCTGGTCGGTGACTCGCTCAGATACGGGAACCAGCTATCAGGGCACCCTTCGAGACCAGCCCGAGGCCTTGTTTGTCATCTCCATCAGTCGGATGTCGATCAGCCTTTCCGACGACCCGAAAGAACAACTTCGCGACCTGGGCGAGCAGTATGTTCGAGATCTACAAGGCTCACTCGAGCTACAGGTTAACTCTCTTGAGGTCCAACCTACCTACCATGGCTGCAGGTTCACGTTCAGCGACCAGGCTCACAAGAGTTACTATGGAAAACTCCTGCTAGGTCGGAGACACACGCTCGTCATCCTTGGATTGCGATGCAAGAAGCAGACTTATGAAGACTTTGTATCTTCCTACATCCGAGACTCCCAGGCCTTTCCCCCGCCCACAAGCCAGCGCCAGGGCGCCCAGAGGGCCGTCCTCGGCCTGATGCTCCTGGGGACAGTGCTGAGTGGCGTGACTTCGACTCTTGCATCGGCCGTGATGAAATCACGCCCAGCACAGACTCGTAAAGTCTACCTTGCCGGAATCGTTTTCAGCGTGCTGCTTATCGCAGGAGGCTCCATCTACCTTGCCCCCACCTCCCTCTATGGAGAAATCGCCGCATCTTGCTATGGTGGCGCGGTACTCTTCGCACTTCCGCCGTTACTGTTCTGGCGCTCCGGCTCTGAAATGGAAGCAACAAATGCCTCCACGGTTGAGCGAAACGCTTCAAAAGCCACCTTGAAGCGGCGTTCATAGAACAGAGAACCCGAATGGGGCCGGATTCGATAGTCTCGCCAGCCGACTCGCTGGCAGGCAAGCGTGCGCCGCACCAAGATCGGATAGGCGCTGAGAGGAGCGAGGCCGAGAAAAGACCCCACTTGACTCCTATAATGCAGGAAGCTTAGAAACCAAACGAGACTGGTTCTCCTGCCCACGTGGTCGAGGACCAGTTCTCTCTCGCGGAGTATCAGGTTGCCGCACTGAAAAAACGGACCCCGGGGGCCCCAGGCTCGATACAAAGAAAACTCATAGAGGTCCAGACCAGGCTGTCTTCCACGCAACCAGGCACCTAACAGATGAGCCGCGTCGTGATCGACGTGGCCACCCTCCCAGGCTGGTACAAAGATGCGGTCAAAGTTGCCGAAGTTGCTAACCGCCTGCGCTAGCTCGAATAGACATTCGTGAGATCTGCCATCAGCGACCCCTAGTTGGTCACCAACAGGCCGAATCTGATCAGCTTGAATTCCCCATCGACCTAGAGCTCTCCGACTCTCCTCGAGGCGACGGGCCGCGCAGGCCCCGTAACCTGCTCCGTCGGTCGTGTAGACCACCAGAATATCACTCCCCAGGCGAACCTCGGCCGCAATTCTGGGAAGCAAGAAGTACTCATCATCCTGATGAGCCAACAAAAAAAGCACTCGGCCGGGGCTCAGACTAGAGATCGTCTGAATCCATCCACATCAAATCCCATGCAGATAGGCAATCGAACGGCAACTCCGTTGACGCCGTGAGCAACTTGACAATCAACTTGAAGACAAAGGGCGTTCTAAGAAATCCGTAACGAGACAGCGAAAGTCGACTAGAGGTCGAACTTGAGGCCATTACTGACAGGGTCTCGATTTGGCGGGTTCTAGCATAACGCTCCATTTCAAGATGAAGCGTAGCCAGGGCTCCAGGTGAATCCTTCAACACCATCACATCCAAAATGGCCAGTGTGGGCACATCCTTCAGGATGGTCTCTCGAACAAAACTCAAGGCCACCAATTCATCGTTTCTCCAAACCGAAACAACTTGGTAGGTCGTCTCGGGCGCGTTCAAGCGCCACTGGAGAAACTCCGTGGACTTCTCCAAAGCAACAACCCTCTGTGACAACCAGTGCTCGTAGAAACGCTCGTAAGCATCGCGATGATCCGCCAAGAATACTTTGAAGTCAAGAATACTGGTGACAAAGCCAGATTGCTTGCGTGGCCTCGTCAACAGACAAAGCAACTCCAATATTCCATCGGCAAACGGCGCGAGCATGGATAGTCTCAACTTTCGCAGGACGGCCCTGGACTTGAGCACCTTCAGGCGCAGGGGCAGGTCGAACATCACCTTCCAACCCACTTTCAAATGACCGGGAATGACCTCGGGTCGAATCGGGTAACCCGTCGTAAAGTCCAGACCCTGAGCTTGAAGCTCACCCGTTGCGTAGCGACCCAGCTTGGTAAACACACCTTTCCCTCGTGCCCGAGAATGGGTCATCACATCGCACACCATACCGCAAGTAAAGGTCTGCCCACGATAGCGATATCGAAATGGCAGCGCTGCATAGTATCCCAGCATCCGATGCTCAGTATCCCAAGCAACATATTCGTAGCTGGGCGGTGTAGCCGGATAGGCGTGAAACTTCCA
Source organism: uncultured Burkholderiales bacterium (assembly GCA_964649085.1). Lineage (GTDB taxonomy): Bacteria > Vulcanimicrobiota > Xenobia > Xenobiales > JADMJV01 > JADMJV01. The sequence continues at coordinate 2,869 of CAZYPN010000051.1, read as the reverse complement.
ACGATAGTGCTCCTCAGACTCAACCGAGGTGCCGATATTCTCGGGAAAACAATCACGAAACAGCTCCCTTTGAGCTTGCAGGTCATTCCCGGCATCGAAGGCTTCAAAGCGTAATTCCATACGACTTAGTAGAGCCCACCATTGATGTGGATGACCTGACCCGTCGTATACTGTCCCTCGGGCGAAAGTAAGAACTTTAGGCAGCCCCCAATCTCGGCCGCGGTACCAAACCGCTTGAGAGGTATCCGACTTCTCACCTCCTGTTGAAGTTCTGCACTCAACTGATGGATAAGCCCATACTCGTAGTAACCAAGCGCTAATGCGTTCACAGTAATCTGTTTGGACGCCAATTCCAGGGCGAGAGCACGGGTCCAACCCATGACTGCGGCTTTAGCGGCACAGTAGTGAGCGGCCCCAATAGTGCCGCTCGAGGCGACGACGCTAGAAAAGTTGATGATTCGGCCGCCCTTCTGCTCGCGCATGCCGGGAATAAACTCCCGACAACAGTGAAAGGTCGACATCAAATTGTCATCGAGCACTCGGCGAAACTCTGCTGTCGTCAGTTTCCAGCTCATGCTGTTGGTGGACCTACCTGCCACATTCAGTAACCCCCAGACCGCCCCAAAACGTGACTCAACGTCGTCACGCAGCCGACGCACTTGAGACTCGTCTTCAAGTGAAGCCTCGACTACGTGATTCTCAGGCTGCAATCCATACTTCCTCAAGCAGGCTGCCACGCGCTCCGAATCGTGGTGCACGTGGCAGGCCACTGCCCTCAATCCTGAAGCAAGAAAATAATCCACCAGTTCGCATCCGATACCGCCATTGCTGCCGGTAATCAGAAGTGCGCCTGGCAAGGGGAAAGGCGCCGGATCAGACATCTCTCATGCTTTTGTTAGATCGGGCCCGATCCTCTAGACAGAGTCAAAGTCTTTGGTTATAATCCTCGAGCCCAGGCCGTTCCGACGTAGCTCAGTGGTAGAGCAACCGGCTGTTAACCGGTTGGTCGTAGGTTCGAACCCTACCGTCGGAGCCAACTCCTGGGCCTTTTCATGTACAAAACCAGTTCAGGCGTCCCTTGGCATTGCCAACAGTAGAAGGGAGGGAACAGGACGATAGTGGAGTCAGACTGGACGCCCAGAGGGCCTACAGATTCTGCAGCAACGCAATCATCGGCATGAAGGCGGCCAGGGCCACAAAGCCAACCAGAGAGCCCATAAAGCCCATAATCAGGGGTTCCAGCATCGAGGCCAGGTTATCCAGATGGATCTCCACGTCGTCCTCGTAGAGCTTGCCGATTCGGCGTACCATGTCAGAGAGAGCACCGGTCTCTTCGCCCACCTTGATCATTTGCAGTGCGGTTTGCGGGAAGACGTCGTGCATTTCCATCGCTCGATAGACACTGGCGCCGTCGAGCATAGAACGACGAGCCCAGCCCAACTTCTGGGTGAGAACCTGGTTGCCAGCAATGAGCTCCAGGGTGCTCAGCACGTCGGTTAGCGAAACGCCAGCGTCGAGCAAGGTGGCCATCGTGTAGAGCACGCGGGACTGGTCGTTGAGCATCAGCAACTTGCCCAACACGGGTATCTTGATGAGATTCAGGTCGATCATATACTTCAACTGCGGCGTGTTCTTGCTGTTTCGCATGATTGTAATGAACACATAGAGACCGACGGCGAAAAGGATGCCAATGGGCACCATGACGCGCGGGTCTCGAGCCGTGTTGACCACAAACACCAGCACACGCGTGGGCCAGGGCAAATTAACACCCATACTTGTGAAGACCGGCAACATCATCGGCAAAATGTAGAACACGAACAAAGCAATAACGGCCAAGCACACCACGAAGATAACCGCCGGATAGGCAAAGGTCGACTGGACCCTCTTGGTCATCGTCACGACTTTTTCCATCAGGTCGGCCAGCTTCTTCAGCGCCATGTCCAGGTTACCCGAGGTCTCACCGGCACGCACCATGGCCGTGTAGGTCTCGCTAAAGACCTTGGGCTGTTCTTGCATCGATTTGGAAAGCGACTTGCCCTGCTCGACACCTTCGGCGACACGGGCCAACACGAGGTTCAAATTCTGACTGTCGCCCTGGGTAAGAAAGCGAAGGGCGCGGTTAATACTGATACCGGCCTCGATCATTGTGGCTAACTGTCGGGTGTAGACGGCAAGCGATTCATAGGAGACCTTTGGACTGCTCTGAAAGACGGTGGCCGAGCCTTGCGCCATCTGCTCTTCGCGCAGCACCAGCACATTCTTGTAGACCTTCTTGAGGCGCAGCATCGCCAGGTTCTCGGAGGGCGCATTGAGTGTTCCCTGAATGACCCGATCGTTCTCGTCTACAGCTTTGAAGGTAAAGGTTCCCATGAAATCCTCGCTTTGATAACCCACCCCTTTTCTGGCCAACTGGTCAGGACCCTGCATGGAGGATCGCGAATCTTTCGAAACAAACTCGCAATCTACAATGAAGCGCCTTCAGAACTCTCAAAGCGAAGCAAGCCCACCACTGCCGGGCCTGGTCGACAGCCACATCCACCTCGACAGCCGCGAGTATCAGGAGGACCTCGAGCAGTGCCTGCAACGGGCTCAACGGGCCGGAGTCGAAGCCCAGGTGCTGCCCAGCACCGACCTGAACTCGTCGCGACGCATTCAACAGCTGTCGCAGAGCTTTCCTCGACTCTACGGAGCCGTGGGAATCCACCCGCACCAGGCTGCATCGTTCCAGCCCGACCGCACCCCACAAGAGCTACGCCAACTGGCCCAACAACCAGGCTGGGTAGCCATTGGAGAAACCGGCCTGGAGTGCCATTACGATTTCTGCCCTATCGAGCAACAGATCCTCAGCCTGAATTGCCATCTGGATCTG
>CAZYPN010000050.1:0-50703 GCA_964649085.1 uncultured Burkholderiales bacterium | reverse complement strand
CCTGAATCCAGACCCTGCACCGATCTGAGGGCGTCAAGTAGGCTGAACGGTTACGTGGCGGCGCTGCCTATGCATTCGGTTTCGATGACAATTCCAACCAGAGCTCGTTCCTATCGGAGAATACCAGTCCCACCGGACTGCTGATCCGGCTGACTCCGCTGCAACCGTGACACAACCCCAGGTGGTCATCCTCGGGGCGGGGCCGGTGGGGCTCATGCTGGCCTGTCAACTGCAGGTTCGGGGGGTGTCTTTCCGGTTAATCGAGGCTCGCCCATCCAGAGAATACTGGGTAAAGGCTCTGGGGGTCAGTCCGCGCACGCTGGAGGTCTTCGATCAGATGGGCATCCTCGACGAGGCCCTCGACCGGGGTTTGTTCCTCACCGCCGTCAACACGCTCGTGGAAGGCACCTTGCAGGCTCGAGTCGAGATCGATCCACTGGCTTTGCCCTATGCCACCCTGGCTCTGGGACAATATGACACGGAAACCATTCTCGAAGACGAGCTTCGACGCTGCGGTGGCCTGGTGGAATGGCAGACCCGTGCGGTTCGCATTGAGCCTGGAGCGGAAGGCGTCGAGATCGAGCTGGAAGGGCCTTCCGGTAGAGAGGTCGTTTTTTGTCACTGGCTGGTCGGCTGTGATGGTGCCCACAGCCTTTCCCGCAAGGCTGCCGGGGTGAGTTTTGAGGGCGGGCGCTACGAGCAGCAATTCCTGCTTGGCGATGTGGAGATCGGCTGGGATCATCCCCACAGTGAGGTGTGGAAGCTGATTCAACTGTCTCCCGAGGGTGAGCTGCGCAATGTGGTTGTGGCTGTTCCCATTCCGGGAACGCCTCGTCGTTATCGGCTCAGCCTGGCGGTGCCTCCCGACTGCGTTGGACATGAGGACCACCTCGAGTTGCTCAGGGCCTATGCCTCCCCCAGCCTGCCCCCCGGAACGACGATCGAGAAGTTGCGCTGGTCCTCTTTTTATCGTATCAGCCATCGCCTGGCCTCGCGCTATCGCCAGGGGCGAGTCTTGTTGGCCGGCGATGCCGCTCACCTCCATCCGCCCATCGGCGGATTGGGGATGAACACAGGACTACAGGACGCCTATAACCTGGGTTGGAAACTGGCCGCCGTGGCCCAGGGGCGGGTCGCCGAGTCGTTGCTCGATACCTACCATGAGGAGCGCCATCCCGTAGGGGCAGAAGTCGTGGCTCTGACCTCGGGGCGCATGGACGACTTCTACAAAGGAAAACCCCGCGACGAAGCTGAGGAAGAGCGTGCCAATACCCAACTGGAAGTGAACTACTGCGCCGGACCGTTGAGCAAGGGCGCGGTGCCCCCGGGCGATCGAGGGGCATTGCCCGGACAGCGCGTCGATGCTATCGGGGGTCTGGAGCGCCGGTTTGTGCGCCGCAGGGCACGACTGATCGAGTTGTTGAGGCGGGGCGAGTTTCACCTCGTCGGCTATGGCGGAAATTGGAGCGGCTTGCAGAACTTGGCCTCCATGTTGAAGAGCCGGCTGCCGTTCTCGCTGCGCATCTGGGCCGTAGGTGAGCCCGACGCCCCCGACCAGGAAGATCTCAGCTTTCTTTATGACGCAGAAGGTGAGGCCGCGGCCGCCTGGGGGCCCGGCCCGGGCGCCATTTTGGTGCGCCCCGATGGTTATGTGGCCTGGCGGGGAGGTTTCCGGCCCGATGGGTCGCTAGAGCAACTGCTACAGCAACTGGGGAGCAGCCGATGAGCGAGCCCGCTGGCGGCCAGCCGCGTGGCTATGTGCTGATCACCGTCCTGGGGTTTTCCTCGGCCCTGGCCGGACTGATGCTGGCCTGGATGTGGCAGGGCCAGAGCCTTGGTGAACTCGGCCGGCGCAGCCAGCTCTGGGTCGACCGCCACCTTACCGAACAGGATACCCTGGCTCGCCTGGGCGTGCTGCTCAGCGGGCCCGACAAGCCGCCGGCGGTGGTGGGCAACGTCAGCATGACGGGTAGTTTCGAAAGCAGCGCTGAGGGTAGCCCGGCTCGGGCTCGTGTGCGCTGGGGGAGGAACTCGCTGCGCTATCCAAGCGCCAACGAGGTGACCAACTACGACAATCTATTCGGCTCGGGCCGAGCCCCGCAGGATCCCGCCGCTGATGTGCTGCCTCGGGTCAATCGCTACGGCAATATTCCTCTGCTGGGCTACGACCAGGAACTCGTAGCCCGCAACGCGGAGGGCCTACCGCTAACCCCGGGGCACGTGCTGGTGCAGCAGGAGGGACTGGGGGGCCCGGACTGCGTCTCGGTGATCGATCGGGCTTTCCCCTTTGCCGCTTATGCGCCGGGCGGCTCCATCCAGCTGGAGAGTTGCTACTCCTGGAGCAATCCCACCCTCGAGGAGACACTGGAAAAGCCGGAACGTTTGCGCGACAAGCTGGCCTACGCCACCGGCCTGCCCGTGGTGCTCCGTTCGCGCGACCGGCTTGAGGTTACCGGTGTGCTCCCCTGCGCCCGGTTGCTCTCGCAAAAGGGCCCGGTTCTTAAGCCGAAGGAGAGTCCGGCCCTGGCCTATTCGGGCGGCACCTGGACTGACCCTTACTGTGCTTCCCTGAGTCAGCAATTGCTGGCAGTTCGTCAGCAGCTGTCCCAAGGAACGCTGGAGAAAGCTAAATGGATTCGAGGCAAAGGGCTGTCGATCGAGGGTATTCGCAACCTGTTGAAGGGGGCCTCGGGTTCTTTCGAGGCCTTCTTTACGGTGGAACAGGCCTGCCAGTTTCCCATTCCCCCGTTGCCGTCATTTAAGGAGGAGGTGCTGGTGGCGGTACTGGCCTTCCACGTGCCCTACCCGGCCGACTTCACGGGCGATAGTCAGGTTGATCAAAGCGATATTGACGAGTTGAAGAAGATTCATGAGCAGAGCGAACGCCTGCGTAAGGAAATTGACGCTCTGCAGGAGCAGGTAAAGGGCCTTCAGCAAAAACTGAGTGATCTGCAGCAGCAACTCAACCAGCCCGGATTGAAGCCGGAAGATAAGCAGGCGCTGCAAAAGCAAATCGACGAGACCCGGCAATCGGTCGACTCTCTTCAGGCCAGGATCAAGGACAAAAATCAGGAGCTTGAGGAGCAGGATCAACAAGGGCAAAAGATCGCCGATCGACTGCAGAAAGAGCGAGACCGCCTGGGCAACAATACCGACGGCTACGTGCCTCAAAGCGCTTGGGAAGATGCTACTGCCCCGGTGGGCAGTGGCTGGGCCTATGTGCAGATTCTCAAGGTACTCACTCGAGCCCTGTTCGACTCGCACGGTGGCGATGCCCTCGACCGGATTATCCCGCCCTGTCGACTGGTTCATCTGGGAGCCATGGACCCCGCCTTTAGCTTTTCAGAGAAAAGCCTTGGATTGAAAGGCACGGTGAATGTGCCGGCCGGCAAAACCATGAAGCTCGGCGGGGTGGACACCCTTGAACTCGAGGGCGACCTGTGGATTCAGCGAGGGGCAACCTGTTTTGTCGATGCCAACCTGACGATTTCCAAGGCCGTGGTTTGGAAAGACTTCAAGGGCGTGGGGGCCTCGGAGACCAATCCGAAGGAAGGGGGGGAAGACTACGAACCTGTCGACGTCTCCAGTGAAGGTCCTGACGGTTCGACCAACCCGCTCTATCCCTGGGGGCGGGTGATCCTCGAGGAAGGGGCCACGCTGGTGGTTACGGGCGACCTGAAAGTGGTCGGAGGCAACGTCGACACGGGCTCGGTCGTATGCTGTTCCAGATTGGGAGGCAATCGCCCCATCAACACGGCCATTCTGGTGGGTGGAGATGTCAAACTGACCCACGGGATTTATTCGGGGATGAGCCTGGAAGACCTCACCTATCGACTGGCCAGGGACAGCAGTTCGGGGGTAAGTGCCCTCTATGGGGATTTCCTCGATCCGTTCATGAATGGCGTAGCGGCCAACCTGTGCAAGGTCTTGGGTCCGTGGGACCAGCGCAAGTCCTATTTTGCCCGCTATGCCACCACCTTTGTCTTTATGGAGTTTCTGGCCGAATTCGGACTGGCCGAAATCCCCTTTCCGATTCCCCTGCCCGTGGCCAACCTCGACCGCAACATCTTCGAATGGCTCTCCACCCTCTACAGCGTCGAGCTGAACCTGACCCTGGGAGAGAATTTCGTCACCGAGAGCTGGTGGTGGCTGTTGGGCCGCGGAGTCGCTCCGGTGTTTCTCAAGGTGCCTCCGGAGGTGGTGCTCGATGCCTTTGCCGGTCTGGATTACAAGAAGATCACGCTGGATACGCTCAAAGAAGCATTTGACGAGTTTCTCAAAGAGGTGATCCCCGAGATCGTCAAGGCCGTCATTAACGAGTTTCTGGTCGAGCTTTTCAAGACGTGCATTGAAGAAGTTTTTCCCGGGGCCGATGTCACCCCCCCCGAGAACGAGGTTCAAGACGCCACCAAAAGGATTTTAAAGAAGCTCGAAGAGGAACTCAAAAAGATTGTGGGCGAGGAACTCAAGAAGAACTTCATCAAGATCGCCCTGAACATCGTCAACAAGGTTCGCGCCGACATTACCCGCGAAGCCAGTGGCGAGGCCAACTCGAACTATTTTTGTCGAGAGGTGCCCGGGGTGCTGGTCTACTCGGGCGGTTCCATGGAGGTGGGCGAGCCTGGCAACGCTCCAGGGGCCTTTACCGCTCTGGGCTTCTTCTATGCCGAGAGAGACTTGAAGGTGGCCGCCCGCAAGATCGTGGGCAGCCTGGTGAGCCGTAGCGGTTCAATTCAGGCCTGGGGCGAGTTGCTCTACTACCCCTATTTCACCGAAGCCCATCTGTATTTGCCCCCAAAGCCCTCGCAGTATGACGAATTCGGCGGATTGATCCCCAGCGACGATCTACGCAACGCCTTCCAGTTTACGGTGCCGCGGCCTAAAGGGCCGTGTACTCTGGATTTGAGTCCCGGTCGCAGCGCCCGCATCACGGCCACGGGGGAGTTGCCTTGAGACGCGCCTTCAGCCTGGCCGAAGTTACCGTGGCCGCGGCTCTGATCGCGGTGTGTCTGCTGGTCTACCTGGGGGTGGCTGGACAGAGCCTGCGCGAGGCCACTCGCGAGCGCAGCCAGATCATTGCTGACGAGCTTCTCTACAACACCGTCGAGGAGATTCTGGGGTGTCGTTATGGGGCCAGCGATCACTGGTGGAAATCGGGCGCGGTGGGAGCGCTCCAGGACCCAACCACTCGCAAGGTGTCACTGCCCACCGTTGTAGAGGGGCGGGCCGTAGCGGCCGACTACTCCATTCGCGTAGAGGTGGCGCCGGAGCGCAACGGCAATGGCAGCTTCTTCGGTCAAAGCAAGGCTGAGGAAAACTACGATGTGGTGAAAATCACGGTGCTCTGGCGCGAAGGCTCGGGCCTTTCCTCGGCCGGCCAGGACAAGATCAAGTCGGCCTATCTGACGGTGTGGAGGTCGTCCGATGACGTCTAGGCGCCAGGGCATGACCTTGGTCGAAATCGCGGTAGCCTCGCTGTTGTCCCTGCTGGTGTTCTTGCTGGCTCTGACCATTGTGCTACGCATGCGCGATGTCGGTAGCAAGGCTTCGTCATCGTTCGTATTGGGGCAGGATACGGCCCTGGGATTTGAGATTCTCCGTCGCGACTTCAGCGAAACCAGCCTGCAATCGCTGCGCTTTGAGCCGATGGCAGGGCAGGCCTGGGTACATATGGCGGGGGCTCGCGACGAGGCGGGCAAGTTTCTGCTCAGCCCCCACGGAGTCCCGGATTGGAATCAGCGGATCGCCTATGCGCTGCTGGCCGATGAAGACGGCGACGGGATCAGCCGATTGGTTCGCCAGGTGGTTCCCTACAGCTACGCGGGGGGCATTCCCGCCCCCATGCTCGACAAGGTATCGATGAGCTCCCCGGTCCATACCGTATTTACTCAGGTGTTGGCTCCGGGTTTCGAAATGGCCCGCCAGGGTGGCTCCTGGAAGGCGGTTTCCAATCCGAATTGCCCCGAAGGAGGATTTTCACTTCGTTTTGTCCGTCTTGCCCCCGATGGCTCGGAGCAACTCAGCCCGATCCATCCGGCCCAGCGGTCGGATGCTGAAGAAGCGGGCTGGAGCCGTGGCTGCACCCCAACTTTAGAAATCCATCTGACGATGGTCGAGTTCAACAAGAATACCGGCCACTACACCTCGGTGCAGCTGCCCATTCGAGTCACTCCTCGTCACTAAGAGGATGACAACTGCAGCGGGCTTCTCCCGGGGGAGGGTCGTAGGCGGGCCAATGAAACCAGGCTCGGCCAATGTTGCCGTCGAGGCTGCTTCCCAGGTAGCCCTGGGCCAGCGCCTGACGAGGAGAAACGCCCATCGCCAGCGACACGATGCGCGTGCTCATGCATTCCTCCCGGAAGACGGGCTGCATCAGGGGGGCTTTGACTTCGAAAACCCAGCGAAGCAGGTCGCTTGAGGTTTGCACGACCCACAGGTTGCAGGCCACGCCGGCCGGAGCCCCGAGCAGGTGCAGACAGCGATAACACAGCCGGTCCAGTGCCGAAGTTTCCAGGCAGCGGCTACTGATAAATCCGTGATAGTCGGTGCCAACTTGGTCGACCCAGCCCGTGCCCTTGAGGTGGACCAGTTTTGCCAGCACCGGCCCCAGATCATGGGCCCGGGGATGCTCGTCGGCCTCACGCAAGGAGGGGTCGAGGTCGACAAAGGCATTGCGCAACATTTTGGCGTGATCCCGGGCCAGGCTGATTCCCAGACCAGGCCCTGCGGTTGAACTGTCCCAGATGGAAGGGCGAGCCAGCAACGTCAGGGCTCCCAGACGCGCGTCCTCGAGTGCGCCCTGGACCAGCGGATCGGCGCTCAGGGTGGCTGCCCCCAGTTGGGCCAGACTGGCCAGAAACTGGGGGTCCTGGAGTTGTTGCAGGCGGCGAGCTACCATGTCGGCCACGGGTTGTTGCTCCATATAGTTCCACAGCTCGTAGAGACCCTTCACCAGGGTGTAGAGTCGGTGAACCGTGGCGAGGTCGCTGGGATTCAAGGAACGCACGCTGACGCCAAGGCCTTCCCCGCGATAGCGGCGAGGCTCGCCCGGCCACGAAAGTTCAGGCGCCAGGGCCAGCAACTGCGCTCGCAGGCCTTCGGACAGCGGGGTTAATCGGGCCAGGGGAGGGGTCGCGTGACCGGTTTCTCTGGGTTGTGCCAGCAGGTTTTCGCGCCCCAGTCCGGCCACTTCGGAGATGCTCAGTCCCAGGTTGAGCATCTCTTTCACCCGTTGGAACAGCCGCACGTCCTCCTGAGTGTAGAGGCGTTGTTTGCCTGAATCGCGGTTGCGGCGGAACATTTCGTAGCGACGCTCCCAGGCCCGGAGAAGATTCGGGGTCAGGCCTACAATGGCAGCGAGCGTGCCGATCTTGTACATGCCCTGCTCGGGTATCCTTTGCGGGTCGAGCGAGCGAGGTCGATGGCGCTGGGGGGTGTTCAAAGAAACTCCTAAGCAGTTGTACAAGAACTATACACAACCTGCCTCTAGAGATGCAAGCCCAAGACGAAGTTTGCTTGAACTCGGCTCGCTCCGCTCCCCGGGTAGATGTTGGTCTCAAACTCCTGTTTGGTCCGCTTCGCTCCCCGGAACAGGGCGTTTGATACTAGTTTTGCCGAAACTCCAGGGTCATGGGCAATCCGCCCTTGGGCCGCAGGGTGATTCGGGGATCCAGTTCTACCCGGCTGCCGGGAATCAGGTTGAGGCGCACCCTGCGGGCCATCGTGGTTAGAATCCATTGAGCCTCAAGCATGGCGAAGTGATTGCCAATGCACTGCCGCGGACCGGCTGCGAAGGGAACGAAAGCCCCGCGGGGGATCTCTGTCAGGAAGCGATCGGGGTCGAACCCCTCGGGATTCGGCCAGTAACGCGGATGGCGGTGAAGGACAAAGGGGCAGACCGTGACCAGTTGATTGGCGGGGACCGGATAACCGAGAAACTCATCCGGGCCGAAGCTGCGGCGCCCATAGACCCAGGCCGGAGGATAGAGTCGCAGGGTTTCGTTGAGGATGCGCTCGCACACGCCGTTAGGATGGTCCAGTTCGGCTTCCAGTCGTCTGCGCTGTTCAGGGTGCAGGCTCAGCAAATATAGAGCCCAGGTAAGGGTGTTGGCGGTGGTCTCGTGGCCGGCCAACATGAAAGTTCCCAGTTCGTCGCATATTTGTTCGTCGCTCATCGTAGCCCCGGTTTCCGGGTCCCTGGCCTGGATCAGCGAGGTCAGCAAATCGGCAGGCGGATCAACCTGGTTTCGACGCTCTGCAACCAGGCGACGAGAAAGACTACGCAGACTGGCCCGGGCGCGTCGGAAGCGGCGATCGCGCGGGGTGGGGAAGATGGGTGGCAGCGGCAGCAGCGCCGAAAAGCGTTCTCCCATCTGAACCTGAAGTTCGTCCAGCGCTTCCCCCACAGCCTGACCGGCCTGGCTGAGGTCCTGAGAAAACAGAGCCATTCCGACAATCTGCAGGGTGAGTTGCATCATCTCTCGACTGATGTCGAGCACCGGCTGCGGATGGCGCTGCCAGCGCTCGATCATGTGCTCGGTGCAGCCGACGATCATCGGTTTCAAGGCTTCCAGTTTGCGGCGTTGGAAGGCGGGCTGGGCAAGTCGGCGCTGGCGCAGCCAATCCTCGCCATCATTGGTGAGCAGCCCCCCGCCCAGCATGTTCTTCAGCATGCGGTAGAAAGGGCTGTGGCGCTTACCGTAGTTGGGATGGTTGTCGACCAGCGCCCGCTGGACGGCCTCAGGATGGTTGAGCAGCACCACCCGGAAAGGACCGAATCGATAGGTGATCAGATCGCCGTACGTGCGGGTGAGCCTGACCAGGGTCTGCAGCGGGTCTCGTTGGAAGCTCCAGATGGTCTTGAGCAACTCCAGTCCGCGGGGACCCGGAATCGACCTCACGAGTCGCCGGGACGCAGACGTACGGGGCCAAATTTTTCGGGGTAGATACCCTGTGCACCCTCATAAAAGGCAGCGATTTTTGCCATGTCGGCCTCGATGTCACCACTGGTTTCCAGGCGCAGGCCAAGGGTCAGAGTTTTGTTGGGACCATCCACCTTGGCCAGGACCAGGGGAACCCCGGCGCCGTGGGCGATATGATAGAAGCCGCTCTTCCAGAATTCCGTTCGCTTGCGTGTGCCCTCGGGCAGAATGCCAAGCACCATCTTTTCCTGGGTGCGGAAGGCCTCGATTGTGGCCTCTACCCGGTTGTAGTTCTTGCTGCGGTCGATGGGAATGGCTCCCAGACTGCGGAAGAACCCACCCCAGGGGCCCTTGAACACCGAGTCTTTCACCATGTAACGCAGGGGCAGGTCAAAGTGGGCCATCAGGGCCAGCGTCAGCAAAAAGTCCCAGTTGGAGGTATGGGGGGCGCCCAACAGGATGAACTTGGGGTCTTTGGGCCTTTCCCCCTCGAAGCGCCAGCCCAAGGATTTCATATACCAGAGTGCCAGTCGAAAGATCACAGGCGAGATATACCACCCCCGAGGGGCCTGGGCCTTCTCGGCGAACGGGGCGGGATGAAGAGACTGTTGTGGACGCTTCCTTTGCTTTTCCTTCCCTGGTGGCCGGCTCAGGGCGGCCCCCCGCGCTATGCACTGGTGATTCACGGTGGCGCAGGCGCCGATCCGTCAAATATGTCCCCAGAAGAACGCCGGGCCGTGGAGGAACGTTTGCGTCAGGTGTTGCGCAGCGGATTGTCGCGACTGCATCAAGGACAGAGCAGCCTGGAGGTGGTTACCGAGGCCGTGGTGGCTTTGGAAGACGACCCCTGGTTTAACGCCGGTCGGGGCGCGGCTCTGAACGCCGACGGCGAGGCCGAACTGGATGCCAGTCTGATGGAGGGCCAGAAATTGCGCTGCGGAGCCGTGGCCGGGGTGCGGCGCTGCAAGAATCCGATCCGGGCCGCCCGTCGCGTCATGGAAGGCACGCCCCACGTGTTGTTGGTGGGCTCTGGGGCCGATCGCTTCGCTCGCGAAAGCGGCCTGGAGATGGTGGAACCCGATTACTTCATTACCGAACGTGCCCGCAGTGCCCTGGAGAAGAAGCGAGGCACCGTGGGTTGTGTGGCCCTCGACCGCTCGGGCCACCTGTCTGCAGCCACCTCCACCGGAGGACTTACGGGCAAGCGCCCTGGCAGGGTGGGGGACTCGCCTGTGATCGGGGCCGGCACCTACGCCGACGACCGCACCTGTGCCATTTCCTGCACAGGTACGGGGGAAGAGTTTATCCGCCACCAGGTGGCCGGCCAAATCTCTCACCGAATGCAGTTCCTGCACCTGAGTCTGCCCGAGGCCGTTCGTCAGACCTATGCCGACGGTATGCCCGACGACGTGGGTGGAGTGATTGCCGTCGACCGAACAGGCCAGACTTTCTGGCACTTCAACACGCCTGGCATGGCCCGCGGGGCTGCCGATTGGAGGGGTCGCTTTCAGGTGGCGATTGGAAAAGCAGAGTGAAGTTTGGATTCATGCGGGACTCTGACCATCGTCATCCGAAGAGGCGCCCATGGAGATGCGCACTCCCGCCCTGTTGATTCGACCCTGGCGCCCCGATGACGTCGAGCGCCTGATGGAACTATGCAACGATCCGGGCGTTCGGGCCCGTTGGGGCGTGTTTAAGGAACCGATGAACTTTCGTCAGGCTGGCTTCTGGATTTCTTCCGCCAATCACTCGTTGGCGGCCTGTAAATTGGGAAGCTGGGCAGCCTTTCAAGGCAATCTTCTAGTGGGCTGTCTCAACCTGGTGCATCGTCATCTCGACAATTCGCAGGAGCTGGTTCCCACGCTCGAGGTCAGGTTGCGCCAGGGGTGTCCGCCTCCGGTAGCGCTGCAGGGGGTGCAGGCCTTGCTCGAATATGGTCGCGGCCTCAATCTGCCCGAAGTCTTCTGGTTCCTGACTTCCGACGACAGTTTCTTGCGCGAACTGGCCGGGGCGCTGGGAATGGCCCCGGTGCAACGGGCCTTTTTCGAGAAGGTGGCCGTCGACGTCTATTCTTTGAAGTTGGGAGCGGGGGTGGATGCATCGGCGCCAACCCCCGGTTTGTCTGCGGTTAAGAAGAACTGACCTGGTAGCGCTCGAGGTTCACGCCCCAGCCTTGCAGGTATTCTCCCAGGCGTTTTTTGGTGGAGGTGTCTTTGTCGGCTCGCGCATATTCCTGGGCATCAATCACCTGAACCTGATAGTCTTTGAGCTTCTCGTGAGGTCGCACCTTATCGCAACTCAAGAACATCTTGTCAAAGTATTCTTCCACCGTGGGCGCCTGGGGAGTGATACCGTAATCGAAATCGTAGATGCGCCCGTCTTTTTCCAGCACCACATGATGGTACCAATTTTTGTCCGTTGTGCGCATTTCGCCTTTGAAGTTGGTATCTCGAGCATGCATCACCCGGGCCAGCCCGAAGTAAGAAAATCCCTTGTTCTCGATACCAAGCACTTTGGCGCCTTCGAGGTGCTCGGGCTGAGGAAACTGAACAATGAAGCGACGAATGTTCTGGCCGCACTTGCTCTCCTCATAGTCGCGGAAGAACACTTCACGAAACCTGTCCTCGACCGGAGAGGTCGAGTTGCTGCTGACTTCAACCCGGTCGGTGATCGCAGCGGGGGCTTCAGAAGCGGTTTCAGCAACCGGCTCGTTGTGGTGAGTGGGGCGCTGTATGAGGGTGGTGGGGCGGAAAGATTGGATGAGCATAGGTCAACTGTAGCCGGCTCGACTGAAAAAGACTTGAATCAGCCCAGGCGCCAGGCGCGACGGGCGGTCGCCAGCGCCTCGGAGAGCTGTTGGCGCCAGGAAGTGGACGCGGGCGGAGCCGCCAGAGGTTGGCGCAGCACCATGGCCAGGCTGCTGAGCAGGCTGCCGGGGCAGGGGTGCAACAGGCTGTACAGGGGCACACGAAGGAAGGGGTTGCGCTCGAGGCCACCGCTCTGAGTGAGAAAAAACTGAGCGGCGATCCAGCGATGCAGAAGGCGACTGCGAAAGCCTTGTGGTCCACCGCCCAGGGCGCCGGGAACTTGCAGGCCGAGATATTGCTGAAAAAATTGCACCGGGGCCCAGAAGGCAAGGGGCAGGCGAACTCGGCCTGCCCACTGGGCCAGCCGGTCGGCGTCGAGCCCTTGCTCGAGAGCCCATTGCAGGTCGCTGACCGTTTTCAGGCCCTTGTCGAAGCCGTGCTTGGTGAAATGCACGGCCGCGTGCAGGAAAACCCCCTCATTACTGAGCCGGTCCAGGTGGGCCAGAGAAGTGGAGATGCGGTGGGCCAGCATTTCCTGCTCGGGCAGGCCCCAAAATGCTGGCATGAGCCGGGTGTGAATTTCGACCAAAAGCCCACCGAAATCCAGCGGCGCCAGATGATGACGAGCCGCGTGGCCTCGCACCAGGGCCCCGCGAAGCTGAAGTTGCTGATGAAGCTGTTGGGCCTGCGGTTCGGGCAGCCAGAGGTCGATGTCGCCGGTGGTGCGTCTTCCGCCCGAAATGGCCAGGGCTGCACCCTTGAGCAGCACCCCGCGAGCCCCCAGTTCTTCCAATTCGCTATCGAGGGTCTCCAGGGTGCGTCGCAACAGATGGCCACGCAGAGCCGACTTCAGGCCGTGTTCCTGAAGCGAGCTGGTGACGAAGTGGGGAACCCAGGTGGGGGCGCCCTGGAGGGCCTCGAGCATGGGCACCGCCAGGCCCGACTCAACAATGACTCGGGAGGTGCGGACCCAATCCAGGTCGGCGCGCCCCAACACCGACACCTCGCGTGCGTCGGGGGTGCCTTTCAGGCGCTGAAACAACGCCCTGGCCACTCCTAGCGAGTTGACCGATTCGCGGAAGAGCGTGCCGCTGCGTCGGGCTTTCTGAATGACCAGAGATTGGGCCAATCGTTCGGCTTCTTTGGCCGGGTCTTGAAGACGCTGACGCAGCCAGTCAACCGCCCCCGCGTCAGAGCAAATATGGGTGCACACGTCGCAAGTGCCGGCGTAGTGGCTGCGTGGCTGAAAGGCCGGAAAATCTTTCAGTTCCTCCAGCAGAGCACCGGGTCCGGAGGTGCGGATGGTTTCCAGGATGGGGTCCTGGTCATGGCGTTGAAGCAGCCTCCCCAACCCTTCCTTTTCCAGGTTGCCGACGATTAGCGGAGAGAATTCGGGCATGAAATAGGAAGGGCCATTGCAGGCGGTCATCCGCCCATCGTCGCTAAGGGCCGGGTAGCGACAGGCCTGGCAAAAGCCATCGAGCCGTCCGGAAAGGGTGGAGGGCTCGAGGCGGCGCGCTGCTCCCACAGGCTGTACGTCGTAAAAACGAAACGACACGCCTTCCAGCTCGCGAAAGGGTGCCACCAGTTGATCAAGGTCCTGGTCCTCGCGGGTGTGGGTGAACACGATGGCGGTGCGCACGCCGTGGCGACGAGTGGCGGCGGTGATGTTCAAAAGCGGCTGGGGACCCTGGAAGGCCTGGTGATAACGATCAAAACTGAGGTTCAGGGTAGCCAGGCCAGCACGGGCCAACTGGGATACAAGTTCCTCGGCCTTTTCGGGGTGCTTTCCCCAGAAACCATTGCTGGTCATGGCGGTGACGAGGCCGAGCTTGCGAGCTTCTTTGACGAGTTGCAGCACCAGGGGCTGGCGCAGCATGGGTTCGCCTCCGGTGAAGAGGACAGAGCGCACCCCTGCCCCGGCAGCCTGGCGCAGATGGTTGACCAGAACCGCTTCGTCGGGACCCCGCGCCAATCGCGGATTGCTCTCTACGCTACAATGGCCACACTCCATATTGCAACGGCGTGTGACCATTACGGCGATATGGGTATTCAGGGGAATACCCCTTAGGTGGTCATGCTGGTATCGGCTGCATAGGCAGCTTCAAGAGCCAGTTCATTTTCGTTGACGATTTTTTCAATACGGGGTGCAGTGTATTTCATGCTGCCGGCTTTCTCATTCGTCTTGGGGGATTCCTTCAGAAATCCAATTCTCGATTCGCTCGATCTGACAGCCTGGCGATGCACGGCCCAGGCGGCAAAATTTGGCCGATTGCCCCAGGGCCTGGCACCACGCCATGGCGGTAGGCAGGTGGCCTCGCTGCATGATATTGCTATAGGGCAACAGTTCCAACAGGGCCTCGGCCGCGTGCAAGCGGACCAGATCGCCAGTCGCGGCCTGCAACAGGATTCCGTGGGTTACCGGTTGAGCTACAGGACGAGAGGTCAGGTTCGGCGGCAAGCACACCAGCCCTTTGGGGCCAGGGTCGCTGCCGGCCTGTTGGGCCAGCTCGGCCCAGGCCTCTGGCAGCAAATCGCGGCCGCTGTGCCGCAACGAGAGACGTCGTGGTCCGGGCCAGGCTTCTCGAGTAGCGGCCTGAAGTACCACGCAGTCATCGCTCAACAATTGCCACCCCGCCCTTTGCCACAAGCTCAGGGCCAGGGTCGACTTGCCCGCTTCTGGGGGACCCAGGATGACCAGGCTGTGCATATGGCGACGCAGCAAGGCGCCGTGCAGAACCAGCAGGTTGGGAAAGGTGTAGAGCCAGGCCACTCCCTGATACTCGATGTGCATCAGTATTTCTGACAGTTTGCCCCGTTGTTCGGGCTGTCCGGGACGAGAACAGCGAGCGACCCACTGATTGTCGGCGCCATCCAGTTGCCACTCGGCCCAGTAATCGCTGGCCTCGGGGCACAACCACGGGCGCAGCCTCTGGTGGGCGGCCTCCAGAGCCTGGCACTGGAGGCTGGTCAGGCGATAGGCCACCGGGCCTACTCCCCAGCTCAGCTGTTGAGGCACTCCACGATTACCCGTTGGTCGCGTAGTTCGGCGAGGTAGACCTGCAGATCGGCCTCGAGTTGATCGGGCGGCACCTCGGGAAAGACTTCTTTCAGGTGCTCGAGCAGTTGGGCCGCTGAACGCGGTCGAGAGAGTTGAGGCCAGATCAGCGTGCCGGTAGGGTTGAGTACCACCGCTTTACGGTCGCTGCGATGGTAGAGAACCACCCGCTCGCCCACTCGGGATTCCTCGATGTCAGGGCTCTGTCTGAAATTCATAGAGTGGCCGTTTGTGGTCGAAGGGCCGAAGTCCTGGCCAGAGCTTCGAGCCATTGGCGCTGTTTCTCGGCTCGAGACAGTCCTGCCCAGGCCGGGCTGGTCGAAGGCAGACGTTCCCATTGCAGCTCTCGTTGGAGCACAGGCAGGAGCTTCTGCAAGAAGACCTGGTGGGCTTTAGCACCGTTGAGCAGCACCCAGGAAATCCCTGGATGGGCTTGCAGAAAATCCCTCAACGGCACCGGCTCCAGCGACTCCAGTCGAGAGTCGAGGCTGCTGTTGGGGCGCTTGAAGCGATGGGCTACGTCCCAAAGGGCGATTCGGCATTCCATCAGGGCCTGCAGCCTGTGCTCATAGGGTTGCTGGCGGCTGCAGCCGGTCCACCCCGCCATAATGTCCCAGAAGGCGTTTTGAGGGTGAGCATAATATTCGCCTGCCGCCAGCGAGCGCAGTCCGGGCGCGCTTCCCAGAATGAGAACCCGGGCGTTGGGCTGGCTTACGGGCAGAAAACCGCATTGCACATCCATACTCTCGGTTTCGGGAGGGAACGGCTGTCGGCCTTCGGGAACTGTGCCCCATGAGGAATGCCTTACGCGAAGGATATCGACTCCTGAGCCCTTTCCTGGGCGTGGTGCAGTTGAGTTGGACCCAACTGGCCGCCGTGCTGGCTTTCGGTGTGGGCCTGGCTGTCCTGGACGCCCTGGCATTCTTGCTGTTCATGCCCTTGCTGTCGGGCATTCCCGTGGCTACCGAGTGGCCATTTTTGCAGCGAGTTCCTCCCAGCCTGGCCGGGCTGTTGGCCAATCGCGAACAGCGATTTCTCTGGTTAGGCGGCCTGTTAATGGCATTGCAGACGGCGCGAATTTTTCTGGGCTATTGGCATCACGCCTATTCGGGCCACCTTTACCAGCATTGGTCGCGCCGGTTGGCCGACCATCTGTTTGCTGAATGGATCGAATTTGGTCAGGGGTATTTCGACCGCCGCGGAGTTGCCGGTGCCTGGAGGGCACTGGACGCCCGCCACGACGTGGTTCGCGTCTTGCTTGGCTGCACCCGTGCATTGGTCAACACTCTGGTGATCCTCTCCCATCTGCTGGTGATGTTGCTGCTGTCGGCCCCGCTGACCCTGGTAACCCTGGCGTTCTTCGCCGCTGAGCCGGTGTTGCTGGGGATCTTCAGCAAGCGTGCGGTGAGTCTCTCTCGAGAGGTGGAACAGCAGGGGCGTTTGTTGCACGCCCAGAGCTATCAGGTGCTGGCTCATCTTCCCCTCTATCGAGCCTATTCTCGCGAGCCCGAAGCCGTGGCCAGGGCCCAGGAACTCAACCAGCAGATTGCCGCCGTCAGTTTGAAAGGTTGGCTTTGGAACGGTTGGACCCAGCGGATTCGAGGGCTGTATGCCAGCTTCACGGTGCTGTTCATGCTGGCCTTCGCCACTTTTGTGCTGACCCCAACTCGAATGGAATCGGTGCTGCAGTACCTGGTTTTTTTCTACCTGTTGCGCATTACCCTGCCCTTGCTCGGCGTGTTTCAAGAGGTGGCTCAGGAATGGAGCGCAGCGCTGCCTCGGTTAGAAGAGTTGCAGGAGATCCTGGACGAGGGACGCCTCTCCCGTGTCGACGACGGTCGTCTGGAATTGTCGGGTCTGGAGCAGGGTATTGAAATCTCCCATCTGACCTTTTCCTATGGCAGTGGAGCCCCGGCTCTGGTCGACCTGTGTTGCTATCTTCCGGCCGGAAAAAGAATTGCCCTGGTGGGCGCCAGTGGCTCCGGCAAGAGTACCCTGGCGCGTATCTTGATGGGATTCTATCCGGCTCCGGCCGGTACGGTGAAGTTTGATGGTCTGCCCCTGGAGCAACTACGGCGCTCGAGTTTGCGCGCCCATCTGGCCTGGATCGGGCAAGACGCCATTATTTTGCCGGCCAGCCTGAGGGAGAATCTCTCGTTCGGGCTGGAACCTGCGCCCACCCGTGAGCAAATGGAGTTGGCCCTGGAAAAGGCCCAGCTCAGTTCCTGGGTGTGCTCGCTTCCCGAGGGGCTCGATAGCCCTCTGGCAGATTCGGGCGCCAATCTTTCGGGGGGCCAGAAACAGCGAATCGCCATCGCCCGCGCCATTTTGAAGCAAGCGCCGTTGGTGATTCTCGATGAAGCCACCAGTGCTCTTGATCCGCTCACCGAAAGCTGGATCCAGCAGTCGTTATCTGACCTGTTTGCGGGTCGAACCGTACTGATCATCTCGCATCGTATGGCCAGCCTTCATCTGGCCGAGCAGGTGCTGGTGCTGGAAGCCGGCAGGCTGGTGGAACAGGGGGGGCGGGAGGAGTTATTGGAGGCTGGCGGGCATTTTGCGCGCCTGTTTCAGTCCAGGTGAATGTGGGACGTCGTGTGGTTCGTCGTACGGCCCACTGGCCACTGCTGGGCCGCCTGTATCGGGGCTATTACGCGCTGGCGCTGGTCGGTTTGCGCTATTGGCTGCAAAACCAGCCCGAGGCTCTGGGGCTGTACGCTCGAGGGAGTTATGCTCGCGGTGATTGGGTTGCGGGGCGCAGCGATCTGGACCTGTCTCTGGTCTTACGTGGCGGGCTACGGGCCCAACAAAGTCTGCAGTTTGTAGAGCGCTGGCAGCGTTTTCAGCCGTTCTATGTGGGCTGGTTTCCCATGGCCCACGACTCGGAACTGCTGCGCGAGGAATGGCTTCCTTTGCTCACTCAAGAGGATTGGCTCAATGTGTGGGGGCCCGAGAAGAGCCCTGCGGGGCCCGTTGCCGATAGTGCCAGCGAAGCACTCAATCTTTATCTTTACGCTCTGAGGCCCTGGGTTGGGCCGCTGGGAGCTTCCAAGGAAGCCTTGCGTTGTTTGGTACTGGCTCGAGGGGTACGCAAATTGGAGCGCTTGCTGAAGATATCGGTGGGCAGGCTGGATGAAACCGATGCCAACGATGTGTTGGGAGCCCTGTTGTGGGCCCTGTCTCACATCGGTGAGGGTTCGATGGGGAGTTGCTGGGAGCCGGCCGGAAGCCTGCAAAGTGCGCAGGGCGACTTTTTGTTGCTGCGCCCCGGACCCGACCGAACGGGTGCTGTACACTTCTGGCGCACCTGGAAGGGCCCATCGGAGCGAGTCGTGTTGCCGCTTTCGGCCTTTCAATACTACCTGGTTCACACCGATCCCCTGCGGGGGTCGGCACTGCTGAATGGAGACTGCAGGCTGGAGGGCATCGGCCGCCACCAGTTGCCATGTCCCGATGCCGACGACCTTCGCAGAGGTTGGAAGCAGGCTGCCCGCCACTATGTGAGGGGTTGTCTCAGGCCCTTATCGGCGGATTGGAATCCCTACCTGGGGCTGACCCTGGTGCACGCCCTGCGTTGTGAAGAGCTGTGTTACGAACCGGAGAGGTTGAGGACCCTGTATCCGTGCGTACAGGATCTGACGAACAATTGGGAGCGGCGCAGCTGGCTTGAAGAACAAATCGTACAGCTTCTGGGACGATAAGTTTGCACAAAAGCTAGACAAAAGGTGTACGTTGTTGTAAGGTGCTGGAGCAGACACTTCTGCTCGAGAGGATTTCACCGTGAACCGTATGTCTTTGATTATTTTGGGAACCGCAACCACGTTTTTTTGCGGACCAGCACTGGCCCAGTGCGGCGGCGAGGGCGCCGGCACTCCCAGTCGTCAGGTGGCTCGACAGGAGCAGGATATCGTTACCGCCGCTACCCAGGCCGGAAGTTTCAGCACCCTGCTAACGGCTTTGAAGGAAGCCGGTCTGGCCGACACGTTGAAGGGCAATGGTCCTTTCACTGTTTTCGCCCCCACCGATGAAGCCTTTGCCAAGTTGCCCGCGGGTACCCTGGACGCCTTGCTGAAAGACAAGGCAAAGCTGCAGGCCATTCTCACCTACCACGTTGTGTCCGGCACCTTAGATTCCAAGTCGGTGCTGGCCGGTGCTCCACTGAAGACTCTGCAGGGTCAAATGCTTACGGCCAGGGCATCTGAGGGCAAGGTGAACATCGACCAGGCCCAGTTGCTGAAGGCCGACCTGGAGTGCAGCAACGGCGTCATTCACGTCATCGACACCGTATTGATCCCCAAGTAACGAGCAGGAGGCAGGAGGAATCATGACCACAGAAACCCACACCTGGCCGGATCTGGCCATCGCGCTTTACGACAAGTTGACCGGACGGGGTGCCGAAATCGCCTACCACTTTGATCAGTTCGAAGTGCACGTTCCGGCCAGCACGGCCCCCGGGGCTGCTCAGGCCCAGTGGAGGGTCAATGGAGCCGTGCGCATCACCACCCGGGACCAACAGGGATGAGAATCGAGTGTGACCTTGACCTGGAGCACCAGGGTCGCCACTACCGCCTTCGCAGTGCAGAGGGCGAAGGCCAGTCCGTGTTGGATTTTCATATCCCCGGTGGCGCCGCACTGCTGGCCGTGCTCCAGCAAGCCTATCAGTTGAGGCGCCATTGGGGCGCCATGACACGTTGGCTACCGCGACCTCTCGAGGTCAGGGTCTGGCTCAGGGGTCGAAAGATCACCACCTGGAGCTGGCTATGAAGCCGGTGGTGGCGGTGATGGGGGCCACTGGCTATGTCGGGGGACGGCTCGTCCCCCGGCTCCTCGGCCTGGGTTATCGAGTGATTGCCATCAGTCGTTCGCTTCGAAAGCTGCGCAGCCGACCCTGGGCTCAGCACCCTGCGGTGCAGCTTCGTGCGGCCGATGCTCTGGAGTCTCCCAGTCTGACCTCCGCCCTGGACGGGGCGGAGGTCCTTTTTTATCTGGTTCACTCGATGGAGCCCGGGGTGAACTTTGAAGTGGCCGACCGCAAGGCTGCCGTGGCCGTCGCCATGGCGGCCCAGCGCTGCGGTGTGCAAAGGATCCTCTATCTGGGCGGTCTGGGCCTGGACGGGCGAGGGCTGAGCAAGCATCTTCGCAGCCGGGCCGAGGTCGCTCAGTTGCTGTCCACCGGTACGGCGGCCGTGACAACGCTGAGGGCGGCCATGATCATCGGCTCGGGCAGCGCTTCCTTCGAAATGCTTCGTTATCTGGTGGATCGCCTGCCGGTTATGGTAACGCCGCGCTGGATCCAGACCCCCAATCAGCCCATCGCGATTCGCAACGTGCTCGACTACCTGATCGGTTGCCTGGAACATCCGGAAACGGCAGGAGAAACCTACGACATCGGGGGCCCCGATGTGCTGACCTACCGCGATCTGATGGAGATGTACGCACTTGAGGCCGGCCTGAATCGGCGCTGGATTGTGCCCGTTCCGGTCTTTACTCCTCGGCTCAGTTCCTACTGGATTCATCTGGTGACGCCCGTCAATGCCGGTCTGGCCCGACCCCTGGTAGAGGGCCTGAAGAATCCGGTGGTGTGCCAGGAGCAGCGTTTGCAGCAACTGCTGAACGTCCCGCTGCTCAGCTGTCGCGAAGCGATCGGTCGAGCGTTGCGGCACCACCTTCGCCACGATATCGAAACCCATTGGACCGACGCTGGTCGGCTGCCGGCCGAAGAGACGGTCTACCCAGGCGACCCGAAATGGTCGGGGGGCACCGTCTATCGCGACCGCCGTCGCCTGACCGTGCGCGGAAACGGAGAGGGCATCTGGCGCACCATCTTGCGCATCGGAGGCGAAACCGGCTGGTACTACGGTAACTTCCTCTGGCACATTCGAGGCATGATGGACAAACTGCTGGGGGGTGTAGGCTCGAGGCGCGGCCGACGCGACCCCAATTCGGTTCAGGTCGGTGACGCCCTGGACTTCTGGCGGGTGCTGGCGGTTAAGCCCCCGGAAAGGCTGCGATTACTGGCCGAAATGAAGGTGCCCGGCCAGGCACTGCTCGAGTTTCAGGTGCGCGACCTGGACAATGGCTGTACAGAAATCGAGCAAACCGCCTGGTTTGTTCCCTCGGGCCTGGGCGGCTTGCTGTACTGGTGGGTGATTACCCCCCTGCACGATCTGGTGTTTTCGGGCATGCTGCGCGGCATTGCCCGGGCCTCCGGCGGCTCTATTGTCGAGGGCCCCCAACGTTCGTCTTAAGGAGCAAGTGATGAGAACCTTGATTTTTGGTGGTAGCAGCGGCATTGGGCTGGCTCTGGCCAGAAAACTGGCCGCAGAGGGGCGAGCACTGACTCTGCTCGGACGCGACTCGGAACGATTGGCCTCTGTGGCCGACGAACTGGGAGCCGACTGGGCCGTTTGCGATGCTCGCAGCTTCGCGGCTGTCGATTCTGCCTTCGGCGGCGAACCGGTCGACGGCGTGGTCCACTGTGCGGGTTCGATTCTGTTGAAGCCGGCCCACCTCACCAACGAACAAGAATTTATGGACACCATCGAGCAGAATTTGAAGTCGGCCTTTGCCGTGGTGCGAGCCGCCGGAAAGCATATGCAATCGGGTTCGGTGGTGCTCTTCTCCAGCGCGGCCGCTCGCTTCGGACTGCCCAACCACGAGGCCATCGCCGCTGCCAAGGCGGGAATCCAGGGGCTGGCTCTCAGCGCGGCTGCCACCTACGCGGCCCGCGGTTTGCGGTTCAACGTGATCGCTCCAGGTCTGGTCGACACGCCCCTGGCCTCCAAAATCACCACGCGCCCCACCGCTCGCCAGGCCAGCGAGGCGCAGCACCCTCTGGGTCGATTGGGGCAGCCCGAAGAGGTGGCTTCACTGGCCGCCTGGCTACTGAGCCGGGAGGCCAGCTGGATGACAGGACAGGTCATCGGCCTGGATGGCGGACTGGCCAGCGTCAAGGCCCGAGGCTAAGGGACTTTAGGCCAGGGCGGGGAAGTTGCCCTGGTGCATGAGTTGTCGCTGGCCCTGGCTCTGCTCGAAAGCGCCGAGGCTGCCATACCCGCCGGCTCCAGGGTAATGTCCTTGAAAGTCGTGGTGGGCGCTCTGAGCGGCGCCGACCCGCTGGCCCTGACCCGCGCCTGGGAAGTGGTGGCCCGGGGCACGCTGTTGGAGGGTGCCCGGCTCGACATCGACGAAGTCCCTGCCCGACTGCGCTGCCCGGACTGTCACCAGGACTTTCAGCCAGAGGTGGTGTGGCGGCTGGTGTGCCCTGACTGCCAGGCTCCCTCTCAGCAGCTGTTGCAGGGCCGTGAGTTGCGCGTCGATTGGCTGGAGGTTGTCGATGAATCCCCGGATTGTTGAGCTGCGCAAGGACCTGTTGAACCGCAACGACGAGCAGGCGAGGGCTTTGCGAAGCAGATTTCGTGAAGCCGGTGCCTTCGTGGTCAATCTGGTATCGAGTCCGGGGGCCGGCAAGACGTCTCTGTTGGAGGTCACGTTGGCGCGGCTTCACCCGGCCGGACGGCGAGTTGCTGCTCTGACGGGCGATCTGCAAACCGACAACGACGCCCGGCGTTTGGCCCGCAGCGGAGCCCCCGTCCGGCAAATCTCCACGGGCGGCACCTGTCACCTGGAGGCCGCCATGGTAGAGCAGCACCTGCAGGGTTGGGAGTTGCAGCAGCTCGACTTTTTGTTCATCGAGAACGTCGGCAACCTGGTGTGCACCGCGGGCTACGACCTGGGCGAAGAATTGCGCGTGGTGCTGCTTTCCACTCCCGAGGGGGAAGACAAACCCAGTAAATATTCCCCCTTGTTTCAGTCGGCCGACGTTTTCCTCATTCACAAAATCGACCTTGCCGAGGCGGTGGAGTTTCAGCGTCACGCCGCCCATCAGGCCCTGAGGGACTTGCGCCCCGAAGCCCCCATATTGGAAACCTCGACGCGCACCGGCCAGGGCATCGAGGCCTGGCTACAGCTGCTCGAGCAACGTCGTGGTCGGCGTGGCCAGTGACCGAACCCGCTACAGACTGAGCCTGAGAGGTCAGGTGCAGGGGGTGGGAATGCGCCCCGCCCTGTATCGTCTGGCCCAACAGCTGGGGCTTGGGGGATATATCGCCAATCACGGGGCCGAGGTCGTGGCGGAGTTCGAAGGCCCCGGGGCGCGCCTGGATCTGCTTCGCGGCCAGCTCCGGGACGGGCTGCCGGCCGCTGCCAGGGTTGACGAGCTTCAATGGCTGGAGTTGCCCGCCCAGGGCCAAACCGTTCTGGTCATCGAAAGTAGCAATCCAGGGGCAGGAGGGTTGCCTTTTCCCCCCGACCGCTGCCCCTGCCGCCAATGCTTGGAAGAGCTGGGCAATCGTGCTGACCGTCATTTCGGTTACCCGCTGTTGAACTGCACCGAGTGCGGACCTCGATACACCGTGGTCTTGGGACTGCCCTACGACCGTCAGCGAACCACCTTGCGCGACTTCCCCCTGTGCACCGACTGCCTTGGCGCCTACGAGAATCCGCTCGACCGTCGCTTTCATGCCCAACCCACCGCCTGCCCGGCCTGTGGCCCGCAGCTCTGGAGCCGGCCCCCGTCGGCTTCGCCGCTGGAACAGATCCGAGAGATGTTGAAGCAGGGCCAGGTGGTGGCGGTCAAGGGTGTAGGCGGCTATCACCTGATGTGCCGCGCCGACCATTCGGTGGCCGTAGCCGAACTGCGCCGCCAGAAGCACCGACCCCATCGTCCACTGGCGCTGATGGTGGCCGATCTGGCCACCGCCCGCGAGTGGGCCCGGCTGAGCGCCGAACAGGAACAGTTCCTGGAATCTTGCGAGCGACCGATCGTGCTGGTCCCGTCCCGCAAGGAGTTGGGGCTGTTGGTGCCTCAGGGAAACGAGATTGGCCTGATGCTTCCGCCCAGCCCGCTGCACGTGCTCTTGCTTCAGGACCCCCTGAACGCGCTGGTGGTGACGTCCTGCAATCGCAAGGGAGAGCCCATTGCCGTGTCGGATCCGCCCGAGGGATGGGAGGGGCCGGTGCTGGGTCATCAGCGTCCTATTGCGGCCGCCTGCGAGGATTCGGTGTTTCAGTGGGGCCCCAGGGGGCCAGCGCCGATGCGTCGTTCCCGAGGGTGGGTGCCGCGACCGCTGACGACGCCTTTCCAGTTGCCTCGGCTCCTGGCGGTGGGAGCAGAACTGAAGAACTGCCTGGCTCTGGGTCGTGGGGATCAACTGTGGATGGCAAGCCATCTGGGCGATCTGGGTAGCGAGGCGGCCCTGCAGCGACTGCAGCAGGAGGTGTCGCGCTGGTGTGCTCTGCTGGGCTGGCAGCCCGAAGTGTGGGCGGCCGATTTGCACCCCGGATATACTTCGGTGCACTGGGCTCAGCAAGAAGCGGCTCGGAGAGGCAAGCCGCTGATACAGGTGCAGCACCATCATGCTCATCTGGCTTCGCTGTTGGGCGAGCACCACTGGCCAGAAGCAGAACCCGTGCTGGGGTTGATCTTTGACGGTCACGGCTGGGGGCTGGACGGCACTCTGTGGGGGGGAGAGGTGCTGGTGGGAGACTACCACTCGGTGCAACGGCTGGCCTGGCTGGAGCCGGTGGTGTTGCCCGGGGGCGATGCCTGCCTGCGCGCCCCCTATCGCCTGGCGCTGAGCTACCTGCATCAGGCTGGCTTGAATTGGGATGCCGACCTGCCCTGCGTGGCCGCGGCCCGGGCTGAAGAATTGCGCAATCTTTGCCGAATTCCGGGGCCCCAGAGCAGCAGCATGGGTCGACTGTTTGACGCGGTGGCTTCCTTGCTGGGAATTTGTCAGCAGGTGACCTACGAAGGCCAGGCAGCCTGCTGGCTGGAGGCGGCCTGCGATCCCGATGAACGTGCCGCGCTTCCTTTTCCCCTGGAGGGAGAGCGGATTCTTTGGGCCGAAGCTCTGGCCGAATTGATGCTTGCCAGACAACGGGGTCAGTCGCTGCCCTGCCTGGCGGCTCGCTTTCACAACGGCCTGGTGGATTTGATCGTCGAACTGGCCCGGCGCTTTGGGGAGGGTCGCGCCGTGGCTTTAAGCGGGGGTTGCTTTCACAATCTGCGACTGCTGCGGGGGGCGGTGGAACGCTTGGAAAGGGAGGGACATCGAGTGCTCGTTCATGCTCAGGTGCCCTGTGGTGACGGAGGGCTGGCTCTGGGCCAGGCCCTGGTGGCGGCTCGATGTGCTTAGGGATTCCCGGCAGAATCGAAGAAATTTTCCAGGCCCACGGGGTTCGTATGGGTCGCTGCGCTTTCGGCAGCATTTTGAAAGAAGTTTGCCTGGAATATGTCCCCGAGTTGCAGGTCGGCGACTATGCCATTGTGCACGCGGGATTCGCCATCACCCGGCTGGATGAACAGGCTGCCCAAGAAACCCTCAGGTTGCTGGAGGCTCTGGGAAGCCTGCAAGAGGAATTGCAGACATGAAATACCTGGACGAGTTTCGTCAGGCGGCTCCTGCCCGCGAACTGATCCGTCAGATTCGTGAGCAGGTGGGTGACAGCGAGATGCGCGTCATGGAAGTATGTGGTGGCCAGACCCACTCCATCTTGCGCCACGGATTGGACCAGTTGTTGCCCCCCGGTCTAGAACTGCTGCACGGGCCCGGATGTCCGGTGTGTGTAACTCCATTGGAGACCATCGACCGGGCCCTGGCCCTGGCTGCCCGCCCCCAGGTGATCTTTTGCAGTTTTGGCGACATGCTGCGCGTTCCCGGCAGTCGCGAGGATCTGTTTCAAGTGCGCGGCCGCGGGGGTGAAGTTCGGGTCGTGTACTCTCCATTGGACGCGGTGCAGCTGGCTCGAGAACACCCGGAGCGCGAGGTGGTGTTTTTCGGAGTGGGCTTCGAAACTACGGCCCCGGCGGTAGCCATGGCTGCGCTGCAGGCACGTCGCGAGAAGCTGAGCAACTTCTCGCTGCTGGTCTCTCATGTGCGAGTGCCCCCGGCTCTCGAGGCCATCCTGAATAGCCCCGGACAGCGAGTGCAGGGGTTTCTGGCTGCCGGCCACGTGTGCAGCGTCATGGGCACCCGGGAATATGTCCCCCTGGTCGAGCGCTATCAAGTGCCCATTGTGGTGGCGGGATTTGAGCCGATCGACTTGCTGCGGGCTTTGCTGGCCCTGGTGTTGCAGTTGCGGCGGGGCCAGGCCCGACTGGAGAACGCCTATGAGCGAGCTGTACAAACCGAAGGCAATCCGGCGGCCAGAAGCGTGTTGGAGCAAGTGTTCGTCCCCACCGACCGCAACTGGAGAGGCATCGGGGTGCTGCCCCAGAGCGGCTGGAAACTGGGGCCCGACTATGAGCCCTGGG
Organism: uncultured Burkholderiales bacterium; assembly: GCA_964649085.1. Classification (GTDB taxonomy): domain Bacteria; phylum Vulcanimicrobiota; class Xenobia; order Xenobiales; family JADMJV01; genus JADMJV01. The sequence continues at coordinate 24,600 of CAZYPN010000050.1, read as the reverse complement.
ATGCCGAGCTACGTTTCCCGCAGGAAGCTGGCCCCAGTTGTGCCAGCGCCCTGTGTCGGGCGGGCGAGGTGTTGCAAGGTCACATCAAGCCGTTCCAATGTTCGGCCTTCGGGCGCGAGTGCACCCCCGAGCATCCGCTGGGGGCGCCTATGGTCTCTGCGGAAGGGGCCTGTGCGGCCTACTTTGAGCGGGTGGATCGATGAACCAGTGTCCTCTGCCCCTGGCAGGCGGCCCGCGGGTGGTGATGGGCCACGGCGGCGGCGGGCGTCTGGCCGCTGAATTGCTCGAGAGCGTGTTTTTGCCCGCCCTCGACAACCCCTATCTGCGATTGTTGACCGACGCCGCCGTGCTGCCCCGTCCCGAGCAAGGGCGTCTGGCTTTTTGCACCGATGCCTCGGTGGTCAGTCCGCTGTTTTTTCCCGGCGGCAGCATCGGCTCGTTGGCCGTGCACGGTACTCTGAACGACCTCGCCGTGATGGGAGCTCGTCCCCTGTATTTGAGTTGTGCCTTCATTTTGGAAGAAGGGCTCGAGCTGGAGGTGCTGCGCCGGGTGGTGGCCGATCTGGCCGAGGCAGCCCGGGCCTGCCGGGTTCTGGTCGTTTGCGGCGATACCAAGGTGGTCGAGAAGGGCCACGGCGACGGACTCTTTCTGGTCACCAGTGGGCTGGGAGTCGTTCCCGACGGTCTTGACCTCGACCCCCGCCGTGTCCAGGCGGGGGATGCGATCTTGCTGAGCGGACCGATTGGCGCACACGGAGTAGCCCTGCTCAGCCAGCGCCAGGGGCTGCAGTTTGACAGCCCGGTGTTGTCCGACAGCGCCCCCCTGCACGGCCTTGTGGAGGAACTGCTGAGGGCCTGTCCCGAGGTTCGGGTGCTACGCGACCCGACCCGGGGCGGGGTGGCCGCCGTGCTGCACGAACTGGCCCGCGGCTCCGGTCTGGCCATGGAAATCGAGGAAGCGGCCATTCCGCTCGAGGAGGCCGTGGCCAGTGCCTGTGAATTGCTGGGACTGGACCCGCTGCACGTGGCCAATGAAGGACGATTGTTGGCACTGGTGCCCCAGGCCTCGGCCCGGTCGGCTCTGGCTGCGCTGCGCGGTCACCCCCTGGGCACAGGCGCATGTGTGCTGGGCAAAGCGGTGGCCGAACCTGTGGGTCGGGTGCTGCTACGCACTCGCCTGGGGGCTCTCCGTCGGGTGGAACGGCCGCTGCACGAACCCCTTCCACGGATTTGCTAGTTTAGGGGTCGACAACCTCGACCCGGGCTCGAGCCATGACCCATTCTACAACTTTCAGATGCAGGGCCAGGTCGGCGGCAGCCGTGCGGGCCCTTTCGTCGCCCAGGAATTCGGATGGCTTCACTTCCAATTGCTGCGCCAGCGGCTCTAACCAGTCGCTGATGGCAGACTCGTTGGGAGTCAGCTGGTTCTCTCGAGCCACGGCCGCCAGACCCAGATTGACCCGCAGTCGGTCTTTGGCCTGGAGGCGCAGCTGGGGGTCGGTCATGAAGTCTTGTAGCGAACGTTCGCATAGTCCGTCGGGGATCCCCATGTCCAGCAGTAGAGGCTCCTGAGTTTTTTCCCAGCAGCGGGCAAGCTCTTCGTCTATTGCCCAGGAGGGCAGCGATACCGAAACTCGGCGGCCAAGTTCTTCCAGCACCGCGCGGGTGGCCGAAATCATCAAGGCTTCGCCTTGCTCGAGGTCGATCTCGCTGGCCAACTGGTCCATGGCCTCTTCGAGATTGTTTCCCAGGCCTGCACTTGCCAGGGCCTGCTCATCGTCGAGTTCCCAGCGCTCCACCTGCCACACCTCGCGAACGTCGACAATCCAGCGAAGGTCGGTGGTCGAATCCACCATCACCCGGTCGCCCGCGCTGTGACCCATCAGGGCCAGAGCCAGGCCCTCGAGATCGTGGCCCGGAAGGATGTCGATGGCCAGCCCGGGATGCACTCCCCCGGCCACGACCTTGCCTGCGCGCAGCGCGATCACATCGCAGACAACCTGGTCGCCCGCCTCGATCGCCTCGTGGTCGTCACGGGCACTTCGGGGGGCACGGGTTCGCAGTCGGGAGCGTAAACGGTCGATCAGCTCTTGGGCCGTTGGACCAGGAGGGGCCTCGATGGATACTTGTAAGTCCTGCAACGAGGGCGCCTGAACCCTAGGCAGCGCGCCCACAGCCCAGTCCAGGCTCGCCTCGGCATGAAGAATGACTTCGGCTCCCATCACCACCAGCTCCCCAGGAACGAGGTCAGGGTGGAGACGGCCGCGCCTACCTGGCTCACCACAGGAATGTTGGTTGCGGCCAGGATCGATCCCGCAGCGGTGGCACCGGCAAAGAATTTCTTGCCTGCGCTGGCTTTGTCGTCGTTGAAAGTGGCGACGGCGTTAGCCGTGTCCAGCGCCGCAATGGCCACGTTGGCGCCCGGAACAAAGCGACCGGCGGCTTTGGCGGCGGTTTTCATCGCACCCTTGGCAACGGCTTTACTGGCTGCTTTGGCCGCTGCCTCGCCACCCTCTCTTAGCAGGCCTTTGGCAACCTCTTTGCTGGCCCCCGCCCCCCGGGCCAGGGTCGAACCACCCGATTGGGCGGCCTGGCGTGCAGCCTGAGCGGTGCCCCGTCTGGCTGCCTTGGAAGTGCTGTCGTTGATCGCCGATTCGGCAGCCTTTTTACTGGCGGCCTCAATCACTTCTTGTGAAGCGTTGGGGGCCGCCTTGCGGAAGGCTTCGGCAGCGGCTTTCTCTGCCTTACCCTTGACGATGGCCTCGGGTACCTGCAGGGCCTGCTTGGCCATGTTGGTGCCGGTGGAGGCGACTGAAGTCGTGTCTGCCACGGCCTTGGCCACATCGTCTTTGGCTCCGGTTTCCCAGGCTTTGGAAATCGACCCGGCGGCATCTTGAACTTTGCCCGGCATCGACAAGGTGTCGCCCACCAGGCCGGCAGCTGGTCCCAGTAGCTTGGAAGCGCGACCGGCTGCACTCGTTCCTTTGCTCTGTGCTTCAGCCAGGGCTTCGGTCCATTGGGCTCCGTTCTGCAGAGGCCGGGTGGCCACATCGCCGGCGGAAGGTCCGCTGTCCTGTGAGGATTCTGCGGTCTGACCCTGGTCCTCAGCGGGGGTCTCTGCTGCCAGTTCTGCCTGGGCGTCTTCGCTGAGTGCCGAGGTGTCCTGCGGAACGCTTTCCTCAGCCTCGAGCCCCTCACCAGCCGGTGCAGCCTCGTCTTCACTTACTTGCTCGCCTGGTGCCGCCTCTTCAGCCGCTGCGGGCGGGCGATAGTCGCTCATTGGTGCTGCAGAAAGTACGTCCATCAGTGCCTCCCCTGGCTTTCTTCTGGCTCAGAATAGCGCGGCTCCGGTTGAGGGGGTTTGGGAGTTGTTTGCCGGTTTGTTGCAGGATTTGCAGAAAATGTAAATCGTTCGACGGGAGCGAGCTGTCTCGCCCCCGTCGACGTATCTCCAGGGTTAGAGTTGCGGGTCGTAATGATCTCGATCAGGGCCCCCTCCAGTTCGAGCCCATACTCTTGAAGGATGAGATGGATTCGCTGGTTTGATGAACTGAGTATCGACGATGTTCCGCTGGTGGGGGGCAAGAATGCTTCGCTGGGGGAAATGCGCCAAGAATTGGGGTCCTTGGGAGTGCGCATTCCCGAAGGCTTTGCCCTGACGGCCGAGGCCTATCGCTACTACCTGGAGCACAATCAACTCAGGGAGCCGATCCGGCAGGAGCTGCAACGGCTGGATCGGGCCGAGGTGGCCACCTATGCCAGTGTGAGCCAGGCCATCAAGGAACTGATATTGGGTGGCACACTTCCTGCCGATCTGGCCCAGGAAATTCGCCTGGCTTATCAGGAGTTGGGTAGCCGGGTGGGCAAGCCGAGGCCGTCGGTGGCCGTGCGCTCGTCGGCCACGGCCGAAGACCTGCCCTCGGCGAGCTTTGCAGGTCAACAGGAGTCGTTTCTGCACGTGGCCGGTGAAGTGTCGTTGCTGAAACACGTGGTGCGCTGTATGGCCAGCCTGTTTACCGGTCGGGCCATGGGCTATCGTGAAGATCAGGGGTTCGATCACCTGCAGGTGGCCCTTTCGGTAGGGGTGCAACAGATGGTCGAGGCCGATCGGGCGGCTTCGGGGGTGATGTTTACGCTGGATACCGAGTCGGGCTTTGCCGACGTGGTGCTGATCAACTCGATCTGGGGCCTGGGAGAGAACCTGGTGCAGGGCAGGGTCGGCCCCGATGAATTCTATGTGCACAAGCCCACTCTGGCTCAGGGATTTCGCCCCCTGATCTGGAAAAAGCTCGGGCCCAAAGAACTGCGAATGAGCTATGACCGACACCTGCACCGGGTGCAAAATCACAAGGTCAGCTCACGCCAGAGACAACAACTCTCGCTGGCCGACGACCAGGTGCTGGAACTGGCCCGCTGGGCTGTGATGATCGAGGAGCACTACTCGAAGAAGCGCGGCATGCCCACGCCCATGGATATCGAGTGGGCCCAGGACGGTCCCGGCGGGGCTCTGTATATCGTGCAGGCGCGACCGGAAACGGTTCACAGCCAGAAGTCTCAAACGATGCGTATGTTTCGCCTGCTCGAGAAAGGCCATCCCCTGCTCAAAGGGCTGGCCGTGGGAAACTCGGTGTGCAGCGGCCGGGTGCGGGTGATCCAGGATGCCCGTGATATCGAACGCTTCCAGGCCGGCGAAGTGCTGGTCACCTCGATTACCGACCCCGACTGGGAACCCATCATGAAGAGCGCCTCGGGAATTGTCACCGAACGCGGGGGACGCACCTCCCACGCGGCCATTGTGGCCCGTGAGCTGGGCATCCCGGCGGTGGTGGGGGCCCCGGGTGCCATGCGCGAGCTGGAGGACGGTCAGCCGGTAACCCTTTCCTGCGTCGAAGGCGAAACCGGCATTGTGTATGCGGGTGCTCTACCCTACGAGGTGGAGGAAGTCGACGCTGCCAGTCTGCCCCGCACGCGCACCGACATTATGCTGAACCTGGGCAACCCCGAAGAGGCCTTTCGATTGGCCCAGCTTCCCGTAGCCGGCATCGGACTGGCCAGGATGGAGTTTGTCTTTGCCAGCTGGGTGCGCGTGCATCCGCTGGCGCTGACGCGCTTTGACACGCTGGCCCCCGAATTGCAGGCCGAGGTCGAAGAATTGACCCGAGGTTATCCCCACAAGCCGGAGTACTTCGTAGACCGTCTGGCCCAGGGCATCGGGGTTCTGGCCGCAGCCTTTTACCCGCGCCCGGTGATCCTGCGTTTCTCTGACTTCAAAACCAATGAGTATCGCCATCTTCTGGGCGGAGGGCCTTTTGAGCCCGAAGAGGAAAACCCGATGATCGGCTGGCGTGGGGCCAGCCGCTACTATCATCCGGCCTACAAAGAGGGCTTTATGCTCGAAGTGGAGGCAGTGCGTCGGGTGCGCGAGCAGATGGGTCTGAAGAATCTGAAAGTCATGATTCCATTCTGTCGCACCCCCGAAGAGGGGCAGAGGGTGCTGGAAACCATGGCCGAGGGCGGATTGAAGCGGGGGCTGGACGGGCTGGAAGTCTATTGTATGGCCGAGTTGCCTTCCAATGTGCTGCAGGCTGAAGAGTTTGCCCGGCTGTTCGATGGCTTTTCCATTGGTTCCAATGACCTCACCCAGTTGATTCTCGGGGTCGACCGCGACTCGACGCTGGTGGCACCTCTGTTCAACGAACGCAATGCCGGGGTGAAGCAGGCCTGCGCTCGCATCATCGAGGTGGGTCATCAGGCCGGAATCAAGGTGGGCATTTGTGGCCAGGCCCCCTCGGACTATTTGGATTTCGCCGTTTTCTTGGTGGAACGCGGCATCGACTCGATCAGCCTGACGCCCGACGCCGTGCTGCGCACCATTCCCCGTATTGCTGAAGTGGAGAGCGGATGAGCGATCATCCCAGCGGCGATCCGCGGTTCAAGCTGCTCGAGGCCAGCATGAAGCGTCACCAGTATCGGCCCCAGGCCCTGCTGGAGGTGCTGCATTCGGCTCAAGAGATGTTTGGCAGCCTGTCGTCGGATTTGCTTTGGTTCATTGCCGAGAAGCTGCAGGTGCCTCCCAGTCGCGTCTATGGAGTAGCGACCTTTTATCACTTCTTCACCCTGCAGCCCAAGGGGCGGCACGCCTGTGTGGTATGCCTGGGCACCGCTTGCTATGTAAAGGGTGCGGCCGGCATTCTGGCCCGTCTGGAAGAGGAGCTGGGCGTGCGGGCCGGTCACACGGCCGCCGACGGTAGCTTCTCCCTCGACGTAGCTCGCTGCCTGGGAGCCTGCGGCAATGCCCCGGCGGGCGTGGTCGACGGCGAGGTGCGCGGTCACATGGAAAGCGAATCTCTGTTAGCCGAATGGAGGCAGCGCCTTGCCCAAGAACCTGCTTGAACTGGCCGAGAAAGAACAGCAGCGACGTCAGCCTCTACAAATCCGTTGTTGCCAGGCAGCGGGCTGTATGTCGGGGCGATCCCAGGAGTTGGCCGACGGTCTGGAAGCTCGCTTGGGGCCCGGCGAAGAAGTTCTGCGGGTCGGCTGCCTGGGTTTGTGCAGCCAGGGACCCCTGGTGGTTGTTAGCGGACCCCAGGGCGACCGGTTGTTGGAGAAAGTTCGCCCCGAACAGGCTGAACAGGTGCTGAAGGTGGCTCGAGGGTCCGACTGCACCGAGTTGCAGCCTGGCGACTTGCAGCATCCGTTCTTTCAGAAGCAGCACAAGATCGTGCTCCAGACCAGCGGTCTGGTCGAGCCCGAGCGTATTGAGTCCTATCTGGCGCTGGGGGGTTACCGCGCCTTGAGCAAGGCCCTGAACGAGATGACCCCGGATCAGGTGGTCGAGGCTTTGATTCGCAGCGGGCTGCGGGGTCGCGGGGGGGCCGGCTATCCTACCGGGCTGAAGTGGTCGCTGGTGGCCAAGGCTCGCAAGGATAGCAAATACGTTATTTGTAATGGTGACGAGGGTGACCCGGGGGCCTTCATGGACCGGGCCGTATTGGAGAGCGACCCGCACCGGGTGCTCGAGGGCATGGCGCTGGCGGCCTACGCCGTGGGGGCCCAGCAAGGCTACCTCTACGTGCGCGGCGAGTATCCGCTGGCCATCCGCCGACTGCAAATCGCTCTGACCCAGGCCCGCAAGCTGGGGCTGTTGGGCAGCGGCATACTCGACTCGCGCTTCGATTTTCGCCTGGAGCTGCGCATCGGCGCCGGAGCCTATGTTTGCGGGGAGGAAACCGCCCTGATCGCCTCTATCGAGGGCCAGCGGGGGCTGCCTCGCCCGCGGCCTCCCTATCCGCCCGAGAGCGGGCTCTTTGGCCAGCCCACCCTGATCAACAATGTGGAAACCTTCGCTAATGTGCCTTCGATCATCGACCGGGGGGGCGACTGGTTTGCCGGGCTGGGCACCGAGCGTAGCAAGGGAACCAAGGTGTTCGCGCTGGCCGGGAAAGTACGCCACACGGGTCTGGTTGAGGTGCCCATGGGCACGCCGCTGCGCACCATTGTGGAGGACATGGGCGGGGGGTCGCCCGCAGGGGCTTTGAAAGCCGTACAAACCGGTGGGCCATCGGGAGGGTGTGTGCCTGCCCGACTGCTGGACACGCCTGTGGATTATGAGGCCCTGCAGCAACTGGGATCGATCATGGGTTCGGGAGGCATGATCGTGATGGACGAGCAGGATCGCATGCCCGACGTGGCCCGTTTCTTCGTGCAGTTTTCCATGGAAGAGTCCTGTGGGAAGTGCGTACCCTGTCGTGCCGGCACCGTGCAGATGCACCGCATTTTGGAGCGCATCTGCGAGGGCCGCGGCCGTCCCGACGACCTGCAACAGCTCGAGGCCCTGTGCGACATGGTGGGAGCCACCAGCCTGTGCGGGCTGGGGCAGAACGCGCCCAACCCGGTGTTGAGCACGCTGCGCTACTTTCGCCACGAGTTTCTTGAGGGGGTGAACTCGGATGAGCGTTAGAACGCTGCAGATCGACGGACAGCTGGTTTCGGCCCACGAGGGCGAAACCGTCTTGCAGGCCGCTCGCCAGGCGGGCATCGATATTCCCACGCTGTGCTCCATGACCGGGCTGTCGGAATGGGGGGGCTGCCGCCTGTGCCTGGTAGAGGTGGCCGGGATGGGCCGGCCCCAGCCCGCCTGTTTGTTAAAAGTGAGCGAAGGCATGCAGGTGGTGGCTCACAGCCCCCGACTGCAAAACTACCGTCAGATGATTCTCGAGTTGCTGCTGGCCGAGCGCAACCACACCTGCTCGGTGTGCGTGGCCAATGGCCACTGCGAGCTACAGGACCGCAGCGCCGAAATGGGGGTCGACCATGTCCGTTTTGAGTATCTCGATCCCGATTGCCAGGTCGACCTCTCCCACGAGCTCTTCGGCCTGGATCACAATCGCTGTATTTTGTGCAGTCGCTGCCTGCGGGTGTGCGACGAGGTGGAGGGGGCCCACACCTGGGATGTGGCCGGGCGCGGCTTGAACAGCCGGGTGATCAGCGATATGCATCAGCCCTGGGGCGATTCGTCCACCTGCACTTCGTGCGGCAAATGCGTGGTGGCCTGCCCCACCGGGGCGCTGTTTCGCCAGGGAGCCAGCGTGGCCGAAATGGAGAAGGACCGCTCGCGGCTGTTGCGGGTGCTGCAACGAAGGAGTCAGCCTTGAGCCGGCCACGGCTGGCCACCATGTGGCTCGGGGGCTGTTCGGGTTGCCACATGTCGCTCCTCGACCTGGACGAGTTTTTGCTTGAGTTGCTCGATCAGGTCGACCTGGTCTACGGGCCCCTGGTGGATACCAAGACGTTCCCTGAGAACGTCGACCTGGTGCTGGTGGAGGGTGCGGTGGCCAATCGGGACAATCTGGAAATGTTGCGGCTCGCGCGCCAGCGCTCGCGGCTGCTGGTGGCCTTTGGCGATTGTGCAGTGACGGGTAATGTCACGGCTCTGCGCAACCTGTGCCCCCCGCTAGCCGAGCCGGGTCACGCCGTCTATGCCGGGCTGCCCAAAGCAGGCTTTGACCTGCTGGTGCCTCCGCTGCTGGAGAAGGTGCACCCCTTGCATCACTACCTCAAGGTGGACTATTTCTTGCCGGGTTGTCCGCCCGACGCCCCAAGAATTCGCAAACTGGTCGAGGCTCTGTTGCAGGGGGTGGAACCCGATTGGGAACCGCGCGAGCGGAGGTTTGGATGAGCCGAAGAATTCTTATCGACCCCGTAACCCGCATCGAAGGCCACGCCAAAATCAGTGTCGATCTGGACGATGCCGGCGAGGTTCAGCAAGCTCGCTTTCATGTGGTTGAGTTTCGCGGCTTTGAAAAGTTCTGCGAGGGCCGGCCCGTGTGGGAGATGCCCAGCCTTACCGGGCGAATTTGCGGCATCTGTCCGATCAGTCACCTGTTAGCCTCGGCCAAGGCGGGCGACGCCATTCTGTCGGTGCGCATCCCACCTGCGGCTGAAAAGCTGCGCCGCCTCATGAACCTGGCCCAGATTGTTCAGTCGCACGCATTGAGCTTCTTTCATCTGTCCTCGCCCGATCTTTTGCTGGGCCTGGACAGCCCGCCCGAGAAGCGCAATCTGGTGGGCCTGATGCAGCACGATCGCGAGTTGGCCCGGGCCGGCATTCGCTTGCGCCAGTTCGGCCAAAACCTGATCGAGGCGCTGGGCGGCAAGAAGATCCATCCGGCCTGGGCGGTTGCCGGCGGAGTTCGTTGCGGCCTGGCAGAGGCCGACCGCCAGGCCGCCCGTTCGCGCTTGGATGAGAGCCTCAACGCGGCCCTCGAAGGGTTGGGACGTTTTCGCGAGGTGCTGCCTTCGCTGGCTGACGAAGAGGCCGCCTTCGGCAATTTTCCCGGTCTGTTTCTCGGGCTGGTCAGTCCCTCGGGGCTCTGGGAGCACTATGACGGACGTCTTTGTCTGCTCGACAGCCATACGGGACAGCGTCAGTGGCTGGAGGCGGCCGAGTTCGAGAGCTGGATGGGTGAGGCCGTCGAAGATTGGAGCTACCTGAAGTTCCCCTTCATCCGCCAGCGAGGCTTTCCCGAGGGCAGCTATCGGGTGGGCCCGTTGGCCCGGCTCAACTGTTGCGAGCGGATTGGCACGCCTCGGGCCGACCGGGTGCTGGACGAGTTTCGTCAGCGGGCCGGCCCGGTGGTGCAGGCCTCGCTGCTCTACCACGAGGCTCGGCTTATTGAAATCGTAGCCGGTCTGGAAGCGATCGGTCAGCTGCTGCAGGATGATGAGCTGAGCCGCCCACCGTTGCGCAGCCGGGCCCGGGTGAATCAGCTCAGCGGCGTGGGCTGCTCGGAGGCCCCGCGAGGTACCCTGTTTCACCATTATCAAGTCGATGAGCACGGCCTGTTGAAGAAGGTCAATCTGGTGATCGCCACCGGTCAGAACAACTGGGCCATGAACCGCACCGTCACCGAAATCGCCCGCCGCTTCATCCGAGGTCCGCAGGTTCCCGAAGGCGTGCTGAACCGCCTGGAGGCGGGCATCCGAGCCTTCGATCCTTGCTTGAGCTGCTCGACCCACGCCCTGGGACAGATGCCCATGGTGGTCGAGTTGCGCGATGCCCGTGGGCGAGTGCTGGATAGGCGCTGTCGATGAGGCCGCTGCTGCTGGCCTGGGGCAATCGGCTGCGCGGCGACGACGGGGCGGCCTGGCTGCTGGCTCGCCAGCTGAGGAACCGAGGCTGGCCCGTGCGCTGCTATCACCAGTTGACTCCTGAGCTGGTGGAGGTGATGGTTGCGCATCGCCAGGTCGTTTTCGCCGACGCGGCCCTCTCGGGTGGGGTCTGCAAGCTGGTGGAATTGTCGCCGGGCGGGCCGGTCGGTGCCGGTCACCTGGCATCCCCGGCCGGGCTGCTGCAGCTGTGCCACGATCTCTACGAGACATCACCACGAGCCTGGTTGCTGAGTCTTCCGGGCCAGGATTTTTCTCTGGGAACCCGGCTCAGCGGCCCGGCACGTCGGGCGGTTCAGCAGGGGCGGTTGGAGTTGGAACGTTTCTTTGGAGGTGGCAATGAGACAAAAACGAGTGTTGATCATGGGAGCTGCGGGACGCGACTTTCATAATTTTCAGCAGGTCTACCGTCAGGGGGCCGATCGGGTGGTGGCCTTTACCGCCGCCCAGATCCCGGGCATCGACGACCGGGTGTTTCCCGCCAGCCTGGCCGGGCCAGGCTACGAACAGGGCATTCCCATCTATGCCGAGGCCGACCTCGAGCGCTGGGTGAGCGAGCTCGAGGTCGACGAAGTGGTCTTTGCCTACTCCGACTGTTCCTTTGCCCAGGTGATGCAGGCGGCGTCGCGAGTATTGGCTTGCGGGGCCGATTTTCGCCTGCTGGGCACGGGCAGCACGTTTTTGCGCAGCCGACGCCCCGTGGTGGCCGTTTGTGCGGTGCGCACCGGAGCGGGCAAAAGTCAAACCGCCCGGCGAGTGGTTCAGCTGCTCTACGAGTTGGGTGTCAAGAAAGTAGCGATTTTGCGCCATCCTATGCCCTATGGTGACTTGGAAAAACAGCGCGTGCAACGTTTTGCCTGTATGCAGGATCTGGATGTTCACGGCTGCACGTTGGAAGAGCGCGAAGAGTATGAGCCACACTTGCGGGCTGGCCATGTGGTCTTCGCCGGGGTGGACTACGCCCAAATCATGAGGCTGGCCGAGGAGGAAGCCGAGGTGTTGGTTTGGGACGGCGGCAACAACGACCTGCCCTTTCTTCAGCCGGGCCTGTGGATCACGGTGGTCGACCCGCTGCGGCTGGGCGATGAGCAGAGCTACTATCCGGGTCAGGTCAACCTGAGAAAGGCCGACCTGGTGGTGATCAACAAAGTCGATGCCGCCAACTGGCGAGCCCTGAGCGAATTGCGCCGGCATATCCAGGCACTCAATCCGGGCGTGCGGGTGGTCGAGGCCGAGTCGACGCTGGTGGCCGATGCCGAACAGATTCGCGGCAAGCGAGTGGTGGTGGTCGACGATGGTCCCAGCCTGACCCATGGCGATCTGGCTTTTGGGGCCGGCTATGTAGCGGCCGAACGTTTCGGCGCCGCCGAAATCGTCGACCCGCGCCCGGCGGCGGTGGGTTCGCTGGCCGAGGTCTTTCGTCACTATCCCCATCTGGGCAAGGTGGTGCCGGCCATGGGCTATTCGGCCCAGCAACGCGATGAGCTACGACGCACTTTGGAGGCCAGCGGGGCTGAAGTGGTGGTGGCCGGCACACCCGTCGACCTGGGGCGCGATCTGGGACTGTCTCTACCGGTGGTAAGGGTGGAGTACCACCTCAGCGAGCGGGGTCCCGGGCTGAAGGACGCCCTGCAGAGCTGGCTGCGCGGAGTGCTGCCGTGAAGGGTGGCTTGTTGTTACCCTGGGACGGCACGACCTTCTCGCAATGCGCCCTGCCGGTGGCCTCGCGGCTGGGTCTGCCGGCACGGGTGGTACGGGTCGTGGTGCCCAGCAATGTCGCGGCGCCGCCGGGAGTGGCCGGCAGTTTGGGGTTGCGTCTCACCGAGGGGCGTCGCCGCGATGCTCTCGAACACGAGGCCCGCGCAGAACTGGACGCCCTGATTCTGCCCACCGGTTGGGAACGAGAATTGCTCTTTGGGCCGGCGGCCGAGCAGATCGCTGAGGCGGCACGGGCCCAGGCAGCGGAACTGATTGTCATGGCCAGTCACGGCCGGCGGGATGGTTCGCGCTGGTTGCTGGGCAGCGTGGCCGAGGGGGTCGTGCGCCAGGCCCCGTGCCCGGTGTTGCTGCTGCGCCCCGAGCAAGAAGTGGCCGATTTCTCTCGGGTGCTGGTTCCGGTAGACGGCTCAGCGCCGGGCCTGGAGGTGCTCCAGGAGGTTCGTCGCTGGTTGCCGCCCCAGTCCGAGGTCAGGGCCTTGCACGCCGGGGATGACTTCGAGTTTCCCCAGGGGGTCGTCGGTTCGGTTGTTGAGGGCCAACCGGTCGAGGTGATTTTGCAGCAGGCGCGTGCCTGGCCCTGCCAGCTGTTGGCCCTTTCCACCCACGGTCGCAGCGGCTTTCGACGGCTGGTCCTGGGCAGTGTTGCCGAGAACGTGGCCCGCCGTGCCCCCTGCGCCGTGATGCTCTTTCCTCGCCGCGAATAGGAGATCTGCCCGCCACTGCGTAGGAGCCACCAGCATTCACACAGGAGAGAATTTCGATGAGTAAGGTCCTTACCAGCCTGCCAGGCGGCGAACGCGTGGGCATTGCCTTTTCGGGGGGGCTCGACACATCCGTGGCGGTGGCCTGGATGCGCGCCAAAGGAGCCATTCCCTGCGCTTATACGGCCAATATTGGGCAATATGACGAGCCCGACATCTCCGGTGTGCCGGCCCGTGCCCTTCAATATGGTGCCGAATTGGCCCGCGCGGTGGACTGTCGTCGTGAACTGGTCGAAGAAGGTCTGGCGGCGCTGGCCTGCGGGGCTTTCCATATTCGTTCGGCCGGGCGCGCCTACTTCAACACCACCCCTCTGGGACGGGCCGTGACGGGCACGATGCTGGTGCGTGCCATGCAATCGGATGACGTGCATATCTGGGGCGACGGTTCTACCTTTAAGGGCAACGATATTGAGCGCTTCTATCGTTATGGGCTGCTGGCCAACCCGGGCCTGCGCATCTACAAGCCCTGGCTCGATTCTGACTTCGTCAACGAGCTGGGCGGCCGCAACGAGATGAGCCAGTGGTTGGTGGAGCACAATCTTCCCTACCGAGATAGCAAAGAGAAGGCCTATTCCACCGATGCCAACATTTGGGGGGCCACCCACGAGGCCAAGACGCTCGAGCACCTGAACATTTCCATGGAGACGGTGGAACCGATCATGGGGGTTCGCTTTTGGGATCCCGCCGTGACCATCGAACCCGAGGAAGTGGTCCTTGAGTTCCTCGGAGGCCGCCCCGTAGCGATTAACGGCAAGCGCTTTAGCGATCCGGTGGCGCTGGTGCACGAAGCCAATCGGGTTGGCGGTCGACACGGCCTGGGGATGTCGGACCAGATCGAGAATCGCATTATCGAGGCCAAGTCGCGAGGCATTTACGAGGCTCCCGGGATGGCCCTGCTGTGGATCGGCTACGAGCGCCTGTTGAACGGCATTCACAATGAGGACACCATCGCCAACTATCATCTCGAGGGCCGGCGTCTGGGCCGGCTCCTCTACGAAGGTCGCTGGTTGGACCCCCAGGCTTTGATGCTGCGCGAGTCGATTTTGCGCTGGGTGGCGTCGCTGGTTACGGGCAAGGTGGTGTTGCGTCTGCGCCGTGGCGATGATTATTCGATTCTTGACACCAGCGGACCGGCTCTGTCCTATCACCCTGATAAATTGTCGATGGAGCGCACGGAAAATGCCGCTTTCGGGCCCGTCGATCGCATTGGACAGCTGACCATGCGCAATCTGGACATCGCCGACTCCCGCTCGAAACTGGAGCAGTATGCCGGCCTGCCCAGCGGCGAACTGAGTCGAACCTATTTGTTCGGCGAGATCGAATCGTCCGGTTTGCAGGAAGGCGGAGCGCACCAGATCGCCGAGTATACGGGCCAGGTAGAGATCGACGAAAAAGCTCTGGACAGCGCCGCTATGGAGTTTGGCGGAGACTAGGAGCGCAAGAGCGCGGCCAGATCGCGCAGGGTTTCGGGAAGACACCCGGACATCTGGCCTACCGCGAAAAAAGCCGGTGCGTAGCGCGAAAAAACTCGAGGAGGGTATTGGAGACTGCCCAGGTCGCCCTCACCCTGGCTTTCGAGTTGGGACTGCAGTTCTTGCAATCCGGCCCGGATCGAGCCGGTTTCGCAGGCGGTCATGGCCTGCTGAAGGGCTTTGACCAGCGGAAATCCGAGGTCCATAAATTCGGCCGTATCTTCGATCGTCTGGGCCAGCGTGTGGGCGGGCACTTCCAGACCGCTGCTGGCCATGGGCTTGATCTGAGCCAGGGTGCGGTCGTAAAGACGGCGCAGCACTTTGGACAGCTTTGAGACTTCCTCGCCGCCTTCCACCATGGCCACGACGCGCTCGCTGAACACCGTGGGGTGCTCGCGCATGGCCGCCGAAAGCGCCTGGCCCGTGAGCAGGCTGTGCTCGAGGCGGTCAAGGATGGGCTCGGCAGCAGGATTGTGGGCCTTGACGAGCTTCAGAGAGTTCACCCAGGAAACGCCCATGTCTTGGGTGACCGACAGGACGTAGCAGAAAATGAGAAAATCCAGGCCTCCAGCCGGTTCGGGGGCCTCTTCCTCTTTCTCGTGGGCCTTGATCCAATCGAGGAAGGCCTGTTCATCGAGGGGGTTGGCGATGACGGGGCCCTGCACAAGGTGGCAGCCTAAAGACTTGGCCACCTCCCATTCTTCGGCTCGGTGAATGCCCTGAACCACAAACTTGATGCCCAGATGGGCCGTGAGCCCCCGGCTGGCGGCCACGATTTGGGGAATCTGGTCGCGGTGGGCCGAGCGCATCAGGTGGGTGGGGTTGAGTTTCAGGCAGTTAAAGGGGATTTGCGTGAGTTGTTGGGGCGAGGACAGGGCGGCGAAGTGGGCCAACGCCAGCCCGAATCCCTTGGAATGCAGCCGGGCAAGGTTGTCGAGAAAGGGCTTGGAGGGCTGGACCAGGGAAGCATCGTGGATATCGAAGGTTAACAGGTGGGGTTCGCTCTCGGGGTAGTCCAGAAAGTGGCCCAACAGCTGATTGGCGGCGCCCAATTGCTGAAAGTATGCCGGCCCCAGGTCGATGTGCAGGCTGAGCGGTAGCCCCTGCTTGAGGAACCGCTGTTGGGCATCAAGGGCACGTTCAAAGGTATAGAGGGCCAGATTGACCTGAGATTCGGTCGAGGTGGCAGCCTGCAATAGAGCTTCAGGCAAAAGGAGTCCGTAGCGGGCGTGAAGCCACTGGGGGCTGGCCTCGGCCGCAGCCAGGGTCATGTCCTTGAGCGACACCATCGGCTTGAAAATGAGCGTTAGTTCTTTGTGGCGAATCGCGGCCAACAGCTCGCCTGCCGACGGAGTTGTAGGCGAAGTCTCCACCTTGGCGGGGCGGGTCGGCCCCTGGCTCGGAGCTTGGGTCGGTCGTTGAAACAGCGGTACGCCAACCTGCTCGCCCAAAGGGGAAATCACTTCGATCAGCGAGGGGCTCACCGAGCCCGAAGTCACCTTGAGGATCGATTTCGACAGCATGGAAGCATCGCCAGGGAATTGAGGCTGCCCCTGATCGCCGGGCAGCATGCAGTGCACGACCAGATCGAAGGGCACGGTGGTGGAGAGCACCAGGGCCTCGAACTGATCGTTGGCCTCTTGAACCGCGTAGATGCCAAGGCTACTCATTGCCTGAATCAGGCGCTGGCGTTCGGTGGGGTCGGCACCGACCACCAATACGGCCAGATCGCCAGCGCTGCCTGTGACTTCGCTGGACGGGTTCATCGTCGACAAAGATGAGGGTAAGGTGTCATGTTTGCTCACGAGTTTGACCAAGAGGTGGACAATTCCTCGGAAGAGGTGGATCGGGTTCGCCACTATCGGCGCGACTCAGGGCGCGGGCAGATCGCCGGGGGCCAGGTGCTGAAATCGCCGAAGTTCATACTCGGCGTAGGCGGTTTCGCAGCCCAGGCTACCGACCAGGTAGCCGACAGCTTCACCGGCGGCGTGAAGAAGCAGCCCCAAGAGTAACCACGCCCATGTCGTTGTTGGTAAGGGAGGCGTCGGGCGCAGTTTCAGAGTGGCCAGAATTCTGTGCAAGCGAAGGACGGGCACCAGGGGAAAGGCAGCGGCGTAGAGCATGCGGCGCCAGAGCGGCCACAACCTGGCTCGATGGCTGGCAAAGATGCGTCCGCCCAACCACTTGTGGTCGAGAAAGGCTGTAGCCACCGACAGATTATAATGGCGCACCCGAGCCCCGGGCTCCAGGAACAGGTGCTGCCCCTGGTCCCGGAGCTGATGGTGAAATACCATCTCCGATTGCAACGTCGAGCCCAGATCGGGTTGGGCCAGCAGCACGTTTTTTTTGTAGCTGCAATTGTGGCCGGCCAGAGAGGGCGCCTCGCCACGGGGGGGCTGATACCAGTGGAGAAAGCTGAGCAGAAAGTCGGCCCAGCTGAGAGGGCCCGGGTTGGCATTCTCGACGGCCGGCCCCACTGCAGCCCAAGGACCCTGGTGGGCCTGAAGCAGGGCCTTTGCCCAACCGGGTTGAGGAAAGCTGTGGTCTTCGCACTGCACCACCAGCTCCGCGCTGGCCGCCAGCATGCCTGCCGCCACGGCCGGACCGGTGGGGCGGCAACTGGCCACCGAAACCACGTGAACGTTCAGTTCCTGGTCGTTCCGCTCCAACTCGCGCAGAATTGCTGGCTGGTCCATCTGAGGAACCACCAGCACCACTTCCAGTTCGTGCTCAAGCCCTTGGGCACGAAGGTGCTGGAGCAAGGGGACCAGCGGGGTGAGGCCTTCGGGGGCCAGGACGACGGCGGAGAGCCTGGGCTTCATGGCTGAGTCTCCACGAGACGGGCGTTTCGCAACCGGGAGTAGGGCCGCCCGTCTTCACCGTGGGTCGGTTTTGCGAAGGTTTTTCCGAACTGCCAGCCTGTCGAACCCAATGCGGCCACCCGCGCGGACTAGCGGTCGGACTTCCATGCCTGGTATCCGCCCCAACCGAAGGTCACTCCCAGGTCGACGACGGCCGTAGTGCGTGAGCCGGAGAGAAGGTCCATGGCCAGATTGAGACCGGCCCGGCCCAGAGCTTCCGACCTTGCGGGGCTGGAGGGGGCCAGGCGCACGGCCGTGTTGCCGGCCCAATCGCTGATCCGTCCCATGACTTTCCAGCCCACGACACCTCCGAGTCCAGCCCCGATCATGGCCATGCCGAGGGCCACGTGGCCGGAGGTGGCCTGGGTGCCGGCCAGCAGCGCGCCGCCCAGATAACCCAGGGAACCGCCGTTGCTGGCTCCGCCCACCTGGGCCAGCAGGCGGGCGCTGCGCGCGCTGGAGTGCCAGAAAACGTCTGCCTTCGAGGCCGGCGGAGCCGGGCCGGTGTTGCCCTCGGGGTTTGGGGCTGGCCTGGGCGGCGTTTTGGGCACCTGGGGTTGGGGGCGCTGGCAGATTTTCACCTTTGCAGACTAGCCGGCAGGTCTGAAAGGGAACTGAAAGCTGCTGCAGACTTTTTTAAGGGCCAGGGTGTTGGATGGGCACGATGAGTACCCCATTGCACTCGCTTTCGCCTTTGCGACACCGGCCCACGCTTGGGGGAGTCGGTCCGCGACCCGTAGCTCCCGAGGCGTTGTCAGGAAGTGAAGAACCGCGCGAGGAGTTTCGTTGGAGCCAGGTGGCGCTGGCCGGATTAGGGCTGGCTGGCGTGGTCGGGGGCCTGGCCGGTTGCTCGCCTCCCACCGCTCAAGTGCAGCTGCAAGAGATGCCCGCTGAGACCTTCCTGTCGACGGCCAACGAAGTGGAGTTGGGACGTCATGTGGCCGAGGCCCTGGAAAAGCAGACCCCACTGTGGCACAACCCCGAGGCTCAGGCGCGTCTGCAACGGATCGGGCAGCAGTTGGCCGCCCAGTCCAGTCGAACCGATGTGGAGTTTCAGTTCAAGCTGCTCGACACCGAGGCGGTGAACGCCATGGCGTTGCCCGGTGGGACCATCTATGCCACCCGAGGCCTGATGGAGAAATTCAGCGACGACGGTGAGCTGGCTTTTGTGGTAGGGCACGAATTTGCCCACATCGAGCAGCGCCATCCGGTGGAGAAGTTCTCTCACGTATTGCTACGCGGGGCTCTGACCGCACCGCTGCGGCTGCGCCAGTGGCCCATGGCCCGCTGGGCCCTGCAGGCCGGCGACCAGCTGATTGAGAACCGCTACGGTCAGGCCGCCGAAACCGAGGCCGACCGCATCGGCCAGCAACATCTGGTGAACATGGGCCTGGACCCGATGACGGCGGTGCGGGCCATGGAGCGGCTGCAGTCGCTGCACAGCGAAGAGCACGTGCCGGCCAGTCTGGAAAAGATTTTCAGCGACCACCCGCCCACCCGCGACCGCATCGAAAATTTGCGGCGCTGGGCTCAGCACGATACCCCGGCTCAGCCCGGCCGCGTGAGATAGCTGTTTAGCTGGCTGGCAAATTTCTGAAGGTCTTTGGGCGTATAGGGCGGTGGACCGCCGCCGCTCATCAGCTCGAGGTTGCGCAGGTCGGCCAGCAGATCGCGCACGGCCAGGCGTTGCTGAACGTTTTGCTCGGTGTAAAGCTGGCCACGGGGGTCGAGGGCCGCGGCGCCCCGGGGGACCACCTGGGAAGCCAGCGGGATGTCGGCGGTGATGACCAGGTCGCCGGGCTGCACTTGCTCTAGAATCCAATGGTCGGCCACGTCCAGGCCAGCGCCGACGACGACGTTGGCCAGGTAAGGGCTGGGTGGGATCTTAAGTGGCTTGTTAGCGACCATGGTCAGGCACACCCGGCAGCGCTGGGCGGCTCGGAACAGGACGTTCTTGGCGGCGGTGGGCAGGGCGTCGGCATCGACCCAGATGTTCATGAGAGCGTCGTTCTGCGCGGGCGCTAGCGTTTGCGGTGGTAAGACCAGAGCCCGCCCAGCAGCAGGCAGGGGATCAGGGCGATGGAAGCGGCTCGCGAGCGAGGATCGCTCCAGAGGATGGCGGTAAGCACCAGAGCCAGGACGGCCACCAGCCCCAACCCCAACTGTCGAGCGCGTCGGCCGGCCGCTTCGCCCTGGCGCCCGACCTGTTGGAGTTCCTCGACGGACTGTTTGAGCTGCTCCGAGCGGGCCTTCTGGGCCGCTACGGCGGCGGCCATTTCTTCTTCGAGCGATGCCATTGTGCGGTCAGTCCTTGGGCTGGCACCAAAAGGTGTCGATGGCTCCCCGCTGCAGCGCGCGCTGGACCCGTTCAAACATGGCGTCGAGGGCTTCGGGTTCGAGCAAGTGGGACAACTGAGAGCGGATCTCGGGCTCCTGTTCCGCGAAGCGGCTCAGGCGTTGGCGCTCGGAGGGCTGGAGGGTGAGTGGTTCGCGAAAGTCCAGGTTGAAGGTGCTCTGAGCGGCGTTCTTGGTGGGGAAGGCCAGCCCGTGGTCGATGGGAATGGGGCGCAGGTTGCCGTCTACCAGCCAGTTGCCGCCGTGGCGATCGAGGTTGCCGATCACGTAGTCAAAGAGGGCGATGCGACGGTAGTCGTCGGGCTTGAGGCGGCCCAGCAGTTCTTCGCGGTCGCCCAGGTCGCGGGCCGGGGTGCCGGGCACCAGCAGGCTGAGGGTGCCTTCGCGGCCTGCCAGCCCGCTGGCACTGGCTACCGGCACGCGGGCCAGGTGTCCGAGCCACTTGTCCACCTGATAAGCCGCGGCCTCGCGCAAGCCTTCGTTGCCCTCGGGCAGGTGGTCGCGATGCTTTCCCTTTTTCTGGCGCGCGGCTGGCTTCCAAACGGCGGCCGGACCGGTGCTCAGTTCGACCAGATAAGAGCTGTTGCCGCCGCCTCCCAACACTTTCTTGCCGGCTTCCGTGCCCTGCTCCAGGGCCATCTCCAGTCGCTGACAGTGGGCGGCGAAGTCGGCCTCGCTGACCTGATTCCAGGCGAAGCCCAGGGGCTGGATCTGCGGGTCGCGAGCCGGAGGGGGCTCGAGCCGCAGCCAGCGGGGCATGGGTCCAAAGCCCACCACGGCCGTCAGTACGGAACCCACAATGCCGCCGATCGGTGCGCCTTCCCACATGTAGCCCCGGGGGTGGGGGCGGGGCGCCGTGGTTGGAGGATCGGAGGCGGGGGCGGAAGTGGAAGAGGAAAGCTGGCAACTTTCCAAAGGGACAGCCTCGTCCAGGCCTGTGACCCCGGGTTGGGGCCGGAGGCGGAGCGCGCTCAGGGGCAGCGAACCGAGTTGGGAGGCGACCTTCACCTGGGGAAAGTTCGCCGGCGCCGGTGGATCCCCTGGAATGAGGTGGCGAGTCCCAGAGCGAAGTTTCGGGTAGAGTCGAGGAAAAAGGTGCAGCAAGCAATATGGTGATTCACGAACTACGGGTCGAGAACTTCAAGAGATTTGAAACGTTGACGCTAAAGTTGCATTCCCAATTTAATCTTCTTGTGGGTAACAACGGGTCCGGCAAGACCTCTGCACTCGACGCTCTGGCGGTTGCTATGGGTGGCTGGCTACTAGGGATTCCCGAAGCGGAAAGCCGACACATTCGTCCGGATGAAATTAGAGAGATCTCCCAAGTCTTCGACTTCGGTGAGGTTCGCTTTGAAAAGCCGGGTCCCGCTCGAATTATAGCTACAGGGACGGTCGCTGGAACTGAGGTTCGCTGGGAGCGCCAGCTCAAGGCGGGAGGGCGCACAACTCGGCGTGAAGCAGCAGCGATTACGGAACTCGCTGAGGAGACCGTCAAGCGTGTCCTTGGGGGGGCTTCTGCCGTGTTGCCCTTGCTTTCTTATTACGGGACCGGTCGCCTCTGGTTGGAGCCAAGAGAGAATTCCCAAGTGAAGGATCCCAAGCAGCTTCAGTCTGAGGCTCGAACCAGTCGAATGGACGGCTACAAGAATAGCGCTGATCCCCGTATATCTGTTCGAGATTTGGTGCGTTGGTTCGCCCAACGTTCCTGGTCGGCCTACCGCACAAGGAAGAAGTCGCCCGCGGCTCTGGATCTGGTGAAGTCTGCCCTGTTGGGTTGTTTAGAGGGAGCAAGTGATCTCTATTTTGACCCTGATCGGGGAGAAATGATGGTTTCGTTTGAAGACCAAGGCCTTCAGCCTTTTGCAAACCTGAGCGATGGTCAGCGCTCAATGTTTGCACTGGTGGGAGATCTAGCTCAAAAGGCGATTAAGCTGAATCCCCAGTTTGGAAAAGATGCACTACTCAAGACCCCAGGCATCGTCCTCATCGATGAGTTGGACCTTCATCTTCACCCGCAATGGCAGCGTCGCGTGGTGGATGACCTGACCAGAACTTTTCCCCTGGTGCAGTTCGTTTGCACGACTCACTCTCCCCAGATTATCGGTCAAGTTCGACCCGAACAGTTGCGGGTGCTCGATGGGAACACCGTTTTGGGCGTCGAGAAAAGTTTTGGCCTGGACTCCAATACTATTCTTCGCGATATTATGGAATCTCGAGACCGTGATGAGTCGGTGCAAGGGGCGCTTGGCCGCATAGAGAGTCTTGTGATAAGTAAGGAGTGGGCAGCGGCTTCGGAAGAGATTGCAAAGTTGGAGCAAGCCATTGGTCGAACGGTCGAGTTACAGCGTTTTCTTGCCACTGTCGAACGCTTCCGGAGGTTGTCTGCTTGAGATGGATTCAAAAGCCACCGCAGGAGTACTCGCTGTTAGCAATTTTTCGAACTGAGGCCGCGTCTGCCCCAGAGACTTTTCGATACGACAACCTTCGGGAGAAGCAACAACTCGTACGCGAGCTGATAGAGGAGCAGCGAGGTCTTTGCGCCTACTCCATGCGTTCACTGGTCGATAGACAAGGCTCTATTCGGGCTCACGTTGAGCACATCGTTCCGCAGTCTCAAGACGAGGGCCGGGCATTGGATTATACCAATCTTGTCGCTTGCTTTCCCGCTCCTGGGCAACCTTGCCGATATGGGGCCGTCAGGAAGGCTGACCAAAACATTGAGCTGGATAAGAATTTTGTTTCTCCTCTTAGACAAGGCTGTGACCAAAGATTCGCTTATAGCTTCGATGGTAGCGTGGGGGAGAGTCCCGGCGATGACGCGGCCAAGGACACGATAAGGATCCTCAACTTGAACGAGGGAGAGTTAACTGCGTTGCGACGCGCGCAAATCGAAGGCTGGGGGTTGTCTCCCTTGGCCGAACATCCGGCCGGTGAAGAGGACCTCCTGGATATTCAAGCACTCATCGAGGAGCAGGCCGCTGAACTTCCGGAGTATGTGGTCGCTCTTCGTCAGTGTCTGCGTGCATACAGAGGTTTTCTTGAGCGGCCCCCCCGATGCTGCTGATCGATCTGCCACTGCAGGCCGGGCTGTTCTGGCTGGTGCTGGAAGCACTGGCGATTCCCTCCTTGTTGTTCGGGTTTCGCCAGTTGTGGAACACCTGTGGCCGTCGCGAGTGGGAGAATCTTTCGGCCGACCTCTTTCTCTTCGTCGGAGGAGCGCTTTTCTGGGCGATGATTTTCGCCCAGCCCGCCTTGATCTATTATCAGCGCTGGGAGGGACGGCTCGAGCGCCAGATCGAGTATCGCTCGGGTAGCAAGTTTCGCACGCCCTGCCTGGACTGGGAGGTGCGCGGCAGCGACGGCGTACTTCGGCGTGTGACGCTTTCGGGGCTGCTCTATCGCTGCCCGCTGCAGGGAACGGCGGCGGTGGGGGCCCGTATCGAAAAGCCCTCGGGCAGTTTCCGGGTGCAGGTGTTGCCGCCCTCCTAGGGCAGCATACCGATGCGCTTGAGCCAGGCCAGGGCGTCCTGGGGCCAGCGGTCGGAGTCGGTTCCCTGCTTTCTCACGCCGAATGCGTGACCGCCGTTGCGGTAGAGCTGGAGGGTTATCGGAACCCTGGCGAATCGCAGCGCCTGGGCATACATGATGGAATTCTGCACTCGGGCCAGAATCGCCGAGCGGGCAGGCCAGATCGGCTCCTGGTGGGTGCCTTTGGGAGGGGTCCAGGAGTCGGCTCGGACTGCGGCCAGGGTCAGCCAGCACACCAGCAACGTCTTTTTCACAGCCCCACCATGCGCAATTGGGCTTCGGGGTAGCGTTGCCCGGCAACGCGCTGGGGGGCAAACATTGCTTCCAGTTGCTGCACCACCTGGGGGCTGAGTTGAAGTTGAAGAGCGCCCAGATTTTCCAGGAAACGCTGGCGGTTGCGCGTGCCCGGGATTGGCACCACGTCATTGCCCTGTTGCAGCAGCCAGGCCAGAGCCAGTTGAGCGGGGGTGCATCCCAGGTCGCTGGCCAGATCGCGGAGAGCCGCCACCAGTTGTAGGTTCTGGTTCAGGTTGGGGCCCAAAAAACGCGGGTAGTGTTGGCGCGAATCCTGCGGCTCGAACTGGTTGGAATCCTCGACCCGTCCCCCCAGAAATCCTCGTCCCAGCGGGCTCCAGGGCACGATGCCTATGCCCAGTTGGCGACAGGTTTGCAGGATGGGACCTTCAAGGTCGCGGGTCCACAGCGACCATTCGCTTTGCAGGGCGCATAAAGGGTGAACGGCATGGGCTCTCGCCAGGCTGGCGGCGCCGGCTTCGGAAAGCCCCAGGTGGCGTACTTTGCCCTGTTGGACCAGTTCGGCCATGGCCCCCACCGTGTCTTCGATGGGCACCTGAGGGTCGACCCGATGCAAGTAGTAGAGGTCGAGGTAGTCGAATTGCAGCCGACGCAGGCTGGCCTCGCATGCCTGGCGCACATAGTCGGGACGTCCATTGACCGGCAGAGGCTGACCCTGGCGACTCATGCCGCTCAATCCGAACTTGCTGGCCACCACCACCTGGGAGCGATCGTTGCGTAGGGCGCGACCCAGCAGCTCTTCGTTATGGCCATCACCATAGACATCGGCGGTGTCGAAGAAGTTGACCCCGGCTGCCCGCACCTCTGCGATGAGCTGGAGGCTTTGCTGGTCGTCGCAGGAGCCGTAGATGCCCGACAGGCCCATGCAGCCGAAGCCGAGGGCGCTGACCTGTACCTTTCCGAGTTGTCGAGTCATGACGC
>CAZYPN010000049.1:0-51279 GCA_964649085.1 uncultured Burkholderiales bacterium | reverse complement strand
ATGACCAATCTCTCTGTGGCCCTCTGGGTGCTCTGTGGTTAACCTAAATGTCAACAGGCCCTATACCGGCGGAGCAGGGGGGCTGCGGCGAGCCTTTCCCTGGCTGGCCCAGCACGGAAACGGAAAGCGCACCACCAGAGGCACGGGAATCTCGGGCTGGAGCACGGCCATGGTGCCGGGTAGAAAGTCGGTGGCCCGCTCGCGCATGGTCGGCGAGAGCCAGGCATATTCGTCCTGGCGACTTTCACCGGCGTCGAGTCGACCGGCCACGCGGATGGCGGCATTGCTGACCACGCGGTCCTGAACCGAACTGGCGGCCTGCTGGGCGCCGAGCAAGACGATTCCCAGGCTGCGTCCGCGCTCGGCCACGTCGACGAGCAACTTGCCAATGGGGCCGGGGTCAGTGGAGGGGGCATACTTGTTCAACTCGTCCACCAGCAAATAGACCGTGGGATGACTGGGGCCCAACTGTTCGCGCCGCTCGAAAAGGGTCTTGAGCACGGCCCCCACCACAAAGGCGCTGGCGCGCTGGCTGAGGCGATGCAGGTCGACCACGTTGAGGGAGTGATCGTAATTGAAGGTAGCCTCGGGCCCGATCAGCTGGGAGACCTGAGGGGTAAGCGCGCGCAGCCGGCGCACCGAGGCCAGCCGAGTGCTGGCCGAGGTCTTTTCATACCAGGGGTTGTCGGCCTGGTCGGCCGTCTGGCAGATAGCCTGGCTAAGCTCGGCGAAGTTGCTGTAGGTGGTGCCGTGGGCCACCAATTCCGGACCCGCACAGGCCTCGGCCTGCTGGCGCAGCACCCCGGCCAGGGTGTCCACGGCAAACTGGGCCGGCTCGGTCTGGTCTTCGGTGAAAAGGAAGCGAATCAGTTCGCGCCGGGCGAATTCGTGCAACGTCCAAAGGGGACGATCGGTGGCGTGAAACTGCACCTCAGGGAACGGGCCGACAGGCAACCCCAGCTTTTTATAGGTGGCTTCATCGTCGGCCGAGAGTGAGGGGTTGGGTTCATGAAGGTGAAGCAGTCCGTCGCCCTTGACGTTGAAAACGATGGCCCGAGACTTTGCAGCTGTGGGACCATGCAAGAGGGCGTAGAGCAAAAACAACGCGTAGCTGGTTTTGGTGGCCATGCCCGACATGCCAGAGATGTTGAGATGGCCACCGCGAGCCCCGGATAGAAAGTCCAGATTGAGGTAGGCCGGATCCCCGCTGGCCAGCAGGCCGGCCGGAATGCGTCTCCTCATGTCGGTAAAGCGCAAGGCCCAGGCAACATTCTCGGAATCGGCCAGCCAAACTTTCTCGAAGGCGCCAGGTGGCACGGCCACGTCGGGATGGCGCCGCAGCACGCGGACGTGGGCGGTGTAGCTCTCGGACATCTGGTTGGACTCAACAATGCCCCACCAGCGCACCCGCTCGTGCCCCTGCACCTCACGCCGCGTAAACACCACCTGATCGAGCGGCAACTCGGCGCGCGATCCCTTGGGGATGAGCACCGTGAACTGCTGAGAATTGGCCGGGGGTTGGGGGCTGACGGATATCTCTTCCACGAGCAACTACCTTTCTGCCTGAAGAAGCTGATGAATGCGGGCCGCCAATCGCTCGAAAGGGCGCAACAGGTCGGCGGCGATGCCTCGGGGCAAACCGTTGATGCCCCCGGTCTCGCCCATCCACACCTTGAGCTTGCCACGGATGTGAGGAGTTTTGGCCGGTATGGGCAGGCTATACTCCTCCAGCTCTGCCTGGCTAAAGCATTGGGGGGTCACCACGAAGCGCGGCTCGCTACAGCCAAGACCGAAACGCCGAAGGTGGCTGACCAAACTGCGGGCCGCGATATAGCCCGAGGGATCGTAATCCATGAAAGCCAGGGGCGTGACCTCTTGCACGCCCGCTTGCTGCAGGGCCCGGGCACAATACTCGCTGGACAGCAGCGAGGGAAGGCCCCCAACGATGAGCGTGCTGCAGCCAAACTCGGCCTGAGCCATATGGACATAACGCTTCAAGCTGGCCTTCTCGGCCACCAACAGGATATCGGGACGCCGGGAGCCGATGCAACGAAGGTCGGGCCGCGCATCGGTAAAGCCGAGTTCTTGAAAAGTGAACAAACGGTCGGCCCCGACCAGGGTGCCGACCAGCTCTTGGAAAAGCGCCCACATCCTGTCGTTGTCGAGCCGGGTGCGTTGCAGAAACGCGGCCCGAAACAGCGCGGGCTTGAGCTCGTACCAGTAGCCCCGATAGTCCTCGTTGTATTCCTTTTCCAGCTCGGCCTCGCGCTCCAGAACGGTTTGCCACAGGGCGTTGGCGATAAGCTGGCGAGCCTCGCTGAAGTCCCGATGCAGCAGCTGCTGGCTGGCCCTGAAGAGGTCGTAGGAATAGGCCCGGATGCGCTCGCGATAGAACGCCTCCTGACAGGGCTCGAGGCCGTACAGATGGGGCAGATCCAAAGCTTCGGCCAGCCGCTTATGAGTTCCGTAGGCCAGGGTGAACTCAAGGTCGTTATCCATTACCAGGCGAAAGCGTTTGCGTTCGTTGAGGATGCGCCTCAGGCGCTGGCGATTGACGTAGGTCCCTCGCCCGGCCGGAACCAGGTCCGGGTGCAGGCCAGCCGCCTGGGAGGCATACAGACCGGCAGGAAATTCACCCAGGTCGGTGATCCACCATGCCCTGCTCTCTTTACCCTGCAGCGCTACCACCTGATCGGGCCGACAGGGCAGCCCCTGGATCGGGGGCGAGGGCGATTCTGCGGGGGCCTCGGGCAAGGTGGGGGGCACCCCCCGAAAGGCAAAGCCGGCAGGGTCAAGCCAGAGGCCGTCCTGCTGACGATGAAGCCAACCAGGCTGAACCCAACCGCCGTCCATGGGGAGCCAGGGCCCCTGGGGACGGGCACCATGCGTGTAGGCCACCGCGCCACTGCAATGGACCACGCGCCAACGCTGACGCTCCTGACGAATACTGGCGACCTGGGACTGTGGCCAGAACAGCAGCCCCCGTTCGTCCTGCAGGGCCAGCGGGCTCAGCGCCGGCGCACCCGGGCGAAGGCGGCAATGATGTCCAGCGAGGAAACAATGCCAACGATGGCTTCCTCTTCCACGATCAGCACCCGGTGAATATGGTGCTCGAGCATCAGGTGAGAAAGCTCCGTGAGGTTGGCCTCGGCCTCGGCATAATAGACGAAGGGCGACATGATTTCCGACACGGCCACGTCCCCCAGGCCATCCTGGAGCTGCTGCTCCCAATCGACCGACAGGGTGCCGGGCACGCGCGAGCGCACCCAGCTTTGTCCCACGTAGGATGCCACGTCGGTGAGCGACACCACGCCGGCCGGCCGCCCCTCCTCGTCGACGACGGGAACCCCGGAAATTTTGCGCTTGGTGAGCAGCTGCACCAGCTCGCGCAGGCGGGTGTCGAGGCTGACGGTAACCACACCCGGCTGCATAATGTCGCGAGCCTGCGGGGGGCGGTCGGGGTCGATCTCGGCCTGATGGCTTTGCTCTTCTTGCACGGTTTCCAACCAGTTCTGGGTGGCCGGCGAGAAGAAATCGGTCAGGGCCTGGGCCGGAGAAATGCGGTGCAGAGGTTGCGGACCCAGGGGACGCTCGGAATTGGTTTGTCGCGGAGGAACGATGTAGGGGGTCATCATGATACACAGGGTTTCGCTCTTGTGAGAAGCTCGCCTTCAGCGCGACTGGTTGAGCGACCAGTCGTAGGGAAAGTAGTCGATTTTCCAGCTGCCCTGGCCCAGCAGCTGGCGTTCTTCAGGGCTGCGATAACGAGCCACGAAGGCCAGCACGTCGCCAAAATCTTCGGCATACCATTTGAAAATGGGGTTCAGTCGCAGGCGACGCCGCTGGGCGTCGATCTCGACGTTCTTGGGGTCGGCGATGTAGGAGCGGGCGGCTTCTTCCAGCGCTCCCTCCAGATCGGTGGTGCCCAGGAAAG
This sequence comes from uncultured Burkholderiales bacterium, assembly GCA_964649085.1. Taxonomy (GTDB): domain Bacteria; phylum Vulcanimicrobiota; class Xenobia; order Xenobiales; family JADMJV01; genus JADMJV01. The sequence goes on along the minus strand of CAZYPN010000049.1, from coordinate 47,345 downwards.
CCGAGGCCCGCAGGGGAGGACAGCTTTGGGCACCGCACACGAGCACAAAGTGGATGCGCGGATCACGAGCCAGGGGGCGCAGCACTTCGTGCTCGATGTCGTCGAGCGTGCGCATTTGACCGGCTACCCGATGGCGGGTTTTGCGAAAAAAACTACCCCGTGAGAATACCGAGGATGGAGTGGCCCCCTGGACCACCTGATAGATGACCAACCCGTTGTAGGCATTCAGCCAGAAGGCCATGGCGGCGGGCCGATCGAGGCGGCTGGGATCGGCCTCGGCCAGCGACTCGACAAAGGCCTTCAGTTCACTCTGGCGATGCTGACGCAAGGCGGCATAGTCGACCTTGCCCTGGTGCACATGGCCCTTGAGCACTTCGTCGAGGGGCAGCCCCCAGGCGCTTGCCCCCAATGCCACGGCCAGAGCCCAACCTTTCCAGTTCACGGCCGCGCCAGGGCGCGCTTGAAGGCGTGGGTAAACTCGACCCAGCCCGGTGGCAGCCCTTTAAGGTCGTGGGGCTGGCTGATGGGGTCGCCCTCGACGCGTGTGCCCTCGGGGGCCACCTCGAGCGGCAGCAGCTGGATGGAAAGGCCACTGAAACCCGAGCCTTCTTCGCTGCGCTGGGCCAGCAACGCGCCCCACAAGGCCTCGGCGGCCTGCTGGGCCGCGGGGCTGTCCAGCTCTTGCAAGAACCGGCCCAGGTCGTGGAAAGCCTTGGAATCGCTGAGCTGGCTCTGGCGGGCGGCCTGCAGCACGGGCTTCAGGTCGCCTTGCTCCAGCTGCTGGCAAAGCTGCCGCCCCAGGCGGTCGAGGGCGGGCAGCAGACCCTGCTGCAAGGCCTGAAGGTCTACGGCGGCCAGGCCGGGCACGGGAGGGGCGTAGATGTCGAGCAGCGTTTTGTGGATTCTCTTCAGGTCGGGATCGGTTTCCTGGGCCAGCTCCTGGCGCATCTCGGCGACTTTCTCGCTGTCGGGCCCGCGTTGTTCCAGCATGGAATCGGCCGCCCGCTCAACCATCTGGCGGGCGGCTCCGGCCAGGTCGCCCGCTTGGGCCGCCGCCTTCAACATGTCGGCAAGGGGCATGGCCCCCAGCTCGCTGCGCTGGGTGGGCATGAGCCCTTCGGCCGTAATGGCGATGCGGGCGCGGTCGCCGAGCTGGGCCAGGGCCTCGACATTGCCCATGAGGCACGAATCGAAAAGGGCGATATCCACGGGCTGTTCGAGGGTCTGCATGGCCTGGCCCAGTTCGTGCATGGGCATGCCGGCGCTGGTATAGTAGCCCAACCCGTGGCCCCCGACCAGCATAACCGTGCGCGAGCCCGGATAGTCGCGCATGGCCTGACCCAGGCGCTCAACCAGCGGTTTGGCGGCTGGAGCCTGGGGGCCCCGCTCGACCTCTCCGCGCCCGATGTGGAAGGTTTTCCTTCCCTGCCAGGACGGCAACTCGGCCCACTGTTTGAGCTGTCGAGCCCCACCCCACATCACGGGCGCCCCCAGCAAAGCCAGGCCCAACCCGCCCGTGAGGGAACCGAGCCCCACGGCCACTCCGGCCGCCAACCCCGCGGGAACAAGGGTTTTCAGCAACCCGCCCAGCGCCTTGCCGTGCGTGCTGTCGCTGCCCGTGTGGGCCTCGACCACCGCCTCAAAGCGATCGCCGAGTTGACCCTTCACATCGTGGAGCTGCTGAAGGTGCAGGCGAACGTCGTTGCGCTCGATGGCGCTCTGGCGACCATCGACGAGCCCCACCACCAACAATCGCGAGGGTATGTTCACCCTGAGGGACTTCGGCGTGGGGGGGCGTTCCCCTGGGCATCGGGCATTGCCCGGACTGGCGCCGGACGGGCGGACTGAGGGCGGACGCGGGGGCGGGCGCCGCCCATTGCCCGGACTGGCGCCGGACGCGGGGACGGGGAGCGGACATTACCCGGACTGGGGCCGGACGGACCACCGCGCGCGACGGGTTTAAAAAGACATCCCGACCGCGAACTTTTTCCTCACACCCGCCGTCTGAGGGACATCGAAAACCACGTTGAAGGAGGGAAGAGGATGTGTCGATTGCTTTGTCACTAGCCTCAATTCCATCCCCAGCCCGCTCCCAGCCGGCCGGGGACACACTCGAAGAGCTGGTGGTGGCGCTGCAGCAGGGCCAGGACCGTGCCCTCGAGGCGCTCATCACGCGCACCCAGGGCCCCTGTTCGCGCCTGGCTCTGTCCATCCTCAAAGACCCCGAGTTGGCCCGCGACGCCCTTCAAGAGGCCTATATCCTGGTGTATCAGCGTATCCATCAGTTGCGCCATCCCGCTGCCGCTCAAAGCTGGCTCTATCGCATCGTCACCCACTGCTGCCACGATCTCTTGCGCAGCCGTGGCAAGTTGCCCACCGTCCAGGAGGAGGTCGAGGTGGCCGACGAGGCTCCCGATCTGGCCGAACAACTCACCCGCCAGGAGCGCATCCGTCGCTGCTTTTCGCGCCTGCCCGAAATCGACCGCACGGCGCTGGCGCTGCGCGAGATCTGCGCCATGAGTTACGAAGAGATGGCCCAGCTGCTCAAGATTCCCCTGGGCACCGTACGCTCGCGCCTGGCCAAGGCTCGTCAACGATTCATCCACGCCTATAAGGGAGGTTCCCGTGAACACTGAAGAACTCCGCGCCGACGAGGTGGCCTTGCTGAAAGACCTCGATGCCAGCCTGCCGGCCCTCGAACTGCCCGCCGACTTTGCCCAGCAGGTTGCCGTGCAGGCCCGCCTGCGCTACCAGCAGCTCCCCGCCTGGAAAAGGCTGCAGCTGTGGGGGCAGCAGTCTTTTACCTCGCCCCGCAGTCTCAAGTGGAACCTGGCATTTGGCTCGCTGTGTCTGCTCAGCGCCCTGACCAGCCCCAACCTGCTCTTTCTCCTGCTCCTGGTGCCCCTGGCCCTGCGGCTCAGCGCGTTCTCGCTGCGCCCCACCGGGGTATTCTGGGTATTGCCCGGGCTGGCCACGCTCTACACCGGAGCGCTCTTTGGCCTGTTGTGCTGGTCGCTGGGTCAGTTCAGTATCAGCTTCCAAAAACAAGATTCGCTGCAACTGGTTGGGCCCATTACGGGCATCGCTTCCATTGCCTTGCTGGCCATCGGCCTGGCTCCTACCTGGAAGGCTCTGCGCCAGCGTGCTCTGGGGCATTTCGGCTGGGGGATGGGCAGCCAGCTGCTGTGCGCCCTCTGGCTCAGTGCTCTGCTGTGTCCCCTGGCGCCTTCGCCCTGGAACGTGCGCATCTTCGCCGTCATCCTGGCCTGGGCTCTGGTGGCCGCTCTTCTGCTTCGCAAGGCCACGCCGCTGGCCCAGCGCGCCTCGCTACCCGCGGCTCTGCTGCGCAGCGGGGGCAGTCTGCTGCTGGGCGGGGTTCCCATCCTGGCCATGGTGGTGGGCTTCTTCTGGGTAAACCTCACCCACGAGATCAGCGATCCGGCCGCTTACCAGCAGCTGTGCAACGACAGCCGGCGCTGGCTCGAGCAGCAAGAGGCTGTCCCCCCGGAACGGAACGGCTGGATGCTGATCAAACCCTGGATGCTCAAAACCGACAACCCCGAGATGAAGGCCATTGGGGATAGGCTGCGCTCCGGGCGAAGTCTCTACGATCATCTGGAAGGAACCGAGAAGCTCAGCCCCGAGCAGCACAGCCAAAAGCGCCAGGAGTTTCTCCAGGAACTGCCGCGCGTCCAGCAGGCTCTGGCCAAGCCCCAGTTTTCCTGGGTGGCTACCCAGGGGCTACGCTTCGACTCGCTGGTTCCCAACTTTCTCCTCTGCCGCGCGGTTTCCCAGGGCCTTACGGCGCTGGCCAGCGAGGCTCTGCAAGCCGGTCGCAGCGACGAGGCTCTGGATCGGGTTCTGACCAACCTGCGCTGGAGCAGCCTGATGGGCGATCAAGTTCTGATCTCCTTTATGATCGAGCTGGCACAGCTGCGCATTGCTCTCGAGCCCATCGAGAAGCTGGTGCTGCAGGGCAACCTCAGCAACGCCCAGCTCGTCCAACTGCAGCAGGCTCTCCAGGCGGCCCAACCCCGGCCCGACTCGCTGCTGCTGGCCATGGACCGCGAAACCTACGCCGCCGACCAGCTGATTCGCAGCCTTCCGAGCCGGGCACCGGAACTCGACTCCTTAGGATTCGGATTTTGGACCCGCCTGCTCCCCAAAACGTTCTGGGAAAGTGAGCGCAAGGCCTATCTCAACCTGCATCTGGCCCATCGCGACGGTTGGAAAAAGCTGGGCCAACCCGAGCAGATCCAGCTGCCCGCGTTCAACATCCTGGCCAACATCCTCACGCCCAACGTAAGCAAAGCCCAGATTCAATTCCTGGCCATTCATGTCCGGTTCGAGGCTTTGCGGGGCATGGTGGCACTTGAACTTTATCGGCGCAAAACGGGAAGCTACCCCGAGAGCCTCGAAGAGCTTCCGCTGATGCCACGCAATACCATGCACCCTAACCTCTGGAGCAAGAAGCCGCCGCTGGGCTACCAGCGCATCGGCTCCGGCTATCGTTTGCAGGCCGATTCGCCGCTCTATCTGAGCATCGACAAGCCCCGTAGCCAGTCATGGGGCCCCGCCGGGGCCACCCCGTAATGGACCAGGAAACTCCCAAGGGCAGTTGGAGCAGCTGCTTGGGCTGCTTCTTGGGGGGCCTGGTGGTGCTGGGTCTGGTGGTGTTCGGCGTGCGCACCATGCTCGAGCGTTCCCGTCTCAAGGCCGAGCGTATCCAGAACGAGTTCCTGCGGCCCTGGGTGCAGGCTCTGCGCCAGGACCCGGGGCTGGCCTGGCAAACCCTGACCACCGAAAGCTATCGCAAGGCCCACCCCCAGGCTGCCTGGCTCTCCCATTACCAGGGTTTGCGCCAGAGCTGGGGGGCGCCCGGCGACGTGCGCATCTACACCGCCATGGGCGCCCACGAAATCGGGCCCGGTCGCAGCTTCGAACGGGTGGTTTCCTACTGGAAGTGGGAACGAGGCCCCGAGTTCTACCTCACCTTCGAGGTCATCGACATCCCCAGCCAGGGCTATCGCGTCGACGCCATCCGCCTGGGCGGGCTCGAGGACTACATTGTGCCCAAGGAAGTGCCCGACGGGCCCTGGTAGCCTCGGCCGCTGGCATCACATCCCCGGGTCGGTGCGCCTCACCGTTCCCGTGCTGCCGTCCAGCAGAATGTCTTCCCCCTGGCTCAGGCCCGCGAAAGCCCCGGCAACGTTGGTAATGGCCGGCAGGCCCAGCTCCCGCAGCAACAGCGAGCCATGGGACAGGTCTCCGCCAATTTCGATGACAACTCCCGACACTTGCGCAAAGCACGGCAGCCAACCGGGGTCCACGGCCCGGGCTACCAGAATGGTGTTCTCTTTGGAGTAGCCCGGGGGCAGGCTGGTGGACGGCTCCCTCAGGCGCCACACCCGACCGCGGATTCGCCCGGTGGTCAGAGCCACGCCCTGCCAGGGCCCCCGAGCGACGTCGCCCGCCGCGCCGGGCAAAGGGTCGAAGCGGCGAATCAGGTCGGGCAGCTCCAGATGTTCGATGTCGCGCCGCAGGCGGCGCTTCTCTTCCAGCCAGGCCGGGTCCAGGCTGCGTTCCAGTTCGTCCGGCTCCAGTTCGAAAATCGCCTCGCCCCAGGGCGAATCCAACAGGCGCTGGCGAATGCGGGCAAAGGCCCGCATGCCGTTTGAGCGCAGTTGCTCGCGGGCCTGCACCCAGGGCCGCGCCGCCCAGGCCAGAGGCGTGGTCAGGCGTGCCCGCCACGACAGCGGCCGGGGTGGGGGAGGGGTCCACGGCAACAACGGCTCCACCCAGGCCATGGGGTCGTCGGCGATGCGAGGACGGGCAATGTCGCTTTCAAAGGTCCCGCGATGGCCGTGCCGCTCCACATAACTTTGCAACTCCCGTTGAAAGGCCTCACTCCCAGGTGGCAGTCCTCGCAGCCGCTCCAGGTCGCGCATCATGCGACTGGTGGCCGTGTCGAAATACTGGTTGTGCTCGGCCAGCGTGCCGCTGGCTCGAAGCAAAGCCAGCGGAATACTCATGGCGGCCGTCAGATTCATCATGCCGTGCACCAGAGTCACATAGACCTCTTCCAATCGAGCCGCCGTTTCACTCAAGGTCAGGCCCTCCACGCGGCCCAGTTGCTCCAGCCGCAGGCAGGTGCCACGAAAGCTGCGTCCAGCCAGCAGTCCCGAGAGGGCCAGGCGGGCGTGCACCCTCCAGCAGGCCAGCATCCGCAACGGACGCAGCCCCAACTGGGGCAGGCTGGCGCCACCGATGTTGTCGGTCACCAACCGCGTTGGCAGCCCCCAGCGCTGCATCATTCCGTGCAGCAACGACAAATTCAGAAAGGGTCGTTCCCACAACAGCTCGAGAAAATGGCGCTGGCGCGGTAGAGTTGGGTCGAACTGGCGATAGTAATCGAACAAACGCGTGCGACAGTTGCGCAGTATGCCCACCATCAAAGGGCTGGGGGGGTCGGGCAAAATCTCGCGCTGATTGGCGGCCGTGAACCACTCGCGGCGCTGGCTGGGGCGCACGATGGGACGAATCTGCAGCAGCCAGCAGGTCACACCATCGTCGGCCCACTCGATGTCCCAACCCTGGTGCCCGGGCCCGAACGCACCTCGCAGCTGGCCACAGAGGTCCTGCAGCCGTTGTTGCCAGGGTTCGTCGGCCCGAGGCCCATCCAGGTCCAAGCGGGCCAGCTCCAGCGTGCCTCCCGAGGTGTCGCCGTGCAGCAGCTTTTCAGCCAGGCCAGGCACCCAGTTCACCAGATCTTCCTCGTACTCGTTCTCCAGGAAGGCCACCCCCGCGTGTTGCGCCTCGACCATGCGCATGGCAAAGCAGCCCGGATGGCCCTGGGCCTCCACCACCTGCTTCACGGCCTGCGCAAAGCCAGCGGGCTCTACCTGGAGCACACTCAGATATCGCCCCGCTCGACTTTCCTGCTCACTGTCCTCGCCGGGATGGGCCGAGCGCACGGCCCAGCGCCCCCGCGGGGGAATGCTTTCGGCGGCGCTGCCCGCCAGTCGGCTGCTGGGAACCGGCAGGCCAGCCCGCAGAGCACGACGCAGTCCGCCGATTTTGCCGCTCTCTCCCGGCTCCCCGGTCGAGGGTCCCAGCCAGGGGGCCCCCGGGTCGCACAGGCATTGCCAGACCACCTCGCAGAACAGGGCCGGCTGTTCCAGCATCGGAAAATGGTCAAAGCTGGGCTCGATGCGCACCGAGCAGTGAGGCAGCAACGGCTGCAACGCCTCCACATGGGCCGGTGAAAGCACGCGTTCTCGAGCTCCCCAGAGCAGCACCCCGGGGGTGTTGACCACCCTCAAGGCTTGAAACCACTCGGGCGTCAGCAGATCGAAGAAATCGCCAAAGGCCTGGCAGCGCCCATACTCGCGAAAGAACCGTCGCCGCACCTCGGGCGGCAGGGCACGCCGGAACAGCAACTTTCCCCAGAGCAGGTCGAGTCCGGGGGCGGCCAGCAGGCGACGGGCCAGCTCGCGAATCCAGCGCGGCTTCATGAGGCGAGGAAAACGCCGCCGTTCCAGGTGTGGACCCACCGGACTTTGGAGAATCAAGCGATCTACCAGCTCGGGTTCGTCCTGCAGCAGCTGCAACGCCAACGAGCCGCCAATGCCCGGGCCCAACAAGGCTCGCGGGCGAGGCAATGCCTGCAAGGCCTTGCGAACATCGTCACACAAAAGCCTCCAGCTCAGCGACTCGTCCAGCGGCCGTCCTTCGAAACCCGGCAGGGTATGAGCCACCAGCTCCACGCCCAGCTTGCGGAAGTGGCGGTGACAGAGTTCGAAACGACTGGCGCCCCCCCCATTGCCGTGCAGTGCCAACAGATGCATTCAGGGTCGTCCTTCTGGTCCGGGCTTTTACTGGCCTTCAAGGAATAGCTCGGCCAGAGCAAGCCAACCCGGTGCAAGCTCAGAATCTTTCGGCGCTATCTAGCCGCCAAACACCACAGCCTCGAGAATGAGCGCCTAAGCCAGTTCTTCGTCGAGGTTATCGAACGCTGGAGTGCAGCCGGGTTACTCCCACGGATCCAGAATTTGCGCGCCCGTGTGGGCAAAATGACGAGTGTTACGCGTGATCAGGCACAATCCGTGTCGGAGCGCTGTCGCGGCCACCAGCCCGTCCGCAGCAGGAATCACGATTCCCTGGAGCTGCGCCCTGGCGGTGAGCTGCCCCCACAGACGCGCAACATTGTTATCAATGAACAGAATTCTCGATGCGAAATCCTGCTCTAGCTGGAGGAGCCAATCGCCCAACTCTTGTCGCCGACTTCCAGGCGCCATCAAGCCGATCCCTTTGGCGATCTCACCAACCGACAGTGCGCTTAAGAACAAGGCATCCTCGTCAATCTTGGCGATCCTCTGCTTGACTTTGGGGCTGCCCTTTGGATGCTGCAATTCGGAGATGACGCAGGTGTCCAGGAGCACGTTCACAACGCAACGTCCCTCATCGGGGATGTTTCCCTGGAGAGGTCCAGATCGTGCAGTCCCGGGCCCTCTAGCAAGAACTGCTTGAAAGAAGGGCGGGCGCCAATCAGGCGCTCGTAATCGGTGGCGCTCAGAACGACCACGGCCTGGTCTCGGCGCCGAATGCGCTGGGGTCCTTCGGTCAGTGCCAAAGTCACTACTTCGCTCAGTCGATTCTTGGCCTCGGCCAATTGCCAGTCCATGCTGTTCGTCCTCAATCTAGACAATCTAGACAAAAGATACACGTCGGGCCGACCTTTTGTCAAAACCTCTGTCGTCGCCAACAGTTCGCCGAGTCCGGGATGAGTTGAACCAGAGCTCGGCGCAACCAGAAGGGCCCGGACCTTCCAGGTGGGTCAAGTGGCGCACCCTCATCCTGTTGCCGGGCAGTCGACCCTGAACTTTGCCCAAAGTGCGGCAAGGAGAGGGCGGTCTGGCCGTGCGTGCCAGAACCGAGCCACGATTCACTCGCGACCTTGACGTAGTTGTCGCCGTGGCCGATGATATTGGGCCACCATCGCTACCAGGGTCTACACACGGATCAGTCTTCGTCCGAGTCATCCTCAGGTTCCGGGCCGAATTCCACTCGCTCATAGATCTCCGCCAGGGGCAGGTCGCAGCCGATTTCCGGCAACGCTATGACGGCTTCCAGGCCCTGGTAAATCTGGCGTTCGAAGCCCTGGTCGGTGCGCTGATACACAATTACGGTAGGCTCGTCCTGCTCGACCATCAGATAGGTCGCCAGAGAGGCAATGCTCAGGTAGCCCTCGCGCTTCTCGCCCGTGTCCAGCCGGCGGGTGCGTCGCGACAGGACTTCCACGATGACTTTGGGATGGTCTTGGAAGGCGTCGCTATCGGGATTGGACTGGCAAACCACCATGGCATCCGGATAGTAAAAGCGAACATGAGTGGGCAGTTGGATGCGGACTTTCATGTCCGAGTTGAAAGGCTCGCATTTTCGACCTTTGAGGCTCCGGCCCAGCGCATTCAGCACCGAAGTCGCGATGCGGTTGTGGCGCGTTCTGGCTCCGGACATCGCATGGACCACTCCGCCCACATACTCGTGCTTGACCGGCGAGTCCAGTTCGCGAGCCAGATATTCTGCCGGCGAGATGAGCTCGGCCAGCCTCAGAGCGTTCATCGGTCCAGTATATCATCTCAGGAAGTGCTGCGTCTTTCCGCGCGACGCTTTGGTGCACACTCCTGGCGCCCTCGAAATTCCCGAGGACTTCGTGCCAGACGCCAACTACCTGAAAGTCTGAACGGCCAGCTCCAGCACTTCTGCCGCCGTCAGGTGGTCGCAGTCGATCACCCGGTCGAATACCTGCCAGTCGCGCATCAGGTCAAAGCCGTACAGTCGCAAAAACAGGGCCCGGGTCTGCTCATCTTTTTGAGCAATCCGCGGCTCCACCTCGGCCAACGGCAAGCCCGCCCGGGCCGCAGCCCGGCCCGCCCGCACCGCCAGCGAGGCCCGCAGGGCCAGCTTGTAACCCTTGGGGGAAAGCCATGGAAGGGCCCAGCTGTCGATCACCACCTGCCCCCGCTCCACCTCTTCCAGCAGCATGTCATTGGCCATCACGTCCAGCGGAACCGGTTCGCTCAGGCGCTGCTCCAGACGCCGGGCTCCCTCGGGGGTTTCCCAATAGCCGTCGTTGCAGCGGCTGTGCTGGCGGTCGGCCGCTCGTCCCTCCATCAAATCGCGCAGCAGGCTTGACGAGTGAATCACGCGCAACCCCAAGCGCTCGCCCAGTCCGCGGGCCAGGGTCGACTTGCCCGCGCCGGCCAGGCCAAAGACCACGATCACCATGTCAGCCGCGATAGGCCTCTTCCAGCCGTCGGGCCCGCTCCGAGAACAACTGTCGGGCCAGCAGGTCGCGAAACAGCAGGCCGCGCTGGCTCAGGCGCAGCCAGGGGCCTTCCACGTCTACCAGTTCCAGGTGCCGCATCGAATGAAAGAGGTCCGAGAAGCGCTGCTGAAAACGCACCCCGAAGCGGGCCTCGAAATCCTCTTCGTTGAGCGCCATCAGGTGACCGATGGCATACTGACGCATGCGCTCTTCGGCATCCAGAAAACAGCCGCTCTCCACCGCCAGTTGGCCGGCGTCCATATGGGCCAGATAGCTCAGCAAAGCCTTGCGACCGTTGACCGCGTGGTAGACATTGCGAAAGTGCACCTCGGGCGCGTAGCTGCGAGCCCCGGCACCCAGCCCCACCAGGCTTGTGCCGCGCAGGTTGCCATCGCCCTGCAGAAAGCCGTTGACCGGATGCAGCGAGTAGCGGTCGTGGCTTTCGCGCCGATAACCCGCCTCGGCAAAGCGTTCTCGGGCCCGTTCATAGCAGGCATAAATTTCGCTTCCGGGCATCAACACCGGGGGTCGGCGCCGCCCCAGGCCGGTCTGGGGCATGACCCCCAGGGCGTAGAGCTGCACCGTCTGGGGGCGTAGCTCCAGGGCCCGCTGCAGGCTGATTTCAAAGCTGTCGCAGGTCTGGCCCTCGATGCCGATCATCAGGTCGATCACCAGACTCTCGAAGCCCACCTCGCGCAGGCAGTCCATGGCTCTGGCCAGCAGGTCGCGGGCAGTCTCGCGCGGGGCCAGGCAGCGGTTGGCCAGCTTGACCTCTTCGTCCACCAGCGACTGCACGCCCAGGCTGACGCGCTGTACACCGGCCTGGCGATAGGCGGCGAATTTCTCTCGCTCAATCGACTCGGGAGTGGCCTCAATGCTCACTTCCAGGCAGGTCTCTAACAGTTGCGGGTTGACCCGTTGCAGTGCCGCCACCAGTCGGCCCAGCTGCTCGGCAGTCAGCAGCGAGGGGGTGCCACCGCCGAAGTGCAAGGTGGTTACTTTGCGACCGCGCAGGGCCGACGCCCGCAGCTCGATCTCACGAATCACACCCTGCACAAATTGTTCCTGCAGGCTCTCCTCGTAGAGGGTCTTAAAGTAGCCGCAGAAGGTGCAAAACTGATGGCAGAAGGGGACGTGGATGTAAACGTTGATCTCGGGCGTCAATTCCAGGCCTTCGGGGGAAAAATCGCCCAGCGGCTGGTACATCCGCGGGGTAGGGTAGATGTAGATCTCGGGAACATACTCGAGGTCGGCCAGGCGATGCTCCAGGCTCTTTTCCTCCAGGCCGGGCATTACGGCGCACCCTGACGCAGAGTGTCGTCGAGATACTTGGCCAGGCGGATCAGCGTTCCCGGGTTCTGGCTGAAGAAGGCACGCATCTCCTCGGCTTCGATACGATACACCTCCAGGGGGCTGCGGGCCACCACTTCCATTCCGTGATGTTCGCGGGCCAAACCGGGGTCAAACTCGCCCACCAGCGTGCCCGGGCCCAACACCGCCCGCTGGACTCCCCGAATCACTTCGATCGAGCCCTGATCTACCAGATAGTAGGCGCGCACGGGGTCGTTCTGGCGGAACAGGGCCGTGCCCTCGGCCACCTGATCCTTCACCATGCAACACATCAGCTGATTCTTCTGCAGGGGCGACAGCGCCGACAGAATGCGGTGTTTCTGGAAGGTCCAACGGGCACCAAAGCTGCGATTGGCCTCCAGTCTGCGAAACATTTCCGGCAGTGGCGTGTCGCGCACAAAGTCGAGAAAGTCCTGACGTTCAATATACAGAAGCTCACTGCGGGTTCGGGCTACAATGTCGGCATTGCGGGGCTTGTTCAGAATCAACGCAGTCTCGCCGATGTAGTCGTAGCGGCTGAAGAACACCCGCTCGGGAAGGCTCTCGTGAATCACTTCCACCTCGCCCGACAAAATCATGAAGAATTTGTCGCCATAGCTGTCGCGGCGGATAAAGACCTCGCCGGGTTCCACCACACAATAATGGGTGATGGCCAGGCACTCTCTGGCCTTCTTGAACTTCATCTCGGCAAACAGATCGATATGGCACACCACGTCCAGAATATTGTAGGCCAGGCTGTTCTCGGGTCTCGGCACCGGAATCTCCAGGGTGTTGGCCGGGCCGGGAGCGGCGATGCGCAGGCCGCTGTCGGCCGGAATGGCACTTTGAGACACGTGCACCAGATACATCCGCTCTTTCACCTCGGTAGGCAGGGCCGCCAAGACGTCCATGGGGGTGTGGATCGGAGGAATGCCGGCTTCGTGCAGCACCAACGACGCCTGCCACGGGGGGTTCAGCAATTCTTCCATGCGACCCTGTGGCAAGATGCCTTGCTCGTGCAGCGCAGTAATCGTTTTCGGGCAATACAGCGTGTCGCAAGAGTAGTAAAACGACTGGCCCTCAAAGGCCACCTCAAAGCCCAGCGTGGGAATGGGGTGCAGATTGTAGCGAAAGGTAAACCGGGCCCCGGCAATGGTGGTGCGACAGTTCACCTGCACCGCTTCAAATTCAAACAGGCTGCGAAATTCTTGGGGCTTCAAACGGGTCAGGGCGCTGTACTTGGCCACGAAGCTCTGCATCACGGTTTCCGTGGTGTGCACGCGAATGCGGCCTTCCTCCAGCACTTTTTGCAGCGTTCCCGAGTCGTGGTCGGCATGGCAGTGGGTCAACACCAGGTCCTCGATCAGGCGAGTGTTGATGCGGTTTTGCTGCAGCCACAAAGTGGAATTCACGGGCGGGTCGACGAGAATGCCCTTGCCGTCCACCCAAAGAATGAATCCCGAAGTTTTGGCGTCGGCATCGAAACCGTGGCCGCTGCCAATAATGGTCACTCCAAAATTAGGGGGTTGGTAAAAATTCTCCTCGCGGCTCGTCACGGCGGGCAGGTCGCGGAACGGTCGGAATTCGCAGGTCTCAACCTCCTGGTCGGCCGTCAGGCGATAGCGGTTGCGGCCCAGCGACTCAATGCGCACGCCGTCGACCTCGATCGCGCCCTGCTCGTCGAAGGTGCGAATGGAAATCATGTGCTTCAGCCGCAGTCGGCCTCCGTCGCGCTTGGGGTCGAGCTTGTAAAAGTCCATCTCCTTGCGCAAGTCGGGAAAGCCCGCACTGTCGGGCCCCTGGGGATAGTCCTGCTCGAGAAACAGCTGGAAGGGGCCCGTCACCGCCTCTCTCAACACCCGTACGATGGGGCGAACCTGATGGCGATGACACAGGATACGGCAGGTGCGGCCCTTGAGGAAGAAGTTGAAGTATACCGGAAATTCCAGGTCGCTGGCCGACACTCCCTGATGGGTGTCAAAGAGCTCGTCGGGGGCCAGAAACAGATCGGGCACCCCGTGTTCTGACTTCATCGTGTCCTTGATGGTCTCGGGATAGGAACCGATCTGCAGACGAAACCCCTGCGACTCCACCAGCGTGCCCCCGCGGGGCAGTTCGCGAATGTTAAACCTGGACATGCGCTCCCCTTGGCGATCTTCCTCGGATGTCCTGGCCTATCCGTTCAGCCAGAGGTGCACCCCAACGCTGGCGAAGTAGCCCGCCAGCAGAATGGGCAAGAAGCGCAGATGATAGCTGAAGGTATAAATTCCCGGCAGTTGCCCCATCAGCGCCACTCCGGCGGCGCTTCCCAACGAGAGCAGCGAGCCTCCCACCCCGGCCGTCAGGGCGATCAGCAGCCACTGGAGCTGGTCCATGGCCGGGTTCATCGACAGCACGGCTGCCATCACGGGAATGTTGTCAAAGATGGCCGACACCAGACCCACCCCGATGTTGGAAACGGTCGGACCCAACCCCTGGTAGGTGAATTCTGCGGCCCAGCTCAGCCAGCCAAAGCCTTGCAGACCCGCGATAGCCAGAATCACGCCTCCGAAGAACAGCAACGTGTCCCACTCGGCCTTTTGCAGTTGCTCAAACACGTCTGGCGCGCCTTCACTGCAGGCCGAGGCCGCGTAATACTCCTCGGGCTCGTCGACGATATTGGCCTTGCCGTTCTTTCGGTTCAAATACTGGCCGTAGAGTTCCAACACCGAAAGTCCGCAAAGCATGCCGAACACCGGCGGGATCTTCAGCAGCATCTGAAAGCTTACCGAGATGCCGATGGTCACCAGGAACATGGCCCCGATCACCAGGGCTCCTGGCTTCAACCGGCTTCGGTCGTCGCTGGCGGGGGCGTGATCTTCGGGCAGACGTCGGGCCAACCACACCGCGGGGATCAGCCAGTTCACCAGGCTGGGCACAAAGAGGCCGAGAAAACCGAAGAAATCCACCTTGCCGTCCTGCCAGATCATCAGCGTGGTGATGTCACCAAAGGGCGAGAAGGCACCGCCGGCATTGGCCGCCACCACCACCGAAAGCCCGGTGCGAGCCTGAAACTCGGGTCGGCCCCGCCCCACCGTGGCCAGAATACTTCCCACCAGCAGGGCGGTGGTCAGATTGTCAAAGATCGGCGACAGCACGAAGGCCATCCAGCCGCACAGCCAGTAGAGGGTGCGGTAACGCAGACCTCGCGACACCATGGCTGCCTGAATGGCCCGAAACAGGCCCCGTTCTTCAAGCGTGTTGACGAAGGTCATGGCCGCCAGCAGAAACAGAAACAGTTCGCCAAACTCCAGCATGGCGTGGTGGGCCAGTTCCGTGATTTCGTGGCCCCCTGCCAGGCCTCGATGTTCCAGGCCGACCAACAGCCAGATCAGCGAAGCCGCCAGCACCATGGGTGTCGATTTGCGAAGCCCGGTCAGTTCCTCGGTGACCACCACCAGATACCCCAGGCAAAAGATGAGAAGAGCGAGCCAGGCCATCATGGAGACGCCTTTTTACGCAACAGACTGAAATCCTTTTCTTGAATCAGACTTCAGTGTTTGAGGCAAAAGTGCCGGGGTCGCTCACCGCATACAGCCGATTGAAACGCGCCAGGTAGTTCTTCCAGGTGATGGCCGTAGCCAGCTCCAGCAGGGCTCGTTCAGAAAAGCTCGCTCGGAGACGTTGATAGAGTTGTCCGTCCACGCGCGCCGGGGTGGCCGTCAGGGCCTCGGCCAGTTCCAGGGCCAGCCGCAGGTCCTCGTCCAAATGGTCGATTCGCCCGCAGCGTACGGCCTCAACCACCGCCTCCTGCACCCCCCGACCTCGGCTCCCGGCCGAGGCGCTGGCCATTCAATATTCGCAGTCGATCAGGGCGGCGACGCGCAACTGGGCCAGCAGGCCCAGGGCGGGGTCCAGATGGCGAAAACGCCCGGTAATGACGGTCATCCAGCAAAAACCCAGCAGCCTGCCCTCGGAATAGCCGTGCAGCGCCACGGCCGGAATCAGGTGGCCAAAACGCCTCCGGGTCAGCCCATAGACCAGCCGCGAGAACCAGCCCCGCGGGGCCAGCTGTCCGGGGTCGCGGGGGGTCGCCTCAGGCATCGGCCTGCTCCAGGCGTAAGGCGGGCATTTCCGCCGTAGGCAAGGCCTCATCGGAAGCGGCAAAAAGGTGAAGCCCCAGCCGTTGTGACAGTTCCTGGCATACCCGAATGGCCCGCACGCTGTTGCCTCGTTCGTCCAGGGGTGGGCTAAAAATGCCGATGCCCATGCGTCCCGGCACCACCGCCATCAGCCCCCCGCTCACGCCGCTCTTGGCCGGAATGCCTACCCGATAGACCCATTCCCCGGAATAGTCATACAGGCCGCATGTCAACATCACCGAGAGAATGTCGCGGGTGTAGTCGGCTGCCACGGCCCGCTGGCCGCTGATCGGGTTCACCCCGCCGTTGGCCAGCGTGGCGGCCACCATGGCCAGGTCGCGGGCATCGACCAGAATCGAGCACTGCTGGAAATAGAAATCCAGCACCTCCTCCACGTCGCTCTCCAGCACGCCAAAGTTGAGCATCAGATGGGCGATGGCCCGATTGCGATGGCCGGTGCTTCGCTCCGACAGAAATACCGCCATATCGGCATAGGGCCGCCTGCCCAGATAGAGGCTCAATGTGTCTACCAGACGATTCCAACGGGCCGTAGCCCCCTGGCCCTCGATCAGTGAACTGGTGGCGATCGCTCCGGCGTTGATCATCGGATTGTAGGGTCGCTTGGAGGCCTCGTCGAGTTTAATGATGCAGTTGAAGGCATCGCCGGTGGGCTCCACGCCCACCCGGCGCAACACCTCGTCGCGCCCCCTATCTTGCAGGGCCAGCCCATAGACCACGGGCTTGGAAGTGGACTGCATCGTGAATTGCTGGGTGGCGTCGCCGACCTGAAAACAGCGCCCGTCGCTGGTGACAGCCACGATTGCGAACCAGTCCGGGCAGCTGCGCGCCAGTTCGGGTATATAGTGAGCCACGCGCCCCTCGCTCACACCGCGATAGCGCTCGTAGAGTTCCTCAAGAAGGGCCTGCACCCCGAACCCTTGCCCGCAAACACCAGCATTCCTCCGCCCCCCCAACAGGACCCCTTCCACCGATCGGGAACCTCTGGTGGTGATTACCGACGAAGCCAAACTCGCCAAATGGGAACGCCTCCTCAACCGCCTGCCTCAGGCCGGAGACCTGCAGTTCTGGAGGGACCTCAACCCCCATCTCCCGATCACCGACCGGCCATTTGAGCTAAGTCCCGCCCCGAAGGCCCCCAGTCCCGAGGCGCTCGAACTCTACCGCGAGCAGATGGTCGAAGAGGGCTACACCCAGACCAGCCCCACCCTGCCCCCCGACATGCTGGAGAAAATGGTGGCGGCCGTCGAAAGCGTACGCAAGCTCGACCTCCCTCCCGTGTTCGCCTTTGTCTACGACATCTTCTTTCAGGGGCTCACCTGCTTCGACCCCGCCTTCCGCCAGCTCATGGGCAGCGGCTATCGACTGGTGCCGAACATCTGGATCTACTATGTCGAGCCCAAAGAAGAATCCAAAGGTCTGGCCCCGCATCGCGATGCCGAGTATACCGGGGCACTCACGGCCGATGGCCTGCCCACCGTGGCCACCATCTGGATTCCTATCACCGACGCCACCACGCTCAACGGCTGCATGTATGTGGTTCCCAAGCACCGCGACCCGGAATATGACGCGTCCGTCCACGATCTTTCCATCATGGCCGACTGCTTCGGCTGGGAGGACGTACGGGCGCTGCCGGCCCCGGCCGGCTCCATGATCGCCTGGACCCAGTATCTCTTCCACTGGGGCAGCCGGTCCAGTCGTCACGCCGCCCAGCCGCGTATCAGCTTCGCGGTCTACCTGCAGCGGGGCGACATTCCCGACTATGAGCCCGAGACGCATCCCATTCCCGCCAACCTCACCTTCGAAGAGCGGCTCTCGGTCATCTGCCACAGCCTGCGCCACTACGCCTACAACCAGATTCAGAACTGGCCGAGGGCCGAGGAGATGCTGGCCTTCATCCAACGCCACAGCCGATGACCCTGCGAGACCTTGTCGATTCGGTGGGCCGCGAAGTAGAGGGCTGGAGTTACCAGCAGCTCTCGCGGCCAGCCGAAGAACTGTCTTTTGCCCGTGATTTTCAGGGGCAGCAGGTTCAGTTTTCCCTCGAAGCCTACGAGAGCAACGAGCAGGGGCACCTCCACCTCTGTCTCGATGCCCGTCCGGCCTCTGGCCTGGGTTGGGGCCCCCTGCCCAGCTATGTGTTCTGGAAACGTCCCGACGGGACGAGCTACTACTGAACGTCGAAGACTTTCTCCATCAGCTTCAGGTCGACTCGGGGCTGCCGCGTCACACCTTCAGCCTTGACCTGGCCCGCGCTCAGGAGTTGCTCCAGCTTCACGCCGGGGTTCAGGCCCAGGACTATCCTCTGCACCTCGTCCAGTGGGGCTGGCTGCAGGGGGCGCGCCAACTGCAGCTGCGCATCGGGCCGGGCTGGCTCGAGTGGCAACTCCAGGGGGGTCAGCCCGACGTTGAGCGGCTGTGGGCCGTATCTCAGGGTGAGGTGCGCCTGGCCGACGGCGATCTCAGTGCCCTCTATCTGCTGCATTCGCTGGCCCTGATGGCCGCGCGTGGGCCCGGCCTCGAATGTGGCAATCTGCTGCTGCGCTACCAACGCGGGGCCTGGCATGGCAGCCGTCGGCCCCAGTTCGGCCCTATCAAGCTTCGGCTCAAGCTGCCCCTGGCGGCCTGGGCGCGCGGGCGCCTGCTGGGGGGCTGGCACACCTTTCCCGAAGTCCAGGCCTTGCTTCCGCGGCTCTCTGGCTCGCCGCTGGCCTGGCAGCCTCCTTCGCCGATTCGCAACTCCGACCCGCCCCTGGACTGGATCCTGCAGGTGCAGGGCCAGGCGGCCATCGGCATTGAGCCGCCGCTGCCCACCTCTCAGGTGCGGCGTATCGAGCGGAACGAATGGACGGCTTCCATGTGGTTCAGCCCCCAGGGGCAGCGCTTCGAGGTCATTTCCCAGGGCCTCTCCTATGCCCTTGAGCCCATCTTGCCCGGCAGCATCTGGTTGGCCTTGGGCGACCTGCCCACCGATCTCTCTCGCCGCCAACTGATCCAGGACGAGGCCTTTCGTCAACGCATCGACGGCTGGCTCGAGGGCTGGGTTGGGCTGATCGACTCCTGGACGGGTCCGCCCCTGGGACCCTGGCTACGCCAGTGCCTCACCCGCCTGGGCAACCTGCCGCCCGCCCTGGTGGGTTTGCTGCTGCGGGTGCCTCTCATCCCCACCCTGTTTCACGGCGACATTTCGTTGCGATTGCTCGACTCTACGGTGGCCGAAATCGGGGTGTGCTATGTCTCCGATGAGCCTCCTTTCGAGCTGTCGCCCGAGTTTCGCGCGCCCATCATCGTGTATCTCGACCCCGGGGCGGCCTTTTTGCCCGATTGGCTGCGTCGCCGCTATCGCCATTGTGAAGAGGCCGCCGAACTGCTGCGGCGCTGCCAGTTGCGCAGCCTGCGCCTGCCCCTGCACCAGCGCCCCATGACCTCGCCCTATCAGCGCTGGATCGAGCTGCAGGGCTGGCAGGGACGGGTAGGCTTCGACCCCCAGGGTGGCGAGGGACGCCTCGAACTCGGTCGCAACGGCCAGTTGGTCGGCGTTGTCGAGGTTGCCGGCATGCCGCGGGGCTTTCACCTGCTCGTCGAGCATCCCGAGCTCGACTGGGACCCCTACCTCGAGCGCCCCCAGGGGCCCCTCATCGAGGGCCTGCGCAAGTTGGTCAACGAGCAACTGCTCGGTTGGGCGGCCGAGGCCTGCCTGGAGCACCGTCCTGAGCTGCTCGAGCCGGTCATCCTCGAACTCCTCAAGCTGCCCGATCTGAGCCTCGAACCCGTGCTCGAACTGGCCCTGTGGCCCAACGGTCTGACTCTCGCTCGACTGATTGCAGACGCGCGGGCGGGCGACCTGCGCGACTGGGTCGACATCGGTGTCGAGATCCAGGGGGGCCTCGTGCTGGTGCTCTCTCGCCATCTCGAGCGCGACCCTCTGGAGAGGCTACTCGAGACTATGCGCCGCTACGAAGCGGCTTGGCGCCAGTGGTTGCAGCAGCCCACTTTCGGCAACCCCCACTGGGAGCCCAACAACCGCGAGAATCTGCAGCTACAGTTCGGCTCCTCGACGCCCACGATCCACTTCTATCGTCACCACCGTTTGCTCCACCAGCGTCCCCTCGCCGGGGCCCAGGCTGCGCTGGGCCTGGAGGTGTGGGCCGAGCACGACGGGTTTCGCCTGTTGCCCGACGCTAGCGACATCGACCCGGCCTGCTCCGGAATGGTGTGGTTTCGCCAGGCTTTCCAAGCTCTCGTAACTCGAGAGCTCGAGCCCTTTCTCGAAGGTGCCGACGAGCTGGTTCGCATCGACGCGCTGGCTGCCTTTCCCGCCAGCATTTGGCCTCGCCAGGTTCCGTGGACCACCACCCTGGCCGGCGAGCCCGTCACCCTGGGCCAGCTCGCCGACCTGTGTGAGGGGGAAACGGTGCAGCCCGTGCTGGTCCAGCCTGCTGCCCGCAGGCCGCTCCCCGGTTACGAACGGGCCTGGCTGTTGAGCACGCCCCAGTTTCAGCGCTTTCAACAACAGTTTCCGCGGCTGCAGCTGTTTCCGGTCACGGCCGCCTACCATAAGGCCTATGCGGCTTCTCGCGACCGCCACGGCGAAGCACCCACCGAGCAACTGCCCCAGGTGCTTGGCTGGAGCCATCGTCGCAGCCTGAAGCTGGGCAGCCTCGAGGCCATAGCCGGACTGGAGTCCGAACCGGGCGACATCGCCGAGTGCCTCACCGTGTTCGCTCGCAACGACCGCAAAGTGATGCAGGCCAGCCTGCGGCTTGGCCGCAAGACCGGCTCACCGTTGCCCTATCGGCTGTGCTGTCTGGTCAACTGGCCGGAACTGCCCTTCTGTGATCACTACCTCCAGTTCGTTGGGTTGCCCGAAGTGCAGGCCCTGCTGCGCTGGCTGCGCTGCTACGGGGTCGAGGCCGGTGGCCCACTCGATTACGCCTTTCATCGCCTCGAGCTCGAGCACCACCAGCTGTCTACCCTGAATTGGAGCGGTCATCCCGACGGGGTCCGCGAAGTGCTCTGGACGACCCCCTTTCTCTGCAACGCCGGGGGGCGAGCTTTCAGCCTGGACGAACTCAACCAGCAGGGCGAGTGCGCTTATACCCTGGAGGGTCGGGCCAGCCACGAATCGACCTTTGTGCTCACGGAAGCTCAACTCGCTCGCCTGCAGGCCTGGCTGCCCAACCTGTTGTGGCGCCACGAGAGTCAACCCGATGCGCGCCAGCGGGCTCTCGACCGCATGCTGGCCTGGCCCCCGGTCGAGCTGGCCCTGCCTCCCGGTGATTACCTCGTGCAGGGGCAAGACGGGCCGGGGGGCTGCCTGTGGGGCATTCTTCCTCCCGGTCCCCAGGCGTCCAGCCTGAACCTGTTCTACCAGGGCCGATTCGCCGCTCAGAAACAGATCAGCTGGCCCTTCACGGCACGGGTGGCCCTGAGCCTCGACGAGTTGCCCCTCACCCCCCGCGGAGAGCTGCCCGAGGGCTGGCTTCCTCCCCAGCTGTCGGCCATCGAAACCTGGCTGCAGTCGAAAATCTGCCAGCCGCCGGCCGACCGTCTTTACAGCCTGTCTCTGTTGCAGTTCTCTCCCGTCCCCGCCTGGGCCCAGGCCCTGCTGGAGCAGCCCCACCTTGCCCAGCTCGCCGGTGGTCGCTGCTCTCCCTTGCAGTGGCTCCACGCGGGTCCGCGGCCGCGCCCCTGTCTCGATCCCAACCTGACCCTGCCCGAGGGATTCGATGCCACGGGATGGGTATGGCTCGACAGCGATCAGCGACGGGTGGTCAGCGAGCTCAAACTGGGTTGTGACTTTAGCGAAGATCTGCTGGAAATCGAGCAGGTCCTTCAGGAGGCACCACCTTTTGAGCCCCCAGCCTGCGAAGTGGAGTTCTCGGGCCAGGATTTTCGCCTCTTCAGCTGGCGAAGTTGCCACCCCTGCGCCGTTTCCACCACCCTCAACGGGCGCGTCCTGGAGTGCCTGCAATACCCGTATTTCCCTCCCTACCACCTGGAGCTGCAGGTTTCCAGGCAGCTGCCTTTGCCTGCCCCCGAGTTCCCCAGCCAGGCTTTCGAGCAACTGGCCGATTGGTGGCGCCAACAGCTCCAGCTCCCGTTGGAAGAAATGCACTGGCTGGTGGCTTTCGAAGATGCTCTCGAGCAGGCCGAGCCGTGGGAAGGCGGCGAGGACATTCTCTGGGCTGCCCGGCGGCGTTTGCAAGAATGGTATACCCGCCAGCTCCGGCCCTGGGAGCTGCTTGAGCAATGTCTGGAACGCTATCTCAGCGTGCCCTGGAAGCTGCGCCTGGCCGATTCGGGTCCGGCCTTCCAGCTCGAGAGGAGCGGCTCGACACTCACCCTTCACATCGTCCCCGAGCATCCGTTGCTGGCCCATCATTCGCAACCGGCTCGAGTGGCCTACTGGCTGGCCTGCCTCCACTTTGAATTGCCGGGCGGGCCCGACATCAGCCAGATCCTGCTTGAATTCAACGCAGGCTGAGGCTGGCTCAATAAGGGCAGTCGCGCATGGCTCGGTCGAGCAGATCCTCGGCTTCCCCCGGAAGGGGAAAACACTGCGGCAACAGGGCGCACAAAGGGGCCGGCCCCCACTCGGGGTCCAATTGCAAAAGGCTGGCCAGCTGTGGATAAGAGCGGTTGATGAGCAGCACCTCCCCCTCATCGTGGTCGTCCACTCGAAAGGGCGGCTGACGGTCGTCGCTGGTCAGGTAGGCATGCTTTTCCAAGAGACTGCCCTGGCTGCGAAAATCGACCAGCATACAGGGCTCGCGCTGCAACATCCAGGCCAGTCGCTTCAACCACACCTGTTCGCCAGCGCCGGGCTGGATCGGCTCACAGTCGACAAAGAACCGGCGCGCCGACTTGGGATTCAGTTCCAGCGCCTCCAGCAACAACTCGCCGCCCTCGGGCAGGCGTAGCACCCGCACTCCCCGTTGGACCAGGGCGGGGCCCATAGGGTCGCTTTCGGGAAGGGCCAGCGGCCAGTCGCCCGAGCGAATCTGCTCCAGGCTCAGCAGGCTGGCGTCCCAATCGGGCCAGAGGGGCTGGCTCCAATGCTCGGGCTGAAACCAGGGCAGCAGTCCGGCCAATCGACTCAGCAGTGGGCCGCGAAAGCCGCGGGCGGCCTCGGCCAGCAGATGGGGAATCAGGTGCTGGCGCAGGGCCTTTTCCACCAGCGCCAGGGCCTTCTCAAAGCCCGAATCGCGGCTCAGATTGTCACGGGTCAGGGTGTGCTCCAGATAGCGAGAGCTGAGCCGCACCTCGACCCCCGAAAACAGCGCGGGCTGATTCTCGGCCAGCGTCAGGCCCTGGTTGAAGAAGGCCGAGCTGCCGGGTTCCGGGTGGCAGGGTCGCAGGGCGATCTCGCTGCCCGACTCGCGGTGCACAATGGCCAGGCGATCCTCGAAGGCGAAGTCTTCGTGCACCGTCTGACCATTGCAGCGAAGCTGGGCTGGCACAAAACG
Organism: uncultured Burkholderiales bacterium; assembly: GCA_964649085.1. GTDB lineage: Bacteria > Vulcanimicrobiota > Xenobia > Xenobiales > JADMJV01 > JADMJV01. The sequence continues at coordinate 24,081 of CAZYPN010000049.1, read as the reverse complement.
ACACCAGTTCCACAACGAGTTCACGCAACGGCGTTGAAATTCGGCGTGCTGAGCGGGTTGCTGGGGCTTTACCCAGCGGATCTGGGTGCCTTCCACGGCCTGGGGCAGGCGGGTTTTGCTAAAGCTGCGGTCGCTACGAAAGTGCACCCGAAAGGCCAGGCCGTTGCGGCCGGTGTCGACCACCACGTCCCTGGGCTCGAGGGCAAAAATCGAGAGAAAGCCGATGCCAAAGCGACCGATCTTGGTCAGATCCTCTTGCTTGGACGAGGCAAAGACGCGGGTCAGGCGCGTGTCGATCAGCTGCTCGTCCATGCCTTCACCGGTATCGATGCAGGTCAACACGGTGCAACCCTGCACATATTCGATGTCGACCTCAACCAGATGCGAACCAGCGTCCAGGCTGTTTTGCACCAGTTCTCTCAGGAAGGCATAGGGATCGCTGAACTGGGCGACCACCCGGTCCAGAATACGCCGAAGTTCAGGCTCCAAGAGCTTTCAGGCCCTGTTCCAGGGTGGCCACGACCTTCTGCCACGGGTCGGCTGCCACCACGGGTAGTTCCAAGCGGGCGAAGTACTCGGCCAGAAAGGCACCCGAGGTGGCCAGCAAGGGCGAAGCCTCGGGGCAGAGTCCGAGCCCGAGGGCGCGCACGCGCGAGCGCCGGGCCGATTCGCCCAGGTGCATGGCCGCGCTCACCCACCAACGCACCTGTTCCGCCGGGGCCGGCTGCCCCGGCCAGCGCAGCAAAATCACCTCGTGGCCTTCCACGGCTCGATAGGGAAAGTCGGGGTCTGCCCAGTCGCCGTCGATGCGGCGCAGGGTGGCCGGGCCCTGGGCTGCCATCTCCAGCGGTGCCCAACTGACGCGGGCCCGCTGTTGCTTGAACCACAGGCTGACCTCCGGGTCGGCTTCGCAACATAGAACGCGGCTATTGAACCATAAGGATCGGCCCATCCCCTACCGTTCGCGGCGAAACCCGGGCTATCCCTTGCCGCGTCCTTTGCCATTGCCTCCGGCGTTGGAGTGGGCAGGCGGTCGGCACCCGCAGAGTCTAGGCCAGTTGCTGACATCTGCCTATGATGTAACTCATTTCACACTCATTCCAGGGACTTGGTTTCGTTCGCCGAACCTTTCCCAGATGAGCAGTCAGAGAGCCCGACGGGGGGTTCAACTGTTGCTCGAGGTATTGTTCGGCATGGGGTTGTTTGCCGTAGCCATTTTGCTGGTCATTTCGTATCTGCCGATCAGCGATAGGGCCGCGGTCACTACCGATCAACTTTCTCAAGCGACCAACCTGGCCCGCAGCCTGCTCGATACCAGTCTCGATCAGGACTACCACCAGGTGCAGCCGCTGTCTGGAACGTTCCGCTGGAGCCACGCCGAACGTCGAGGCAGTATGCTGGTGGTCGATTTTGTCTACAATGTTGCGGTCAGCGAGCTGAATCCCCCCGAGAAACTCAAAGATGTTGTCGTCACCGTGAGCTGGCGACACGGCGCTCGCAATTCTCAGGTCCGCTTAAGGGGCCGTAAATGCGACTATTGGTAAACCGCCGGGGCTTCAATCTGCTCGAACTGGCGCTGGCGATGAGCATGCTGGTGGCCTTCATGATACTCACCCATATGACGCTTTTTCACGGCATCGGCTTCGTGCAGCAGACCGATAGTTACACCTATCCACAGAAGGAAGGCGCGGTGTTGTTGCGCCGCATTCGCGAAGAACTGAGCAATGGCCACGAGAAGTGGGTAGTATTGGGCAGCAATGCTGCCTCCATTCGCTTTCTCTCGGCTCAGAATCCCGAGCCCCAGGCTCCTCGCCTCGATTTTGACAGTACCAACGGGCGATTGTTCTGGAAAAAGTGGGTCTGCTTTCTGTGGCAATCCACCAGTCAGCAGGTGCTCCGCATGGAACTGGCCCTCGATAGCCCCACCTCCAATCTGACCAACGAACCCGACCCCAGCCCTTTGCCCGATGAGTTCCTCACTACTTCGAATGTCAGGCAGAGGCGGCTGGCTCGTGGCATCGTCGATTTTGAAATTCTGCCCTCAGGCCCGGGCAAATACACCGTTCGTCTCACCGCCCAGCGCCTGGTGCCCGTTTCTTCCAGACGCTCCACTCCCGAGCGAGTTCAGGTGCATCTGGAAACGACCGTGGCCATTCTCAATCAGGACTTTTGAAGGACTCCCCTGGTCTGTAATGAATTTGTAACAATTGACCCCGTCCAGGAGAGGAGACCAGAGTGAAACCACGCAAGGCATTTGTCACCGCCCTCCTGATGGTATTGCTCGGGCTGCTGGCCATGCTCGGCGGAGCGATGGCCACTCTGGGTAGTGCGGGCCTCGTGGGGGTTCGCCAGTCGGTACAGTCCGAGCGTGCCCTGGCCCTGGCCGATGCGGGCCTTTCCACCGCGGCCTCGCGCGTGGTCAGTGGTGGAGTCATCGCCTTTCCTTACACCCAGTCGTTTCCCGACGAGGGGTCCTTCACCGTAGAGCGCCGCGTGAATTCGGGCAACTCGGCCATGGCCACGCCCTGGGGCATTACCATGCCCCCCAAGTCCACCTTGCTGCGTTCCACCGGAGTGACCCCCGAAGGCACTCGTCGCAGCAGCGTAGCACTCTTTCGTTCCAGCATCGGAGCGTTTCAGGTGGGGGCTCTGGCTGACGACATTAACGGGGTCGACTCGACCTTCGACGCTTACGACTCAACGAGCGAAACTCCGGGCTGGTTAGGGCCCGGGCCGGACCCCGCCTCGCGCGTCACCGATGCCACCATTCTGGCCTCGAATCGGGTTGGCGGCCTGGCCGTCGAATTGAGCAACTCCACCGTCGACGGAGCCATCTTTGTGGGCGGCAACACCGCCACCCAAATCGCCCTCACCAGCACAACGGTGGGTCTCACCGGGGTGCTCAGCGGCCCCATCGCACAGCCCAACATCGTGGTGCCCACCCTGCCCAACGGGCCGACGCCCACCAATCCCAGCACCAGCGGTTCTCCCAAGGTGGTCTCGCTGGTGGCGCCCAATGGCAAGAAGGATACCACCATTGCCCCGCCGTCCAAGAATGGCAATCCGGTGGTCATTACCCACTACTGCCTGACCATGAAAGTCTGGCCCGACGGGCGCTTCACCGCCAGCGAGGGAGGCTCGGGGTGTTCGATCGCCGGAGACATTCAAGACGGTACCTACACCACCACCGCCCCTGCCAAGAGCGGGAAGGCGCCGTTGGTGGTGCAGAGCTACAACCCGCTGAGCATCCGGGGCAACTGGCATCACGCCATTTACGACGCTGCCAATCAACAGTTCTCCATCGATCAAAACGGCATCACCAGCCCGGCCCCCACGCCCGTTCTGCACGCCGGCCTCCCCGGTTGGATCTTTTTCGACACCCCGCCCCCCGCGGCTACCAGCCCTTCCACTTTGCTGCCCGGAAAATACGATACGGTGAATGTTCAGGCCAGCACTACCAATTTGGTGGACGACGGGGTCTACGTTATCAAGAACCTGAGGGTCGATGCGCTGGGCAAGCTGCACATCGGAAGTGCCACCACCAAAGCCCAGATTTACGTCACCGGAAGCCTGATCATCGATGGTCCTGAAGCCATCGTCAACGATTCGCGCAAGCCTACCGGCCTGCGCATCTTCTACACCGGCACGAACCCGGTGACCATTTCTGGCGGTGGCGGAGCCTTCGCCACTCTCTACGCGCCCAAGGCCCCCGTCACTCTGGAGGGCTACGGCTCGGAGTTCTTCGGAGCCATCTCCTGCAAGAATCTCACCGTGAACAATGCCCAGTTTCACTACGATGTCGCCACCCAGGGCGTGGGCACCGGCCTCGACGCCACCGCGTTCCAGTTGCTGGGTCGCTATCACCTCTAAGCATCCACCGGTCATACCTGACTTGAATCATTTCTTCTCCTCCGAGTTGTGGCTACAGTCGTCCTGTCCGGCCTGGTCGGACGAAATTTGGAGGACTTATGCGACGACGTTTCCCGATGTTCCAATGGCCCGCGCTGGCCCTGGCAGCTCTGACTGCCGTGGGCTGTGCTGGCTCCAACTTCTTTCAGGCACCTTTGAACCAGCAACCCATCCTGTGCGGCGGGTCGATTCAGGGCATCGCCCTGGCGCTGACCGGCGACGTGACCACCTTCGCCGGCACCTTCGGGGTTTCTGGCAACGCCGACGGTGTGGGCGATGCCGCAACTTTCCAGGAGCCCTATGGCATCACTACCGACGGCCTGAACCTCTACGTTTCCGATAAGGATGGCGATGCCATTCGCAAAATCGAGATTTCTTCGCGTCAGGTGACCACGCTGGTTCCCCAGGGCGGCGGGCTGAATGAACCGGTGGGCATCACCACCGATGGGGCCTTTGTCTACGTCTGCGACAGCAACAATGACGCCATTCAGAAGGTAGATGCCAACACCGGGGCGATGACGCTGCTGGCCGGGGGCACCAGCGGCGCCCAAGACGGCCTGGGTCCGGCAGCCCAGTTTCGCGAGCCCTATGGGATCACCGTGGTGGGCGACGATCTGTTCGTGGCCGATCGCGACAATCACGCCATCCGCCGCGTGAACAAAAATACCGGCGAGGTCACCACTCTGGCGGGAGCCTTCGCCACGCCCGGCTCGGCCAACGGGTTGGGAGGCGACGCTCGATTTAACGAGCCGATGAGTATTAGCACCGATTGCACCAATCTGTACGTAGGCGACTGGAACAACTACACGGTTCGCAAGATCGTGATCGCCACTGGCGAAGTCACCACTTTTGCCGGCACCACGGGCCAGCCGGGAACCACCAATGGCCTCGGCACCGGTGCCCAGTTATTGGGACCCCGCGGTCTCACCAGCGACGGTCGTTTCCTCTACGTGGCCGATTTCTATAACCGCCACGGCGGGCAGCCCATCCCTGTACCCGAACCGGTTTTGGAATCCTCGCTGATCCGTCGCATCGACCTGACCAATGGCGAAGTGACTACCCTGGCAGGTGCTCCCGATACGTTTGGAGCCGTGGACGCACAGGGGGCCGATGCTCGCTTTCGTCAGCCCAGCGGTGTGACCACCGACGGACGCAGCCTGTTCGTTACCGACCGACAGAACAACGCCGTCCGCCAGATCCAATAATCGTCCGGCGCACGGCGCTGTCACGGCCTGCGGCCGCGCTGGGGTTGAAAAGCTTCAGGCGCGGCCGTCGGCCGTCCATTCTCCATTGCGCCCGATGTGCAGGTCCAGTTCCCACTCACCATCGCGGTTGATGTGAGCCGGGGTTTCCCACTCGCCTTCGCGATTGATGCGGGCTTCCTTGGGGGCGGGTCGGGTGGCCTGGGTGTTCTGCGGGGTGTAGGCTTTGCTGGTGCTCTGGTTGATCATCGTTCCTCCTGAAAGACTTCTGGCGTTTTGGCTATCATGCCGCTCGACCCTTAACAATTTCTGATACGGCTGATGCGGCGCAGGATTTCCTGGTCGCTGGGGGCAGCCGCGAAATAGGCGCTTTCCACGGTGGTAGGGGAGGGGGCTGAAACATTACCGAACGGCCAGATGTTCCACCAGCCCGGCGGCCACTCCCATCGCCGCCCCTTCATCTTCGGGATAGTCGAGTTCCCGGTAGAAGTGAGCCAGCTTGGCCACTTTGTTGTGCTCCAGAATGGTGCTGTCTAGAATGACGCAGTGGCAAAGGAAAAACAGGCAGTAGCCCCGAGGAACCGACTCCAGGTCGGTGCTGCTCAACTTCCAGGCCTCACGGGTGAACTCGAAATACGGTTTCACCATGCTCACCAGGGCGCCGCGATACTGATGCAGCGCTTGCAGCACCGGGCGAGCTTTGCGAAAGCCGGCCAGCCTCAGCATCTTGAGCAAATACTCCGGAAAGAAGAGCTCCTCCGAGAGGGGGCGTTGCAATACCCCGGCCACCTCTTCGTCCACCTCGCCCAGCGCCGAGGAGTGCACCAGCGAGTTCAACGACAGTCGATCGAGGGGAAACTCTCCCGGGTCCGACCCCAGGCTGGCCTCATAGCGTTCCAGCTCGCGACGGATGGAAACGAATTCTTCGTCGACCAGCTCCAGTAGCCCGGCGATTCTGGTAAAGCGGCGCCGGATGGTCTCGGGCGTCGTGTCGCTGGCCTTGTAACCCAGGTCGTGCTCGATTTCGGCCCAGGCGTGCTGCAAAATGGTGCGCACCTGAATCTCGAAGCGAAATGTCCCGGGAAGTCCCAACAGTTCCTCGCCGTTGGGGGCGCACACATAGTGCAGCGAACGATAGCCAAAACTGCTGACGTCGCGGTGAGCCAGGCGGTCCTGGGTGTGGCGAAAATCCACCTCAAGGCAATTCTCGATCACGGCGGCCACGGCGGCGATGTGGTCCTCAAAATAGGTGGTGGCCCGCAGCCCCATCAGATCGGTCACGTCCCACAGGCAGTGGTAGGTTTTGTCGGGGCGCATCAGCTTGTGTCGCAGACTCTCGGGTTCTTTCAAACGGCTCGAGAGCGAGTGCACCTTGATTCCGGCCCGCTCCAGCGCCAGACCCAGCCGGTCGATCAGCCGCTGGCGCAGTCGATCGAGGGCAGGACGATGCCGAGCAAATTCCTCCAGGGCTTGAGCCGTGATCATGTCGCCAACCTTCTGCCCGAGAGTAGGAACTCTTGCTGGCTCAAAGGGGGGCTCCCTTGGGCCACGAAAAACTGCACCATGAAGGTCGGCATCCTGGCATTCCTCCTTTGCTACGTGACCCTCCCGGTAGCCTTTTTTTGCGGTTCCGGTCTGCTTGCCCCCACCCCCGTCGGGGTCGTGCCACTGCTCTATTACGCTCTGCTGGTCTTTGGTCTGCTGCGCCTTTCGCGCCTGCCCTCTCCTGCCCGTTACATGTATCGGCTGGCTCTGCTGGTCGTGGCTCTGCACCTCGCCTTTCTGCTTGCCCTGGCCGTCGTTTCCCGTAGCGGGGCCCACTGGGACCGAACCAGGGAGATTTGCATTGTCGGTCTTCTTTTCAGCATCGGGGGGGTCTATGTCGTGGCCTGTCTGGCCGGTGCCGTGCTGGCCTGGGGTCGTGGGCTCAGGGGCCATGCCGCCCTTCAGTTGCTGGGGCCGGCCTATCTCAGCTCGTGTTACTTCCTTCCGAGCCCCCTGTCCAACTCGCCGGCCGGCACTGCGCTTGGTATTCTGGCCTTTTTCGGTCAGGGGGGGCACGCCTGCTGGCTGGGGCTGGGGTTGTTGAGCCAGCAAGCCCCGCCTCCGAGTCACGACATCGGACTGAACCCGGCCTGATCTTCCCCTGATGCAGCGCCGCTCCATCCTGTTTCTACAACTGGGCATTATTCCGCTCTGGGCCTACTCGGGCTACCTGTATCTTCAGGTGCTGCCCGTTTGCCAGAGCCTGTTCGACAGCATGACCATGCCCTGGCCCTTTCTGCTCTATGGGCTCATGCGAGCCGCCTTGCTGCTGAGCCGCATTCCCCTGGCGCTGCCGCTGCTGGGAAGTTCGTTGGTGGCCGTGGGGGCGCTGCTGCTCTACCTGGGGGGACGCCTGGGTTGGTGGCTCAGCCTGGCGCTCTTGCTGCTTTCGCTCTTCATTGCGGGCTATCCGCGCTGGGCGCTCTACGACGCCACCTGGACCTATCGCGATCTCAACCCCGGGGTAGAGAAGCTCGGCATCGACGATATCTACGCCTACGGTAAGGTTTCCCGCAGCCTGACACTGCTGGTGGAAAAAGGGTCTCAGCCCGATCAGCTCCGCTACGAAATCCTCAACCTCGGTGACGACACCTGCCGCATCGGTTCGGGTGAATTTTCTTCCGAGTCGGGGCGCTTCGACCCTCCGGGCATCGCCTTTGCCGATCAGGTGATCAAGCCCGGTCAGAGCCTTACCGGACAGGTGCGCTTTGTTGTCCACCCCGGGGCGGGTAACCGACCCATGGCGCTGCGCTGTCGGCTCTTTGGGGTGCTGCCCCGGTCTCACGACTTTCCCATCGCGCTGTGGACCAGCTACGAGCCGGAGACGCTTTGAGCCTCGACCTTGAGCTGGCCTGGCAGCGTCTGCGCTGGGAGTCGTCTCTGCGCTTGCGAGACCTGGGCGAGCCTATGGATTGGTGCTTTCACTCTCTGCATCTGCGTCGTTTCGACTTCGACCTCGACCCCGCCCAGCAGGGCCCCGGCCTCGATTGCTCCCGCCACCGCGACCTGCGGCTGCGCTCGTATCAATGCCTGTCGCTGGCCGACTACCTCGACTGGAACGCTCTGCTGCACCGGGCCCAACCGGGCCTGTACGAGTTGTTTCAAGTCTGCGAAGGGGAATGCGATTTCACCCTTTCGCTCACCCCGGGCAACGAAGTGAACTGGTGGCGCTGGCCGTTGCTGTCGGTGCCCTACGGACATTCGCCAGGGGCCAACGACCAGGCCCAACGCCAATGGCTGCAGCGCCAGTTGCGCAGCCATCGCTGGTGGCTGCGGGTGGATATCAGCCACTTCTTCGACTCGCTTGACCGCCGCCAGCTCTGGGCCCGGCTTCGTCGCTGCGGAGTTCCCGTCAGCTCCGGGCCCCGGCTGATGGAGTTGCTCCAGTCCACGGCCACAGGGCCCCGAGGAATTGCCAACTTCGGCCGCATCAGCGGACTGCTGGCCCGTCTGCTGTTGCAGCCCCTGCTGCAACAGTTGCGCCAGTCGGGCTATTGCTTTGCTCTGCGCACGGTGGACGAGTTCGAGCTGTTCTTTCAGCAACGCGGGCCGGCGTTACAGGCTCTGGAAGAACTGCGCCAGGGTCTCGAGCGGTTGGGCTTGCGGATCAACTATTCGCAAAGCTGGTTGGTGCCCTGTTCCCGTGCCCTGGGCGATCAGCGGCGCCAACGTTGGCGCGCCGAGTACCTCTGGCACCGGTTGGCTGCCGCGCTGGCCCGGCAGGGACTGGAGTCCGCCCCTCTGATTCAATGTTTGCAAGGGCCGCTGCGCAGCGGCGCGTTCCTGTTTCGGCGCCCCGACTATTTTGAGCTGCTGGCCTATCCCCCCGCCCAGCGGGCCTGGCTGGCCGAGTTGCAAAACCCCCACGCCAGCCCGGGTGACCAGCTGTTCTTGCTGCTCTACCTGTGGGAAAGCGGCCAGACCCCTTTGCCCCCGCTGCGCCGGTGGCTCGAACAGCATCGCCAGGGCCAGAACCTGCTGCAGCGTTGGTGTCGCGCCTGCCTCGAGGGTGGGTTTGCGGGAAGTTAACTCGGCCGTAAACGCCGGGCCGCGGGGGGTGGAGTAGTCTCAACTCTATGAAGATCGCCTGTCAACCCCCTGCCCTTCACACGCCTTTCCATCGCGCCCCGGCTTCGCCCCCGCCGGCTGCTCCGTCGGCCCCTGCCGACCTTGCGGAACTCAGCGCCGCCCCCGCCGCACCACCGGCGGCAGTTGCACCCTCGGCAGCTTCACTGGCGGCTTCGGCCCACAGCCTGGCGGGACAGGTGGGCAGCAGCGCCGGTGGACCGGCAATGGGCCCCAGTTTGCGCCTCGTTCTGGTCGGCGGTCCCGGTTCAGGCAAGGGAACTCAGGCCGCGATCATGGCCAAGATTTTCCAGGTTCCTCACCTTTCCACGGGCCAGATCCTGCGCGAGGAGATCAAAAACAATACCGAGCTGGGTCAGCAGGCGGCTCCTTATGTTCAGGCCGGTCAACTGGTGCCCGACGAACTCATCCTGGGCATGGTCGAACAGCGCGTCGAGAATCTTGCGGGCTTCATCCTCGACGGATTTCCTCGCTCGCTGCCACAGGCCGAGAAACTCGGCGACATGTTGCACAAGCCTCTGACGGCGGTGGCCCTGCTGGACGTTTCCGACGAAGTCCTTTTCGAGCGCCTCAAGGCCCGCGGCCGCGAAGACGACACCGACGAGGCCATTCGCCAGCGCATTCAAATCTTCCACGAGCAAACCGGTCCGGCCGTCGAGCACTACCGCCAGCAGGGCCTGCTGCTCACGGTGCCGGGTGAGGGCAGCATCGGCGAAGTGGCGGGCGAACTGGCCCGCGGCATCTGCAACCGCCTCTACTTGCCCCGCTAGAATCGCGGTCCCAACAAAAAAGGCCAGGCCTCCGTGCTCGGAGCCTGGCCTTCCCATGTCGGCGGGGATCGGATCAGACCTGGTAAATGCCCATGTCGTACATCGCGTTGGTCAGGTAGCTGGGTAGCACCTCGCCCACGTCCCGGGGCTCGTTGCGCCGTTGGGCGGCGGCCATCATCTTGCGCGGGTCCATAGTCAGTTGATCTTCCTGCTGGCGCTCCTGGCGGGCTTGCTGGCGCTCATCGTAAAGGATGGCGGCTACCTGCTGGTCGTGCTCGAGCAGGGCTTTGGCGTCTTCCGAGTTCTCCTCGGCCTCGATGTGCTTCTGGTCCATCTCGCGCAGCTGCTTCAGGCCGGTATCCAGTTTGGCTGCGATTTCTTCGCTGGGGGGCATGTCCACCCGCCAGCGGTCTTCTTCCTGGCTCTGTTGCAGTTCCAGCGATTTCTTTTTGGTGTTGACCACCATACGCTGCAGTTCGCCCTGAACATAGGGGTTGTTCAGCTGCTCTCGGTTCATGGCCAGAAACTCTTTGAAGTTCTCGCGCTCTTTGTTGACAAACTGCTCTTTTTGCAGCGAATGCTTCTCGTTGAGCTCCGTCTTCTTCTGTTTCTCAAAGGTGGTGCGAGCCAGGCGCTGGTCGGTGTTCTCCTTGCCGTCGTTCACCTGGGGCTCACCTTTATCGTTGGTGGCTACCTCGGGGCGGCCCTCGTCCCCCAGCTTGGTCTCATAATGATTGCTTTCAAAGAAGGCGGTTTTGGCCGACTGAAGATCGCTGTTGAGCTGGTCAGAAAAGGCCTGACGAGCTTCCATGTGCTCGGCCTGCATGGTCTGCAGGTTGGCGAAGCTCTTCTCGGGGAACTCGGGCATGCCGGTCTGAAGCTCGAACATCTTGTCGAACGAAACTTCGTTCATGGCCTTCGACTGGGTCTGCATGCTCTTGAGGAGCTTTTGCGTCTCCGCCTGCTGCGTTGCCATCATTTCGCGCATGCGCGCGTTCTGTGAATTCCCTTGGATGGCGTTGAACAACATGCCAACGCCCATTACGGCCCACATCATCGTCTTGTATTTCCTCCTACTGGACGGACGCTTGTAGAGCGACTCCTATGCACTTTAATAAATTCGCCCGCCCCTGGGCGAACCCTCCCGAAGGGATTCCCGCGCGCGGGGCACGAAAACGACGAGGTGAAAAGACTGCGCAGTCTGTGGCAGCGGCGCCTCGGCCCGGCCGTGTCCCGAGTTCGTCGCCTGTTTCCCCTCAAGTTCAGCGGGATCGTGCTCTTTCTTGGGGCGGGGTTTCTGCTCTACTTTTTCGGGCTCGAGCGCCAGGACCTCATTTTGCTGATGACCTCGGTGGTGCTGTTGGTGGTCGCTACGCTGGATGTGCTGCTGGTGATCGAAGCGGCTTTCGCCACCTACCGCTGGTGGAAAGCCCAGCAGCCCCATCTGCCCCTGGAGATCACCCCCCTGATGGTGGAAGCTCCCGGCCGCATCGGGCTGCATCGGCGCCCCCCCTGGCGTCCGCTGGTGGAGGTCAGTTGGCGCTGGATCGAGCCCCAGGGGGTCGAGGTCGGTTGGGTGCGCGAATTCGATCAGGTCTACGAAGAGTTTCGCTTCCACCACCGCTGTCTGCTTTCGCAGGTGGAGCGCGAATTCGAAATCGCCGACGTGCTGGGCTTTGCCTGCATTCGCCTGCGCTGGAAGCAGCATGTGCGCATCTCTGTCCTGCCGGTCCCCCAGCCGCTGAATCGCAGCGCTTTTGTCACCAGCTTTCACGGCGGCGACGACATGTCCGACCCCCGTGGCGAGCCGGTGGGCGATCGCGTGGACATGCGCCAGTATGCCGCCGGCGATCCCCCCAAGCTGTTGCTGTGGAAGCTCTATGCCCGCACGGGCAAGCTCATGGTGCGCCAGCCCGAACGGGCCATCAGCCCCACCCCCAAAACCTGTGCCTATCTGGTGGCCGGCCCCCAGGATGAAACTGTGGCCGGCGTCATGCGGGCCCTGCTCGAGAGCGGGGTGCTGGGGGTCAACTGGCGTTTTGGGGCCGACGGCAACCAGGGCCACTGCAGCGACCTGTCCGAGGCGCTCACCTTTCTGGCCCGCTCGGGCAACCTCTCTCACCTCAAGAAGCCCGGCACCGGCCTGGGCGGTTTTCTGGAGCAGGCCGCCAAAGACGGCTTCAACGGCTGTCTGGTGGCTTTGCCCTCCCAGCCCGGCCCCTGGCTCGAGGCGGTGCAACAGGCCGCGCGGGTGCGCAATATCGAAATTTCCTGGGCCGCAACCCCGGGTTTTTTGGGCGGGCGTCCGGTCCAGGGTTGGTGGGGCAAGCTGGAACCCTGGATTTTCCTGCGTCCGCCTCATCAGGTTCCTGGGGAACCCGAAAAGGTCTTACAGAGTTTGGCCGGCATAGGCAAAGAGTGCTGGCTCTATCAACCTGCTCGTCAGGGATTTGTGCGCTTTGGAGGCAAGCTTGGCTGAGCGAGGCATTCGCTGGCGCGAAGGGGTTTCGGCCCTGATTTGGGCGGTGGCCACCTGGGTGGCCGCCATGTTTTCGGCGGTGCCCAGCGCCGCCGTGGTCGCCGCTCTGCTGGGCGGGCTCGGCTATCTGGTGGGTTGCCTCCTGGCTCAGAGTTCGCTGCGGGTGGCCGCGGGTATCGTCGGCCTGGGGTTCGTCTACCTGGGGTTCGGCCTCGCCTCCGACGTGGTGGCCAACACCTACTGGATCGCCTCCCTACTGGGGGCGGCCCCGGCTTTCATTTTCAGCCAGTGGCTCGGCTTTGGCGGCCAGGCCTTCTGTCTCACCGCCTTTTTGCGCTTCCTCAGCGGCCGCCAACCTGCCCTGATCAGTGCCGAGATTCTCACCGTCACGCTGATGCTGGCCAGTCCCCTGGCAGCCCACCGCGAGGGCTATATCAGTCGCCCTCACTTCCTGGTCGACCCGCTGTGGTCGCGCAACCTCGACCCCGTGCCGGTGCTGTTTGCCCTGGGGGCCGGTGCGGCCGTGCTGCTGGTGCTGCTGCAAAACGGCCGGCGCACGCGCAGAGCTTCAGCCTTCGACGTGGTGCTTCTGCTGCTGCTGATCGGCGGTCTTTACGCCGTCATTCCCGACCGGCAGTTGCTCGACTTTGACATTCGCGACCCGCTGGGGGTGCGCGGTAAAGACGCCAAGAACGGCAAAGGCGGCAACTCGAATAAAGAGTCCCAGGAGGTGCAGGAGGCCCAAAAAGCCCGCGAGGGCAAGCCCAACGAGGGTCAGGGCGGGGGCAGCAGCGAGGCTGAGGAAATGCCTCTCGACAAGCCCCAGGAGAACAAGTCCAAGCAGAAGCCGGTGGCTATTGTGCTGCTGCGCGACGACTACGACCCTCCCTATGGCTATTTCTACTTCCGCCAGACCGCCTTCAGTCAGTACAACGGCAAACGCCTCGTGGCCGAAACCACCGGCAAGGTCGACCAGGACCTGTTGCCCCGCTATCCCACCGAGAAAATGACCATACGCTCCACGGTGCCCGAGACCTCGCCCTATCACCGCAAGCTGGGCACCTTCGTGGCCATGATCACGGGCCACGCCAAGCCCTTCACGTTGGTCGACGGGGTTCAGGTCGAACCGGCCCCCAACCCCAATGCCAGCCAGTTTGTGCGTGCCTACGAATGCCAGTCGCTGGTGCTGAACACCAGTTTCGAGAGGCTCTTCCCGCTCAAAGCGGGGGACGAGAGCTGGAGTGAAGATGCCTGGAAGCTCTACACCCAGGGCCCTTCCGACCCCCGCTACAAAGAGCTGGCAGAGAAATGCGTGGCCAAACTGCCGCCCGAGTATCAACAGTCCGACTTTGCCCGGGCGGTGGCCATCAAGCTCTGGATGGACCGCACCATGACCTACACGATGAAGGCCAGCCACGAGGGCTATCCCGACCCGGTGGCCCACTACCTCTTCGAGGTCAACCGGGGCTATTGTGTGCACCAGGCTCACGCCGCCGTCTACCTGTGGCGTTCGCTGGGCCTGCCGGCCCGCGTCGGCGCTGGCTACGCCACCGACGCCCGCAATCGGGGTTCGGGTTCGGCCGTGCTGTTGCGCAGTGGCGAGGCCCACGCCTGGCCCGAAATCTACCTGCGCGGGGCGGGCTGGGTCATTCTCGACATCAGCCCGGAAAAGGCCGAGGGCGGCGAGATGGACGAGCCCGATCCCAACCTCCAACGCCTGCTCGGCGAGCTGGCTCGCCAGAACGAGAAGCGGCCCGACCAGAGCAAGAAGAAGTCGCTGCAGGAGATGTTCCGCGAGTTTTTGCGGGCTCTGGGCTTCGCCCTGAAGTGGTTGTTCGCCGGGGGCCTGGTCGGACTGTATCTGTACAAGTATTATCGTCGCTTCGAGCCGCTGTGGTGCTCGGCCAAAAGGCTGCCCGTGGCTGCCCTGCGTTCGGGGCTCGACCAGCTGGCCGAGGTGGGCCAGACTCGAGGTTATGGTGAAGGCCGCCTCGATTTTGCGCGTCGGCTGCAGCTCGAATCTCTCGAGCCGCTGACTCATCATCATCTGGCCGTTACGTTGGGGGGTCGAGAGGCCCCTCAGAAAGAGCTTCTCCAGTTGCGCGAGAAGCTGCACCAGCAAATCGCCCGGCGCTTTCCGCTGGGGCGACGCCTGCTGGGATTTCTCAACCCCATCTCCTGGTGGAACTCGCGATAAGAAGGAAGGATCTCCAACCCTGTGGCTTCATCCCTATCAACTGATCAACGTCAAGGCCTGCTGGCCCATGCTCGCAAGGTGGTGCAGCAGTTGCAGCAGCGGCTGCGCTTCGCCGTGCGCGGGCGCGACGAGGTGATCGATCTCATTCTGGTGGCTCTGCTGGCCGACGGTCACGTGCTGCTCGAGGACCATCCGGGCTCGGGCAAGACCACTCTGGCCAAGGCTCTCGGCGACTCGATTCTAGACACCCAGCAGGAAGGTCATATCGAGTCCTTTCGCCGGGTGCAGTTCACGCCCGACCTGCTGCCCAGCGACGTTACCGGGGTTTCCGTCTTTGACCCTCAAACCCAGGGATTCCACTTCCGTCCCGGGCCCATTTTCGCGCATGTACTGCTGGCCGACGAAATCAATCGCACCTCGCCCAAGGTGCAGTCGGCTTTGCTGGAGGCGATGGCGGAGAAGCAAGTGACGGTCGATAACGTCACCTATCCGCTCGACGACCTCTTTTTCGTGATCGCCACCCAGAACCCGCGCGATCAGGTGGGCACCTATCCCCTGCCGGTAGCCCAGCTCGACCGCTTTCTCTTCAAGATTCGTATGGACTACATCGAGCGCTCGGCTGAACTGGACGTGCTGAAATCGTATCGCGATCGACGCCAGCACGCCCCCAGCGACGTGCCCCAGGTCAGCCGCGATGCACTGGTCGAGGCTCGAGCCATTATCGACGAGCACGTCTATATCGACCCTCGCCTTAACGACTGCCTGGTCGACGCTGCCGCCAACCTGCGCAAGTCCAGCCAGGTGGCTCAGGGAGTCTCTACCCGCAGCCTGGTGCTGCTGCTGCCGGCGCTGCAGGCGCTGGCCTTTATGAGCGGCCGCGACTTCGTCATTCCCGAAGACATCGCCAAACTGGCTCCCCACGTCTTTTCCCACCGCCTCGAGCTGGCCCCCGGGGTGGAGGACGCCCACGAAGTGGTGCGCAGCGCCTTGAAAGGACCGCTGGAAACTCTTTCCCGCTCCACCATGCGATGAAAAAAGCCCTGCTCGCGCTGCTGCTCGTTCTGGGCCTGCACCTGGCGGTGGGGGCTCAGGGCCCGCTTTCTCCCACCTTTGAGGAGAGTCAGGCCCTGGCCGACATCGAAGAGCACAAGTACATCCACCTGCGCGAGCTGGCCCAGAAAATGCTCGAGAAGCCCGAGACCAAAGAGCGCTACACCACCTATTTCTTCATGGGCTACGTGCTGCATCACGCCGAGGGCGATCTGCCGCGCTCGCGCTGGTATCTGGAAAAGGCCGCCGAGAAGTTCGAGCAGCAGCACGGCAAGGCGCCGTCGGCCAGTGCCCCCTGGGGCTGGTATTCCAAAATTCTGCTGGAGCTGGTGCAGGTGCTGGCCGAAATGGACCAGTACGAAGAGCAAATCAAAACCCTGACCCGCTTTGACGACCTGCTGCGCCACGAGTTTGGGCGGCCCATCCCCCTGATTCAGGCCTTTTACAGCTGGCCGCTCATGAAGCTCGGCCGCGAAAAGGAGGCCCGCGAGGCTTTGCAGCGGGCCAGTGCCGATCCCGATGAGAATTCTCGGGTCCAGGTGCTCAATTCGCTGGGCGCTCTGGAGATGGAAACCGATCATCCCGCCGCTTCTTACCGCGCCTTCCAAACCCTGATCGAGGAAGTGCGCAGCAATGGCTGGCGCATGAGCTGCACCTATCTGCGCAACGGCGGCGAAGCGGCCGCCTGTCTGCTGCGCTACGACGAGGCCGAGCGGTTGTTTCTCGAAGCCACCGAGTATTTCGAGCCCGAAAGCTATTCCAACCCCTGGTGGGACCTGGCCACCATGTATCTCAGCCAGGCGCGCTTTCCCGAGGCGGTTTCGGCCCTCAAGCGCTGCCATCGCTGGACCTTCGATTCCGAGCCCTACCTGGCCCAGCAGTCGTGGGCGGCCAACCAGCAGCTCACCTGCGAAATTCTGCTGCAGCTGGGCATGACCGAGCACGCGCTGAAAATCGCCCGCTCTTTTGTCGAGCGCCCCGACCGCAAGGGTGGCGACTCGGTGCAGCTCGATCAGTGGGAAGCGGCCAACATGATCATCTATCGCGAGGCCGCTATGGCGCGCCGCACGGCCCTGCGCGAGGCCATGGTGTGGACCCGCGGCAAGGCCTGGTGGAAACTGCTCTGGGAGCAGCAGCAGCTGGGCTGGGATGCCTACCTGCGCGGCCAGCAGGCGGCCAGCCTGATGGTGAGCCACGGCCGCATTCTCAGCGCCCTGCGCTATGCCTACGCCCCGGGCACGGTGCTGATTCCCAACTATGTACGCCTGGAGCTGGCCACGCTGCTGGGGCCCGGTCCCACTCTGGCGGCCCTCGACCAGCTGGAAGCCAAGAAGTACGAAAATCTGGAGCTCGAGAAGCCCTACCTCGACGCCATGCGCTTCGAGGCGCTGGCGCGGGCGGGCCGGGGCAGCGAAGCACTGGCGATGCTGGAAGGCATTGTGCAAAAAATGCCCCCCGCCGAACAACTGCTGCGCGCTCGTCTGCTGGCCCGGGCCGCCAAGATTCACCGACAACTGGGCCAGATGGACAAGGCTCTGCCGCTGCTACAGCAGGTGATGGAGAAGTCGCCGGGCTTTCTGCGCAGCCTGGAAATCGGTCTGCCCGTGAGCTTTGCCAGCGACGGTTCGCCGGTGGCCAATGAGGTGGTCGGTATGTGCCGCCGTTCGCCGCGCTTCGACGAGGCCGAAGGGGCCTTCCGGGTGGAGGTCACGGCCAGCAACGCTCGCCTGCTGGGCCCCGATGGCAGCGTGCTGGCTCAGGCCGAGCTGGGTCAGTTGGAGAAGGATGAAAAGCCCGCGCCCAAGCTGTGTGAGGAGCTGCACGACCGCTTCTTCGCCGCTCCCATCGATCTGAGCCAGCTCGATGTTAACAGCCTCGACGGTGTGGTTACGGGCGGCGTGCAGAGTAAACAGATGCAGGAAATGTTCTTTCCGGGTTCAACCCGCTCCCAGGACGATGGAGGCAATTGATGCGACTGGAATTGGAATGCCGAGGGGTGAAGCTGCTGGCCTGCGACGCCTCCTGGATCGACGAGGCCCTCAAGGCCGACAAGCCCGAAAGTGAGCTGCTGGTCGACCTGCGCAAGGTCACGGAATTCGCTCCCGAGCAGCTACCCTCGCTGAAGGAGAAGGGCATCGCCCGCGTGCCCATTCCCCTCACCGCCCAAAGCTGGTCCGAACAGGACATGGACGCCGTGCGCCGCGAGTTCCTGCGCGGCAAGAGTCCGGTGGTGTTGCTTTCTCACGGGGGCAGCCGGGCCGCCCTGATGGCTTTGCAGCATGTGGCTCGGGTCGAGCGCTGGAGCGCTGAAGAGGCCCTGGGCCGCTGCCCCGAGGTGGCTCAGGATGCCGCCCTGAAGGCTCTGCTGGTCAGCTATCTCGAGCGCCACCAGCGCCAGTCTTAAGGCTTTTTCTCCTGCTCTTTTTGAGCTTCTTCCAGCGTTTTGCTGCGCTCGAAGGGCTTGCGCTTGATGCCCAGGGGGTCCTGACCCTTGGGGGCTTCGATGGCCTTCATGGGTTCGCTGGGCACCTGCTGGGCTCCGGGCGGATATTGCCAACCAGCGCCGGCCGGCTTCTTCAGCGTATCCTCCAGGTTGGGCTGGCTCTGAAAAGGCCCTCCCTTCAGCTGCAGAGGGTCGGCCTCGGGGGGGGCGTCGGCCGGTTTCAGATACACCGGGGCTTCCGGCCGGCGCGCCGTGTTTTCCGGGGGCCTTACCGTATAGACGTAGTCCCAGCTCAGTTGGGGCAGCAAAGGCCCGCCGGGCAGCCTGAACTGCAGCCCCACCCCGTCCACTTCGAAAAGGATGGCCCGAAAGCAGTAGGGATGGCTCTTCAGCGAGGGGCCCTCGACCTGCAGCCAGTTGCCGTTGCGCTCGATTTCCGAGTGGCCGGCCGAGCTGCTCACCTGAAAGAACTCGCTTTTGGGGCTGGCAATGCTCAGCGAGCCCAGGCTGCCCTCGACCCCCATCGAAGTCTCGCCCTCGACCTGGTAAGTCCAACGCTTGCCCGCCTCTTGATAGGCGAATTGCGACGGGGTGGACAGCAGTTGATACTTCTGGGCCCCCATGCGCACCGTCAGCCGCTGTCCGCCCGATTCTGGAACCACTTCCAGGCGCAGCCCCTGGCGGGGGCCTACTACGTTCCAGCCCTGGGGCGTGCGGTTGATCAGCACCCGCCCCGCGCTGCCCTCTACCTGGAACTGGCGCTGCTGGGGGTCCGAGCGCACCAGCGCTTTTTCTTCGGCAAACACCGTGCCCCAGGGCTCCTGAATCAGGGTCTGGCGACCCGGACCGGAAAGGGGGTCGGCCGCGGCACTCAGCCCCGCGGCCAGGAACCAGAACCAATGCTTCATCTCGACTTGCCCCTTTCTTGCCCTGTAGGGGAGATTGGCCACCACCTCAGAACCGTCCTACTATGTGGAACCGCTTTGTCGATTGGATTATCGCTCGGGCCCGCCGTCACCCCTACACTCATTTGCGCGACTATATGGAGCGCTACTGGCTGATTCACTACGATCGCTGCTTTGGCTATGGGTTGCGAGTCCACCACATCAAGCAATCCGACGACCGCCACTTCCACGATCATCCCTGGAACTACTGCTCGCTGATTTTACGTGGTGGCTACTACGAGGTCACCCCGGTGTTCGACCGCTCGGGGCTCTTCCAGGGTGAAAAGCGGCGTTGGCACGGACCCGGTTCGGTTCTGTTGCGCCGTTCCAGCAGCTGGCACCGGCTGGAGCTGCCCGAAGGGCAAACGGTCTGGACCTTGTTTTGCACAGGGCGCTACCATCGCCACTGGGGCTTTCTGGTCGAGCCGCGCCACAAGGTGTCCTGGCGCGAGCATCAGCCCCAGCAGGGCGACGAATTCGCCGAGAGCTAGCCTAATTGGGCGGGGGCGGCGAAGGCTGGCCTTCCACGAAGCCGGCGGCGTTCTTGTGACCCCCGCCTCCCCAGCGGCGACACAGTTCGGCTACGTTGAAGTCACCCACCGAGCGCAGTGACCACGAGCGAATGCCGTCTTCATTATCATAGTAGGCTGCCGCAAAAGGAGCCTGAGGATGCAGGGTGCACAGGCGGTTGGCGATTTCCGAGCGAAAATCGCTGGCGTTGACCACCGGCACCCGGTAACCGCCCAGTTCCAGCCAGCGAGCCCGGGCGCAGTGGCTCTCCACCAGTCGCTCCTGCAGGCGCAGCAGCGACACCCCTTCGGCTTTGAGTTGCTCGGGAGTCAGCCGGTCCCAGAGTTGAAAATCCATCGGATAGCTGCGCAGGGCGGCCGTGAACTCGCGGCTCTGCGGCAGGCGAAAGCGCCACAGATCTTTGTCCTCGATGTAGGCCAGCAGTTCGGGCAGCGGTTCGCCCGGGTGAAAATAGTTCCAGGCAAGGTGTGCGCCCGAACGTTCCATGTCGAATACTGCCGTAGGCAGTCCCTCCAGTTCGGCCTGGGCGGTGAGGTGGTGGTCCAGAATGATCAGTCCGCCCAGCGGCTTCGACAGTTCCTCAATCACGGCCCTGGGGTAGCTGAAGTCCACCATCGCTACCACTGCGCCAGGGGGCAACTGCACCACATCGTCGCCGTGTTGGGCGGGCAGATAGGTGGCCCGGTCGCCCAGGCGCTTCCAGGCCGCCCAGGCCGCGCCAAAACCGTCGTCGCAGCAGGCATGATACACCACGTGGGTCACTTCTTGGGGTTCCACCATGGGGGCCTATTCTCGCCCGGGAAGCGTGCTACCCTTCTGCAGCAAAAGTCGAGGATCGTCGAGCATCAGGCCATCCACTCCCAGGGCCCGCATCCAGGCCACCGTCAGGGCCGACTCGGTCAATCCAAACCAGGGCCACACTTGATATCCCTGGCGCTGGGCCTGGCGCACCATCCAGGGGTTGAGCAGAAGGGCTTCGGCATTGGGCGAAACCACCGCAACCCCCGGGGGATTGCTGCCCAACCACAGGCGCCAGGGATAGTACAGGCGACACAGCTTCAGGTCGCCAGCCTGTTGGTGCAGCCGTTCAAGGGCCGCCAACGAAAACGACTGAACAATGGCCTGCTGCAACAGCCCGCGTTGGCGAAGGGCGGCCACCATGGCCGCTTCGAGACCGGGGGTCGAGCCCTTGGCCTCCGGCAGCAGTGCCCCGCCCAGCTCCAGATAGTGCTCAAAACGACACACCCCCAGAGCCTCGGCCTCGGCGGCCGTCAAAGCCTCTACAGGCCCGCTGCCAGGGGTGGTGCGATTCAGGCTGGCGTCGTGCAGCAGCACCAGCGCTCCATCGCGGGTCTGGCGCACGTCGGTTTCCAGCCACTCGACCCCCAGTTGGCGGGCCTGGTGGAAGGCCTGTAGCGTGTTCTCGGGCGCCAGTGCCGCCCCGCCTCGATGGGCGATCACCACCACCTGCCCGGGAAGGGGCCCGCGTGTGGCCAGATAGATCAGCAGCGAACCCAACCACAGCAGCCCGGCCCCCAATGCCCCGCGCACCAGCCAGCGGCCGGGTGGGCCTTGCGGTTTTCGGGCGGGGTGGCTATTCTCTGGGGGCATGCGAACCGTTCTCCTAGGCCTCTGGCTGCTGCTTAGCTTCTGCGCTGCTGCCCTGCCTCTTCCCGACGACTGCCGCCAGCTGGTGCTGGTGCTCACGGCCGATTGGGACCAACCCCAGGCCGAGCTGCGCCGCTTCGAGCGCTCCCGGGCGGGCGACCCCTGGCGTCCGGTGGGCGAGGCCTGGCTGGCGGTGGTGGGGCGCAAGGGGCTGGCCTGGGGTATGGCTCCGTCGTCCGGCCAGGCGCCGCACAAGAAGGAGGGCGATGGACGAGCGCCGGCC
This sequence comes from uncultured Burkholderiales bacterium, assembly GCA_964649085.1. GTDB lineage: Bacteria > Vulcanimicrobiota > Xenobia > Xenobiales > JADMJV01 > JADMJV01. The sequence continues at coordinate 2,534 of CAZYPN010000049.1, read as the reverse complement.
GGAGCTTTCGCCATCACCTCGCTGTGGCTGCGCCCCGGCATCGCCCCACCCGGACCCGAGGGTTTTGTGCCCCAGCCCATCCACCCCGACACGGTGGCCGTCGACGACCCTCGTTCGTCCCACTACAACCGCATTCTGCGCCGCTCGCAAACGAGCGTCGACTGGCAGAGCTGCGAGAAGATGGACATTCCCGACTATGATCGGGTGCTGGTGGTGGCTCACAACACCGAATCGCCCCAGCCGGGGCGCGGCAGTTGCATTTTCATCCACCGTTGGGAAAGCCCCGAGATCGCAACCTCAGGTTGCACCGCTGTGGCCGAGGGGCATATGCAGGCTCTGGTCGATTGGCTGCGCCCCGACCACCGCCCGTATCTGGTTCAGTTGCCCAGGGGCACGGCCAGAGCCTGGCAGGCTTCGGGCAAGTTGCCGCGCTGAGCCCCGCATTCACAGCTGCAGTTTTGCCACATGGGCACCTTGACCCAGTCGACCCGAATCAACCCCAAACCCAGACATATCGGACACACGTTGAGCATAGATAGCCTCCAAGAGGGTTGCGGTTTCGTAACAAATCCTCGGGTTCCTTGAGTTAATTTCAAGACTTGCAGATTCCGGAAACATGCGAGCAATCGTTTTTCGGGGGCGCTTCTGGTGCCGGCTGGCACAATCGTGCCATGCATATCACCACTCGTCCCTCGGCCATTTCCCGGCCCCAGCACCGACGCTCCCTTTCCGCCCGGCCCGAAGAACCGGTTTCTGGTCCGGTGGATCGCTTTATTCCAAGGGCGGCCCGCTGTCTGGGACGCATCGCCCTGGTGGGAGCCGGCTATGCTGGCCTGACGGCCTGCGGTGCTATGCTGGGTTTGCCCGGTGTATTGCTGGCGGGCGGGGCCGCCGCTCTGGGCCACGGCATCGATGCAAGTCGTCGTGAATCGGCCTCCATGACGGTCCGTCTGGCTGCGGCCGGGGGCTTGCTGGGCATGGTGGCCGGAACCATCGGCGGAGTTGCCGGTTGCAGTGGCGCCGCTCTGGCCGGAGTGGCCATCATGGGAATCTATGCCAGCAGTTTGGTCGCCACCTCCAAGGTGCTCGAGAAGATCTTGCCCTGACGATCTATCTAATGGCGGGACAGTTCGAACAGGGCTTGCAGGAAGGCGTGCATCCCCGCGTCCTGGTGTTGCAATAGCCACTTTTGATCGGGGCGGAAATAGGCTTCGACCGATTCGGCAAAATATTCGCGCGGATTCTTCTGGGCATAGTCGGTAACAAAGCCCCCACGCTGTTCCTTGAAGCCGTGCCACAGCATGGTCGAGCAGCAGTTACCCTGCAGACACAGAGATGAAATCAGGTGGTCCAGGGCGTGTCCCATTTCGTGATGAACCAACCCAACCTGAGAGGACAGATATTCCTCGTTGAATACGGCCGTTTTGAAACGGGTCCAATAGCGACCGGCCGTCTTTACCCCCTGGCGCTTGCGATACTCGGCACCGTCTAAAATCTGCACGCGAATGCCAAAGCGGGTCATCAGCGCCAGAATCCGCCAGCCGAATTCCCGCGAATGCTGCACAAAACGGGACGTGCTCTCGCTTGAGCACGATTCTTCCACCATGCGCTTCAGCCAGCGCTGCATATCCTGCGGCGACGCCCCCTGAACCGCGTTCTTGCCCGTGGGCTTCCACTTCAGGAAGAGCGACTGGAGAATGCCGCCGGGGCTCAGCGGGTCCTCGATTCGAACCGTGGGCACGTCGGGAGGCCGCTGTACTGGAGCCACCCAGGTCTCCCGCAACCTCACCACGCCAGCCTTCATATCATTAGCCTAGCAGGGCGATGTTACAACTTTGTATGCCCAACATTCCGCACGGGACATGTCATTCCCGAGTTCCAGGTTGCATTCAGTGGCCAGCGACCGACTCTGCGGGGACGTGTTGTTCCGAAGGCCGCTTCGTCACTGCCCTGAGTGTGAGGACGGATGACCCGGGGTCGCGTCGTCACAATGGAGCCCTGGAGAATGAAAGCCTCGTCATGGGGTCACCGTGAGCGAATGGCGACTACTGTGCAGACGGCAAAACGTTGTCTTCCTGTATGAAGACGGTAGGGCGTTGATTCCCGGTCACGTGGACCCAATACAGTGCGATTTCGCAGATGAAACTCGCAAGGTTGGCTTTGGTGTTTGCCCTGACCTTTGCCAGGCTACAACTTCACCCCAGCGGTGCTTGCTCTATTCCTGGGCTAACCCCCTGTGTTGGACTCCACGCTTTCGCCCCAAACCGGAACAAGTATCGCCGAGCAACCGCCTGAGTCCCTCACACCCCCCAACCAGCCCTCCCCAGCCCAAAAACCACCCAAGACGACCCCCCACCCATCGAACACCCCGCAAATCATCCCACAAATCGCCGCCAAACCCCATAACCAAGCCATTCCAGGCGCATCCAAAACTTGACGTTCGCCCCCCGCCATGCCCTACCATAGATAGATGACGAACCTTGACCCCACCACCCTCAGCCCCCGCCAACTCGAAGAACTCGGCCCCCACGCCG